>JBFFRY010000005.1:0-118492 GCA_041572755.1 Acidimicrobiia bacterium | reverse complement strand
GGGTCGCCCGCTGCCGCCTCCTGGTTCACTCGGTCGGCTATCCGTTCTCTACCACTCGCACTCGCCGCTCGAGCAGTCTGCTTCGACTGCGATCAGGTCGATCACTTCCAGCGCACGGGCCGGATCGATGACCACTGCGTCACCGAACGAACCGTCCGCATTCAGCGGTGAGTAGGCCTGGGTGACGTCGTTGACGCCGCCCGGGGTGTACGAGCCGGAGCCGGTGACACCCTCGTAGTCGATGTCGTTGCCGGCACGGATCTCCGCCAGGCAGTCGGCGTACGTGTAGCACATCGTTCCCGGCGGGTCACCGACGGCGAACATCGCCGGGGCCCACGTGCTCGCGGCGTACGAGCCGGCGTACTCGACGGCCAGCGCCGTCTGCACCAACAGGTCGTACGTCGTGTAGTGATAGTTCCCCGTGGCGTCGCCGAAGTCGGTCCCCGAGCCGTAGCCGTCGGTCCCGTCCCACAGCGGCTGGAAGAACGCCCACGCATCGTTGTCGAAGCGACCGGTGAAGGCCGCATACCCGATGCTCGCTTGCTCGGCGAAGGCCGTCTCGCTCAGCCCGGCATAGAACTCGGGCTGCACCCAGCCGGTCTCACCGATCCAGTGGGTCGAGCCGCCGGCCTCGGTGACGTCGTTGATCAACGACGCCGATTCCACCGAACCCGCCTGAATGATGACGGCGTCCGGGGCCAGCTCGGCGACCCGCTCCGCCTCGGCCCGATAGGAGGCCTGCTCGGCGGGAACATCGATGCGTGCCAGGACCTCGATGCCAACCGCCTCGGCGGTCTTTTCGGCGGCGCTGGCGGCCAACTGGAAGCCCTCCACCTGCGTGGCGAAGATGACGATGTTGGCGGCGCCGATGTCCTCGGCGTAGAGCACACCGGTCATGCCCAACGCCTCATCGAGGCCCTGCGCCCGGAAGATCGGCTCCGTGCCGACCCCGCCCAGGTTGCCGGGGATCGTGCCGCCGTGCACCGTCGGCATCAGCGGCGAGTCGTTCTCAGCCAGCCACTCCTGCAGCCAGGAGCGGTACGGCCGATAGCCGTGGGCGGCGCTCACCAGGACCTCGGCACCGTGCTGCTCGAGGCAGGTACGGGCCGCCTGACCCTCACCGACCGTCCCGATGTCCTCGGGGATCAACTCCCAGGTCCTGCCCAGCGGCGGGTCGAGGTTGATCACCTCCTCGATCGGGAACCTGACGTCCGCGGTGAGGGACGGGCCGTACGGGGCGAACTCGCCGGTGTAATAGGCCAGTTCGCACACGACCACGTTCCCGGCGGGCGCGGCAGTGGTCTCCGCCGCAGCCGTCGTCTCCGCCGCAGCCGTCGTGTCGGCGGCATCATCGTCATCACCGCACGCGGCGGCGATCAGGGACAGCACCAGCAGCAGTGCCAGTACCTTCCCCAGCTTTCTCGTTCGCATGCTGTCATTTCCTCCCGTGTGTCGCTTGCATCGGAACCGGACAGATCCGGTAACCCTCCTTGATCAGATCCGGTAACCCTCCTTGAGTTGCTCGGTGGTCAGCTTGTCGGCCTCCTCGAAGAGGAAGGCCTCCCCGAGGCTCAGCACCATCACCCGGTCCGCAACTTCGAGCGCCTTGGTGGCGTTCTGTTCGGCCAAGACGATGCCGACGCCCCTGGTCTGGTGAATCTCGGTGATCTTCTCGAAGAACATGTCGACGTAGAGCGGTGAGAGACCGGCGGTCGGCTCGTCGAGGAGGAGAAGCGTCGGATCCTGCATCAATGCCCTTCCACATGCCAACATACGCGACTCTCCGCCGCTGAGGGTGCCCGCCTGCTGGTCTTCGAGGTCCCTGAGGTCGGGAAACAGCTCGAAGACCTCGGTCATCCGCTCCTCCTGAGGGCGTTTGCCGATCATCCCCCCGATCATGAGGTTCTCGGAGACGCTCAACTCGGGAAACGTGCCTCTCTCCTGAGGAACGTACCCGATGCCCCGGGCGGCGGTCTCGAACGGAGGCAGAGCCGACACGTCTTCGCCCTGGAACCGGATGGTTCCCGCCATGAGCGGGATGAGCCGGGCCAGGGTCGCCAGCAGCGTGGTCTTGCCCGCACCGTTGGCGCCCAGCACGGCGAACACCTCGTCGCCCACCTCGAAGTCGAGCCCCTTGATCACGGTCACTCCGTGGTAGCCGCTGCGGATGGCGTCGACCTGAAGCATCGGGGTTTCAGACATGACCCTCCCCCAGGTACTTCTCGACCACGGTGTGGTGCTCGCGGATTTTCTGTGGATCGCCGCGCAGGATCACGCTGCCCTCCGCCATGAAGTGGACCTCATCGCTGAGATTCCAGATGACGTTGAGGTCGTGCTCGACGATGACCACGGCAGTCCCCGCCGCGGCCAACTCTCGGATGACTTCCATCACCTTGTCGGTCAGCTCATCGGGCAGCCCGGCGGTCGGTTCGTCGAGCAGCAGGAATCGGGGCTCGAGCAGCAAGCACCGCACGATGTCGAGGAGCTTCTTCTCCCCGGCCGACTGGGCGTATCCCCACGGGTCGGCGAACCCGAAGAAATCCAGGTACTCCCTGGCCCGGTCGCCGCGATCACCGAACAGCTGGCGTTCCGCGAAGATCCGGTGGGGTCGCTCCTGACCGGACCGGGCCAACGACAGCAGGAGCGAGTCCCAGATGGTGAGCTGCTCGAAGTCCATGATGACCTGGTTGCTCTTCACCACCCCGAGGTGAGCCATCCGGTGGGTGGGCAGCGAGGACAGCACCGTCTCACGGCCGTTGTCGAGCAGGGTGACCTTCCCGCTGTCCAGCCTCGTTGAATGCATGATCATCCGCATCAACGTGGTCTTGCCGGCTCCGTTGGGCCCGATGAGGCCTTCAATCGGCCGATCGCCGAGCAGCAGCTCGTCGATGTCGACGACGACTCGGCCCGAGAAGCTCTTCACCACTCCCTCGACCTTGATCTGAGGGCGCGACACCGGGGACTCCACGACGTCATTCACCATGCATTCTCCGCAGCAGCTTGTCGCGCCGCATGCCGCCGAGGATCCCGAACGGCCGGATCAGCAGGACGACGATCAGGGCGGCACCGAACACCATTTCGCGCAGAACCGGGATCGCCTGGGTGTACCAGGAACGGGGCAACGGCAGATACGACTGCACGACGATGTCGAAGAACCCCACGGTGAGGACGACTCCCACGATCGCCCCCCAAACCCGAACGGTGCCGCCGAGCACCAGGCCCACCATCGCGGCCAGGGTGACGTTGATCGTGATGCCCTCGGGGATCAGCAGGTGCACCATCACCCCGTAGAAGATCCCGAGGAGCCCCATCCCCGCCGACCCGACCGCAAACAGCCACAACTTGGCCTGGAACGTGGGCTTGCCGAGGCTGCGGGCCAGGGGTTCGTTGTCGCCGACTGCCACGAGCAGCCGCCCGTACGGCGAGCGATGCACCCGCCACACGTAATAGAGGATGGCGGCGACCACCAGAGTGAGGATCACGAACCACAGCGTCTCGTTGGCCTTCACCGAACCGATGTCGAACGGGAAGCGCAAGCCGCCCATGCCGAGTGCACCACCGGTGAGGCCCTGTTCGGTGGTCGCCAGGATCCACACCGCAGTGGCAAAGCCGAGGGTGCCCACCAGCACGCCTTCGGTTTCGAGGTCGGCGATGAGCCAACCGACCAGGAGACCGGCGACCCCGGCGACCACCATCCCGAAGACCATCGAGATCAGGAAAGGCCAGGGATCACCGAACGGCCAGTCGACCTTGGTGAGCAAGATACCGAAGGCATAGGCTCCCAGACCCCAGAACCCGACGATGCCGAAATTGGCGATACGGGCCAGGCCGAGTTGCAGGTGCAGGAGCAATCCCAGGCCCGCATACATGACGACGGTGAACAGTCCGAAGAGCAGGAAGGCATCGAGCCAGTCGAGGTTCATCAGACCTTCTCCACTTCGACGGCTCTCCGTCCCCGGATCTTGAGGATGACCACGAAGGCGGTGATGAGAATGAGCTGGGCGTAGAGCACCTGGCCGAGTTCAAGCGTCATGGCCGCCAGGGCGATCCCGGCGGCGGCTCCGGCGACGATCACCCCGCCGATGTTCTTGACGCCTCCGACCATCACGACCAGGAAGATGAAGAGGAACTGGCGCCATCCCAGCAGCGGCGCCACATTGGAGTTGACGCCCAGGAAGGCACCGGCGAGTCCGCCGGCGGCGCCGCCGATGAACCAGATCAGCACGGTGACGAACAACGGGCGGATCCCGCTGGCCTGGGCCAGGTCCTCGTCTCCGGCCAGGGCCCGGATCTGGAGGCCCAGCCCGGACTTCTGGATGAACCAGAAGAGGCCCAGGGCGAGTGCGATCACGCTGCCGAGAGCGAGGAGCCGGAAGGTCGACACCCCCACCCCGAGCACCCTGATCGTGTCGGGGGGAGGCACGTCGAAGAAGCGAACCGGGTACCCGAAGATGAACTGCAGACCGTGGCGCAGGAACACCGAGAGCCCGAAGGAGATGATGATCATCTCGAGCATGCCGACGTTCCGCTGCTTGGCGGGGCGAAACACGGCGAAGTAGGTGCCCACGCTGATCAACCCGGCGCCCACCCCCGCCGGCAGCAGGACGGCATAGAAGTTGAGCCCGAAGGTGGTGTTGATCCACACCCCTATGTAGGCCCCCAGGGTGATCGTCTCCGAGAAAGCCACGTTGATGAGCCCGGAGAGGCGGTAGATGAGAGCAAAGCCCATGGCGGCCAGGATCAGGGGGGCGTACTGGGTGAGGCCGATGACGAGCGAGTCGCCCAGCAGATCCATCACAGACCGCTCCTCGGGATCACGGCTCGACCCACGAAGGGGTTTCGGCCTCGCGATCTGCGACCGGCTCCAAACGAGATCCGGGTCGGCACCGGATCGATTCCCGCTTCCGCACCGGAATCGATCCCGGGGAAGAGCCGTCCCCGTGTCGGGAGGTACCCGGCGGGAGCGATCGGCCACCCGACCCATGCCGCCGCAGCGGGGGACCCGACCTCCACAGCCCGTGACCGCGCTTCATCGATAATCGATAGTACGTTGATGGGCCGGAGCCCGTCAATCCGGTTTGCGGCGGGTCCCCTGCCGCTCGGCACCACCCCCGACCCCCTCTCTCGACGAGCCGTCGATGGCACGCTACCGGTGAAGACCCGCGACCCGACGGGGACCTTCGGCCCTCTCCGAGGGGTCCCGCGGACCACCGTCGGCGGCTTCGGTACTGTCGACCCATGCACCGCGTCGTCCAGCACTTCCCCCGGCCCCGGCTCGAGGACGTCACGGGTGCGGTGCGGTCCGAGTTGGAACGGGCCGAGGTCGCCGCCACCGTTCCCCCCGGAAGCCGGGTCGCCGTCGCCGTCGGGAGCAGGGGCATCGCAGACCTGCCCGCACTCGTCGCCGCCACCGTGGCCGGCCTGGGTGATCTCGGCGCTGAGGTGTTCATCGTTCCGGCGATGGGGTCGCACGGCGGCGCCACCGCCGAGGGACAGCGGGCGGTGTTGGCCCACCTCGGGGTGACCGAGGAGACGGTCGGCGCCCCGATCCGCAGCAGCATGGACGTCGAGGAGATCGGGTCGGTCGCCTCCGCCCACGGCCATGACACTCCCCTGTTCTTCGACTCGATCGCGTGGCGCGAGGCCGAGCTGGTCGTGCCGGTGAATCGGATCAAGCCCCACACCGGGTTCCGCGGACCGATCGAGAGTGGGCTGTGCAAGATGCTGGCGATCGGCCTCGGCAAGCACGCCGGTGCCCGCCGTCTCCACCACGAGGGCTACGGGGTCTTCGATCGGCTCATCCTCGAAGCCGGAGCCGCCATCCTCAGGACCGGCCGGGTGGCTTTCGGCCTCGGGATCGTGGAGAACGCTTTCGAGGAGACGGCGATCATCGAGGCCGTTCCGGCTGCCGGGATCGTGGCCCGCGAGAAGGAGCTCCTCGAGGAGGCTCGCCGCCTCATGCCCCGGCTCCTGATGCCCGAGGTCGACGTGCTGGTCGTGGAGCGTTTCGGTAAGAACATCAGCGGGATCGGCATGGACGCCAACATCACCGGACGGGGTGAGCTCGGGGTGGCGCTCCCCGAGTTCGACGGTCCGAGCATCACCCGCATCGTGGTGCTCGGGCTCACGCCGCAGACCGGGGGCAACGCCCACGGGATCGGCCTGGCCGACCTCATCACCCAGCGGGCCTTCGACCAGATCGACCGGGAGGCGACGTGGGTGAACTCGGTCACCGCCGGATCACTGGCCTGCGGTCGGATCCCCATCGCCCTCCCCACCGACGAGGAGGCCATCGACGCCGCCACCCGGGCTGTTCCCGGGGTGCGACCGGAGGAGGCCGGGATCGTTCGGATTCGCGACACGCTCAGCCTGACCGAGATAGCCGTCTCGGCGAGCCTGGTGGAGGTGTGCCGATCGACTCCCGGATGCGAAACGGTCGGGCCCTGGGACGGAACCTGGGGTCACCCCGAGAGGGGAGTCACTTGAGCCGCCGGTCACGAGATCCCGTGACGTCCCGCCGGGAGAAACCGACGGATGCACAGGGATCGGCGCCCCGCCGTTGACCAGGTGGCGTTGGCTGGCGATCGGCGGGCTCCGTCGGCCGATCGGTGGGAGCCGACTTGGCGGTGCTCTCCCGACGTTCCGCCCGGGTGACCCCACCGCCGCAAGGGGCGCCGATCCGGCCTCGAAAAGCCGTGCACCACAACGCCCGGCCCCGGTTGACGCCCCCCGGCGCCGGGGCGTATCGTTCGAATAGTCGATAATCGATGATTTCCACCAGCTCAAAGGGGAGGCGCATGGTCAAGGCAGTTCGTCGCGACGAGGTCGAGGTCCACCACCTCCCGGGGCGGGACTGGTACCTGTACATCGGCCCCGAGAACACCCCGGCCCAGAACCTGACGATCGGCTTCTCGACGTTTCCCGAAGGATCGGCTCCTCCGGGGCACGTCCATCCCACCCAGGAGGAATGCATCTACATCATCTCGGGTCACGGCGAGCTGGTCACCCCCGACGGCACCGTGGCACTGGAACCGGGGACCGCCGTCTACATCCCAATCGGGCTGCACCATGCCACGGTCTCCCACGGCCCTGGTCCCCTCGAGATGGTGACCTCCTTCTCCCCCCCCGTGGTGCCCGGATCCTACGAACAAGACAACGACGACTGACCGCGAGGAGGTCGCAGTGAGCAAGGACACGAGCCTCGCCGGCCCCGACGTCGCCGAACTGGAGGGCCTGGCCCGTCGGGCGCGGGCCCACATCGTGCGCACGATCGCCGGCGCCCACGGCGGGCACCTCGGCGGCCCCCTGTCGGCCACGGACATGCTGATCGCCCTCTACTTCCGGATCCTGAACATCCGCCCCGACGAGCCCGACTGGCCCGACCGGGACCGGTTCGTGCTCTCGAAAGGCCACTCCTCGATCGCCCTCTACGTGGTGCTGGCCATGCGCGGCTACTTCCCGACCGACGAGCTGGCCACCTTCGACGCCATCGATTCCCGCCTCCAGGGGCATCCCGACATGGTGGGAACCCCCGGGATCGACATGTCGTCCGGCTCTCTCGGCCTCGGCTTCTCCGGAGCGCTCGGCATCGCCCTCGGAGCCCGGGCCGCCGGGAAGGACTTCACCACCTACGTGATGCTGGGCGACGGCGAGTGCAACGAAGGCGTCGTCTGGGAGGGAGCTCACGTCGCCGAGCGATACGGGATCGACAACCTGGTCGCCATCGTCGACCACAACAAGCTGCAGCAGTTCGGATGGCACGGCGACTCGGTCGACCACCGGCTGCCCCCCTACACCGGTGACCAGCTCGCCGACCGCTGGTCGGCATTCGGCTGGACGGTGTTCGAGATGGACGGCCACGACATGGGCAGCATCCTGGAGACGATCGAACGGGCCCGCGACCACACCGGAGGGCCGGCGGCGATCATCGCCCACACGGTCAAGGGAAAGGGCGTCTCGTTCATGGAGAACGATTTCACGTGGCACAGCCGGGTGCCCAGCGACGAGGAGCTGGCCACCGCCCTCTCGGAACTCGGTGAGCAGGGAGGTGCGGCATGACCCTCCCCGAAGGCAAGGCGCTGCGGGTGGCGTTCGGCGAGACCGTCGCCGAGCTCGCCGAGAGCGATCCGCGCATCGTGGTCCTCGACGGAGACCTCGGCAGCTCGACGAGAGCCGACATCTTCGAGGCCGCCCACCCTGATCGCTTCTTCCAGATGGGCATCGCCGAGCAGAACCTGCTCGGCGTGGCAGCCGGGATGGCCACCGTCGGGTTCGTTCCGTTCGTCTCGACGTTTGCTTGCTTTGCCGTCGCCAGGGCGCTCGACTCGATCCGGGTGCTCATCGCCCAGCCCAAGCTGAACGTCAAGATCACCGGCGGCTATGCCGGCCTGCTGGCGGGCATGACCGGAAAGACCCACCTGATGTTCGACGACGTCGCCATCATGCGGGCGATGGCCAACATGGTGGTCGTCGCCCCCGCCGACGAGGTGGAGACCCGCCAGGCGATCGCCGCGATCGTCGAGTACGACGGGCCGGTCTACCTGCGCCTCACCCGGCCCGACACCCCGATCCTCTTCGACGACTCCTACCGGTTCGAGCTGGGCGCGGTGAAGACGGTGCGGGAGGGCAACGACGTCACCGTGTTCTCGTCTGGGGTGCAGACGACCCGGGCCTACGAGGCCGCCGAGCAACTGGCCGCCGACGGCATCGACGTCCACCTGGTGCACGTGCCGACCATCAAACCGCTCGACATAGAGGGAATCGTTTCCGCCGCCCGGAAGACCGGCTTCGTGATCACCTCCGAGGAGCACACGATCATCGGCGGGCTCGGCGGGGCCGTTGCCGAGACCCTGGGGGAGCACCACCCGGTGCCGGTCAAGCGGATCGGGCTCGCCGACACCTTCGGGGAGTCGGGGCCCAACGACGCCCTCCTGGAGAAGTACGGGATCTCTATCGACAAGACGGCGGCCGACATCAAAGCCCTGGTCGGGGCGCGATAGCGTGATGCGGCCCTTGCACCGGAGCGGCGGACAATCGGCGAAGGAGGAGGCGACATGGACGTCCTAGGCGGCTTCCGGCTCGAAGAGAAGGTGGCCGTGATCCCCGGAGGAGGCGGAGCCATCGGATCCGAGCTCGCCCGGGCGCTGGCCGGGGCCGGGGCGCGCGTCACGGTCGTCGGCAGGACCCTCGCCACGCTCGAGGATGCGGCCGACAAGGTCCGCGACGCCGGATCAGAGGCGCTGGCCGTCGAGGGCGACATGACCAGCGAGGCTGATGCCGACGGCTGCATTGCCGCGACTCTGGAGCGATTCGGACGAGTCGACATCATCGTCAACGCCATCGGCGGCGGCGCCGGCAAGGTCCTCTTCGCGGCCCAGGAGTACCCGCGCGCCGAGTGGGACTGGATCTACGAACTGAACGTGAGAAGCACCCTGCTGCCGACCCAGGCCGCCGTTCGGGCCATGATCGAAGGCGGGCGCGGGGGGCGGGTTCTCAACATCTCCTCGGTGAGAGGCCAGTTGGGCATCAACGCCGGGTACTCGGCCTACGTCGCCGCCAAAGGCGCCATCGACTCGCTGACCCGCCAGTGGGCCACCGAGTGGGCGGAGCACGGGATCACCGTCAACGCCATCTCCCCCACCTTCGTCGACACCCCGCAGGTGGCGATGCTGCTCGATGACCCCGAGTTCAAGCAGGCCCTGGTGTCGCGGATTCCCGTGGCGCGCGTCGGCCAACCGGAAGACCTGTTCGGAGCCGTGCTGCTGTTCTGTTCGGAGGCGTCCTCGTTCATCACCGGGCAGATCCTCACCATCGACGGTGGGCTGACGGCGACCCAGTAAGAACCAGCAGACGAGACAAGGATGAGAGCGATGCAGAAGGTCACCGACAACGTGTTCACCGACACCACGATCCGGGGATGCAACCCGAGCTTCGTCGTCACCTCCGACGGAGTCGTCGTCGTCGACACCCCCCAGCTCCCGACGAAGGCCGTAGCGATGCGCAAGGCAGCGGAAGAGCACGGGCCGATCCGCTACCTGATCAACACGGAGCACCATGTCGACCACATCTTCGGGAACTACTACTTCAAGGGGGACTTCCCGGTGATCGCTCACCAGGGCGTCGATGACAACTTCATGGTGGTCGGTGCCGACCTCGACCCGTTCGAATACGCCAAGGAGGCCATCCCCACCGACGATCCCGAGGGAGCGGCGATCTTCCCCGAGCGGGACGTCTACGAACAGGACATGAACCGGCCGGCGATCGTCTTCACCGGCGACGTGGAGCTCCGGGTGGGCGACACCGTCTTCCAGCTCCTCCACACCCCGGGCCACACTCCGGGCCAGGTGGCGGTCTACGTGCCCGACAGGAAGGTCGTGATGACCGGCGATACGATCTTCAGCGAGTGCCAGACATGGCTGATGACCTCCGACGTCGACGGCTGGCTGACGGCATTGGAGCGGATCCGCACCCTCGACATCGACTACATCCTCCCCGGACACGGCCCGGTGCAGCCCAAGGACTACCTCGACACCCAGCGCAGCAACCTCCTGGACTGGGTGAGCGCCGTCGCCGCCGCAGTGGCCGAGGGCTGGAGCCGGGACGAGACCATCGAGCGGGTCAACTTTCAGGATCGCTACCCGGTCGACATCGGCCAGGAGTACATGATGGATCACATCATGAACCTCAATGCGGCGTCGCTCTGGGACAAGATGACCGCCGCCGGGTGAGCGGCCAAGCCGTCCCCGAGCCGGACGTCCCCCGACCCGCCGGCGAGATCCGATGGTCGGTCGCAGCAGCCGCGGTTGCCATTGCCGGAGTCGCCGTCCTCCCTCGATTCATGACCGGGGCCCTCGCCGTCCAGATCACCGAGGACCTCGGGTTCGACCTCGCCGAGTTGGGCGGCCTCTTCGGCATCTACTTCGGCGTCTCAGCAATGGGATCGGCTCCCCTGGGGCGAGTGGCCGAATGGCGAGGCTGGTCGGAGGTGCTGCGCGCCGCGGCTCTCGGCAGTGCCTTCACCCTGATCGCCATCGCCCTCGTCGCCCGGGAGGCCTGGGTCATCGGGCTCCTCTTCGTCGTGGGAGGACTGACGGCCACCGCCTCGAAGTCCTCGGCCAACCTCGCCCTCGCCCGGTCGGTCCCTCCCGAGAAGTACGGCTTCCTCTTCGGCGTGCAGCACGTGGCCGTTCCGGGAGCGACGATGCTCGGCGGCCTCGCCGTGCCCGTCTTCGGACTCACCGTGGGCTGGCGCTGGGCGTTCGTGACGGCTGCGGCACTCGCCGTGGCGGCGGCCGTCGCCGTGCCTTCGGAACGGCGGGCAGCCCCCGTGCCGGGGGGGCGAACACCGCATCACTCGGCACGGGTGAGGACCCCGCTGCGAACCCTGGCCCTTCTCGCCGTCGCCGCCGCGCTCGGAATCGGCGCCGTCGACTCCCTGGCTTCCTTCGTGGTCGTCTACGCCGTCGATATCGGTTTCGCCGAGGGCACCGCCGGCCTCCTGCTGGCCCTCGGGAGCAGCGCCGGCATCGTGACCCGGCTCATCGCCGGCTGGCTCATCGACCGGCGCCAGCAGGCCGGCCTCCCCGGGATCGCCGCGCTGCTGGCGGCGGGAACGCTGGGCCTCATCGTGGTGGCCATCGGCGGGCGAGGCTGGGTCGTCGCCGGCAGCCTCATCGGCTTCATCGGCGGCTGGGGATGGTCGGGTCTCCTCACCTTCGCCGTCGTGAGCGCCAACCCGGAGGCCCCGGCCGCCGCCACCGGGATCGCCCACACCGGGACCTACGTCGGGGCCGCCGCCGGGCCGGCCCTCTTCGGGTTGCTCGCCGAGCACGTCTCCTACGAGGCCGCTTGGTGGAGCACGGCGGGGGCGCTGGCGCTGGCGACGGTGATCATGGTGTGGGTGTGGATCACCGATCGGGACGGGGGCATGGCGGTGGTGTCGGGAGCAACGGCATGAGCGACTCCCACCTCCACCTCTACCCGCATCGGCGGGACCGAGCCGTCCCCATCCCCCCCGAGACGTACCCCCTCGACCACATCGAACGGTTCGTGGAGACGGCGGCCGGGCGCGGGCTCGCCGAACTGGCGTTCACCGAGCACCTCTACCGCTGTGTCGAGTCGACCGAGCTCCTGGGACCGTTCTGGGAGAAGGCCGACGATCCCGAGGTCGCCTTCCACACCGAGGACGACATCCGGGCCGACCGCACGATGTCCCTGGAGCGCTACGTCGAAGCGATCTCGGGGGCCAAGGACGCCGGTCTCCCGGTGTTGCTCGGATTGGAAGTGGACTTCTTCCCGGACTCCATCGAGGCGGTCCTCGACTTCATCGCCCCCTACCCGTGGGACGTGCTGATCGGTTCGATCCACTGGATCGAAGGATGGTGGTTCGACCGAACCCACTCGATCAGCGAGTGGGAACGGCTCGGGCACCGTCGGGTCTACGAGCAGTTCTTCGCATTGGAGACGGAACTCGCCGCCTCGGGCGCCGTCGACATCGTGGCCCACGTGGACCGGGTCAAGTACCTGGGCCACCGGCTCGATCCGGAACCCGTCGACCTCTACGCCGAGTTCGTCACCGCGGCCAAGCGCAGCGGCGTCGCCGTCGAGCTCAACAGCGGCGGACTCCGCCACCCCGTTGAGGAGATCTACCCGGGTCCGACCCTGGTGAGGATGTTCAAGGAAGCCGGCTTGGACATCACCTTTGCCAGCGACGGCCACGTCCCGGAACAGGCGGGCTGGGGCCATGCCGAACTGCGCCGCGCCGCCCTCGACGCCGGGTACACCCACACCGCCCGGTTCGAGGCTCGGCAGCGCTCCCTCGTCCCGATCACCTAGGAGGTCAGATGCGAGCGTCGTTCAAGACCCGACCCCAGAACAGCGAGTGGCAGCCGATCCTCGACTTCTGGAAGGAAGGCGACCGCATCTCCCTCTACGACGCCGGATGGACCTACGACCACTTCCTCCCCATCGTCGGGGGTGGCAAGCCCGGGCTGATGGGGAGCGGATCGGGGCCGGTCTTCGAGGGGTGGACGATGCTGGCCGCCCTGAGCGGCATCGTGCAGCGGGCCCGACTCGGGATCCTCGTCACCGGCAACACCTACCGCCATCCCGCCGTGCTGGCCAACATGGCGGCCACCTTGGACGTGATCTCCGGAGGGCGGCTGGAGATCGGCTTGGGGACCGGGTGGGCCGAGGAGGAGCACGTCGCCTACGACATCCCGCTGCCTTCCTGGAAGGAGCGCTTCGACCGCCTCGAGGAGACCTGCGAGATCGTGGACTCGCTCCTCACCAGGGAGGTCACCGATCTCGAGGGTCCGTTTCACACGCTTCGGAACGCCCGATGCGACCCCAAGCCGATCCAGCAGCCCCGCCCCCCGATCGTGATAGGCGGCGTCGGCGAGAAGCGGACGCTGCGGATCGCGGCACGCTGGGCCGACCAGTGGAATCTCCCCGGCGGCGAGCCGGAGGTGCTGGCCCACAAGCTCGAGGTCCTCCACCGCCACTGTGCCGACGTCGGCCGGGACCCCGCCGAGATCGAGATTTCGGTGAAGATGAAGGCCGATGGTGATCCGGGTGAGTTCGCCGAACTGGCCGCCCGCTACCGGGACGCCGGGGCACACCACGTCATCGCCCAGTTCTCGGCACCCTTCGAGCCCGCCAAGCTGGGAGCCCTGGCCGAATGCTTGGAGCCGGTGATCGCCTAGGCGACCAGGAACTCGAGCAGCGCTCGAGTGAGCTCGGCTTCGTTGGCGTCGAACATGGCGGTGCCGTGACCTCCCTCGTCGAAGAGGAGGAGAGTGCGCGGCTCCGCCGAGGCCCGATAGAAGGCCTCGGCGAACTCCCACTTGTCCCCGTCGTCCCGGGCGGCCACGAACAGCTTGGGAGCGGCGACGGCGCCGACCGACCCCATGCCGTCGGCACCGGCGAAGGAGGGCACCCCCGACAGGCTGGCGACACCGGCCAGGTCCTCCCGGGCGCCGACGTGGAGTGCGGCGGTGCCGTTCATCGACGCACCGACGTAGAAGATCGCCTCGGCGCCGCTCCTTCGAGCGAAATGGATCGCCGCCAGGGCGTCGGTCCCCACGTCGTACTCCTCCCGGACGCCCCCCGAGGCCCCGTAGCCGCGGTTGTTGTAGGTGAGCGCCGTGAGGTCCTGATCGGCGGCCACCGCGGCGAAGTCGAACCACGAGGTCATGTCGGCGGGGCGCATGTGGCCGAGCACCACCCACACCGAACCCTCGCCGAAGCGAACCCCCTCGAGAGAGATTCCGTCGGCGGTGGGAAAGCGGACCTCTTCTCCCCCCGGAGGTCGTGAGGAGCCCACGGCTAGGGCTCGATGACGATCTTGAGGGCCCCGCCCCGCCGTTCGTTGAAGGTGTCGAGCGCCTCCCCGAACTGATCCAGGCTGAACGTGTGGGTGTGCAGCTCCTTGACCCGAATCCGTCCGTCGGCCACCAACGGAATCACGTGGCGCATCTCACCGGCCGACGCTCTGACCCCGACGAGCTCCTTCTCGTAGAGCACGAGGTCCTGGAGCGACATGCCCACGTCTTCGATGGGGATCCCGACCGCGGCGGCCCGACCGCCGCGACGAAGCATGCCGACGGACCACCGGAAGGAATCCGGCACCCCGGCGCAATCCAGGGCGACGTTGACCCCAAGGCACCCGGTGGCCGCGATCACCGCGGAGACCGGATCGTGCTCGGTGTAGTCGACGGTCTCGAAGCCCATCCCTGCGGCCTTGGCGAGCCGTTCGCCCCGGCCGACCACGATCACCCGGCCGGCTCCGGTCGCCTTGGCGGCGTCGGCGGCCAGCAGGCCGAGGGGTCCCGGGCCGACCACCGCAACGAGGTCGCCGGGACGGATCCGGCCCCGGTTGGCGGTGTGGAGGGCAACCGAAGCCGAGTCGAGGAGAGCCCCCTGTACGAAGTCGAGTGCGTCGGGGAGGTGGAACACCGACTTGATCCCGTGCACCACGTATTCGGCGAAGGCCCCCTGCCAGTTGTGGCCGTAGTGGCGATGAACCTCGGTGCTCCCGTAGTTGTCGCACAGGTTGTAGCGGCCTTCGACGCACTTCTGGCAGAAGCCGCAGGCATCGTGCGATGTCCCTCCGACCCGATCACCCTCAGACCACCCGAGCGCACCCGCCCCCTCGCCGAGGGCCACCACCTCGCCGGCCCACTCGTGACCGGG
Organism: Acidimicrobiia bacterium; assembly: GCA_041572755.1. GTDB lineage: Bacteria > Actinomycetota > Acidimicrobiia > Spongiisociales > UBA11373 > JBFELU01. Next base: position 103,300 of record JBFFRY010000005.1, on the reverse strand, counting down.
CGTGAAGGGATAGCCGGGCGGCCAGAAGCCGGGATAGTCCCCCCGGATGAGGTGGGCGTCGGTTCCGCAGATGGTGGCCGCCCGCACCCGACACAACACCTCGTTCGGCCCCGGCTCCGGCACCGGGACCTCCTGGATCGAGTATTCCCCCGGGCCGGTGAGGACCAGGGCCTTCATGTGGCCTTCCATCTCAGACCACCGCCAGCGGATCGACCATCGAGCCGGTGGCACCCCGGATCTTGACCGGGAGCATCACGAAGAGGAACTCGTAGACGCGATCACGGGCGATCTCCTCCAGGTACACGCTCTCGAGGAGATAGATCCCGTTCTCGATCAACAGCTTGGTGTGAACCGGCTGAGGATTGGCCGGCTTCCCACGATCGGGGGCCGGCTGAACCTCGTAGGTCTCGGTGTCGGTGCCGGTGGCGACCACGCCCCGCTCCAGGAGCCATTCGGCAGCAGAGAGATCGGGTCCCGCCGTCTTGTGGGCGGCCATGGCTTCGGCGTCGGGCCAGTACTTGAGATAGCCGGTGCGGATGAGCACCACGTCCCACCGTCGAACCTCGACACCCTGGGCTTCGGCGACCGCCTGCAGTTCGTCGGCGCCCACCGGGTCGCCGGCGTCCAGGGCCTCGACACCCCGATGGCTGGGAGGGTCGAGGAGCACACCCCGGGTGAAGAACGGCGGCAGGTGCTCGGCATCGCCGACAGTCGGTCCGTGATCGGTGAGATGCTCGGCGGTGTTGCCGCCCCCGTACCAATGGTTGTCGTCCCCCACCGTCATGTGACCGAGGGCGTCCACGTGCGCACCCGAGTGCGACGTCGCCATCACGTACTCGGCCATGTAGCCCAACCCGGCCTCGTTGGGGGGACCCCACGGCTGCAGCTCTCCCGCCCGGATCCCGGGTGGGGTCCGGTAGTTGAGCACCTGGAACGGGGGGTGGCCGGGGAAGAGCGGCATGCCGGGGAACCGCGACGTCGCCAGCGAGTAGCACCGGCCTTCCTTCACGAATTGCGCCGCTTCGACGACCTTGGCGGCCGGGAGGTCCCCGACCGGCCCGACGTGCTGGATGCCACTCATGCTCGCTCCTGCTCCTTCATCGCCTTCCACACCCGTTCCGGCGAGAGCGGAAGATCACGGATCACCGCCCCGGTGGCGTCCCTGACCGCTGAGGCGACCGCCGGTGCGGTGCACAGAAGGCTTCCCTCGCTGATGCCCTTGACCCCGTAGGGCCCCGGACCATCGGCGTTCTCGACGGTCTTGCTGATGAACTCGATGGGAAGGTCCTTGCTCGTGGGAATCCGATAGTCGATGGCCCCGAGGTTGCGGACCCGGCCTTCACCGTCGGTGATGATGTGCTCCATCAGGGCGTGGCCGAGGCCCATGACCGCGGCCCCCTCGTCCTGACCCTTGACCTGTGCCGGGTTGAGAGCCAGGCCCACATCACCCACGGTGACGTGTCGCAGGATGGTCGTCTCCCCGGTTTCGGGGTCGACCTCCACCTCACAGGTCGTGCAGTTGAACTCGAAGAAGGCGGCCGTGCCCCCCAGGGGGTGCTCGGGGACGGCGTCCTTGCGGCTCTCGCCGTTGCCGACGAGCTCCCCGCCCATTCGCCCGAGCCCTTCCTTGAGCACCTCGACGATGGGGCGTTCCCCATCGGGAAGCCGCACCACTCCACGATCCACAACGATGCCCGACTCTTCGACTCCGTGGATTCGGGAGGCCATGGCGCGGATCTTGCCCTGGATGTCCCGGCAGGCGTCGAGGACGGCGTTGCCCATCAGAACCGAAGATCGGCTCGCCGAAGTCTGCTGGTCGTAGGGGGCGACGGCGGTGTCACCCATCACCACGGAGATCCGATCGAGGGGTACCCCCAGTTCCTCCCCGGCGATCTGGGCAAAGATCGTCCGTGCCCCCTGACCCATGTCGGAGGTGCCGGAATACACCAGGACGCTGGCGTCCGCCAGGAAGCGAACGGTCGCATAGGAGAGCCCGGTGGTGGGACCCGACTTCACGCCGATGGCGATGCCCCGGCCCCGCCCTTCTTCGAGGGGTGTGCCCCACCCGATCTCCTCGGCCGCCTTGCGGACCGTCTCGGCCCAGTCACCGTCGGCCGGAGTGTCGCCGGGAACGAACTCCTCACCGTATTTGGCGAGGTTGCGCAGCCGAATCTCGAGGCGGTCGATGCCGAGCGCCACGGCGCCCTCGTCGAGATTGAGCTCCCTGGCCCAGCTCACCTGGGGGATCCCAAAGCCCCGGTAGGGGTGAACCGGCGTCGTGTGCGACAGGACGGCCCGAGACAGGATGCGCACCGCCGGTGTCCGGTAGGGACCGGCCGAGAGGTAGCCGGACTTGGCGGTGATCCGGTCGGCGGTGTCGGCGTAGGCGCCGCCCAGGTAGTTGTTGACGAAGTCCAGAAACACGATCGTCCCGTCCGACTTGAACCCGGTCCGGACGTGGATCTCGGTCGATGCTCGCCGCACGAGCTGAAAGGTCTCCTCGAGGCTCAGGATCAGGCGCACCGGCCGGCCCGCCCGCAGGGCCATGAAGGCCATCAGGGGTTCCAGCTTCGAGTGCTGCTTGCCACCGAAACCCCCGCCGGGGTCGGGCGCGAACACCCGCACCTTGGCGAGCGGGAGTCCGAGGACCCGGGCCACGGTCTTCTGGAGCTGATAGGGATGCTGGATGCTGCTCCACACGGCCACCCCGTCTCCGTCCGGCGCCGCCAGGAACCCGTGAGGCTCGATGGCGAAGTGGGTCTGCATCGGCCACTCGTAGGTGTTCTCCACGATCAGATCGGCCCGCTGGGCATCGACGTCGCCCCACCCGAAGTGGTACTCGCAGAGGATGTTGGTCTCGGCATGGGGACCGGGGACCCGAATCGACGGATCCTGCACGAGCGGCGAGGCCGGGTCGAGTGCATCGGCGATGCTGAGCACGGCCGGGAGCTCCTCGTAGTCCACCCGCACCAGCAGTGCCGCCTCCTCGGCGGCGTCGATGCTCTCGGCCGCCACCGCCGCCACCGGCTCACCGTGGTAGTTGACCTCACCGTCGGCGATGACCGGCCGGTCCTGGTACTGCATCCCGAAGCGAGGCACCGGCTGGGGGAGATCGGCGGCCGTCATCACGAACTGAACGCCGGGCACCTCCTCGGCCTTCGACGTGTCGATCGCAACGATCCGGGCGTGAGCACGGTCGATCGTCACCAGCTTCACGTGGAGCGCGTCGTGGATCTTGAGGTCCGCCACGTACTCCTGGAGCCCGGTGACCCGGTTGTGGCCTCCGATCCGGTGGGGAGACTCCCCGACGGTGGTCATGGTCATTGCTTCCCCTCCTCGGCGGCGGCCAGGACGGCCTCGGTGATCTGCTGATACCCGGCGCAGCGGCACAGGTTCCCGGCCAGGGCTTCGTGCACATCCTCGACCGTCGGGTCCGGATTGCTCTGCAGCAGGGCGTAGGCCGACATGAGCTGACCCGGGATGCAGAAGCCGCACTGGGCGGCTCCGTGATCCAAGAACGACTCCTGGAGCCGGCTCAGGTGACCCTCGGTCGCCAGGCCCTCGACCGTGATGACCTCGGAACCGTCGACCTCGACGGCCAGCATCAAGCACGAGTTCATCGACCGCCCGTCGACCATCACCGTGCACGCGCCGCACTCACCGACGACGCAGCACTCCTTGGTACCGGTCAAGTCGATGTCGTCTCGCAAGACCTCGAGCAGCGTGTGGTGCATCGCCACGTCGATCGTGCGGAGCCGCCCGTTCACGGTGACTTCGATCTGCATCGTGTCGCTCATACCGTCACCCCGGCAAGACGGTCGATGGCAGCCTCGAGCGCTCTTCTCCCCAGCACCGGCAGCATGGCGACTCGGTACTCGGGCCCCGATCGCATGGAGGTTGGCGACGGGCTCGCATCGACGAACATCGCTTCGAGGATGGGCACCTTCTCCTCGTCACTCGCTCCAGGATCCGCCAGCACCCCGGTTTCGTCGACGAGCAGCCACGGGCGAGGCCCCACGCTCCCGTAGGAGAGACGGGTCGTGCCGGCGGCATCGACCCCGCAGCACATCGTGATCGACGCCAGGTCGGTGCCTCGCCGCCGGGTCATCCGGGTGTACGCCGAACCGGTAGGACCGGTGGGGATCGGCAACTCGATCGCCACGACCAGCTCGGCGGGATCCAGCGCGGTCTTCTTGGGACCGACGATGAAGTCGTCGATGGGGACCCGGCGACGACCCTTCCCGGGCCCGGCGACGACCACCTCGGCGCCGTACACCAGCAGGGGCGGGGCGGTGTCGGCAGCCGGGGAGCAGTTGCAGATGTTCCCGGCCAGGGTGGCCCGATTGCGGATCTGGATGGAGCCGACGACGTCGGCCGCTTCGGCCAGCGCCGGGAAGTACCGCTGCACCGTGGGGTGAGCCACGATGTCGGCCATCACGGTCGACGCCGTGATCACCAGCTTCCCGTCCTCTTCGCGAATCCCCGGTCGCAGCTCGTCGATCCGTTTCAGGTCGATCACGACCTTCGGTTCCCGCCACCGGTTGCGCAGCTCGATCACGAGGTCGGTGCCCCCGGCGAGCATCACGGCGTCGTCGCCGTGCTCCTGGAGGAGGAGCACCGCCTCTTCGACCGTGGTCGGCCTCGCATAGGTGAACGCGTGCATCAGATCACCTTGTCGGCCTCGTCCATGAGCGCCTGGGGGGTCGCGGCCCGGATCATGTAGAAGGGCCGGGTGCAGAACCGTTCGACGAACTCGGCGCGCTTGCGCCGCCGCTCGGTGCTGTCGACGATCGGCATCGGCCACCCCGGCACGAGCAGTTCGTTGAGATGGAAGTAGTTCTGCACCGAGTGCAGGGCCTGAAACTGGGCCTCGAACGGAATCATCTCGGCGAGACTCGGCTCGAAGTTGCCGTCGATGGCGGGCACGACCACCGCATCGACATTGCTCGGCTCGGGGTAGTCCTCCCAGGTGGGCATCTCGTCGCCGAAGAAGATCTGCGCCCCGCGTTCGGGGGCAGCTTTGTCGGCCCGTTCGGTGCCCTTGGCCCGCGACTTGATGAAGACCGTCTTCGAGCCGGTGACGGCCACCCCGTCGTCGTCGATGATGGTCGTCTCGGTGGAGACCAGGCTGCCGCCGCGACGGCAGGCTTCGATCTGGCTCATCGACTTGCCGTGATTCGACTCGCCACCGAGCAGCAGCACGGTCTTGTCCCGATAGCGCACCGCAGCGGAGTGGAAGGGATGAAGGCCTTCATCCTCGAGCTTCAGCGACAGCACGGTGATGATCGCCTTCTGAATCGGACCGACCGCCCAGTCACCGTCGAACCGCATCAGGCGACCGTCCCAGGTCACCGAGAGGTCGGCAGCGCTGCGATCCCAGACGATGTCGGGATCGCCGAGGGTCACGTCGGACTCCAGCCGCACGTCGGCGAGCCGGTAGTTGAGGAAGTCCATGTTGTCGAGAACGTGCTCGGGGACCTCCGGTCCGGTCACGTCGACCCGCAGGCGGGCGGGACCCGCCGACATCTCTTCGGTCAGTTGTGCCATCGTGCTCCTCGCGTCTCTGTTGACTCTCTTCGACGTCTTCACCCCGGCGAGCCCCGTGGGGCGCGTCAAGCGTACAAACCTCTCAGCAACCTCACGCCCATCGGGCGCTAGGCGTCCTCCAACTCCTCGATGAAGTCCGCCGCCTCGGCGGCGTGCTGCCGCATCGCCCGGGCGGCAGCCTCGATGTCCTTGGCCCTTATCGCATCGAGGATGCTCCGGTGCCGTTCGGCCAACCAATGCAGATCGATGCCGGGAATCGAGGCGGTCACATAGGTCCGCAGAAACGGCTCCAGCATCGACCACAACCTGAGGAGGGTTGCGTTCTCGGCCGCCTCCACGATCGTGGCGTGGAATTCGGCATTCCTCACGGCGTGCTCGTGGACATCGCCGGCGTCGCCCGCTTCCTTCATCGCTCCGTACAACCGCTCGAGCGTCTCCAGGCACTCCTCGCTCCTGCGGGCGGCCGCAAGACGCCCCGCCAAAGCCTCCAGCTCGGCGCGGACCTCGATGGCCTCGACGAGCTCCTCCTTGGTCGGCTGGCGGACCCGTGAGCCCCGATAGGGCTCCATGTCGACGAAGCCGAGGGTCGCCAGGTCGCGCAGGGCCTCCCGAACCGGGGCCTGGCTCATTCCGAGTTGGCGGGCGACCCGGGTCTCGACGATACGAGACCCGGGCGCCAGCTCTCCTTCGAGGATCCACGTGAGGATGCGGTCCTTGACCCGCTCCGAGAGGACCTCCCTCTCGAGCGGCATGGACTGCAGCCCCTGCGCCTCCTCATTCATCGCTACGACAGGATCTCGACGACGCCGGAGGAGCCGTCGACCCTGATCCGATCGCCGGTCTTGATCTCCCGAGTGGCGACGCCGGTCCCGGTGACCCCGGGGATGCCGAACTCCCGAGCCATGACCGCCGGGTGCGCCACCATGCCGCCGGCGTCGCAGACGATGCCGCTGATGATCGCAAACAGCGGTGTCCACGCCGGGTTGGTCATCTGGCACACCAGGATGTCGCCCTGCTTCACCTGGTCGAACTCCTCGGGTGAGAAGACGACCTTGGCGGTGCCTTCGACCACGCCGGGAGCCACGGCCAGACCCTCGACCTTGCCCTTGGTCTCCGTGTCGAACTGCAGCTTCTCAGGGAAGCCCCACAGGTTCAGGTACGGGAACGCGAGCTGGTCTTCGGTGGCCGTGCCGATGAAGTCCGGGGGACGGATCTTCTCGTGCTCGGCGCGGGTGGCCCGGCGCTCCGCCACGATGCTCTTGGCATCGAAGTTCTCCGGGTCGCCCATCAGGTACCGCAGCTCGTTGTACTTGAGGTAGATCGTGTCGTCGGGCTCGTTGAGCGCGCCCATCTCCACCAGCTTCTTGCCAATGCAAATGAGCACCACCCGCACGTGCTGGTGGGTGCCCTGATCGATGTAGAAGTGGTGATCCGGGGTGAGGGGAGCCATCTTGAGATTGATCTCGTTTGCCGCCTTCACCGCCTCGCGACCCTCGCCTTCGAGGCCCTCGAGCAGCTCCTCCGAGGCCTTCTTGATGTCCTCGGCGAGGCCCTTGACGATCGGCTTGGAGTCGTAGTCCGAGTCCAGGTAGCCCTTGACCACGTCGAGCACCGGCTCCGGCGTCTCGAAGCGCGACGGGTAGATGAACTCGTGGCTCCACACCGCGTGCCACCCGAACTCCCGCTGGTAGGCCTTCAAGCCCTCCTCGAGGAACTTCTTGCCTTCCTTGGTGCTCTCGAGGTTGGCGAAGATCTCGGCGCCGGCTTCGGCCTCGAAGGCCTTCGACAGCACCTTGTCGCCCTTGACCTGATCCTTCAGCTTCACCAGGAGTTCGATCGCATCCCAGTTGCGGTCGGATGCCGAGTTCTGCAGCCGGCCCAGGATCTCTTCGTGCTTGGGGGTGATCTTGTCCTCACCGCCGAGCGCCTCCCCGAGTGCCCCCCGCAGCGCCAGCGTCGCCGACAGCTGCGAGAAGTTGAGCATCCAGTGGATCTTCCAGTGGCGGTCGAGGATGTCGATCGAGTCCTCGAGGATGGTCGCCCACTCCATGAGTGGGATCTCCTCCCAATTGTCGATCTTCGACTCGAGGTACTTCAGATTGCCGTCCATCTCGGGGACGAGCCGGCTGTGCCACCAGTCGGGGAAGTTGGCCCCATAGGTGGGGAGCACCGCACCCAGATAGGCCCCGATCTTGGAGGCCCACTCGGGGTCGTCCTTGGGGACCCGTGGGTAGTACACGTTGCCGAACTCGACCGCCGGCACCGCCATGTCGGGATCCGGGGGGACCGCCGCCGTGTACAGGTAGCCGTTGACGACCTTGGCGATCCAGTCGGAGGCAAACGGTGTGCCGAACCGACGGAACATGTGATCGCAGGTGAGTGTCCACACGGCGATGTCCATGTACATGGGCGACACCGGCCGGGGGCAATGCAGGTCGTCGTAGACCCAGAAGAGCTTCTTTTCCTCTTCGGACTCCCATTCGACGGGGAAGCTCTCATCTCCGAAGAACTCCGCTACTACCTTGCTGGTATCTGCCATCTCGGCAAATCTCCTTTCTCACACGCACCGGGGCCGTGCGGCGTGTCCGTGGCGCTCCGGTGCTCCTCCCTTCCTCTCGCGTCGTCCTCCCTTCGCGTCTCTCTGCTCATGAATCCTGCTGCGACGCCCAATCCCGGTAGTGGACGTCGAGACGTTCGGCCATCGCCGTGGCGAAGACCGGGTCGTTGATGTGGGTGTCCATCTCGACGACGTCGACGGTCCGGTCGAGGTTCGCCTTGAGCTTCCCGATGAGGGCCTCGTCCGCCGCCGGATCCCAGAAGATGCCGCCTTCGGTGGCGATACTCGAGATGCCCCGCAGGGGGATGAACACGGTGAGGGGACCGGTGGCAGCGTTGAGCTTGGCGGCCATGATCTCGCCGATTCGGGAGCATTCCTCCGGGGTCGTCCGCATCAAGGTGATCGCCGTGTTGTGCTCGTAGAGGTTGCGGTCGCGGTACCGCTCCGGGACCGCGTCGATGGGACCGAAGTTGGCGATGTCGAGAGACCCCAGCGATACCACTTGAGGGAGGCCGAGTGTTCCGGCCGTCTCGAGGCGGTCGGGCCCGGCCGACAAGATCCCGCCGACCACCTCGTCGGCGAGCTCGGTGGTCGTCACATCGAGGGCGCCGGTGATGTGACCGGATCGCATCAGGGCCTCCATCGACATGCCGCCCGCCCCGGTGGCATGGAAGACGAGCACCTCGTAGCCGTGGCCTTCGAGCCAGCCGCGCGCCGTGGTCACCGCATCGGTGGTGACGCCGAACATGGTGGCTCCGATCACCGGCTTCTCGCTCTCGACATCGCCGGCGGAGGCATACCCGATGGCCATTCCGGCGATGGCGGCTGCGGCGTTGTCGAGGATCCGCTCCAATATCCGGTTGAGCCCGGCGATGTCCACGACCGAGTACATCAGGGTCACGTCGCTGCCACCCACGTAGGCGCGGACGTCGCTCGAGGCCATGGTCGAGACCAGCATCTTGGGAACGCCCACCGGAAGCGCCTGGAGCGCCGTCCCGGCGAGGGAGGAACCCCCCGATCCCCCCATGCCGAGCGCCCCATGCAGGGCCCCGGCCACCCACATCTCCCTGAGGATCTCGGCAGCGCCGTCTGCCATCACCCTCACCGCCGCCCCCCGATCCCCAGCGGAGACGAGGTCTGCCAGGTCCCGGCCGGCCGCCGCGGCGACCTCAGTGCGATCGACGTCGGGGGTGATCGCCGGTTCTCCGATCACCCCGGCGTCGACGAGCACGACCTCGCACCCGGCGCGCCGGATGCGCTCTCGGAGGTACCCGTACTCGACGCCCTTGGTGTCGAGCGTTCCCACCAGGACCACCGTCGCCACCGTCACACCCCGATCGGAGCAGCAATCATGGATGCGGCGAGCAGCACCCCAGAAAGCTTGGAGATCAAGAGCTTCTTCACCGTCGACGCCCTTGCACTCGGCTGTGCCCGCTATCCTCGATAATCGATTACCAGCCTACGAAGTCGCCGATGCGTGCGTCAAGTGGTAGCCAGAACCGGGACCGGAGAGCCGCAAACCCCTCCCCCATCGCGGCACGTGATCGGGCAGAATCCCTCGTAGGAGTCGTCTCAGACCCGGAGGGAGCGTGATGACCGACGTCGACGAGGCCACCCGTCTCGACCTGTACGAGGCGATGCTGCGGGCCCGGATCTTCGAGAAACGCACCCACGCCCTGTTCCTCGAGGGCCTGGTGCGAGGCACCACACACCTCGGGATGGGTCAGGAGGCGGTGGCGGCCGGATTCGCGGCGGCCATGGAACCCACCGACATGACCTTCTGCACCTACCGGGGTCACAATCACACCCTGCTGAGAGGCGCTCCGATGGAGGCCCTGATGGGCGAGTTGTTGGGTCGTGAGACCGGGATCTGCGGGGGCAAAGGCGGATCGATGCACCTCACCGATATCACCAAGTGGGCCATGGGTTCCTACGCCATCGTCGGAGCCCACCTTCCGGTGGCGGCGGGGGCGGCCTGGGCGGCGGCGGTGCGGGGCACCGGCCAGGTGTCGGTGTGCTTCTTCGGAGACGGCACCACCAACATCGGGGCGTTTCACGAGGCTCTCAACATGGCGGCGGTGTGGGATCTCCCGGTCGTGTTCGTGTGCGAGAACAACCTCTACATGGAGTACACCCCGATCTCGGCGGTCATCCCGGTGGAACACCCCGCCGCCGACCGAGCCTCGGCCTACGGACTCGAAGGCATCCTCGTGGACGGGAACGACGTCGACGCGGTCTACGAGGTCGCTCACCAGACGCTGGGGAGAGCGCGACGCGGGGAGGGGCCCTCGCTCGTCGAGGCCCTCACCTATCGCCACGGGGGTCACTCCCGGGCCGACCCCGCCAAGTACCGGCCCGATGAGGAGGTCGAGGAGTGGCTGGCTCGGGATCCGATCGCCCTCTACCGAGACCGCCTCGAATCGAGGGGAGTGCCGGCCGCCCTGCTCGACCGCATCGAGGAGGCGGCGGCCGCCGAGGTCGAGGCCGCCATCATGGACGCCCGCACGGCCGATGAACCCGACCCGGCCACACTGATGACCGACGTGTGGGCGGACGGAGGATCCGCATGGCGGAACTGAGCTATCGCGAAGCCGTCGCTCGGGGTATCGCCCAGGAGATGGAGCGCGATCCCGCCGTGGTGATGATCGGCGAGGACGTGGCGGCTGCCGGTGGGGTCTTCAAGACCACCGAAGGCCTCCAGGAACGCTTCGGAATCGACCGGGTACGCGACACCCCGATCTCGGAGGAAGCCATCACCGGAATGGTGATGGGAGCCGCCATGAACGGCCTCCGGCCCATCGGGGAGTTGATGTTCAGCGACTTTCTCGCCACCTGTTGGGACATCGTCGCCAATCAGATCGCCAAGACGCGCTACATGACCGGCGGCCAAGTGACACTCCCGCTCGTGCTGCGAACGGCCAACGGAGGCGGCGCCCGCTTCGGCGGTCAGCACTCCCAGAGCCTGGAGAACTGGGCGATGGCGATTCCCGGCCTCAAGGTGGCCGCCCCGGCGACTCCCGTCGATGTCGTCGGTCTGATGGCGGCGGCGGTTCGGGACGACGACCCGGTCATCGTCTTCGAGCACAAGAAGCTGTTCTCCACCAAGGGGGAGGTTCCCGACGGCGAGATCGTCGGCAGGCTCGGGGAGGCCGCCGTGCCGGTCCAGGGCGACGACGTGACGATCGTGGCTCTGGCGGCCATGGTCCCGGTGGCGCTGGAGGCCGCCGACCGGCTGCGAGGGCACGGCGTCGCCGCGACCGTGATCGATCTGCGCACCCTGGTTCCGCTCGACACCGCCGCGGTCCTCGACTCCGTTGTGTCCACCGGCCGGCTCGTCACCGTCGAGGAGAATCCCCGCTTGTGCGGCTGGGGAGCCGAGATCTCCTCGATCGTCGCCGAGGAGGCCCTGTGGGATCTCGATGCGCCGGTGCTGCGGGTGACGACACCGCACATCCCGCTTCCGGCGACGGCGAATCTGGAAGACCTGGCCATACCGTCGGCCGACCAGGTGGTCGAGGCCGTGCTGGCGTGGTCGTGACCCAAGGAGGTTCATCGTGAGCGGCAAAGTCAAGGTAGGGGTCGCCGGCTACGGCGTCATCGGCACCCGGCTCGCCGGTGGCGTGGCCCGCCAGGAAGACATGGAGCTGGTCGGCGTCGCCGACGTTGCGCCCACCTTGGCGGTGCGGGCTCTCCACGAACGAGGCATGCCGTACCCGCTGTTTGCGGCGGTGCCCGGTTCGGAGGACGCCATCACCGGCGCCGGGATCCCGGTTTCCGGCTCCTTCGAGGACTTGCTCGGCGAGGTAGACGTGATGCTCGACGCCGCTCCCGGCGGCATCGGGGCGAAGAACAAGGAGCGTTACGTCGCCCGGGGCGTGAAGGCCGTCTTCCAAGGGGGCGAGGCCGGTGAGGTGGCCGACGTCTTCTTCCACGGTTACGCCAACTACGAGCAGGGCGTGGGAAAGGACTACCTCAAGCTCACCTCATGCAACACCACCGGGCTGATCCGGGCGGTGCATGCGGTGGACGAGCTGGTCGGAGTCGAGAAGGTGACGATCACCATCATCCGCCGCGTCGCCGATCCGGGCGACACCCATCGCGGTCTGACCAACGTGCTCATGGTCGAGGCCATCCCCAATCACCAGGCCGTCGACCTGATGCACATCATGCCCCACGTCCAGGCCACCGGCATCCTGGTGCACACGCCGGTGACCCACGGCCACATCATCACCCTGGTCGTCACCCCCAGGGAGGCCGTCGACAAGAACGCCGTCCTCGAAGCCTTCCGGGCCCATCCCCGGGTCCGGGTGGTCAGCATCGAGGACGGGTTCGATTCCAACGCCAGCCTGTTCCAGTACGCCCGCTACCTGGAGAGCCCTCGGGCCGACATGTACGAGATCGGCGTGTGGGAGGAGATGATCGGGTTCAACGGCGACGACCTCGTCTTTGCCATCAACATCCCCCAGGAGGCGGTGACGATCCCGGAGACCATCGATGCGATCCGGGCCGCGGTGCCGATGCAGAAGGAGCGGGACGAGGCGGTCGCCCTCACCAACCGCTACCTCGGCATGTCGTGATCCGCTCCCTCGACGACGTCGACGTCGCCGGCCGGCGGGTTCTGTTGCGGGTCGACATCAACTCTCCGCTCGACCCGGACACAGGCCGGATCGCCGACACCAACCGGATCGAGCGGAGCGTGCCGACCATCCGTGAGCTCGCCGAACGCCGGGCTCGGGTGGTGATGATCGCCCACCAGGGCGACACCCTCGACTATCACAACCTGGCATCCCTCCAGGGTCATGCCCCGGTGGTGGCAGAGCACGTCGGCCTCCCCGTCGGTTTCGTCGACGACGTGGCCGGACCGGAAGCCCGTCGCCGCATCCTCGAGGTCGCCGACGGCGAGATCCTGCTGCTGGAGAACCTGCGCGTCCTCACCGAGGAGGTCTCCACCTTCGAACGCGACGTAAAGCTCACCGCCGCCGAGATGGCCGGCACCTACCTGGTGCGCCATCTGGCACCCCTGTTCGACCTCTACGTCAACGATGCCTTTGCGGCGGCGCACCGCAACGCTCCGTCGATGGTGGCCTTCCAGCAGGTGCTCCCGGCGGTGGCGGGGCGGCTGCTCCAAGCCGAGCTGGAGTCGCTGCGGTCGGTGTCGGTGGATCCGGCGCGGCCGTGCGTGTACCTGCTGGGCGGCTTGAAGATCTCTGATGCCTTCTCGATGCTGAGCCGGGTGCTGACCGATGGGAGTGCCGACGCCGTGCTCACCGGCGGCGTCACCGGCCAGATCTTCCTCACCGCCGCCGGCCACCACCTCGGCGAACCGTCGATGAAGTTCATCACCGACCGTTCGCTGGAGGCCTTCATCCCTGAGGCCGAGGCCCTCCTCGCCGACCACGCGGACCGCATTCGCGCGCCCCTCGACCTGGCCTACGAGGAGGCCGGTCAGCGATGTGAGCTGCCGGTGGAGGATCTCCCCTGTCCCGGGCTCATCACCGACATCGGAAGCCGGACGATCGAGGCCTACCGCAGCGAGATCAACGCCGCGGCCACGGTCTTCGTGAACGGCCCCCCCGGTGCCTACGAGCAGGAGAGCGGCCGCACCGGCACCGTGTCGTTGTGGGAGGCGGTGGCCGGGGCCGCCGGGAAGACGGTCATCGGCGGCGGCGACACGGTCGCCTCGTTCCGGAGGTTCACCGACGCCTCTCAGGTCGACTTCGTGAGCACCGGAGGCGGAGCGCTGGTGCGGTTCCTAGCGGGGCAGCCCCTCCCACTGTTGGAGGCCATGGAGCGCCGGGACTAGGAGGCAGACCGGGGCCCGGACCGGTACGCTGCCCAACCGTGGACGTCCTTTGCGCCCAGTGTGAGGCGGCGAACCCGCTCGATCACAAGTTCTGCAGCGAATGCGGAGCGGCGCTCGTCGCCGTCTGCGCGGCCTGTGACCACCACAACCCACCAGCCCACAAGTTCTGCAGCGAGTGCGGTGCCACCCTGCAGCCGACGCTGCCGGCACCGGAGGTGCCGCAAAAGGCGGGCCGCAGGTTCGTCTCTGTGTTGTTCGCCGATCTGGTCGGATTCACACCCTTCTCGGAGTCCCGTGATCCCGAGGAGGTGCGCGAGCTGCTCACCATCTACTTCGACCGATCGCGTGAAGTGGTGGCTCGCTTCGGAGGGACGGTCGACAAGTTCATCGGGGACGCCGTGATGGCCGTCTGGGGAGCCGTCGAGGCCAACGAGGACGACGCCGAGCGAGCGGTCCGGGCCGCCCTCGAACTGATCGACATGGTGGCCGGTCTCGGAGAGGACATCGGGGTGCCCGAACTGGCTTTGCGTGCCGGGGTGCTCACCGGAGAGACGTCGGTGGGACCCGGTGGCAATGAGAAGGGCCTGGTGGTGGGAGACCTGGTGAACACCGCCTCCCGACTGCAATCGATCGCCGAGGCGGGGTCCGTCGTCATCGGCGAGTCGACGCAGCAACTGGTCCGCGATGCGGTGCGTTTCGAGCCGCTGGGAACCCAATCGCTCAAGGGCAAGGAAGCCCCTGTGCCCGCCTACCGGGTGCTCGGCATCGTGGGGCAACGAGGAGGCCGGGGTCGCACCGAGGGGATCGAGCCGCCCTTCGTGGGTCGCGACGACGAGCTCCGTCTGCTCAAGGACCAGCTCCACGCCACCGGCCGGGAGAGCAGGAGCCGATTGGTGTCGATCATCGGCGAAGCCGGAATCGGGAAGACCCGGCTCGGCTGGGAGCTCTTGAAGTACGTGGATGGGATCACCGAGACCATCTATTGGCATGCCGGGCGGTCCCCGGCGTACGGGGAGGGCCTCACGTTCTGGGCACTCGGGGAGATGATCCGCTTGCGGGCCGGGATCGCCGAGACCGACGATGCCCACAAGAGCCGCCTCAAGCTGCGGACCACCGTCGCCGAGCTGATGCCCGACGTCGACGAGCAGCGATTGGTGGAACCACGGCTGGCGGGCCTGATAGGGCTCGACGAGATGCCGTCCGGCGATCGGAGCGAACTGTTCGCAGCCCTTCGCCACTTCTTCCACGCCGTTGCCGAACGAGGCACCACCGTTCTGCTCTTCGAGGATCTCCACTGGGCCGACGACGGGCTCCTCGACTTCATCGCCGAGCTGGTGGAGCGGTCTCCCCGCAACCCGATCTTCGTGGTGACGCTGGCCCGGCCCGATCTCCTGGAGCGCAACCCGGGCTGGGGCTCGGGTCGGCGCAATTTCGTCTCGCTCCACCTCGCCCCGCTGTCGGAGCCGGCGATGGCCGACCTGGTCACGGGGATGGTCCCCGGCATCTCGTCCGAGGTCGTCGAGGAGATCTGCACCAGGGCGGCCGGGGTGCCGCTCTATGCGGTCGAGTTCGTACGCACCCTGCTCGCCTCGGGCGACGTCGCCCGCCATGGGGACCGCTACGTCCTCGAGGGCGGACTCGGGGACCTCGCCGTCCCCGACAGCCTGCAAGCCGTCATCGGCGCTCGCCTGGATCGCCTGAGCGTCCTGGAGCGGTCGCTGGTCGAAGACGCCGCCGTGCTCGGTCAGTCCTTCACCCTGGACGGGATGCAGGCGTTGCGGCCCGAGCCGGCGGATGAACTGGAAGGGCTCCTCGCCGACCTGGTTCACAAGGAGCTCTTCGAATTCGAGGACGACCCCCGATCACCGGAACGCGGCCAATACCGCTTCGTGGTGAGCCTGATCCGCGAGGTGGCGTACGGACGGCTCGGTCGTTCCGAGCGCCGCGACCGCCACCTGCGAGTAGCCGAGTACTTCGTGCAGCTCGACATCGACGAGCTGGCGGCGGCGGTGGCCAGTCACTATCTGGCCGCCCTCGAGATGAGCTCCGGGGACGCAGAGTCCGACCTGGTCGAGAAGGCCGGGGCCGCTCTCCTCGAAGCGGCCAAGCGGGCCGCCGGCCTCCATGCCAACCGCCAGGCGCTGGCGTTGTTCGACCGCGCCATCGAGATCAGCCGCAACCCCGCCGACGTGGCGGCGTTGCAGATGATGGCGGCCCGATCGGCCAACCACGCCGCCGACGTGGAACGAGCGGTGGACTTCGCCCGGGAGGCGTTCTCCCACGCCCAGGGGGAAGGGGACCCTGAGCAGGTCGTCCGGTCGGCGATGCTGCTCGCCTCGATCTACAACGACAACTACCGGCCCGACGAGGGCATCGAGTTGCTGGAACCCATCTACCGGGAACACGGCGACGTCGGTGGCGAGCTCGGGGTGCAATTGGCGGCCGAGATGGCGCGTTCCTACATGATCGAGTTCCACAGCGAGGAAGCGGCCGAGGTGGCGGAGCGGGCCATCGTCGCCGGCGAGCGCCTCGAGATGATCCCGGATGTCATCGACGCCATCACCACCCGGGCCTCGGCGGTCGGTTGGGAGGGCCGAATCCGCGAAGCCACCGCGCTGCTGTGGGGTGCGGTGGCACTGGCGGACGACCACGAGCTCCCCCACAAGGCCATCCGGGCCCTCAACAACCTCTCGGTGACCCTGATCCCCGACAACCAGCAGTCGTCGCGCAGCGTCTCTATCGAACTGCTGGAACGGGTGCGCCGGTTCGGGGAAGGTGCCTGGCTGTACCGGGCGGCGGCCGACTTCGCCGACGCCGGGTTGATGTTCGGCAAGCTCGACGAGTCGGAGCAACTCCTCGATGAGTTCGACACCGAGGACCTGCCCCCCTTCTGGCAGTCGACGTACGCCCTGATTCGGATCAAGATCGCTCTCCTCCGGGGGACCTCCGACGACTTCGACCAGGCCTATCTCCTCCAGGAGAAGGTGGGCGAGCAGCTGAGTGAAGCGCACATCCCGTTCATCCACGGCGGCCTCGCCGAGATCGATCTCCTCAAGGGCGACTACGAATCCGCCTTCGAGCGGGCGATGAAGGTTCCCGACCGGGAGGCGGTGGAGTCTTTCTGGGGCTCTCTGCTCGCCGCCAGGGCGGCGGCGTGGGCCCGCCGCCCCGACTGGATCGAGGCGGTCGCCGACCGGCTCGATCGGGTAGGGCCCCGGGGCCGGGTCATGATCGGGCTGCGCCACCTCGTCGGCGCCATCGCGGCCGCCCTCGCCGATCGGCACGACGAAGCCGTCGCGGGGTTCCGAGAGGGACTGCAGATCTGGTCCCGGACTGCGGCCGACATGAGCCTGGCCGGGGCCCGAGCCATCTTCAGCCACCTCATCGGGCTCGATCATCCAGAAGCGGCGGCAGCCGGTGCCGAGGCCCGGCGCTGGGTCACCGAGTGCGGCGCCCACCGGCTGCTCGACCTGTGGGCGGAGGGCCTCCCCCCGGCCGACGAGGCGAGCCGCGAGGCCGGGTGAGACACCGCGGTCGGGAAGCCGTCGGCGAGATCGTCGCACCGGGGGACACAGTGACCCATTCGGCCGGGCCACCCGATTCCCGCTAGGGCGGTCGGCGCCGTACCTTTCCCCCCATGAATGAAAGGATCGACGACACGGTCGTCCGCTTCCTTCGCCGCTGGAGCATCGTGGTGCTGCGGGTCTCGGTGGCCGTCGTCTTCATCTGGTTCGGAGCCCTCAAGGTCTTCGACGTCACCCCGGTCGCCGATCTGGTCGGCGACACGGTGTATTGGGTGGATCCCGACTGGTTCGTTCCCCTGCTGGGTGTCTTCGAGATCGCAGTTGGGATGGGCTTGCTCGTCCGCCGCTATCTGAGGACGGTGCTGGGGCTCTTCGCCCTGCAGATGGTCGGCACCTTCCTGGTGCTGGTGGTCCAGCCCGAGGTGGCGTTCCAGGACGGCAACCCGCTGCTGCTCACCGTCGAGGGCGAGTTCGTCGTCAAGAACCTGGTGTTGCTCTCGGCGGGCATGGTGGTGGGTGCCACGGTGCGGCGTGACAGGGCGATCGTGCGCCACGCCGAGTCGCCGGAGGCGACGTTCACCAACGTTTGAGCGGGCTCACACCCTGCGGGGCACCGAGCCGAACAGGGTGAGGATCGGCCGCATGATCTTGTGGCCGACGTCGGCGGTCGGTCCGAACATGCAGGGACAGCCGCCGTGGATCACGTCGAGACCCTGCTCCCGCCCCAGGGCGGCGGCGGCGGGGGAATAGCTGCCGGTTCCCGGTCCGCGGTGCATCCACACATGCTTGATACCGAGCTCGGCGGCCTCTCGTACCGTGACCTCGGCGGTCTCGGGACGAGTGCCGATCACCACACCGTCGACCCCGCCGGGGATCGACTTCAAGTCCGGGTAGCAGGGATCGCCTTCGACTTCGGTGGCGTTCGGGTTGACCGCAAACACTTCGTAGCCGCGTTCCCTGAGCCTCTGGTAGACGATGTTGCCGCCGTGGTTGGTCGGGTTGCGGGACACCCCGGTGACGGCGATGCGCTTGTTGGCCAGGAATGCCGCGGCGGCATCCTTGATGCGCTGCATACGGTGATCCTCCTCGTGTCCACCGGCCAGAATGCGCTGCTCCGGTCGGACCACGCCAGAGTCGAAATACTCTCCCTTCAGGCGCCTCGTCGTCTGCGGCGATGAGCGGCGACGTTCTCCCGCGTGGCGCAGGTGTCCGAGCAGTAGCGCCGCGACCTGTTCTTGGACGTGTCCACGAAGACGTCCTCGCAGGTATCCGACGCGCAGGCTCCGAATCGATCGAGTCCGCCGTCCACGAGGGCCACTCCGAGCCCCACTGCGGCCACCGCTCCCAGTCGTCGGGCCGGGGAGTCGTCGCCCGCTTCGAAGTGGAGGTGGGGGGTCCCGTCGTGGAGGCTCATGCGGGGTACCGCCCCGACCTCGGCGAGCAGGGCATTGAGCCGGGCCACCGCAGCTTTCGGATCCCCGGCCCGGAGCACGGCGCGCAGTCGGTCTCGCAGGTCTCGGATCTCCTCCAGTTGGGCCTCGTCGACCCTCCAGGACCCGCCCAGCCGCTCCTCGAGGAACTGCCGGGCATCACCGGGCGAGGTGAGATGCTCCCGGTCCGAGTGGGCATCGAGGGTGTTGACGAGATCGACGGCGATCCCCACCGGACGGCCTCTGTAGTGAGCGAAATTCATTTGATTCCTTACACCCGATGGGGTAATCTGTAATGGTCTAATTCAATATAGAGCCATACAAGCTGGGGCGTCAACCGGAGGACCCACACCATGCAGCACCCGGAGATCATGAGAGCACTCGCCGAGACCCGGCTGGCCGGATTCAGGGAGGAGGCGCGTCGGCATCGCCGGTCGTCCCGGCCTTCCCGCCGGAAAGCCGTCGTCGCCCGCCGCCCCAGCCTCGAGGTGCCCCATGCGGGCTGAGGCGGTCCGGGCAGTCAATACCATCCCCCCGGTGACAACCGACGCGGTGCCCCGGCCCGCCCCCGACCGCCTGCTCATCGTGCTCTCGCTGACGGCGGTCTATCTCGTATGGGGATCCACCTACCTCGGCATCCGCTTCGCCCTCGAGGGCTTCCCACCGCTCCTCATGTCATCCATTCGCTTCGCCGTCGCCGGAGGGCTGATGTACGGGTGGTTGCGGATGCGGGGTGCCCCCAACCCGACACCGCGGCAGTGGTGGAACGCCACCCAGTTGGGCGGTCTGCTCCTCGTGGGCGGAACCGGCCTCGTGAGCGTGGCCGAGGACTTGGGCGTGGGCTCGGGGATCGCCGCCGTAGGCGTCGCCGCGGTGCCACTGTGGGCGGCGCTGCTGGGCAGGCTGTTCGGCCAGCGAGCCATTCGCCTCGAGTGGGTGGGCCTGATCGTCGGGTTCGCCGGCGTCGCGCTCCTCGCCGGCGAGGGTGACTTCCAGAGCAGCCTGACCGGAGCCATTCTCATCATCGTGGCGCCCGTCTCCTGGGCGTTCGGTTCGGTGCGCTCCCCCTCGCTCGACCTGCCCTCCAACGGGATGGCAACCGCCACGCAGATGCTCGCCGGCGCCGCCCTCCTCGGGATCGCCGGGCTGTTCGCCGGCGAGTCGATCACCACCGCACCTCCGGCCAAAGCGTGGTGGGCGCTCACCTATCTCATCGTGATGGGTTCCCTCGTGGCCTACTCCGCGTACGTGTTCCTCCTCCACCGCGTGCGCCCGGCCTTGGCCACCAGCTACGCCTACGCCAACCCGATCGTGGCGATCATCCTCGGGATCACGCTCGGCGGGGAGACGATCACCGGGTGGGCCTATGTGGCCACGCCGATCATCCTGAGCGGTGTGGCGCTGGTGGTGCTGGCGCAGCGCGGAGCGGGGCGGCCGGCCCGGCCCCGATAGGTATCGGGCGCCACGCAGTGCGGCTAGTTTGACCCCCCGTGACTGCCGCGACCTCAGCCGCCATCGCCGCCTGGGCCACCTTCGTGGTGGTGACGGGCACCGCCATCTGGCTGATCGCCCACACCCGCCGCTCCACAGCGCTGGTCCGTGACCGGCGTCGGCAGAACCGCTTCGACCCGGCCCCGGCCGCGGTCGACACGCCCCGGCCGCTCGGGAACGATGACCGGCCCGCCGCAAGGCGCGGCCTCGGCCGCGGCCTCGGAGACCTGCTCGGAGTCGACGACCGGCCGATGGTGACGATCACGATCTCACCACCAAGGAGAACGGAATGAGCGCCGACGAAACCCCCAGGTACTTCGAACTCGCCGAGCCGACGGCAGGCGCCTACGACGAGTCGGGGGGATCCATCATCCACATGGACGACTACCCCAGCTACGAGATCGCCGAGGGGCTCTTCTTCCGGCCCGTCTTCGCTGAGAACATGTCGCTCAACTTCGTGACGTTCCCACCCCACAGCGGATTCCCCTCCCACGTCCATCCCGAGGAGCAGATCAGCATCGTCCGCGAAGGCGAGATGGACATCACCGTCGGTACGATCACCAAGCGCGTGAAGCCCGGCGACGTCGTCATCTACCCGCCCGACGTCCCCCACGAGGGCACGACCTACGACGAGCCTTGCCGGGTGATCGACGTCTTCTCGCCGCCCCGCACCGGGATCCGGGAGGTGATCGCCTCCGCCGACCCGGTCCGGTCCGCCGAGGTCGATCGCTGGTGGGATCCCGGCAAGGACACCGACCCCTCCTGAGCCGGCCTCGCTAGCTTGTCCACCATGGGCGAGGTCATCTGGGAGCCCACCAGGGATCAGATCGAGCGCACCCGGCTGTGGGAGTTCATGGAGTGGCTCCCCCACCGCCCCGGCACCTATCAAGAGCTCTGGGAGTGGTCGATCACCGAGATCGGGCCCTTCTGGCAAGCGGTGTGGGACTTCTGCGGGGTCATCGCCTCGCGGCGGGCCGAGCAACCACTGGGCAAGGCGAGCATGCCCGGCGTCGAATGGTTCCCGGGAGCCCGGCTCAACTTCGCCGAGAACCTGCTGCGCCGCAGCGACGACGAGGTGGCGATCATCGCCGCAGCCGAAGGCCGGGAGACGGAGCAGATCACCTGGGCCGACCTCAACCGGCGGGTGGCCCGGACCCAGCGAGGACTGCTGGGAGCCGGAGTCGAACCGGGGGACCGGGTGGCCGCCCTGGTCCCCAACGGGCCCGAAGCGATCATCGGCATGCTCGCATCGGCCTCGATCGGAGCCCTGTGGTCCTCGTGTTCCCCCGACTTCGGAGCCGGAGGCGTCGTGGACCGGTTCGGGCAGATCGAGCCGAAGGTCCTGATCGCCGCCGACGGCTACCGGTACGGCGGCAAGCAGATCCGACTCGAGCGCACCCTGCGGGCCGTGCTCGACGAGCTGCCCGGGGTGGAGCAGGTGGTGATCATCCCCTTCGCCGGCACACCCCCCGACCTCGGCGATGTCCCGGCGATCGGGTGGGCCGACCTGGAACAAGGCGACGCCGATCGGCCGACCTTCGCTCAACTCCCTTTCGACTACCCGCTCAACATCATGTACTCGTCGGGGACCACCGGACCGCCCAAGAGCATCGTGCACCGGGCCGGTGGGGTGCTCCTGAAGCACCTCTGCGAGCACCAGCTCACTTCCGATATCGGACCCGGGGACCGCACGTTCTGGTTCACCACCTGCGGGTGGATGATGTGGAACTGGCTCACCAGCACCCTGGCCAGCGAAGCCACCGTCGTCCTCTACGACGGGAGTCCGGCCGCCCCCGACCTCGGGGCCCTGTGGCGCCTGGCCGAAGCGGCCCGGATCACTCACTTCGGGGTCAGCCCCAAGTACCTGGCCACCAATGCCAAGGAGGGGATCGTGCCCCGCGACGTCGCCGACCTGTCGTCGCTGCGCTGGGTGGGTTCGACCGGGGCGCCGCTCAATCCCGAGCAGTTCGACTGGGTGTATCGGCACGTCGCCGACGACGTGGTGCTCTCTTCGATCACCGGCGGCACCGACCTGGTGGGGGTCTTCGCCGGTGGGGTGCCGATCCTCCCCACCCGGCGCGGAGAGATCTCGGCCCGCTGGCTGGGGGTCGCCCTCGACTCCTACGACGCCGACGGGAACTCGCTCATCGGTGAGAAGGGAGAGATGGTGTGCACCCGCCCCTTCCCCACCATGCCGCTCCGCTTCTGGAACGACCCCGAGGGCGCCCGCTACCGGGACGCCTACTTCGCCGAATACCCCGGGGTGTGGACCCACGGCGACTACGTCGAGATCCGCCCCGAGGGTGGCCTCATCGTGTACGGGCGCAGCGACACCACCCTCAACCCGGGCGGGGTCCGCATCGGCACCGCCGAGATCTACCGGGCCGTGGAGCAGATCCCGGAGGTGGTGGACTCGATCGTGGTAGGCCGGGACGTCGGCGACGACCAGGAAGTGGTGTTGTTCGTGCGTCTCGCTCCCGGCACCGAACTCGACGACGACCTCAAAGACAGCATCCGCACCGAGATCCGCACCCGGGCCACCCCCCGCCACGTGCCCCGCCACGTGTTCCCGATCGCCGACGTGCCGTACACGATCAGCGGCAAGAAGGTGGAGAAGGCGGTCCGCCAGGTGCTGGCCGGCGAAGAGGTGCTCAACCGCGACGCCCTGGCCAACCCCGAGTCCCTCGACCTCTACGCCGGGTTCTTCTAGGCCGCCCGGAACACCAGACCGAGCCGATCCTCGTACGTCTCGTGCTTGACCGGCCGAACCTCGGCCACCACCTTCATCCCGATGGTGGGTTGATCGATGTCGAGCTGACCGGTCACCCGCAGGCCGTTCTCCAACTCCACGATCCCCAGTCCGAGCCGGGCCACCTCGAACTCGGCCGGCAGGTTGTGGACGTGGGTGAACGTGGCCAGCGTGCCGTTGCGAGGCAGAGGCACCGGATCGAACTCGAAGTAGTCGTTGGCCCGGCACCCCTTGCACACCATCCGGAACGGATAGTGAAGCGTGCCGCACTTCCGGCACTGATAGGCGTAGACCTCGCGCAACATCAGCCCTCCCTCACGTAGGTCGTGACGATGACGTTGTTCCCGAAACCGCCGAAGTTGCACGTGAGGCCGACCTTGGCGTTTTTCACCTGGCGCTCCCCCGCCTCACCCCGGAGCTGGGTGACGATCTCATGAGCCTGGGCGACTCCGGTGGCACCCACCGGGTGACCCTTGCCCTTGAGACCCCCAGAGGGGTTGATCGGCAGCTTGCCGCCGAGCTCGGTCTCGCCGGACTCCAGCGCAAGGTGGCCCTTGCCCTTGTCGAAGAAGCCGACCTCCTCGCTCTGAGCGATCTCGAGGATCGTGAACGCGTCGTGGAGTTCGGCGACGTCGACGTCCTTGGCCTTCAGGCCGGACATCTCGTAGGCGGCCTCGGCGGCGAGGCGCACCGCCCGCAGTTCGGTCGGTTCCTCCCGCTCATGCACGGCCAGCGTGTCCGTGGCCTGTCCGATGCCGGCGATCCGCACCAGGGGACGGCCGGCCGATTCGGCGACCTCCTTGCTGACCAGCAGCACCGCCGCCCCGCCGTCGGAGACCGGACAGCAGTCGAAGAAGCGGATCGGCTCTGCCACCCACGGGTTGTTGGTCATCGCCTCCGGCGAATCCAGGATCCCTTCGATAGTGATCGGCTGCTGCAGGTGGGCGAACTCGTTGCGCAAGGCATTGTTCTGGTTCTTGACGGCCACCATCGCCAGATGCCGCTCCGTCACCCCGTACTTCTCCATGTACAGCCGGGTGAACATGGCGGCGTGGGCCGGCAGCGTCACCCCGTAGACGTACTCGGCCAGCGGGTGGGTCAGCGTGGCCACGAAGTCGGTGGCCTCGAGGTTGTTGACCTCGCGCATCCGCTCCGCCCCGGCCACCAGCACCACATCGTGCATGCCGGAAGCCACCGCCAGGAACCCCTCCTTGATGGCCGAGGCCCCCGAGGCCGGACCGTTCTCGATCCGGGTGGCACC
The DNA here is from genome assembly GCA_041572755.1 of Acidimicrobiia bacterium. Taxonomy (GTDB): domain Bacteria; phylum Actinomycetota; class Acidimicrobiia; order Spongiisociales; family UBA11373; genus JBFELU01. The sequence goes on along the minus strand of JBFFRY010000005.1, from coordinate 78,938 downwards.
GGCGGGGGTCAGGCTCAACGAGTCGACCACGGCGCTGGCAAGAGCGCTCTGGCTGTTGATGCGGGCGCTGCCCATGTTGGCCACGTAGACGTAGTCGACGGAGTCCACCCCGGCGTCCTTGAGGGCCCCCATCGAGGCGTAGGCGGCGATCTCCGCCAGGGGGTACTCGAGACGGGTGAACGTCGTGATCCCCACCCCGGCCACGTAGACGTCACGCATTGCCGCCCCCCTCCTGGACCCAGCGCTGCAGGATGAGCGAGGTCCCCGTGGAGTCGTATTTGGCCCGGGTCGCCGCCAGGAGATTCTGGGGAGGCGTCGGCGGGTCGGAAGGCGGGAGGATGGCCTCCTTCGCCTTGGCGAGCAGGTCGTCGGGAACCGGGCGGCGCCCCACCACCAGGCTGTCGCGGGCCCGGTCGAACAACTCCCTGGTCAGTGCATAGGACGGAACCCCCCCCAGCTCGTGAGCCGTGTCGAAACGCTCCTCCAACTGGTACTCGATCATCCAGCGGCGAAAGCCGATGGGCGACTCGGCCACGATCAGCACCTCGTCGTGACCCAGGATGTCGATGTGGTACTCCATCTTGGCGGCGAAGGCGTGGGCTCCGATCCGCAAGCCGCGCCGCATCGCCAGGGTATGCAGCGACATGCCCAGTGTGGGGGTCACGCTGCGCCCGTTGACGATGGCAGCCAGCTCCCCGTCGATCTGGGCAACCAGCACGTATTCGTCCTGCATCCGGTGGTGGTACCAACCGAGCAGCTCGGCGTACACCCGGGCGGCCACCAGGTCGTAGTAGTCCCGCTCCACGTAGACGAGGGGGTCGACGTACTTGAGGAGATCCGGCACCTCGTCCCTGGTCGCCTCCCGGATCACCAGCGTCTCCCCGCTGGCGAGCGTCATGTATTTCGCCGGATAGGGCTCCATCGGGTGGTCCACCGGCCGGAGGATCTTCTCCAGGTCAACGGCCATCGGCGGTCCCCTTCCCGTCGGCGTCGTGCGCCATCGCGCCTCCTAACTCTCGCCCGCCTCGAGGATCGCCAGGGCGACCCGCTCGGCGGTGATCGGCATGTCGGTGATCCTCACCCCGACCGCATCGGCCACCGCATCGGCGATGACCGGGGCTGCGGCGATCATGGTGTGCTCCCCCACGCCCCGGGCCCCGAAGGGGCCATCGGGCTGGGGCACCTCGATGATGATCGGAATGATCTCGTCGGGGACGTCCTTCGACGTCGGGATCTTGTAGTCCGTGAAAGTGGGGTTGAGCAGCCGGCCCCCCTCGTCGAAGCGCATGTCCTCGTACAGCACGGTGGCCAGCCCCTGCAGCAGGCCGCCGGTGATCTGCCCTTCGATCAGGGTGGGGTTGATCGCCCGCCCCACGTCGGCGGCCAGCGCCGCCTTGCGGACCCGGATCTTGCCGGTCTCCCGGTCCACCTCGACCACCACTCCGGCGGCCCCCACGGTGTAATGCACGTTGGGGTGGCCCCCCTGGCCCGTCTCCGGATCGCTGCGGGCCGAGGTGAACTCCGGCATGAACTTGCCGCTCGCCACGATGGGACCTCCCCGGTACGTGCCGTCGGGCATCTCGATCCCGTCGATGACGAAATCGGCGAGGGACATCTCGAAGTCCGGATCGGTGTCGCACTTCACCTTCTCGTCCTCGAGGTACAGCGAGTCCTCCTCGTAGCCGCGGGCGTCGTGGACCACCTCGTAGATCTTGTCCCGGGCCTCCATGGCGGCGGCGGCCACGGCATTGCCGCACGACCAGGTGACGTGTGACGCCACGGTCTGCCACTCGTATGGATTGCGATCGGTGTCGGGGGTCTCGACCCGGATCTTGGACGTCGGGACCGAGAGCACCTCCGATGCCACCTGCGCCATCACGGTCAGGTATCCCTGGCCGAGCTCCATCCCCGAAACGGTGATGTTGATGCTGCCGTCCTCATTGAACTTCAGGAACGAAGCCGAGGAGGCGTTGGGGGGCATCGCCGGCGCCTTCCAGAACACGCACAAGCCCTTGCCGACCTCGACATTGGGATCCTCGGACGGCTCCGGTGTGCCCCAGTCGATGGCCGCCGCGGTGCGATCGATGGCCTCCCGCAGCCCGGAGGGGTTCATCGGCTCCCCGTAGGCGAGGGTGTCCCCTTCCTCGATGGCGTTGATGCGGCGGAACTCCACCGGGTCCATGCCGAGCTCCCGGGCGAGCCGGGTCATGTGCGACTCCAGACCGAAGTGGAACTCCGAGTAGCCGAAGCCCCGGTAGGGGCCGCCGGGCGGCAGGTTGGTGTAGATGCACAGCGAGTCGATCTTGACCGCCGGGACCCGGTAGGGCCCGGTGGCCGACAACCCGGCGGCGTTCACCACGTTGGCCCCGTACTCGACGTAGGCGCCGGCATCCCAATAGAGGGTGTGCTCGAGGGCGGTGATCGTGCCGTCACGGCGGGCACCGACCTTGAGCTTGGTCACCACTCCCTGCCGCTGATAGGTGTTGTAGAACTCTTGCTCTCGGGTCCAGCGCACCTTGACAGGACGCCCCTGGACGGTCGTCGCCAGCGCGGCTCCAATGATCTCCATGCTGACCCCGGCCTTGCCCCCGAACCCTCCCCCCACGTAGGGGGTGATCACTCGGATGTCTTTGTGGGAGAAGCCCAGGGGAGCCAGCGCCTCGGCGAACACCGCCCGCTGGGTGTAGGGCGACTGGGAGGCGGTCCACAGGGTGAGCCGCCCCGCCTGATCCTGGCGCCCCACCACCACGTGGGGCTCGATGGCACAGTGGGCGTAGCGGGGCACCGTGTAGGTGTCCTCCAGGATCACGTCGGCCTCGGCGAACCCGGCCTCGAGGTCGCCGCGCCGCGTCTTGCGCCAGTGGGGGATGTTGGTGCCGGCCTTGGGATAGAACCAGGGCACGTGGGGATAGTCGCCGAGATCGGGGTGGATCAGATCGGCCCCGTCGGCGATGGCCTCCAGGGGGTCGAGGACGGGCTCCAGGACCTCGTACTCCACCTCGACGAGACCGGCGGCCCGCTTGGCGATTCGAGGATCGCGAGCGATGACGGCCGCCACCTGCTCCCCCACGAAGCGGACCTTGTCGGTGGCGAACACGTGGCGGTCCTGCATGTAGAGGCCGAACGTGAACGGGAAGTCGGCGCCGGTGACCACATTGATGACCCCCGGCTCGGCCTCGGCCTTGCTGGTGTCGATCCGCACGATCCGGGCATGGGCATGGGGGCTCTCGACGACCGAGGCGTGCAGCAGCGCCGGGCCGAAGTCGATGTCGTCGACGTACTCGGCGGCACCGGTGACCTTGTCGAGCCCGTCGATGCGGGGCGCTCCGGTCCCCACGACCTGGAGGTCTCTCATCGCATTGGCGGCATCGGCCCTGCCCACGTAGGTGTCGGTCACGGTTCTCCCCTCTCGATCCGGGCGGCTTCCAGGACGGCGTCGACGATCGGGATGTATCCGGTGCAGCGGCACAGGTTCCCCGAGATGGCCTCCTCGACGTCGTGGCGGCTCGGGTCCGGGTCCTCGGCGAGCAGCTCGTGGGCCGCCAGCACGATGCCGGGAGCGCAGAAGCCGCACTGGAAGGAGGACATCTCGACCATCTTGCGCTGCAGCGTCGTGAGGCCCTCACCGCCTATACCCTCGAGAGTGACGATCTCCCGGCCGTCGGCCTCGACCGCCAGCACCAGGCACGAGCGGATGGTGTGGCCGTCGTAGAGGACGGTGCAGGATCCGCAGTCGCCTCGCTCGCACCCGATCTTGGGGCTCTTCACCCCGGCCTTCTCCCGCAGCACGTCGAGCAGCACCTCGGCCGGCTCGACATCGAGGCTCCACACCTCTCCGTTGATGGTGATGTCGATCCTCATATCACCTGCTCCCCGTACGGCGGACCCCCTCCGGTGAGCCGGGCCTCCGCCGCCGCCAGTCCCCGCCGCAACATGACGTGGCACATGTGGGTCCGATACTCCTTGGTGGCCCGAACGTCGCTGATCGGCGAGATCACCTCGTCGACCAGCTCGTCGAGCCCCTCCGGCGAACCGTCGATCGCCCGTCCCTCCAGGTGGGCTTCGATCGCCGGAGCCCGGAAGGGTACGGGTCCGACGGCCCCGAAGGCGACTCGATACCGATACCCGGGGAGCGCCAGGACCGCCACCCCGGCCTGGGCCAGGTCCTCCCCCCGGTATCGCGACAGCTTGACGTAGCACCCGCCGTGGGCACCGGGGATCGGGATGGTGACCCCGGTGGCGATCTCGCCCGAACCGAGGGCCGCTTTCCGGGGGCCGACGAACCACTCGGTGATCGGCACCGAGCGAGGCCCATCCGGACCGGTCACCTCGACGGCGGCGTCATAGACCAGGAGGGCCGGACCGCCGTCGCACGACGGCACCGCCGAGCAGAGGTTGCCGACCAGCGTCGCCCGATTGCGGATCCCCACCGAGGCCACGGTGGCGGCGGCCTCGGCGAGCAGCGGCACTTCGGCGTCGACGACGGCGGATCGCATGAGGTCGCTGAAGGTGACCAACGTGCCGACCCGCAGCGACCCGTCGGCGACCGTGATGTCGGTCAGCCCAGCGATCCGCTTGATGTCGACGACCGCCTCGGGGAACACGGCGTCGTCGCGCATCCAGGGAACCAGGTCGGTGCCGCCCGCCAGGACCCGGGCGCCGGGATGCTCGCCGAGCATCGCCAGCGCCTCGTCGAGATCGCCGGGGCGGAGGTAGGCGAAGTCGTGGGAGATGGCCACTCGTCTATGCCTCCTCGTCGTTGGCTGCCAAGGCCTGCACGGCCTGAAGGAAACAGGCTACGGGAGCCTGGACGATTCCGGCGCCCACCATCCCCACCCCCGGCTCCTTGCCGGCGATCCCGGTGTTGATCACCGGCATCACCCCGGTGCGGACCACCCGGATGGCATCGATGCCGGTGGGGGTCCCCCGGGACTCCAGGAAGGGAATCCGGTAGTGAGGATGCTCGGCGAGCGTGATCTCATACATCGCCAGGGTGCGTTGCACGGCATCGGCCGCCGTACCACCGACGAAGCCGACGATGGCGGGCGAGGCCGCCATCGCGAACCCCCCCAACCCCACCGTCTCGGTGATCGCCGAGTCGCCGAGGTCGGGGTTGGCGTCGCCGGCGGTGAAGGATCCCAGATAGAGGCCATCCACTTCGGGAGCGGGGGCGGTGAACCACGCTTCCCCGGTCCCCGAGACCCTGATACCGAATTCGGTTCCGTTGCGTGCCATCGTCGTCACCAGGCTCGACCCGGCCACTCCGGAGGCGGCATCGACGCCCACCTTGGCCGCCGCCATCACCAGGTTGAGCATGAAGTGATCGTTGGCGTGAATGAAGCGGAACACCTCGGGCCGATCGGGCCCGTCGCCTTCGAGCAACGCGGCACCCAGTTCCCGCAACAGCAGCGAGGTGGCGGCCCGGTTGCGGTTGTGGCCGTCGTCGCCCATCTGGAGCGCCTGCCCGATGAGCGAGCGCAGATCGATGGGGTCTCCCCGGCGCAGGGCGACGCCGAGCGTCGGGGCCAGCACCCGCTCCATCCAGCGCAGGCGGTCGGTCACCTCCGGCCCGAACGCCCCGTAGCGCAGCACCTTGCCGAGGCCCTCATTCAGGGTGGTGTAGGCGACACCGTCGCCCTCGGCGTCGGCCACCACGGCCACCGGCATCGACGGCGAGATCACCCCGGCCATAGGGCCCACCGCTCGATGATGGTGGCAAGGCGACAGCTCGATCTCCGGACCGAGCGCCATCGCCTGTTCGGGGGTGTCGGCGAGCCCCTCGTAGAGCATCGCTCCCACCAGCGCCCCTCGCATCGGTCCGCTGCAGTCCTCCCAGGCGAGCGGGGGCCCGGCGTGGAGGAAGGTTCGCTCACCGAGGCCGAGGGCATCGCGGGCCACATCGACGCCGGAGAGCACCGGCCGGACCTTGGTCATCCTGTCGACGGCGACCCGGTTGGCCTCGCCGGTGCGGCGCCGCAACGCGATCGTCGCCAGAGCCTCGGCCACCTCGGCAGGCGGCGGCCGCCACTCGGCCCGGGTCACCCGCGCCCCCTGGGCCTCGAGGGCGTCGGCGAGGAGATCGACGCCGGCGGTGGCGACGACGGGCTCGGAAGCGAGGAGGCGGCCGATCATCGGTGGTCCCCCACGAGCGCCACGGCGTGCCGGGCGGCGGCGGCGTTGGACAGGAAGAGCGCCGCCCCGGCCTCGTGGAGCGCCGAGGCCTGGGCATCCCGACCCTGGGGATCTCCCGAGGTCCCGCACAACGAGATCACGACCCCCAAGCCCGACCCAGTGGCTTCGGCGACGACCGGGGCCATCTCCGAAGCCGGGTCGGCATGGGCGCCGTGGCCGAGCACGACGTCGATGAGGGCGACGCCGACGGAGCGGTCGGCGGCCGTTTCGGCGAGATGCTCGAGGCGGAGCCGCTGATCGATCATCGGGTGGGGGCGGCCCCGGGTGTATTCGTCGTCGCCGAAGTCGATCATGTCGGCCGCCGCACCCTCGCCGAGCGACTCGGACACGATCATTCGGGCCTCGTCTCGCAAGGTCCCGCCGGCGAACAGACCCCGCAATGTCCCGGGTCGGTGTTCTTCGGCCCGGGCCGGCCAGACGACCGGTGGGATCGGGTCTCGTCGCAACGCCTGCAGCGCAGCGGCGGCGCCGTCTTCGAGGGTCGATTGCCCGATCAGGCACATGACGGTGGGCGTGGCGCATCCGGCGGCCGCGGCGGCCACCTTCTCGGCGACCTCGGGGGCGGGGGGCTTGGAGACGATCACAATGACCTCGGTGGCCGGGTCTTCGTCGAGGGCCGCCAGGGCCTGCAGGGTGGCGCCGCCTCCGACCGCGCTCGACAAGTCGCGGCTCCCCGTCCCCAGCGCGTGACGGACCCCGACGCCGGCGGCATCGAGGAGGCAGCACAGCTGCTGGATGCCGGTGCCGGAAGCACCCACCAAGCTGACCGGGCCGGGCCGGACGGCGTTGGCGAACCCCAATCCCAGGCCGCTCACCACCGCGGTGCCGCAGTCGGGGCCCATCACCAGGAGACCGGCCTCGATCCCCTGCTGCTTGAGGGCCACCTCCTCGTGAACCGGAACGTTGTCGCTGAACAACATCACGTGGAGGCCGGATGCCAGGGCCTCGGCCGCCTCGACGAAGGCATTGGCGCCGGGCACCGAGATGAGAGCCAGGTCCGCCCCGGCCCGGGCGGCCGCAGTTCCGATGGTGCGAGGTTCGGGCGCCGCCATGTCGCCGTCGCCGGCACGAGCCACCAGAGCCTCATCGAGAGCCACCAGAGCCAAGGCGACGATGGCCTCATCGGTGGCTCGCACCGCCACGACCATGTCGTCGGGGGTAGTACCGGAGACCTCGAAACCGAGGTCGGCGAGGAGCGCCAGGTTGAGGTCGGTGGCCATGGCGACGAGCGCCGATTCGACACCGGCCACCCTCTGCACGGCGGCGCTGGCCTGCATGAGGCGGACCGAATCGTGGTAGGTCCGGTGTCGGATCTCGACGTGCGCGATCATCCGATCACCGCCCGGGTGCCCACCCCGATCCCGGCGAGCAAGGCCGGCCCCGAGCTGTGGCCGACGGATGCGAGCCCCGCGGCGGCCGGGGCGAGCACCCCCCGTCCGCACAGTGCCTCCAGGAGCCGGGCCGCCGGGTCGGCGACCTCGCCGCGACAGGCGTGGCGCAGCAGCGCCGCCGACAGGGCGGTGGTCCGCACTGCAGCCCGGGCGTTGACCGGGTCGGCGACTGCTTCCACCAGGCCCGGACCTCGCCCGACGGCCTCCCCGAGGAGGGCATGGGCCGCCAGGGAGCCGGCCAGGAGATCGTCCCCCCACGGCGTGAGCCCGTCTCCGCGGCCGAGCAGACGGTCGGCGGCGGCGAAGACCTGCTCCGGGTCACGGTTCCGCAGGGCGGTCTCCAGCCCGGCGTCGTCGAAGGCGGGAGTTTCGATGGAGGCGAGCCGGTCGGCGACGAGAGAATCGGTGGCGACGGGCAGCACCGGGCGGGGATCCCACCATCGCACGGGCCTGATCAGCATCCCGGCGATCGCCACCTCGCCACCGCCGACCGTCACCGCACCGCCGGGGTGGATTGCCCCGGGCCCCGGGCCCAGGGAGATCCCGTTGGGAAGGCGCACCGCAGCCGGGTCGGCGAGGAGCAGCACCTCGGCACCGACGCTCATCCAGGCGGCTCGATCCGAGACCCCCAGCACCATGCCCTGCCGCGACGGGCCGTCGATGATCGGAGCCACGCCGAGGCTGGCGGCCCCGGTGACGACCGAGGTGCTCGGGATCGTGTGCGAGACCGTCAAGACAGGTCGACGATGGCCGACACCGGTCCTCCCCCGGCCGGGCCCTGATGGAGCGCCGCTACGGACACGAACACGGCCGGGTCGCCGACCGCCGCCGCCACCACACCGCCCACCGCACCCTTGATGTGGCGATGGTGATGAACGTCGCTGTCGTCGAGCGACACCTGACGGCGTCCCCGCACCCGGGCGGCGGGATCGGCCTCGCACTTGACGAAGACGTTGACCAGTCGCCCGTCGAGATCGTCGGCTCGGGCCCGCTCGGGAAGGTCGAGCCCGGCGGAGCGGATGGCTTCGTAGACGCCCTCGAAGTCGAGGGCGTCGTCCATGACGCTGTGCCCGATGCGGTAGGGGCCTCCCGCCCCCGGGGCATTTCCCACCAGGACGATCTGGGCACGGTCCAGTTCGACGCCCGAAGAGCACGAGGCGACCGCCGAGAACAGCGAGGTGTCCTTGCCGATGGCGTCGGTGTCAGGCATCCCGATCTCCCCGAGGGCAACCGCAATCCCCAACGCCGTGGTGCCGTTGGAGAGGTTCATGGATTCGAGCGGCTCTTCGGTCCAAACGGTGTGGCCCCGGGATTTGGCGTCGTTGATCGTCTCCATGGTGAGCAGCGGCGTCTTGGTCTGCACGTAGTGGACTTCGGCCGGATCGGTGATCCCGGCCTCGGCCATCGCCTGTTTGACCCCGGCGGCGACCTTCTCCACCATCGCCGGGCGGCCGATGTCCTCCGGCAGTATCCGTTCGCTCATGGCGAAACCCACCGCCAGTCGGGTCTCCTCGGCAGGCCCGGTGGCGGCATTGCGGGCGAAGATCGTGGCGTGCGGAGTGAGGATTCCGTCGGTGCCTCCCGACCACACCATCGGAATCTCTGCGATGTCGGCTTCGGTGCGGGACCCCTTCTCGAGGAGCACCTTGCGGAACGCCTGATCGGCGAGGATCCGGGTGAAATCGTTGACGCCGCCGTTGCCTTCGGTCTTGCCGACCACGGCGATCACCTCGTCGGCGGCAAAGGCTCCCTCGTCGATGAGCCGGGCCATGCCTGAAGCATCCGAGACGCTCTCCAAGACGACCTTGCGTGCCTCGATGGCCATTGGATCAACCCTTTCGAGAAACGAACACGCCGAATCTACTCAAGGGCCGGTGGGTTGGTGTGCCCCACATGGGGGACGGGAACCCCTACGCTCATGGCGGCGCTGTTGAGGTGAGCACGTGACATTCGACATCGGGTTGACGTTGGCCATCGTCGGCGTGGCGATCGTGTTGTTCGCCACCGACAAGCTGCGGGTCGACGTCATCGCCCTCCTGGTGTTGCTCACCGTGACCCTCACCGACCTCGTCGATCCGGCCGAGGCCTTCGCAGGTTTTGCCAATCCGGCGGTGATCACCGTGTGGGCCGTGTACATCGTCTCCGCCGGGATGCTGCTCACCGGGGTGGCCGATTGGATGGGTCGTGGGCTCATCCGCATGGCCGGGACCAGCGAGACCCGGCTGATCGTGATGATCATGGTGGTCTGCGGCGTCATGTCGGCCTTCATCAACAACGTGGGGGCGACCGCCATGCTGCTGCCGGTGGTGATCGGGGTCTCCCGGCGGGCCGACGTCCCGGTGTCGCGCCTCCTGATCCCGCTGTCGTTTGCCTCTCTCCTGGGCGGCAACATGACCCTCATCGGAACCCCGGCCAACATCCTGGGGGCCGAAATCATGGCCGAACGCAACCTGGAAGGCTTCGGCTTCTTCGACTTCACGCCGATGGGGTCGATCGTGTTCGTGGTCGGCATCGCCTACATGGCTTTGCTGGGCCGCCGTCTTCTCCCGTACCGCGAGACCCCGGAAGATCCCGACGCCCTCTTTCGCCAGATCAGGGACTACATCGGTGAGGCTCAGGTAGCGGAGGGGAGCAGCCTCGTCGGCAAGACCCTCGGCGAGTCCCGCCTCGGGGCCGATTACGACCTCACCGTGATGTCCATCGTCAGGGGTGATCGCACCATTTCGAGGATTCGCAGCGATGTGCGCATCGCCCGGGGCGACACGCTGCTCCTGCAGGGGCACGCCTCGGAATTGCTCCGGGCCCAGGAGGAACTCGGCCTCACGGTGGGTTCGGGACTGCGGCCCGACCTGAGCCGTCTCGAGGACGGCGAAACGCTGGTGATCGAGGCCACCCTCGCCCCCAACACCCACCTGGAGGGCCGGACCCTGCGGGAGGAGTCCTTCCGGGACACCTACGGGTTCGACGTGCTGGCCATCTGGCGGCGGGGCGCGGTCATGACCCGGCGCCTGCCCGACCTCCCGCTGCAGTTCGGCGATGCCCTCCTGCTGCGGGGGCCCACCCGCCGGGTGCAGAACATCCGGGACGGCGACGAGTTCCTGGTGCTGGAGCCGGTGCCGCGGAAGCCGCTGCGGCGCACCAAGGCTCCGATCGCGGTGGGCGCCATGGTGCTGATGCTGCTGCTGGTGCTCGTCTTCGAGGTTTCAATCGCCACCGCCATGGTGCTGGCGGCGGTGGTGATGATCGTCACCGGATGCCTCACCATGGACGAGGCCTACGCCAACATCGACTGGCGCACCGTGTTCCTGGTGGCCGGAATGTTGTCGCTGGGCACCGCCATGGAGAGCACCGGGACCGCCCAGTACGTCGCCGACGCCTTGCTGGACCTGTTCGGAGGGATGGGCGAACTGGGGGTCCTGGCGGGGATCTACCTCTTGGCGGCGCTCATCACCCAGCCGCTGTCGAACGCCGCCGCCGTGGTGCTCATCGTCCCCATCGCCATCGATGCGGCCCTGGCCTTGGGGGCCAACGTGCAGCCTTTCGTGCTGGCGACGGTGATCGGGGCATCGACGTCGTTCCTGACTCCGGTGGGACACAAGGCCAACGTCCTCGTGTTCGGCCCCGGTGGGTATCGCTTCTTCGACTACACCCGGGTGGGGGGGCCGCTCACCGTGGCCATCTTCGCCGCCCTGATGCTCACCCTGCCGGTGATCTGGCCGCTCTGACCAGGGTCACTCTTCGGCGAGAAGGCCTTTGAGATCCGCGCTCTCGATGATCGCTTCGAGAGTGGGGCGGTGCCGCTCGAGTTCATCGGGGGCGACGTAGGCGGAGAGGAAGAACGCGGTATCCGGTCCGGTCACGACCCGGGCTTCGAATCGGGCGAAGCGCTCGCCGGCCGCCGTCACGATCTCGGTGGGGTGACCGAGCATCGTCGTCACTTCGGCATCGATCTGCTCCAGACCCCACGTCTCGAGGGTGTCGGCGAGTTCCTCGGCGAGGGGCACATCCAGAGACGGTGCGTTGAGGAGGTATCCGATCATGATCTGCACCTGGCCGGGTTCGAGCCCGCGGCCCGGTACCAGACCCGCTTCGGAAGCGACTTGGAACCCGCCGGGGAGATCTCCGGTGACCCCCCACTCGTCGGGGAGTCCGACGTCGGCGTAGGCCCATTCGTGCACCCGGGTGAGGGGGAGCGGCTGGAACTCGGCCTCGTCGGACTCGCCGCCACCGCATCCCGCGGCGATCAGCACCGCGAGCAGCGCCGCTCCCGCCCGGACCGTGGGACCGGCCACGGCTGCCTCCCTGATTCGCCGGCACCGTCTGCGGGTCATGGTGCCTCCCTGGGGGCATCCCACCAGAGCCGAAAGTCCATGGCTGCCCAGGTCGCGTAGCCTTGGATGGGGAGAGGAGGCCGGCAGATGGGTCGCTCGATCGGCTCGATCGCGACAGGGGGCGCAGCCAACTGGACCGAGCACGCCGGGCTTCACCACTACGAGAACGACGAGGGGGCCCGGCGACCCCACTGTGTACTGCGAGGAGTCTCATTGCACACGGAGCGTGATACTCACCTATAGTGGTTGGCAACCACTAAGGGGCGCGAGGAGCGCCACAGGAGGATCCCCGCACGCAGAGGGTCCTCTCCGGCGACGTAGCCCGCGCGGGAGGAAGAAACATGCGCACCACACGACAACCGCCCGTGATGCGACGGGTGCTCTTGCTGGCGGTCGCCGTCGGCCTCATCTCGCTATCGCTGGCGGCGATGGGCAGTGTCGGGGCCCAGGTACCGACTCTGCTCGATGCCGCAGCACACCCGAAGTTCCAGAATCCGGTCCCCAGCCCGGCGGTGCTGGACGCCACTGAAGGTGGCACCTTCCGGATCAAGATGAAGCAGAAGACTCAGTGGCTCGGCTTGGTGGACAGCAACGGGGATCCGCTGCTCACCAACGTCTGGGGATACCGGGTCGGCAGGCGAACCTACTATCCGGGCCCGACCATCGAGGCCTACGAAGGCGTCCCCGTAGACATCAAGTGGGTCAACCGCCTGCCGAACAACCACCTGCTCCCGGTCGACGACAGTCTGCATCTGGCGGATCCCAGCGCCGGCATCCCCACGGTGACCCATCTGCACGGTGGTCACACCGAGTCGGCCAGTGATGGCCTCCCGGAGGCATGGTTCACCCGGGACTGGGCCGAGACCGGGCCCCAGTTCGTCAAGGAGACCTATCACTACGACAACGACCAGCAGGCGGCGACCCTCTGGTACCACGATCACGCCCTGGGCATCACCCGGCTGAACGTGTATGCCGGGCTGGCCGGGTTCTACCTGCTCCACGACGACAACGAGCAGGCGCTCATCGATGGCGGTGTGCTCCCCGACGGGGACTACGACCAGGAGCTGGTCATCCAGGATCGGATGTTCACCGGGAACGGGCAGCTGTACTTCCCGGCCGATCCGATCGAATCGGGTGCCCCGGATCCGAGCGTGATACCCGAGTTCTTCGGCGACTACATCCTGGTCAACGGGATGGCGTGGCCCTACATGAACGTGGAACCGGCCCTGTATCGGCTCCGCTTGCTCAACGGCTCCGACTCGCGGTTCTACGACTTCGAGTTCGACAACGGCATGGACTTCCTCCACATCGCCACCGACAACGGCTTCCTGAATGAACCGAGAGTGATCGATGGTCTGCTCCTGGCGCCCGGCGAGAGAGCCGAGATCGTCGTCGACTTCCGCAACCGGCAGGGCAACGACATCGTGCTCGAGAACGTGGGTCCCGATGAGCCCTACAAGGGTGGAGCCCAGACGCCGGCCGACCCGAACACCACCGGCCGGATCATGCAGTTCCGAGTCCTGGGTGGGGCCAACGTCGCCAACGCGACGATCCACGGCACCTCCAATCTGAACAGCATCGACACCCTCACCGCCGGTGATGCGGACAACACCCGGAAGCTGGTGCTCTTCGAGACGGAAGACGAGCATGGACGGCTGCGACCCATGCTGGGAACAATGGAGGACGGCACGCTGTTCTGGGACGACCAGATCACCGAGGACCCGGCGCTCGGCAGCGTCGAGATCTGGGAGATCTACAACGCCACCGAGGACAGCCACCCGATCCACCTCCACCTGGTTGCCTTCCAGGTGCTGAATCGGCAGAGATTCAACTGCAACGGGAATCAGAACCTGGGCCCGTGCCTCCAGGATCTCGGGTGGAACTACCCGACCATGGGTGTCGGCCTGAAGCTCGACGAGACCCAGATCCAACTCCAGGGCAGCCCGGTTTCCCTGGAAGATGACGCCGGCCTCAAGGACACCGTCCAGGTACCTCCGGGCTCGGTGGTTCGGGTGATCGCGACCTTCGACCGACCCGGACGATACGTCTGGCACTGCCACATCTTGTCCCACGAGGACCACGAGATGATGCGGCCCTTCGAGGTCGGTGAAGGCCAGGTCGTCGAGGGCGTCACCGAGGCGCGCGTCTCCGCCTCCAGCGACGACGCCGAACAGAACGGTGGGGTGAACCTGCGTTCCTCGGATCTCGAGATGGTCGAGGAGAACAACCCGCAAACGGTGGGCATCAGGTGGGACGGGCTCAACATCCCCGTCGGCGCCACGATCACCAAAGCCTGGGTCCAGTTCACGGTCGACGAGACCACCGGACGCACCACGGTCCTCGACATCCGGGGACACGACACCGGGGACGCTCCGACCTTCTCGACGACGAACGACGTGGTCGGCAGGCCGCTCACCACCAACGCGGCATCGTGGACCGTGCCCCGGTGGAACACCATGGGCGCCAGCGGTGCTGATCAACGCACCGTCGACATCTCCAACGTGATCCAGGAGGTCGTCGGCAACGGCGGCTGGGCGCCCGGTAATGCCATCGCCCTCATCATCGGTGGCAACGGCAAGCGGGTCGCCGAGTCCTACGACGGTGATCCCGACAAGGCGCCGCTCCTCCACGTCGAGTGGAACACGACCGGCGCACCGCCGGACCCGTGTGGTCTCGACCCGACGGCTCCCGGATGCCCCCAGGACCCCTGTGTCCTCGACCCGACGTCCCCGGGTTGTCCCCAGGATCCCTGCATCCTCGATCCGTCATCGTGCCAGCCCGAACCCGACGGCGAACTCAACCTTCGCATCGCGGCCGGCAGCGACGACGTCGAGGAGAACGGGAACAACGGGAACCTCATGTTCGGATCGTCGGATCTGGAGATGATCGAGGAGAACACGATCCAGACGGTGGGCCTGTGGTGGGATGGACTGAGCATCCCCAACGGGGCCACGATCACCGCCGCCTGGGTCCAGTTCACGGTCGACGAGCCGACCGGACGGACCACCAACCTGAGCATCACCGCCGACGTGAGCGGTGATGCCGCACCGTTCTCCGGTGTCAACGGCGTGTCCAGCCGCATCGCCGGGCCATCGGTCCCCTGGAGTCCTCCCCGCTGGGAGAACGCAGGCGATTCGCTGTCGGCTCAACGCACCGCGGATCTGTCGGCGCTCATTCAGTCGGTCGTGAATCGAGGGGACTGGGCTCCCGGCAACGCCATTGCCCTCATCATTGATGGCGTCGGCAAGCGGGTGGCCGTGTCTTACAACGGTGATCCCGACCGGGCGCCGCTCCTCCACGTGGAGTGGACGACCCCGTAATAGAGGCAGTCGATGTGGGAGGCCGGCTCGCAAGGGCCGGCCTCCCACGCGTCGGTGCCGCCCTCCGCCGCAGGCCTCGTCGATCCCCTGCCGATGGCGGCGTTCGACTCGAGCGTTCCCCGATCACGGTGCCGGTGATCCGGCGGCGGGGACCGGTTGGCTCACTCCTCACAGCGTGACTCGAATGCACTGTTCCCCGTGCAAGAGAGTGTGATGCGAAACAGTCTTCTTGTCTCTGTGGCCGTGCTTGCCGGCGGGTCACGTCGTCGGCTGGGACGGCGAGTCGACCGCCTACGGGCTCAACGTGTTCGGCCACCGCTGCGTGATCGCCGGGCAGATCTGGGGGTTCACCGACGATCCCTGAGCGTCCGTAGTGTTGATCACGGCACGATCGGATCATGAGACGCTGGCGACCGACCACCTGGGTATGGCTCATCTTCAACGTGCTCATGGCCGCCTGGTTCCTGCTCGGCACCGGTGGGTTCTGTGACGAGTACGTCGGTCTCGAACTCGAGGCCTGCGAACGGGGTGAGTACGGCTACGACTTGGGGGCCTGGCTCGTCCTCTCGCTGTGGCTGTGGGGTAATGCGTTGCTCTCCATCATCTGGGTGATCGGCCGGCGCCACCACCTGCAGGATCACGACGACTGACCGCGAACCGCATCGCCGCCGAGGCGACGCTTGCCCGTCAGGCGTCCTCGATGATCTCGGCCAGCTCCGCTCTGGCGGCCTCCCAATCGTCGGGATCGATGGACCAACTGATGTCGGTCATCACCCAGGTGGGGTCGTCGGGGTCGCTGACTCCGTACTCCCAAAGGACCTCGGGGATCATCTCCTCCACGATTTGGCGGGTCCGAGCGGGATCGACGACGCCGGCCATCGCCAGGTATTCGACGTCCTGAATCCCTCGCCGCCAATGCTTGAGCCGTAGTGAGGCGAAGGGTCCGTGAACGCCGTAGCTGTCCGACGGGAACAGCAGATCGGTACCCGGGTAGAAGAGCACCCCGTCGCCGTTGTTGTAGTTCCAGCCGGTGTGCCCCAGCACCCGGTGGAAGCGGTCGTCGCATCCGTAGGTCTGGGCCTGCCGGAAGACGTTGGTGTCGGCCCGAGATCCACCCCCGTAGCACTGAAAGTTGTCGTAGTAGGTGGTCTCCCACATGAACCAGCGATCGATGCCCTTCTTGTACTGGGTCCAGGCGATCTGACGCATCGCCACGCCTTCGTCTTCGATGGCGAGCGAGCCGGTCAGGGGCCGCACGCCGTTGTACATGAAGAACCGCCCATCGGGATCGTCGAGCACCGCATCTGCTGCGTCCTGCCAGTCGCGACGGAGCCCGACGCTGGGGATCGACGCCGGAATGTCCAGTGAAGGGATCTCGGCGACGGCATCGGTGACCGCCACGGTCGCCATCGATGAGAGCCGTCCGCCCGGACCCGGGTTGTCGTCCATCCAGCCGGCCCACTGCTCGATCTCGGCGAAATCATCGGACTCATCGATGAGATACAGGAAGTAGTCGGTTGGGGTGGTGAAGGGGTGATCGTCGAACCACCTCGCCCAGGTGTCGGTGTTGCTCCACATCTGCCCACGGGTGCCGTCGAACCACGGCCAACTGCCGTAGGTGCCGATCGAGTAGACGTTGTTGCCCACCCCTTCACCGGGCCCCTCGTATCCGCGAGACCGTGTGAACAGGTCGCCGTCGAGCCGATCGACCCAGGCTTCGGAGAGACGAGCGGGGCTCTGATACTCGTCGATGAGCGAGATCCGGTGGCGATGCGCCAACTGGAAGTGCCGATCTTGAATGGCGATGGCGTCGTCCCGGTCGGCGTGGCCGGTGCCGATGTAGGGCGTGCCCAGATAGCGCTCGTTGAGGTTCTCGGCGCTGAAGAAGGCCATGGTGCGCGCCGTGGGCAAATCGGGGAGGGTGAAATCGAGCACTTGGAGTTGGATCGGAATGCGATGGGTCACCGTCCCCGATTCGAGGACCTGGATGGTGCCCTGGTATCGGCCGGGTCGGACATCGGCGGGGATGGTGATGTCACCCCAGACCGATTGGTTCACGCCGCTCGGGATGTCGAAGGGGGTCTCGAGCTCCAGCGGCACGGCGATGTCCGGGTAGAGCCGATCGGCGCAGGGGCGATCCTCCCAACCGGTGCCGGAGACGGCGTTGCCGTTCCGGTGGGGTCGCCGGCAGTTCTCGGGGATGTGGCGCTCGTCGTACGTCTCGTAGGAGAGGATGCTGAGCCCCTCGATCGCCAGGTAACGGATGTAGACCAGCTCGATGTTGCGGCCGACGTAGTTGAACACACCGTTGCCGGTCGCCTGGCGGGTCTCGATCGTCGCCCCGCCCGGGCCATCGAGCGAGGTGAGCCTGACCTCGATGTCGGCCGCCCCACCTTCGGAGGCCTCCAGGATCAGATTGAAGGAGACGACCTCGTTGCGTGCCCCGAACACCTCGACGGTGGTGCCGTCCCAGACCGAGTTGCGAACCGCGGACGGATCGTCGGTCGCCCGAAGCTCGTCGCGCAACACCTTGTCACCGCCGTCGTTGGCCCACACGGCCCCGATTGCCCCCGAGGTTCCGGGTTCGCAGCTCGTGAGGTCTTCGCCGATGCAATGATCGGTCCCCGGGCCACCGATCACCTTGTCGGTACCCGGGCCGCCGTCGAGTGAGTCGTCGCCGCCGTTGCCCTTGAGGGTGTCCTTGCCCTTGCCCCCTTCGAGGACGTCGGCCCCGACGCCGCCGAACAGCTTGTCGTTCCCCCCGCCGCCGGAGAGCTCGTCATCCCCGCCACCGCCGACGATCTTGTCGCGTCCCCCGCCGCCGTCGACCTCATCGTCGCCGTCACCGCCACAGAGAACGTCGTTGCCGCCCAGGCCCCGAATCACGTCGTCGCCGGCGGCACCGTGGATGACATCGGGGCCCTCGGTGCCGTCGATGACGTCGGGGCCCTCGGTGCCGACGATTGTCGGTGTCTGGCCTTTGCACTTCAGTTCCGCGGCCGGGATCGGAGAGGTGAAGACCCCCACCAGCACCACCAGAACACACCCAATGAGCAGCAGTCGCCGCATCGCACCTCCCTCTCACCCACGCTGCCACCAAGAGTGCTGCGATCCACGACCGTCCGGTAGGGCCGGAAGGCGGTTTCGACGATCTCCGGCGCGAGCCCGAACGCTGCAGTGGCGCTGGGCCGGATGAACCCGGACATCGACGTCCGAGACCTCGTCGGTGAGATCCGGGTACCCACGTTGATCCTGCACCGAACCGGAGACCTTGACGCGTCGGTCGAAGGCAGCCGGTGGCTTGCTCGCCACACCCCGAAGGCCCAACTCGTCGAGTTCGACGGGACAGACCATCTTCCACAGGTGTCCTCCGGCGGGATTGTCGGTGCGATCCGCTCGTTTCTGGGTGAACTGCCCTCTCCCAAGGCGTCGAGTCCCTGAACCGCCCATTGGGTGGGCGATTGCTGCGATGAGACGCACGCAGGAGGGTGCTTCGTCGCGGCACCCCGAGCGATGGCCACGTGGAGGAACTCTCATCCGTGGAATGTTGCCCCAGGTCGTCCTGTCCGTTTGGTTCTGTCTACCTGGGGTTTCGCGGAGGCGGCGTGACGCGCTGTCCATCCGGTGATGGGCTATTGCGGGTGGTCCGGTAGAAGTTCGGTAGAAGTCCTGGCGGGATGGGAGGACGGGCAGTCAGGTTCACAAGAGGCCAGGTTCGGATCCGTGGACTCAGGTCGAATCATGTAGGCACTCCCGACAAGACCGGTGTACCTTTGGGAGGTCTCCAGTGTGGTGGGCCGAAAGGGGACTGGTG
The DNA here is from genome assembly GCA_041572755.1 of Acidimicrobiia bacterium. Classification (GTDB taxonomy): domain Bacteria; phylum Actinomycetota; class Acidimicrobiia; order Spongiisociales; family UBA11373; genus JBFELU01. The sequence goes on along the minus strand of JBFFRY010000005.1, from coordinate 59,890 downwards.
CGGACTCGGTTTCCAATCATCGTGATGGTTGCTGCGCTGCTGCTGGCCACGGTCACCCCGGCGATCGCAGCCGAGCCCCGGTCGTCACCGACCCTGGCTTCGCCGGGGTCGCGAGTCAGCGTGTCGCATGCACAAGCCCTGATCCACGATGTGATCGATGAAGTCGACGACCTCGACCTGCCCCGGCTCGAGAGGAAACTCACCAAGAAGCTGCGCAAGGCCCTCAAAGCACTCGAGTGGGGCAATACGCGCAAGGCGGTCAGGCGACTGAATCGATTCATCAATCAAGTGGAGGCTCGAGCTGGGTGGAAGATCCCGACTGCTGATGCACGTGACCTGATCGCTGCCGCGCAGCACATCATTGATGTCCTTGCGCCGTCGTGGGACCAGGTGCCCGTGGTGACCAACCCTGGGGGCCAATCGAGCGCGCTGGGCACCGTCGTCTCGCTCCAGGTGGTGGGATCAGATCCCGACGGCGGTCCAGTCTTCTGGTCGGCGACCGGACTGCCTCCGGGGCTCGGCATCAACCCGATCGAGGGCAGAATCTCGGGGACCATCACCTCCTCTGTAGGGTCGCCGTTCTGGGTAACGGTGACCGCAACCGACAACGACACGCCGCAGAGATCTGCCAACGCGTCGTTCATCTGGACCATCACGTCCACTCCTGGGTGGTCGATGTTCGAGGTCAGGGTGCGCGCATCGGGCGATGATGTCGAGGAGCAATCCGATGGGTGGCTCTACACCGATTCATCGGATCTGGAGTTGATGCAAGACGGGGACGCCACCCAGAAGGTGGGTCTCCGTTTCACGGGCGTGATCGTGCCCAGAAACGCGGTGATCGTCGACGCGTGGATCCAGTTCACCGTGGACGAGTGGTCGGTGGGGTCGGTGGCGCTGCGGATCAGAGCCAACGAGGTGGGAAACGCCGCCGGGTTCTCGGGAAGCTACGACGTGTCAACACGCGACGCGACTACCACATCAGTGATGTGGTATCCGTCCGACTGGACCACGGTTGGCCAAACCGGGGTCCAGCAACGTACACCCAGTCTGGCGGCCCTGGTGCAGGCCATCGTTGACCGGACCGACTGGACCCCCGGGAACGCTATGGCGTTCCTTATCGACGGCAGCGGATGGCGCACCGCCGAGTCCTATGACGGTCAACCCGACGCGGCACCCCAACTCCACATCGAATACTGGACGCCCGGCGGCAAGGTCTTCTGCCTCATCGAGGCCGACGACTCGAATCTGGCGCGGATCGCCCACCTCGAGTCCCACGGCCTCACCGCTGAAGAGATGAACCCGGTCTCCGAGCACACCTGCCATCAGCCAGAGACCCGCTGGCACGGCCCGCACAGCCCGCAACGGAAGGGAAGCACGCGATGAAGCGGATCACGAAGTGGCCCGCTGTGAAAAGGAGGACATCGTGAAGAGGAAAATGCTTGCGGTATTGGCAGTGTTCGCCATTGCGACGATGGCGTCTGTGCTACCTGCCATCGCTGCGGAGGACGAGGGGCCAATCCTGGGAAGGCAGGACCTTGACTTCAATGTCGGGATCCTCACCGGTGAGGGTGCCGCCCCGCAGGTGTCGTGGGTCGGCACATTGCAGGTCAACGGCGCTTCCTATCCCATCGCCTACTTCCCGAAAGGGCCCGGCATGCAGGTAGGCGGATGGTTCCTGTTCGAAGAAACGGTCCGGATCTACGCTTCTCTCGAATACGAGTTCACCGAAGGCGTGCTCACTGGCTTCGAGCCGGGACGGGTTGTCGTGAAGTTCGTCGACAGCGGTGTCGTGAGTCCGCGTGGCTGGGCCGTTGCATCGGGCAAGGTCAAGAGGGCCAATGGTGCTGCCGATCCCTACGGCGTGCTTGATGCACTCTCACCTGGGGACTGGATCACATGGAGTGGGCGCCTGAGCAGCGCCGAGGCGGCTGAATTCGAAGGGCCTTTCCGGATCTTCCCAATTGGCTGAGTAATGCTGACGACCAGCGGCAGTCGGGCGGGCCCATCGGCCTGCCCGGCCGCCGTGAGCGTGATAGTTGCAGATTCGGATCAGCTTCCCGGCCGAGCCGGCCCGTGGCTCCGCTCCCCGGAGGTAGAAGGGGCTCATCCGTTCGTGCCACAACCGGGCGGCACAAGCCCCTCGCCGACCTCGCGATGGCAACGCGGGTACGACTCGCCGTCGTCGGGTGCCAGCAGGGTGGTCCAGTAGCGGCGGACTGCCGGGTCGTCGAGGTCGTGGCCCTCCGGATGGGGCCCCGCCTTGAGCGGTGTGATGAAGGGCCGCGGCACCGCTGTCGGTCGAATCTTCCCGGAGTGGTTGTTGGCCTCCACCCCGCCCGTGGCTGGCGCGGCATCCGTCGGGATGGGAGGCCATCCCGTCAGGTTCACAAGAGGCCGGGCTGCTCGTGGCTATCCCAGGGTTCTGCGGGAACGCCTACCAACATGCGGAAGGCGGTCTCCCCCGAATCCGCCGTTGGGAACAAACCGAACTTGGCCTGGACCCACTCGATTGAGTCAATCGCCGTTTGGACTTCGCTGGAGCGCAGATCGAAGGCCGCCCGATTCACAACGGCTATCGCTCGAGGATCGGTGCTGAAACCTCCAGCCATGGCCAATGCCCAACCTGAGTAACGGTTGACCTCCAAGCGATAGCCCCCATCAATTAGGGGTCTTTCTGGTGCCCGGGGCAGGATTCGAACCTGCACGCCCCCTACGGGGACAGCGGAGTTTAAGTCCGCCGCGGCTGCCATTTCGCCACCCGGGCTGACGTCGAGGCTACTTGGGCTCCCGCCATCGGGGATTGCGGATCACGCCGTCGTCGCCTTCCACCACGCAGGGTTCGGTGCAGTCGAGCGGCTCGGCCCAGGGGGCCACCAGCGCCCCCACCGGGTTGAGGTTGCCGACGGCGTGATCGGCGTAGTGGGCGTGGAGGCACTTGACGCCCCGGGCCGCCCCGCCCACCCCGCCGGAGGGCCGCACCCCGGCATCGTCGGGCACCAGGGCATCTCGCTCGGCGGCATACCGGGCATGGGCGGCCGCCAGCATCTCACCGAAGTCGGGGAGGGCGCGGGCGCGGCGGTCCATGGCCTGGACCCCACCGGCCGACTCGACCCGTCCGATGCGGCGGGTCGCCAGCGGACAGGTGAGCCAGTAGCGGGTGGGGAACGGGGTGCCGTCGTCCAGCAGAGGCGGCACCCTGGTCACCACCGGAAGGTCGAGGTGGCAGCGCACCGCCACGTCGGCGGGGGCGCGCAGCGGCCGCTCTATCTGCGCCGCGACGGCAGCGTCATCCATCCTCGGTGAGATCCCGACCGGTGAGGAAGTCCCAGACGTCCTCCCACCAGGGCTTGTCGGGGGAAACCGGCTCCGGCTCGGTCTCCGGTACGGCTTCCCCGGGCGGGGTGATCACCACGTACCCGGTCTCGCCGGGACGGACCAGCCCGAACTGCTCCCGGGCCAGCCGCTCCACCTCCTCCGGAGACTGCAAGGCGACGATGCGGGCCTCGAGCAAGCGGTTCTCCTCCTCGATGGCGGCCAGCTGCTCCTCAGCGGCATCGACAGCGTTGCGCTGGGCGAGGACCTGGCGGAAAGGCAGGATCCCGGCCACCACCACGGCCAGCGCCAACAGAGCGATGAGCCCCAGCATCGATCCGATCCCGCGCTTCTCCTTCACCACTACCTCCGATAGGGGTCCCGACCGGCAAACCGGGCCTGGTCACCGAGCTGCTCCTCGATCCGCAGCAACTGGTTGTACTTGGCGGTCCGCTCCCCCCGGGCCGGCGCACCGGTCTTGATCTGCCCGGCGTTGGTCGCCACCGCCAGATGGGCGATGAACGTGTCCTCCGTCTCCCCGGAGCGGTGGCTCACCACCCTGCCGTAGCCGGACCGCTCGGCCAGCTCCATGGTGTGCAGGGTCTCCGAGAGGCTCCCGATCTGGTTCACCTTGATGAGGATGGCGTTGGCGACGCCGCGATCGACACCCCGCTGCAGCAGGTCCTCGTTGGTCACGAAGAGGTCGTCGCCGACCAACTGGGTCCGGGAGCCGAGTCGCTCGGTGAGCACGGCCCAACCGTCCCAGTCGTCCTCGGCCAGGCCGTCCTCCACCGACACCAGCGGGAACCCGGAGACCAGCCCCTCCAGGTACTCGACCATCTCCTCCGGTTTCAGCGAGCGTCCCTCCAGCTGGTAGCGGCCCTCCCGGTACAGCTCCGAGGCGGCCACATCGAGGGCGAACGACACCTGGGTACCCGGTTCGTAACCGGCGGCTTCCACCGCCTCCACCAGGACCTCCAGGGCGTCCACGTTGGCGGTCAGGTTGGGGGCGAAACCCCCCTCGTCACCGACGTTGGTGCTGAGGCCCCGTCCCCCGAGAACCTTCTTGAGGGCGTGATAGATCTCGGTGCCGGCCCGCAGCGCCTCCCCGAAGGTGGGGAAACCGGCCGGGACCAGCATGAACTCCTGGATGTCGACGTCGTTGGCGGCATGCACCCCGCCGTTGAGCACGTTGAGCATCGGCACGGGCAACAGCCGGGCCGACGGCCCGCCGAGGTAGCGGAACAGCGGCAGCCCCAGTGCCCCGGCCGCGGCGCGCGCCGTTGCCAGCGACACCGAGAGAACGGCATTGGCCCCGAGCTCCGCCTTGTTGGGGGTGGCGTCCAGATCGAGCATGACCCGGTCGATCGCCTCCTGGTCGGTGGCATCCATGCCGGCCACCGCCGGAGCGATCCGGTCGTTGACGTGTTCGACGGCCCGCAGTACGCCTTTCCCGCCGTGGCGGGCTCCGCCGTCCCGAAGCTCGATCGCCTCGAGCGCCCCCGTTGATGCTCCCGAAGGGACCGCCGCTCTGCCGTAGGACCCGCCAGCAAGGGTCACTTCGGCCTCGACGGTGGGGTTCCCCCGAGAGTCGAGTACCTCGCGGGCCCGGATCGATTGAATCGTGGTCACGGGCCCTCCTCTGTCTCGCCAGACTATCGCGTGCCCGGCATCGCGCCGAGCATCACTCCCGTTCCTTGGCCGCCTCCCAGCGGCGATCCATCTCCTCGAGGGTGAGCCCGGTCAGGCTGCCCCCGGCCTCAACGGCCCTGAACCGCCGGTCGAAGCGGTCCGAGGCGGCCCGCAGCGCCTGCTCCGGGTCGATCGCCAGTCGCCGCGCCAGATTCACCACCGAGAACAGCAGGTCGCCCAGTTCGTGGGCGGCCCGCTCCGGATCGTCGCGATCGGCCAGCAGCTCGGCCATCTCCTCGTCGACCTTGGCGATCACTCCCTCCAGGTCGGGCCAGTCGAAACCCACCCCGGCGGCCCTGGTCTGCAGCTGCCAGGCCCTCGCCAGGGCCGGGAGAGAGGGGGCCACGCCGTCGAGCAGCGACTCCCGGCCCTTCTCCTCCTGTTTGAGGCGGTCCCAGTTCGCCAGGACCCGTTCGGCGGTGTCGGCGTCCACGTCGCCGAAGACGTGCGGATGCCGGCGCACCAGCTTGCGGCGGATCCTTTCGGCGACCTCCTCGACACCGAACACTCCGGTCTCGGCGGCCAAGGTGGCGTGGAACACCACCTGCAGCAGCAGGTCGCCCAGCTCCTCCTCCACCTCCAGGTAGGCGGGAAGATCGGGTTCACCGGCCGGCGCCTGAGCGGGAAGAGCCTCGATGGCCGCCAGCGCCTCGTAGGCCTCTTCGAGCAGGTGCTTGGCCAGGGTGTGGTGGGTCTGCTCCCGATCCCAGGGGCACTCGGCCCGCAAGCGGGCGTTGGTGCGCACCAGGCCGGGCCACCCCGGCACCACCGGGTCGAGGAACAGCGTGACCCGCAGCCCGGCGTGATCCCCGACGAGCTCGGTGAGGGGAACCGTGATCACCTCCTCGCCGGCACCACCCAGGTCGCGCAGCACCGTCACCGGGGTGTCGTCGTCGAGCAGCCGGCCGAGGCGTTCCCTCACGTCCCCGAGCACCAGCGGCGTGTCGACCTGAGCGATCAGGGTCGGCAGATGCAGCAGCAAGGGTTCGGGGAGGTCCCGTCCATCCAGAACCTGCATGCCGCCCGCCAAAGGATCGAGCGGGAGCCGTTCGATGGCGGCGGCAATGAACGACGGCCCGGCTTCGACCTCGACGGCGATCCCGGCCGCGGCGGCTCGATCCCGGATGAGCGTCGCGGCCCGCTCCCCCACCGCGGCGCTGCCCGGCACGAGATACGCCACGGACCCGTCGGCGGCCAATCCGATCACCCGTTCGGCGACCGCCTCGTACACCTCCTCGAAGGTGTCGGCCGCGTCGTAGAGGTCGTCGCAATCGACCACCGAACGGCGGCCGGCCAGCTCGACGGCGGCGGGATGCTGCCGGGTGCGCAGCACCACCGTGACGTCGGGATCCAGGAGGCGTTCCAGGAGACCGTCACCCAGTGAATCGAGCCCGGCGGGGCCGAGCCCGGCGATGAGGATCATTCGTCGGCGGCGACGATGCCGAGGCCCTCCTGCGACCAGCGGCCGTAGGTCGGATTCACCTCGATGTCGGCGGCCCGGAGCGCGTCGTTGAACCACTCGGTCCACAACGAGTCCCCCACCGCCGGTGACACGTAGGCGGTCGGGTCGGCGAGGAGCTCCTCGAAGGTGGGCGAGATCCTCTCGGTGACCACGATGAGGTGGAACCCGAACTGGGTCTCCACCGGCCCGAACACCTCGCCGATCGGGGCCTCGAGGGTCGCATCGGCAAACGGCCCGACGTACCGGGTGGGAGAGGAGCAGCCGAGGTCGCCGCCCGGGGTGCCGCTGTCCAGGGAGACCTCGGTGGCCACCGCGGCGAAGTCCTCGCCGGCCGCCAGCCGTTCTGCGACCGCCTCGGCCTCCTCCACCGTCTCGACCAGGATGTGACGGGCGCACACCGTGGTGATCTCGGTGCCCTCCTCGAAGAGCCCCCGGAGGAACTCGGGGTCGCCGATCAGCTGCTGGGCGGCGGTGTCGCGCAACACCACGACGCCGGCGTTGAAGCGCAGCATCTCGGTGTCGGCCCCGGGGATCCCGGTGGCATCGGCCGGGCTGACCCCGGCATCCTCCATGTCGGCCACGAACCCGGCGTAGACCTCCTCGACCTGCTCCTCGTCGACGCTGAGCCCGAAGTCGGTCGCCAGCGCCTGAGTGAGCGCCTCGACGGCCACGACCCGGAACAGGATCTCGCGGAAATCCTCGTCGATGGTGACCGTGTCCCGGTCGGTGAGCAGGTCGGTCACGTGCGACAGGGCGATCGAGGTGTCCCCCACCCGGGCGGTCTCGTCGTCTTCCGGTCCGGAGCAGGCGGAGGCGACGAGCACGCTGGAGAGGGCCAAGGCCAGGAGTCGTCTCATGGAGCCCACATTGTACGGAGGAAGTCGGTGAGAGCCGCCGCCGGGCGCTCCGGAACGAACAGATTCTGTCCCCGAACGACCGAACGGGGCTCCAGGCGCTGCAGCCGGACCTCCTGGGAGGCCACCAGGCTCACCGGCGCCAGCTTCACCTCGCGGCGCATCCGCACCACCTCGGTGAGCCCCACCCGGAGAGCCTCCACCCGAAGCCGGGCGATGTCGATCAGGGCTTCGGCCCGGGGTGGGAGCGGCCCGTAGCGGTCCTGCCACTCGCCGACGACGTCGTCGACGGCCTCCTGCGAAGCCGCCTCGGCCAGCCGGCGGTAGGCCTCGAGCCGGGCGGCCTGCTCGGCCACGTAGTCCTCGGGGAGGTGGGCGCCGACCGGCAGATCGATGCGTACCGCGGCCGGCGCCTCGGCGGCGACGCGCCCCGTCTCCAGCTCCTCCACCGCTTCGGCGACCAGCTCGCAGTACAGGTCGAACCCCACCGCCGAGATGTGGCCCGACTGGACGTTGCCGAGGATGCTCCCCGCCCCGCGGATCTCCAGGTCGCGCATCGCCAGCTGGAACCCCGAGCCGAGGTCGCCGAACTCGCCGATCGCTTCCAGACGCCGATAGGCGTCCTCGGTGAGCCGTTGCTCGATCGGATGGAAGAGATAGGCGTAGGCCCGGCGGCCCGAGCGGCCCACCCGCCCCCGCAGCTGGTACAGCTGGGCCAGGCCCAACAGATCGGCCCGCTCCACGATCAGCGTGTTCACCTGGGGCAGATCGAGTCCCGACTCGATGATCGTGGTGGCCACCAGCACATCGAAGTCCCCGCTCCAGAAGTCGAGCATCACCTGCTCCAGCTGACCCTCGTTCATCCGGCCGTGCGCAACGGCATAGCGGGCTTCCGGGACCAGTTCCCGCAGGCGGGCGACGGCGTGGTCGATCGACTGGATCCGGTTGTGCACGTAGAAGACCTGGCCCTCCCGCAGCATCTCGCGACGGATCGCCGCCGACACGGTCCGTTCGTCGTAGGCACCCACGAAGGTGAGGATCGGATGGCGATCCTCGGGCGGCGTGGCGATGCGGCTCACTTTGCGTATCCCGATGAGCGCCATCTCCAGGGTCCTGGGGATCGGAGTCGCCGTCAAAGTGAGCACGTCCACCGAGGTGCGCAGCGCCTTGATCCGATCCTTGGCCGCCACCCCGAAACGCTGCTCCTCGTCGACGACCAGCAGCCCCAGGTCGGCGAAGCGCACGTCTTCCGAGAGCAGCCGATGGGTGCCGACCACCACGTCGACCTCGCCGCTCGCCATCCCCTCCAGCACGGCATCCTGCTGTTTCGGTGTGAGGAACCGGCTCAGCATCTCCACTCGCATCGGGTACGGGTCGAAACGATCCGAGAACGTCTGGTGGTGCTGCTGGGCCAGCAGGGTCGTCGGCACCAGGACGGCCGCCTGACGGCCATCCTGCACCGCCTTGAACGCCGCCCGGACCGCCACCTCGGTCTTGCCGAAACCGACATCGCCGAAGATGAGCCGGTCCATCGGCTCGTCGTCCTCCATGTCGGTCTTCACCTCGGCGACGGCCTGCAGTTGGTCGGGGGTCTCCTCAAACGGGAAAGCCCCCTCCATCTCGCGCTGCCACGGCGTGTCGGTGGGGTAGGCGTGACCGGCAACCTCCAAGCGCCGGCGGTGGAGCGCCACTACCTCCTCCGCAACGGCGGCGACCTCCTTGCGCACCCGGCTGCGGGTGCGCGACCAGTCGGCGCCCCCCATGCGCGACAGGCGGGGCGACTCGCCACCGGTGTACTTGCGGATCGCCGCCAGCTGATCGGTCGGCACGTAGAGGCGATCCTGTCCGGCGTAGGCAACGAGCAGGTAGTCGCGTTCGATGCCGGCCAGGGTCTGGGTCGTCATGCCCTCGAACCTGCCGATGCCGTGATGATGATGAACCACGAAGTCACCCGGGCTCAGTTCCCCGTAGGCGGCCGCCGCCTCGCCGGGCCGCCGCACCACCACCCTCCGGTGGGCCCGCCGCCGACCGGCGATCTCCTGCTCCCCCAGCACGGCGAGCCTCAGCTCCGGCGAGACGAACCCGCGATGGATTCCGACCGGGATCACCACCGATTCGGCTCCGGTGACGGTGTCGGCCCGCGGCAGATGCAGCCCGTGCTCGGCGAGTACCCGGGCCACCCGGTCGGCGGCTGCTTCGCCGTCCATGGCAACGACCACCTGGATCCCCTGTTCACGGAGCTTGCCGAGACCGGCCGCCACCGACTCGGCATTGCCCGGAGTGGCATCGAGACCCGACACCACCAGGGCCTCCTCCCCCGGGCGAGCCGCCAGCGGAGGGGCTTCGACGAGCCGGTCATCCGGGACCGTCAGCGGAAGGTAGAGCGCAGGATGATCCGCGGCTCCCTTTCCCCAGGTGCCGGAGAGGACCTCGGCCAGTTCCGCTTCCTCGGTTGCCAGGTCTCCGGCCCGGTCGGCGGCCCGGGCCGGGTCGAACAGAACGACCGGCACGTCCGACTCCTCGAGGATGGTGCGTTCGGGAGCCAGCCAGGGGAGCCAGGACTCCATGCCGGGGAAGAACATCCCGGAGATGAGCCGATCCCAGGTGGCCATGGCCCAGGGCTCGGTCTCGAGCAGCGCCCGGGACGCCGCCGCCATCGCCTCGTCGGGACGGACCTCGCGAGCCGGAAAAGCGACCAGCCGCTCGGCTGCATCCACGGACCGCTGGGTGACCACCGAGAACGACCGGATCTCGTCGACGACGTCGCCCCAGAAGTCGAGACGAACCGGCTCGTCTCCCTGGGCCGGGTACACGTCGACGATGCCACCCCGGACAGCCACTTCCCCTCGGCTCTCCACCCGGTCGGTGCGGTGATAGCCGGCATCGGTGAGCCGGCGAACCAGGTCGTCGAGAGCCGACTCGTCACCGACAGCGACGACCACCGGGTCGTGGGGCGAGGGACTGACGCGTTGCACCGCAGCGCGAACGGAGGCGACCACGACGGCGGACCCCAGAGCGTGGCGGGCCACGGCTCGTTCGGCCATCGTCGCCACGTTCGGGGAGACGTGCTCGAAAGGCAGGGTCTCCCAGGCCGGCAGATGACGGACCTCGGTGAAGAGGGCGAGATCCTCGGCCAGATCCTCGGCTTCCCGCTCCCCGGGAACAACGGCGAGGACCGGAGCGTCGAGAGAGGCCAGGAGGAAGGCGCGCAGGCCGGGAGGGACCACGAGACGCTCCGGGGCCTCGAGGCCGCGGGCTCTCCCTTCGATGAGCGCGGCGAGCGGCGTGGGCATCCGAGCGGGGATCGTACCGGCGGGAGGGGCTCCGTTCACCGTCAGGCGAGCCCGGTGCGCCGGAACCACTCCACCGTGCGTCGCAGCGCCTCCTCGACGGGGGTGTAGGTGAGGCCGAGCTCGCGCTCGGCCCGGGAACCGTCGTAGGTGTGCCCGTGGAGCAGGGCCCGGGCCATCTCGGAACAGAAGATCGGGTCGGACCGCCGCAGGACCCGGGACATCCCGCCCACCACGGCGCCCGCCGCAGCGACCACCCAGCCGGGGACGAATCGGATCCGACGCCCGACCCGGGCGTAGGGGGCCACCACCGCCAGCGCCTCGGCCACCGACAGGGTCGCCCCATTGAGCAGGTACCGCTCACCCGCCTCCCCCCGGTTCTCCGCCAGGAGATGCCCCTCGACGCAGTCGTCGATGTAAGTGATGCTGAGCCGGGTGTCCACCGCCCACCGCAGCCTCCCCCGGAGGTAGGCGATCAGGATCTCGGCGGTGCCGGTGGCCCGACCCGGTCCCTGGACCGAGGAGGGGTTGACCGCCACCACGTCGACGCCGAGCCGCTCCGCCTCGGCGAACACCGCCTTCTCGGCCAGGTGCTTCGACCGTTCGTAGGAGGTGAGGTAGCGGCCCCGGTGCGGGCTCGACTCGGTCCCGGCGGTGCCCTCCTCCTCGCCGATGGCGGCCGCCGAAGACGTGTACACCACCCGTTCGACCCCGCCGTCGGCGGCGGCGCGGACCACATTCACCGATCCCGCCACGTTGGCCCGCAGCATCGGCTCCGGATCGCGAAGGCAGAGCCGGTTCACCCCGGCGACGTGATACACCACGCCGGTGCCGCTCATCGCCTGCCGCAAGGTCTCGTAGTCCTCGACGTCGCCGGTGACCGGGTGGCCGCCGAGTGAGGCGATACGGCGATCCGAGTCGCGACTGCGAGACAGTGCGGCGACGGTCCGCCCCTCGGCGACGAGCCGCTGCAGGAGGGCGCCCCCGATGAAACCGCTGCCGCCCGTAAGAAAGACGTCAGGCACGTGCCCGGTCGGCCCGCAGGACCCGGGCGAACCTCGAGAAGTACTCGACGCCCGACAGCAGCGTCACCGCCACAGCCACCAACATCGCCCACTGATCGGGATAGAGGCCCCCGTAGGCGTCGGAGGTGCGCAGCAACGCGAGGAAGATCGCCAGGTACTGGACGTTGGCTTTGATCTTCCCCCACACCGAAGGCGGGACCGTGACCCCATCCATGGCGGCGATCCCTCGCAGCCCGGAGATCGCGATCTCACGACCCACGATGATGAACGCCGCCCAGGCCCAGGCCCTCCCCACCTCGACCAGGGCGAACAGGGCCCCGGCCACGAGAAGCTTGTCGGCGATCGTGTCGAGGAAGCCACCGAGGATCGTCACCATCTTCCAGCGCCGGGCGAGGTAGCCATCGAGGAAGTCGGTGAACGCCGCCGCACCCATGAAGAAGGCCGCGATCCCGAAGGCGTGGTCGACCTGGTCGTGCGCCAGCACCAGCGCCACGATGACCGGCACCAGCACCATGCGGGTGTAGGCAATGCGATCCGGGATGGAAATGGGACGACCCTCCTGCTCCTGACCCACATGGTAACGAAGGGACCACGTCGGGCTCAGTCACCCTCCACCCAGCCGAGGGTGCGCTCGACCGCCTTCCGCCACCCGGTGCGGAGCCGTTCCCGCTCCGCACCGCTCATCGCCGGGGTCCAGCGACGATCCTCCCGCCAGAGAGCCGCCACCTGATCGAGGTCCTCGAAGAAGCCCACCGTGAGACCGGCGGCGTAGCCGGCGCCGAGGACGGTGGTCTCGGCGATCGTGGGGCGAACCACCGGCACGTCGAGGACGTCGGCTTGGAATTGCATGAGCAGTTCGTTGGCGACCATGCCGCCGTCGACGAACAACGTCTCCACCGGCACTCCGGAGTCCGCCTGCATGGCGTCGAGGACGTCGGCGGTCTGGTATGCGGTCGCCTCGAGCACGGCCCGGGCGAGGTGACCGGCCTCGGCGTACCGGGTGAGCCCGGCGATCACACCGCGAGCGTCGCTGCGCCAGTAGGGGGCGAACAGGCCCGAGAACGCCGGCACGAAGTACACGCCTCCGTTCTCCTCCACGGAACCCGCCAGTGCTTCCACCTCGGGCGCCTCCGAGATCATGCGCAGGTTGTCCCGCAGCCACTGCACCCCGGCGCCGGCGATCGCCACCGAGCCCTCGAGGGCGTACACCGCGGGACGGTCCTCGAACTGGTAGGCGACGGTGGTGAGCAAGCCGTGTTCGCTCGGCACCGGGTCGGTTCCGGTGTTCAGCAGCATGAAGCAGCCTGTGCCGTAGGTGTTCTTGGCCGTGCCCGGGGCAAAGCACGTCTGCCCGAAGAGAGCCGCCTGCTGATCCCCGAGCACCCCTGCGATCGGCACGCCTTCGAGGGGACCCCGCCCCGTGCCGAAGTGACCCACCGACGGCTTGACGGCGGGGAGCATCGAGGGAGGAATCCCGACCTCCGAGACGATCTCCGGATCCCAGTCCAGCGCACCGAGGTCCATGAGCAGGGTACGGGAGGCATTGGTGACGTCGGTGAGGTGCTCGCCGGTGAGGTTCCAGATGAGCCAGCTGTCGATCGTGCCGAACAGCACCTCGCCGGCGTCGGCCCGGGCCCGCAGGCCCTCCACGTGATCCAGCAGCCATCGCGCCTTGGGGCCGGCGAAGTAGGTCGCCAGGGGGAGGCCGGTCACCGGCCGAAACCGATCGGGCCCTTCGGAGCCACCGAGCTCACGGCACAACTCGTCGGTGCGGGTGTCCTGCCACACCACCGCCGGCGCAAGCGGTTCCCCGGTGACGGCATCCCACAGAACGGTCGTCTCCCGCTGGTTGGTGATCCCCACTGCGGCCAGATCGGAAGGCGAGATCCCCGCCCGGGCCAACCCGCCTTCGATCACCGATCGGGTCCGGTCCCAGATCTCGGAGGCATCGTGCTCAACCCAACCGGGCTTGGGGTAGATCTGACGATGTTCCTGCTGGTCCATCGCCACGAACGCACCGTTGCCGTCGATGATCACGAAGCGCGTGCTGGTCGTGCCCTGATCGATCGCGCCGACGTACAACACCCACCTCCTAGCGAGGGTCGCCGAAGAGCCTTCCCTGCGCCTCCCCCGCCCTCGACCGGGCTGCATCCTCTCCTTCGGCCGCGAAGGATCGCAGCACCTCGACCGCCTCGCCCACCATGAGGTCGACATCCGGCCGCTCCTTGCGGGTGAAGCGCCTCAGGACGAAGTCGGCGGGATCCATCCGGCCCGGGGGGCGCCCCACCCCGATCTTGAGACGCCACATCCCCGTTCCTCCCAACGCCTGGGTGACCGAGGCCACCCCGTTGTGCCCGCCGGTGCCGCGACCGAAGTGGAAGCGCAGCTTCCCGAACGGGAGGTCGATGTCGTCGTGCACCAGCACCAGCCGCTCCGGGTCGAAGTAGCGAACGAGCCCGCGCACCGCCGTACCGGATTCGTTCATGAACGTGGTCGGCAGCGCCAGGATCGTCGGCCGGTCTGCAACGGACTCTCGAACGACGCGAGCCCGGATCTTGCGGGGGGCCCGCTTGAAGGCGGCGCCGCCGGCGGCGGCGACCACGACCTCTGCGCCGATGTTGTGCCGGGTGCCCTCGTAGTCGGACCCGGGGTTCCGAAGGCCGACGAACAGGTGGAGACCGCCGATCAGGCCTCCTCCTCGCCTCCCTCGCCCTCGTCTCCTCGGGCGGCTTCGGCCTCGGCGCCGGCTTCCTCGTCGGCGGCCGCTTCGAGTTCCTCGCCCTCGAGGAGCTCTCCCTCCTCGACTTCGGGCTCGAGCGACACGATCTGCGGCAGCTGCACGGTCACCAAGGTCATGTCGGCACCCGAGGTGTACTCGACGCCTTCGAGGCCGGGAAGGTCGGCCACCTTGAGGGAGTCACCGACGCCCAGCTCGGAGATGTCGATGCCGATCGATGAGGGCACCGCGGCGGGAAGCGCCTTGACCATGACGGTGGCCTGCACCGTCTCGACGATGCCGCCATCATCGCGAACGCCGATCGGCGTGCCTTCGAAGTCGATACCGACCTCGGCATCGATGGGCTCGTCCATGGAGATGCGAAGGAAATCGAGATGGATGATCTCGCCCCGAACCGGATGGCGCTGGATCTCACGAGCCACCGTGAGGTGCTTGTCCTTGCCGACCTCGAGGGTGATGAGCACGTTGGCGCCGGCTTCGGTGTGGAGCACCGTGTAGAGATCGCGCTGATCGACGGCCACGGATACGGGATCCATACCCCGCCCGTACACGACGGCGGGCACACTGCTCTCCCTGCGCAGCCGCCGTGAGGGCCGGCTGCCCCGGGCCCGACCGGTGTCGGCGCGCAACGTCACCTGTTCCATGGAAAGGACTCCTCGAGACGGAATCTGCGGAGCCGTCATTATCGCGGGTCTTGGTGGAAAAGAGCAAGGTGAAGTGAGACGCCATCAGGCGGAGTACCCTCCCGGGGCCCAGAGTGAAAGGGAATGATCATGCGACGCGCAGCAGTGGTGACGGCGATGCTGCTGGTCTTCGCCGCCTGCGGAGGCGACGACGGGGCCTCGCTCGAGGACTATTTCGGCGAGCTGCAGGCGGCCGGCCAGGCGTACGAAGCGGCCGGGGACGCGCTGGATGCGGCGATCGAGGACTCCACCGATCCGCTCGGCGACGTGAAGAGCCTCCTGCCGGAATTCGAGGACGACCTCGACGGCTTCGTGGCCGTCCTGGAAGGGATCGAGGCCCCCGACGAGGCGGCGACCGCCCACGATGCCGCCGTGTCGGCCGGCCGGGCCGCCTCCGCGGCTTTCGACGAGCTCCTCACGGGGCTCGAGGACGTGGCCGATCTCGGCGCCCTGCTGACGTTCTTCGAAGGACCCGAGTTCGCCGCCTTCGGCCAGGCCGGCGAGCAGTTCACGGAGAGCTGCTTCGCCTTGCAGGCGATCGCAGACGGGAACGACGTGGACGTCGATCTGGGCTGCGACTGAGCTTCAGCCCTCGAATTCGGTGACCTTGCCGGGAAGGCGTTGAGCCAGGGCCTCGACCACGGCCGCAGCGTGCTTCCCGGCGGGTCCCATCGAGATCGCCGCGATCGGGATCACGGTCCCATCTGTGAGCCCGACCCAGATGAGAGTGGACTTGGGGCTGCCCCGGAGCCATTTGGTGTCGGCTTCGTGCCACGCCACCCGGTCGATCTGCTCCAGCGGCAACTCGAAGAGCAGATCCTTCGGTTTGCCGAGACCCGAGATCTTCCACACCAGCAGGCGCTGCTCCGTCACCCCGAGCAGCGCCCCGTTCTTGGGGATTGCCTCCGCGGCCCCCGGACGGCCGGCGAGATCGGGGAGGGTGCGGGCGGCGTCCTCGGCCGCCTGCTTGTCCTCCCGGCGTTTGTCCACGGCGGCACCGACGGCTGCGCCGCCCAGGCCTCCCGCGATGGCACCGCCGGTGGCGCCGGCACCGCCGAGCTGCAATGGGGTGGGGAAGACGTTGACGCCGGCGAGCACGGTCTCGGTGGCGCCCAGATGGGATGTTGCCGCCTTGGCGGCCCTCTTGGTGAAATCGACCATGGACCGGCACGGTAGCCGGGAGATCCGGTTGAGCGGGCTGCTTGCGACGTGGGGACAAGCCGTCAGCCGGGGATGAAGCTGAGCCGAACCCTCCGGGTTCGATTGTCCCGGTTCGGGTCGACCAGCACCACCGACTGCCAGGTGCCCAGGGTCATCCGACCGTCGACGACCGGGATGACGACCGAGGGGGCGACGAACGCGGGGATCACATGATCGGCACCGTGCCCGGGACTGCCGTGGCGATGCAGCCACCGGTCGTCGCGGGGGAACAGCGTGTCGAGGTGATCGATGAGGTCGGTGTCGCTCCCGGCTCCGGTCTCGACGACGGCGATGCCGGCGGTGGCGTGCTGGGCGAACACCGACAACAGGCCATCCCCCTTGCCGGAGACGAAGTGGGCGGCTTGAGGGGTGAGATCGACGGTGCCGGCCGAGGCACCGCTCTCTACCTCGATGATGGTGGTCTCCATGGGTGGAGCATACGGAAGGGCCGACCCCCGAGGGGCCGGCCCTTGCGCATGGGTGGGGTCTAGTAGGTCATCACGGCAGGCAGCGTCTTGGCATGAGCCACCCAACGCTCCACCATCGACTGGCTGGGGATCCGGCGGACCAGCTTCTTCTTGGCATTCACGGCCGTCATCGCCTCGGTGAGGTTCTTGGCGTTGCGAGTCCTCAGTTCCTTGACCGTGTCGACCCCGGTTGCCTCGAGGAGATCCGAGTACTCCTCACCGACGCCGCGCACCCGCATGAGGTCGGCCCGGTTGGTCCACTCCAGGATCTGGTGGTTCGAGAAGCCGGTGGCCTTGGCCAGCTCGGCCCGGCCCTTGGGGCCCGCTCCCCGCTTCAGCAATGCGCCGGTGCTCCGCACCCCGGCGGCGCGGAACCTGGCACCGTACTTCTTTCCAATGCCCTCGATGATCTCAATTGATGCCATCGCCTCTCCCTTCACGGCAGTGTCGTCTGATGCATCATGGAACATCCTGCCGATCGGCGCCAACGGAGCTAGGCGTTCTCCCCCAGGAAGATCCGGCTCACCGAGTCGTCCATGAAGATCGCTTTGAGGGCATCGGCCACGAGGGGGGCGATCGAGATCACCCGCAGGTTGGGCAACCCGACCGCATCGTCGTGGAGCGGCAGGGTGTTGGTGATGACCACCTCTTCGAGTGGGGCATTCTTGATTCGATCGACCGCCGGCGGCGACAGGACTCCGTGGGTGGCCATGGCGCGCACGCTGGCCGCCCCCATCTGCTTGAGGAGCTCGGCGGCCGCCGTCACGGTGCCTGCGGTGTCGATCATGTCGTCGACGATCACGGCGTGCTTCCCGGCCACGTCGCCGACGATCTGCAGGGCGGCGACCTCGTTGTGCACGTTGGCGGGGCGCCGCTTGTGGACGAAGGCGACGTCGGCATCGAGCCGCCGGGCGTAACGGGAGGCGACCTTCACCCTTCCGGTGTCGGGTGACACGATCACCAGGGGCTTGAGTGAGGCGTCCTGCAGGTAGTCCCGGTATGCCGGCAGGGCGGTGAGGTGATCGAACGGCTTGCGGATGAACCCCTGGATCTGGCTGCTGTGCAGGTCAACCGAGACGATGCGGTCGGCGCCCGAGGCCACGAGGAGGTCGCTCATGAGGCGGGCCGTGATCGGCTCCCGGGGCATGCCCTTCTTGTCCTGACGGGCGTATCCGAAGAACGGCACCACCGCCGTGATCCGCTTCGCCGAGGCCCGTTCCAGGGCGTCGAGCATGATCAGCTGCTCCATGATGTGGAAGTTGATCGGCTCGGTGTGGCTCTGGATCACGAAACAGTCGGCGCCCCGCACGCTCTCCTCGAAACGGACGTAGATCTCGCCGTTGGCGAAGACCGACCGCTCGACCTTGCCCAGCTCCACCCCCAGCAGTTCGGCGACCTCATCGGCCAAGCCCGGGTTCGCCGACCCCGTGAAGAGCATCAACCGCTTGCTGCCGGCCAGCCTCATGGCTCTTCGGCTTCCTCCCGTTCCGCCTGCCGTGCCCGCCTCGCAGCGTAGCCCGGCACCTCGCGCTGCTGCGAACGCTCGACCGCCAGGGAACCGGGTGCCACATCCTTGCTGATCACCGAACCGGCCCCGGTCCAGGCATCGTCGCCCACCTCCAAGGGGGCCACCAGCATCGTGTCGGAACCTATCTTCACGCGGTCGCCGATCGTGGTGGGGTGCTTCCGGTACCCGTCGTAGTTGCAGGTGATGGTGCCGGCGCCGATGTTGGAATCCTCACCGATGGTGGCATCCCCCATGTAGGAGAGATGGGGGACCTTGCTGCCCTTGCCGACTGTGGTCGCCTTCGTCTCGACGAAGGTTCCGATCTTGGCGCCGGCCATCATCTCGGTGCCCGGCCGAAGGCTGGCGTATGGGCCGACCTCGGCGCCTTCGCCCACCTTGGCTTCACGCAGGACCGCGTACCAGACCTTGGCGTTGTGACCGATCACCGCATCCCGAGCGAACACCGCCGGACCGATCTCGGCTCCGGCGGCCACCCTCGTCTCACCTTCGAGATGCACATCGGGATAGATCCGGGCGCCCGCCTCGACGGCAACCCCGGCGTCGATGTAGGTGCGGGCCGGGTCCTGCATCCACACCCCGTCCTCCATCAGGCCCTGATTGATGCGATCGCGCATCGCTGCGGCGACCCGGGCCAACTGATCGTGGCTGTTGACGTTCTGCACCTCCGACGGGTCGGCGCCGGCGGCGGCCGCCACCCCCCCATCGCCGGCGAGGACGGCTATCACGTCGGTCAGGTAGTACTCCCCCTGGGCATTGTCACGCCCGATGGCGTCGAGGGCCGTGGCGAGGGCAGCGCCGTCGAAGGCGTAGGTCGACACGGCCACTTCGGTGATGGCACGCTCCTCGTCGTCGGCATCCCGCTCCTCGACGACGGCCGCCACCCGATCGCCCCGTCGCACCACCCGCCCATAGCCGGTGGGGTCGCCCATCACCGCGGTGAGCAGCGTGGCCGAAGCGCCCTCTCGCTCGTGGATCTCGAGGAGCGCCGCCAGCGACTCGGGCCTCAGCAACGGCGTGTCCCCCGGCACCACGAGGATCGTGTCGCCGGAGACGTCGCCGAGCGCCTCGAGCGCCACCATCACCGCATGGCCGGTTCCGAGTTGCTCCTCCTGGACCACGGTCGACACCGCACCGACGCGGTCCCGCACCGATTCGGCGCCGTGGCCGACCACCACGGTGATCTCGTCCGACCCGGCGGCCGCCACCGCATCGACGACCCAGGACACGAGTGCCCGGCCGGCGACCTCGAACAGCACCTTGGGCTGCGGGGACCGCATCCGGGTGCCCTGCCCGGCCGCCATCACCACCGCGCGCACACTCACTGCATCACCTCCGGTTGGCTGGGGGGACAGGGCTCGAACCCGTACTTCGGGGACCAAAACCCCGCGTGCTGCCCGTTACACCACCCCCCATGGGGGTCACGGCAGTGTACCGGAGGGGTCCCACTCCCAACCCCGATCGACGGGCCGGCACACCCGGACCGCTCGAGCGTCACCGGCCACGCCGAGAGCCCCGGCCGCTTCATCCTCTTCTCGGAAGTAGCCGAAGACGGCCGGACCGCTCCCGGTCATCATCACGGCCCTACCCCACGCTCGGGACAGGTCGGCCATCCATTCGCCCAGCGCCGGGCTGAGGTCCCGGGCGGCCGGCACCAGATCGTTGCCGAGCGGGGCGTGGGGGCGAAGCGAGTCGGGGAGATCCCGCTCGGGTGGGGTGGCGCCGGTGGGTCCGTCGAGCTCATCCCAGCGCCGGTAGACGGCGGCGGTGGACAGCGGGAAGGGAGGCACCACCACCGCCAGGACGTAGTCCCCGATGAAGGGGATCGGCGTGACCCGCTCCCCGTGACCTTCCATCCAGGCGGTGCCGCCCTCCAGACAGAAGGGAACGTCGGCGCCGAGTTCCGGGGCGAGGGCATCGCGGTGTTCCTCGTCAAGCCGGAACCGCTCCGCCGCCGCCACCAGGGCCCCCGCGGCGTCGGCGCTTCCGCCGCCGAGACCGGCCTCCACCGGGATGCGCTTCGTCAGCGAGATCCGGAGGGGCGCGGCGGCGCCGGCGGCGGTGCGCACCGCCACCGCCGCTCGCCAGGCCAGGTTGTGCTCGTCGGCCGGGACGTCCGGGCGGTCGGCGTCGAGGGAGTCTTCGTCGCCGTCGGCGAGCACCACGCAATCCCGCCAGTCGATCGACTGAGCGAGGGATCGCACCGGGTGGCGGCCGGACCGGTCCCGGGGCCGGACCCGGAGGCTCAGGTTGACTTTGGCGAAGACATCAACGTGCATGAGCGGCGATCCTTAGGTAGTCGGCCGGGGACAGGTCTTCGGCCCGCCGGGTGGGGTCCACCCCGGCGGCGGTGAGCACCGCTTCGGCCGCCGGGAGGACCGCAGCGAGGGAACGGCGCAGCATCTTGCGGCGCTGCCCGAAGGCGGCCGCCGCCAGCCGGACCGCCTCCGGGGCGCCCGGATCCACCGCTCGCCGTTCGATGCGGGCCACCGCCGAGGAGACCCGGGGAGGGGGAACGAACACCGACGGCGACACCCGAAAGGCGATCTCGACGGTCCCGTATAGCTGCGCGGTCACCGAAGGCAGACCGTACACCTTGGTCCCGGGGCCGGCGGCGAGCCGTTCCACCGCCTCCCGCTGCAGCATCACCACGAACCGCTCGATGTGGGGAGCGTGGCGCAACAGGTCGAGCAGCAGAGGGGTGCCCACGTTGTAGGGGAGATTGGCGACCATCACCCAACGACCCTCCCAGGTGATCGGATCCACCCTCGTCGCATCGGCGAACCGCACCTCGGCCGCATCGCCGACCACTTCCTCGAGCAGCGGCCGGAGCCGCTCATCGACCTCGTAGGCAACCACCCGAGCACCGGTGGCGGCGAGGCCGCGGGTCAGCGTGCCGGCACCGGCGCCGACCTCGAGCACTTGATTGCCGGGACCCACGGCGGCCACTTCGACGATCCGCCGCACGATGTTGGGGTCGACCAGGAAGTGCTGTCCCAGCGATTTGCGCGGTCGGAGCCCGTGAGCGGCGAGCAGACGGACGGTGGCGGCCCGTCCCAGCGGATCGTCAGCCACGGCGAAACACCCTGGCAGCCGTCGCCGAGGTGAGAGCGGCGACCTCGGCGGCTTCCATGCCCCAGACGCCGGCCAAGGCCTTGCCGACCTCGACCACCTTGGCCGGCTCGTTGGGCAGGTGGCGGTCGGGGGGTGGCGTCAGAAACGGGGTGTCGGTCTCGACCATGGTTCGCTCCGGCGGCGAGACGTCCGCCGCCATCCGCACATCATCGCCTTTGGGGAACGTGATTGGTCCGGCGAAGGAGAAGACGACGCCGAGGTCGGCAAACCGTTTCGTCCAGCGCCGGCCCCCGGTCCAGCAGTGGAGCACCGCCCGGGAACCGGCCCCGGTGGTCGCGAGGACGTCGAAGACCTCCGCAAAGGCGTCGCGGCAGTGCACGATCAACGGCTTGTCGAGGTCTTCGGCCAGGGCGATCTGCCCCCGGAACGCCGCCAGCTGGTCCTCGGGCGGCGACAGGTTGCGATAGAAGTCGAGCCCGCATTCCCCGACGGCGACCGCCTCAGCGGCGAGATGAGCGATGCGGTCCCGCTCCTCCGACCATCGCACGGCGTCGTGAGGGTGGAGACCCGCCGCTCCGAGGACCCGATCGGGGAACCGGGCCGCGAGGTCGAGCGCCTCGGCTGAACTCTTCGCATCCGTACCCGGGCACACGAGCCACTCGACGCCGGCCGCGGCCGCCCGATCGAGCAGCACGTCGGGCGCGGTCCCGGCCAAGTGAAGGTGGCAGTGGGAGTCGACCCAGCTCACGCTTCGATGCGCGGGAAGAGCGGCTCGCCCTTCTCGACGGTGGTCGCCGGGAACGTCCCGAACCGTCCCGTCTCGTCGAGCGGGCCGTCCCCGGGGTCCCCGGGCAGGCCGAGCCGCCGCCACAGCTCTGCGGCCGCCTTGGGCATGACCGGCGAGATCAGCACGGCGCCGACCCGGAGGGCTTCGAGCAGGGCATTCAGCACGGCGTCGAGTCTCCCGGCCGCTTCCGGATCCTTGGCGAGATGCCAGGGTTCGGTGGCCTCCACGAATGCGTTGGCGGCCCCGAACAGGCGCCACACCCCGTCGAGAGCCTGCTTGGTGCGGAACTCCTCGAACCCGGCCAGATCGGCCAGGGCACCGGCCGCCGCTTCCCGCAGCGCCGCTTCCTCGGGGGCGTCCGGATCGGACACGGCCGGCACCGTGCCGCCCCGGAAGCGTTCGGCCAGGTTGAGCACCCGATTGGCCAGGTTGCCGAGGTCGTTGGCGAGATCGGCGTTGTAGCGAGCAACCATGCCCTCCCACGAGAAGTTGCCGTCGGGACCGAACGACACGTCCCGCAGGAAGTGGTAGCGATACCCGTCGGATCCGAAGGTCTCGATCAGCTCCTCAGGGAGGATCTGGTTGGCGCGCGACTTCGACATCTTCTCCCCGCCGACCAGCAGGAAGCCGTGGCTGGCGATCTGACGGGGCAGCGGGATCCCCGCCGACATCAGCATCGCCGGCCAGATGATGGCGTGGAACCGGATGATGTCCTTGCCCACCAGGTGAGCCCACACCGGCCACTGATTGTCGAAACGCTCGGAGGTCTCCTCGGCGTAGCCGGCGGCGGAGATGTAGTTGATGAGCGCGTCGACCCACACATAGGTGACGTGCGACGGGTCCCACGGGATCGGAACGCCCCAGGTGAGCTGGGCCCGGCTTATCGAGATGTCGTCGAGGCCCTGTCTGATGAAGCTGACGACCTCGTTGCGGCGGGTCTCGGGGGTCACGAAGTGGGGGTTGGCCTCGATGTGCTGCAGGAGCCTGTCCCCGTACGCCGAGAGGCGGAAGAAGTAGTTGTCCTCCGAGTGGATCTCCGCGGGGCGCTCGTGGATGGGGCACCTGCCGTCGATCAGCTCGTCCTCGGTGTAGTAGGCCTCGCAACCGACGCAATACGGGCCCTCATATCTGCTCTCGTAGACGTCGCCGGCGTCGCGGATCGCCTGGAGGAGCCGCTGCACACTGGCACGGTGCCGCTCCTCCGTGGTGCGAATGAAGTCGTCGTTGGCGATGTCGAGCAACTCCCAGGCCTCGTAGAAGCGGTGCACGATGCGATCCACCCATTCCTGAGGAGTCATCCCGTTCTCCTCGGCGGCCCGGGCGATCTTCAGTCCGTGCTCGTCGGTCCCGGTGAGGAAGAACACCTCTTCCCCTTTGAGGCGCCAGTAGCGGGCCACCGCGTCGGCCACCACCGTCGTATAGGCGGTGCCGAGGTGGGGCCGGTCGTTGGGGTAGTAGATGGGGGTTGTGAGGTAGATCATCGGCTCTCCGGTCGCCACAGGGTAGCCGGGAGGCCATCTCGCTCCGTTCGTCGGCCGAACGATTCGCCGGGTATGCTCTTGGTCGCCAGCACGCCCACCGAGCGCCGTCGGCTCGGCAATGCATCAGCTCTGGAGGTGCAATGGACACCGGCATCGTCCGGAAGATCGATGATCTCGGTCGCATCGTCATCCCCGCCGAGATGCGACGCGTCTTCAACATCCACGAAGGCGACCCGCTCACGATCTCCGTGGATGGAGAGAACATCCTGATTCGCAAGCTGGATTCGACCTGCACGTTCTGTGGCAGCACCAAGGACGTGGGTTCGTTCAAGGGCAAGGGGCTCTGTGCCCGTTGCCGGGGGCAGCTGACCTAGGTCGTTCGCTTCTCCAGGACCGCCGCATACAGGGTGCGGCGCCGAACTCCCGTCTCCGCGGCAACCCGCCGACATGCTTCCGATGGGGCTTCTCCGGACTCGATGAGCGCCAGGGCCCGATCGATCGCCGCGTTCAGGTCGGGCTCCGGGACATCGGCCCCCCCGATCACCACGGTCACCTCGCCTTTGACGCGGCGCCGGGTCCAGTGACCTGCGGCATCGCCGAGGGTGCCCCGCCACACCTCTTCGTGGAGCTTGGTGAGCTCCCGGCACACCACGACCGGGCGCTCCCCGCCCATCGCAGCGAGAAGATCGGAGAGATCCGCCGCCACCCGGCCGGGAGCGCAGAAGACCACTGCCGTGCGCCGCTCGTCGGCCAGATCCCGGATTCGCTCCGTCCGGCGGCGCCCCGAGCGGGGCAAGAACCCCTCGAAGACGAAACGGTCGGCCGGCAACCCGGCCAGCGACACGGCCAGGGTCACCGCGCTGGGACCGGGGACTCCGGTGACATCGGCCCCGGCGGCAACCGCGGCTCGGACCGCGGAGAGACCGGGATCGGCGATGGCCGGGGTGCCGGCATCGGTGACCAACGCCACCGTGCCGCCCTCGGCCAGCCGTCCCTCGATCTCGGTGGCGCGATCGGCCTCATTGCCGACGAAATACGAGCGGAGCGGCCGATCGATCCCGAGGTGCCCGAGGAGGACCCGAGCCCGCCGGGTGTCCTCGGCGTACACGACGTCGGCTTCTTCGAGGGCGGCGGCGAGACGCGGCGGAGCATCATCGAGGTTGCCGATCGGCCCGGCACACAGGATCAGCTTTCCGGGCACGCCGCGAGGATAGGCGCCACCCGGAGCCGCCACCCGGGCATGGGCGGAGGGTGATCGGCGGGGAGTTCGGCGGTCCAGACCGCCCCGGGGTCCGTGAGGATCCTGCCGGGGGTGAGCCGGGCCACCCTCCGCACCCCGCCGGCGGAGTCGATGGTGATCACCATGACCGCCCGCTCCAAGCCGAAGGTGTGCACCGAGCGGGTCCGCATGAGGAGCCCGCTTCCCGGAGGACACCGCCGCAGACCCCGGAGTCGGGCCCGCGCTCCGCGAGCCACCCTGAGGCGAGGCGAGCGCCACGACGGCCCGCAAAGGACCACCTCGGCTGGCCCACCCCAGGGCTGCTGGTACTGTGCATCCGTCATGGCCAAAGCCAAGCGCCGCAAACTGCGCGCCCGCCGCAAGAAGGCCAACCACGGCCGACGCCCCAACGCCGGTCGGGGCAAGTAGGTCGCGCCCTCTCGGTTCGCTGCTGCCTCGATGCGACGCGCCTCGACACGCTACGGCACCGGCGCTCCCGGGGGAACCCCCGGCGCGGCTGAGGGGCCCGCAGGCCCCTCAGCGAGTGTTCTAGGTTCGAGCCCTACTCGTCGCCGCCGCCCCCGAACGACTTGAAGTCGTCGGCGTCGGGCATCGACAGCCCGGACTCCCTCATCGCCATGAATGCCCCGGCCGCGGTGACCGCAGCGGCCACGATGCCGAGATACAAGCCGAACTTGGTGATATCGCTCTCGGTGATCCAGCGCAACACCACCAGGACAGTGCCGGCAGCAGCGAGCAGGAAGGCGATCTGCTCCGCCTTGAGGGCCCCGGCCTCGACCTTGAACCAGTCGAAGGCCTTGCCGGCCAGGATGACGGCGCCGGCGATGGCGAGCAGGCTGCCGAACCAAGCCAAGAAGCCGGAGTCGAAGGCGTTGATGGTCACGCCGAGAATCCCGTACCAGGGCAGAAAGAGATTCACGATCAGGACGATGCCGCCGAGAACCCCGACCTTCTGGCCGTTGCTGAGCTTGCTGAAATCCATGCTTCCCCGTTCCTCCGTCGGATGGATCGTGTCATTCTGGCACGACGACCGGCGCCGCGTACGGCTTAGGGGGCGGGCCGATCCATGGCCTCGGTGAGAGCTTCGCCGGCCTCGGGATCCGAGGCCGCCACGAACAGCAGCACCGGCCCGTCCCGCAGCACCCAGGCGTAGTCCTCGCCGCCGAAGCGGGTCACGGTGGGGCCGTCCTCGTCGGGATCCTCAGGACCGGTCACCGACGGCGAACCCACCGCCATTCGGTTGCCGATCGACTCGACGAGCGCCTCCTCGAGTTCCACGGCGTCCCTCGGGGTGTCGCCCTCGAAGCGGTAGAGGAAGGCGACCTCGGTGCCGTCCCAGAGGATCCGATAGGCATCGCCTCCCCAGCCCGCCGAGCCGATGACGGCTTCGCCCGCCGGCGCCCCATCGAGCAGGTACAGCCGAACGTTCCACTCACCGAACTCGCCGTCCTCATAGACGTCGTAGCCGGGAAGCAACGCATTGGCCGGGAGGGACACGTCGCGGCCCGGCTCCAGCGCGAAATAGAGATCGGGGTGAAGGATCTGTTCCGTGGTCTCGGGGAGCAGGCGATAGGCCTGGTCGAGACCGGCGATGCCCCCACCGGCCACGAGCCGCTCGACGAAGACGAAACCCTGGTCGTAGGGGAAGAGGATGTCGAGTCCGAACCATTCGGGGAGTGAGTCGAGCACCGTCATGTCTGCCTCGAGCGACTCGGCGACCGCCTCCAACTGCTCGCCGGCCGACAACCCTTGGAGATAGAGGATCTCGAAGTAGGTCGCGTCGCCCTCGGCGAGCGCCTGGATCGCCGATGCCTCGTGGTAGCGCTCCTCCTCCACCAGGGTGTCGAGGGTGGAGGCGAAGTCGAAGTGCTGATCGGTGAGAGCGTGAATCAGTTCGTGCACCACGATGAGCTCGGTCAGGGGCGTGAGCTCCGTGTCGCCGCCGATCACCAGTTCCCGGGTGTCGTTGTCGTAGAAGCCGGCGACCTGCTCGGCGTAGAGATCGGTGAGGGCCTGAGCCAGATCGATCTCAGGGTCGAGGATCCCGAGCAGCTCGAAGAACGCTTCGTCGATGATGATCTCGTCGGGATCGAGCTCTTCCTCGATCTGGGTCCGCACTCGGTCTGCGAGTTCGTCGGCCGAGACGATCGCCACGTCGGGAGGGGACAGGAACTCCAGCCCCCGTATCCGCTCTGTTTCGAGCACCAGTGCCCGGATGTCCTCCTCCAGGGCTCCCCCTTCGACCACGGTCGTCTGGGACGTGGTCGTCGAGGTCGTCTCGGGGACCGTCGAGGTGGTCGTCGAGGAATCCGGGACGGTGGTGGTCGTGGAGTCGATCACCTGATCGTCGCCGCAGGCGGCTGCGGTGAGGATCAGCAGAGCAAGCAGGGCGGTCAGGGGGCGGGAACGGATCATGAGAGCGGCTCAGCCTACCGCCGGGGCCGGGCAACGGCGGGCAGCGTCGCCAGGCGGTGGGAAGCCCAGTAGCAGGCGATCCTCTGCACGAAGGCAGTGGGCTCTTCGGCGAACACCCGCTCCCCGAGGGAGCGGGATGCGGCTTGGAGGCTGCGCCGAGCAAGGGTGACCCGCTCGAGGAGGGCATCACGGCAAGCCGGATGACGTTCCTCGATGGTGGCGCCGAGCACCGCCAGGTCGTGTTCGGTGCCGAGGATCTCCCCCAGCTCGTCGGCGGTCCCCGCCATGGCGCCGACCACCTCGGGCCAGGCGGTCGACAGGGTCTCCAGCTGGTAGCGGAGCGCCTTGACGGCCTTGCGCCACTCGTGGAAGTCCACTTCCGATCCCTCATCGAGCGCCCCGGCCATCCGGCGCCGCCCTCTCCGGTAGGTGCGGCGCAGACCCTCCTCGATCGCTGCATCCGGCATCCCCGCAAAGGCGGCACCCCGCGGCTCCCCCGCCCAGTCGTCTCGAGCCTCCTCGAGAACGCCGATGACGACGGCCCTGATTCCGGGATCACCCACGCCCCTCATGAAGGCCAGGTCGCGCTCGGCGATCAACTCTGACCGCAGCACGCCCATTCCCTCGGGATCCGCCCCCAGACCATCGAGGGTCTCGACGAGCACGCCGGCGTCCCTGGCCTCTGCCAATCGCCGCCCGGTGTCCCGCAGCGCGACGTCTGCCCGGCGCGTCTCGGCCTTGCCGAGAGGGACTCTCACCAATGCGAGGAGAGCCCGCAGCCGCTTGAGGGCCTTGCGGACGGTGTGCACCCCCTCGCCGAGATCGGGGCCGGCGAGCCCGGCGATCGCCCGGTCGAACTGGGCCAAGCCCACCCGCCGCACCCCTACGCCGATCGGCTCACCGATGCCGATCCGCACCTCGGCGTAGGGAACCCGGGCGAGATCGGTAACCACGGCGCGAGCGTACCCGCAGGGCCGAAAGACCCTGGCGGGATGGGGGCTCGCCCAACATGCTCCGCGAAACGTGACGAGGGAGGGGCAATGAGCCGGCGTATCGGGTTCCTGATGTTGGTCGTCGTGCTGGTAGCCGCCGCAGCGGTTCCAATGGCGCTCGGGTCGACCGCCAAGGCGACCGGAACGGTCATCGTGAAGGTCAAGTACAAGACCCCCGACGGCAAAGCACCGCTGGCGGGTGTCGAGGTCTTCCTCTTCGACGGGAGCGCCAACTACCGGTGCACCAACCCACGGGGCGTGGCGAGCTTCACCGGGGTGGAGGCGGCCAGGCCCCTGGTCACGATCACCGGATACAGCATCGCGGCCGATTGCGACAACGGGGAGTTCCTCAATCCCGAAAACGGCAGACCGATGTGGCTCTCCGGCTTCCAGAACCGACACGGAGAAGGTCCTTTCGACAACTTCGAGGTCGATCCCGGCGGGAGGAGAGTGATCAAGCTCACCGTCAAGACCCCTGCCAGGAAGAAGGTCTGTGCCGGATCCAAGGTCACCATCGCGGGCACCAACGCCGGCGAAACGATCGTTGGGACCGATGAGGACGACGTCATCAACGCCCTCGGCGGCAACGACACCGTGCTTGCCGGCGCCGGCAATGACACCGTCTGCGGTGGAAGAGGAAGCGACGACCTTTCCGGCGATGCAGGGGATGACTGGCTCTTGGGCGAGGAGGGCGGTGACGACCTGGACGGCGGACCGGGCGTCGACCGGCTCAATGGGGGCACGAGCAACGACATGTGCGTCGACGGCGAGACCCTCTTGAGCTGCGAAGCCTGACCGCAGCAGCAGGCAACAGGACCAGGACGGCCGTCGTCAGGCGGCCGTCCCGGGCTACGTACCCCCGTTGGTGGGGAGTGCGAACCGCTCCGGGTGCCGGGGTCGTATCGGGGCGTAGAACTCAGAGATCAGCTCGAAATCGGCCGCCATGTCGCCGGTGGGCTCGATGCGTTGGAACGCCCCCACCGTCCTGTTCCCGTAGTCGATGAACCCCAGCCACAGCGGCACTCCCGCCTCCACGGCGATGTGATAGAAGCCGCTGCGCCACCGCTCGACCCGGCTCAGCGTCGCTTCGGGGGCGATTCCCAGCCACAACCTGTCCCAGGATCGGAACGTCTCCACGACGGAGGAGACCCGGCCGTCACCGCGGTTGGTGGGATCGACCGGTATCCCGCCCAGCCACCGGAACAACCAGCGGCCCGGCCCCCGAAACAGGGTGTGCTTGCCGAGCCACGACGCATTGACGCGGTGCTTGAGCGCCGCCGCCAGGAGGATCGAGAAGTCCCAATACGAGGTGTGGGGGGCGATGACCAACACCAGCTTCGGATCCGCCGGCATGACGACCCGGGTGTTCCAGCGGAACAGCCACAGCAGCGTCATCGCGACGGCCCGCAGGATGCTGCGGATCACCGGGGTCTCGAAGATGGTTCGGCGGGGCGGTTGGGTCACGTGGCGCTCCTGGACCCGCCGGAGGGTAGGCGGCTCTTCACCGTTGCGCCCCGATGCCGACTCCCGGCACCGTTGCCTGCTCTGACTCTCGGCTGCGTACGATTCCCCGATGCTCGCCTTCGATCACGTGGTGATCCCCGTCACCGATCTCGACACCGCCGCGGCCCGGATGTCCGGAGAACACGGTCTCGCCTCGACAGCCGGCGGCCGCCACCCCGGCCACGGCACCGGGAACCGGATCATCCCCCTCGGGCCCGACTACCTGGAGCTGATGGCCGTGGTGGACCGGGACGAAGCCGCAGGGAGCCCGATGGGGCGGTGGGTCACGGCGTCCGCAGCCGAAGGTGACCGGATCGGCGCCCTGTGTCTCCGCACCGACGACATCGAGGCGACGGCGTCCCGCCTCGGGCTCGAGCCGATGGCAATGTCGCGACGCACTCCGGAGGGTGTCCTGCTGTCGTGGCGACTCGCCGGCGTCGATCGGGCGTTCACGGAGGGACTGCCCTTCTTCATCCAATGGGACACCCCGGATCACCCGGGAACGACGCCCTGCCGGCACGAGGCCCGGCCCCTCGGCATCAAATGGCTCGAGTTCGGGGCCGACACCGCGGGACTCGAGAATTGGCTCGGCGACCACAGCCTCGACATCCGGATGGCACCCGGCGGGCCGGGACCGCAGCGGGTCGGCATCGCCACGCAGAAGGGCGAGCTCGTCCTCGGGTAGCCGTCAGCCGGAGAGCGTCTTGTGGCTGGGGCCCCGCATCGGGGAGGAGGGCCGACCGGCGTCTGTTCGGCCCGATAGGGCCGAAGTCGGCCCGGGAATATGACCGTGGAGGTGACGGGATTTGAACCCGTGACTTCTACGTTGCGAACGTAGCGCTCTGCCGAACTGAGCTACACCCCCGAAGCCGGGCCGCAGTGTACCCGGGGGGCCGAACCTTCAGGAACTCCCGGCCAGGTCGCGGCGAAGGCGCTCTTGGATCACGGTTGTGGTCAGATCGGCGCGGCTTCGCTCGATCAGGGCCCGGGCCACGTCGGTGGTCCTGCGCAGCCCTCCGGTCATCCCATCGGGGTAGTCGAGGTCGGCGAGGAGATCGAGCACCGTCTCCATGGCCTGCAACGTTCCCTCACCTTCTTCGAGGTCGCCGGCCCGCAGCAGGTCGAGCATGCGGCGCCGCAGCTCACCGACCGCTTCTCCCAGTCCATTGAGATAAGGGGCCGCCTCGACCCCCAATTCTGCGGGAAGCGGCAGGGACGCACCGGCGGCCAGGGCGGCGGTGAGGCGGGCTTCGGCGTACTCCTTGGCGGCGTCGGAAACGAACCCGGCATGGCGGATGTCGGGGTGATCGGAGACCGCCGCCACCGTCTCTGCAAGCAGGGCTCCCGCCTCGTCGGCGAGCTCGGCGGCCCGTTCGTGCTCACCGCGATGAAAGGCTCGGATCGAGTTCGCCGAGAGTCGGATGATCTTCCGGCTGTTGCCGAGGCCGGTCTCCCGGGCCCGGTACTTGTCGTCGAGGTCCTTGCGTACCGCCTCGGCAAGGGGCTCCAGGTCGGGTCTCAACGGACCGTGGCGCCGGACCGGGTCGAGGGCATCGCACCGCCCACCGGCCGTCCCTGCTTGATCTGGAGGAGGATGGCGATGTAGCCGGCGAGGAGCACGTCGACGATGAGGCTGAGGATGAGGATCGGCGTCGCACCGGTGATGATGGCCACGGCCAGTGTCAACACGGCCAGGACCCCCAGCGTCACCAGCGCAATGCGCCGCCTGGCCAGCACCTGCTGACGATCCACCCCGGGCATGCCTGTCGGGGGCGCCGGCCGCGGTGCGGCGGTGCGTTGTCTGGCCGTCACTGGCGTCTCCCTCCTCCAGAACGATGGGAGCACGAACGCTCCCCAAACTGCCGCGAGCAGAACGATGAGGATGATCCGTGTCACTCGATCATGCACTCCCTGTACCCGCTCAATCAAGGATAGGCACCGAGGCCGGCTACCGACAACGCACTCATCGTGTTTGGAGAGATGCTGTCAGTGTTCGGTGGGTTCTCCCCGCAGCAACTCCACCGCATGCCCCAAAGCGGGTCCGATCACCTCCAGCGACTCCTCCACCCCCCGTACCGAGCCCGGCAGGTTCACCACCAGCGTCGACCCGATCACCCCGGCGACGCCCCGGGACAGCATCCCGTGGGGATTGACGCCGAAGGTGGCGGCCCGCATCGCTTCGGCCAGTCCGGGAGCCGGTCGATCGAGCAGCGGAGCGGTGGCCTCGGGGGTGAGGTCCCGGGGTCCCATGCCGGTGCCGCCGCTGGTCACCACCAGGTCGACGCCGTCGGCGACAAGGCCCCGGATCGCCTCCTGGACGGAATCGATTCCGTCGGGTACGACCCGAGCGGCCACCTCGAAGCCGAGAGCCGACAATGCGGCGACGGCGGCCGGACCCGATCGATCCTCGGCCTCGCCCAGGGAGACCCGATCGCTCACCGTGACGACCCCGGCCCTCACCGGCGCCACTCCCCGGAGCGACCACCCGACTTCGACAGCAGGCGGACCGGGCCGATCTCGGCGCCCCGGTCGAGCCCCTTGATCATGTCGTAGACGGCGACGGCTCCGATCGCGGCGCCGGTCATCGCCTCCATCTCCACGCCGGTCCGGCCCGTGGTGCGAACCAGCACCGTGACCACAGCCCCCTCCGCCGAACGGGAGATGTCGGCCGTGACCGCATCGAGGTCGATCGGGTGGCAGAGAGGCACCAAAGAGGGGGTCTGCTTGGCGCCCATGATGGCGGCGACCCGAGCCACCGCCCGGGCGTCGCCCTTGGGCAGCTCACCGGCGAAGAGCGCCTCGGCGGTGGCATCGCTCATGGCGACACGGGCCTCGGCGACCGCTTCGCGCTGCGTCGCCTCCTTCCCGCCGACATCGACCATCCGGGCGTGTCCCTCGTCGTCGAAATGGGTGAGCTCGCTCATCCGATCACCTCCTCGGCCGTTCGCCATTCCGGCCAGCGGAACATCTCGAGTTCGATCGCATCGCCGGCGCCGAGGTCCCCGACTCCGACCGGAACCACCGCAAAGGCATCTGATCTCGCCATGCCCGAGAGTATGTTCGACACCTGGGCCCCGCTGGGGGTGGCCACCCTGCGCCCCTCGGCCTCGGAGGTCGCCACCCGCACGAAGACGGTCTTCTCGGGATCGGTGGACAGGGGGGCCGCGGTGACCCCGCCCACCCGGGGCCGGAACACGCGGCTCGAGCCCATGCGACACAACAGGGCGGGACGAACGAACTGCTCGTACGCCACCACCACCGAGACCGGGTTGCCGGGGAGCCCGAACAGGGGCGTCTCGCCGACGAAACCGAATGCGAACGGCTTGGCCGGCTGCATCGCCACCCGCCAGAACTCGACGTCGCCCATCTCCCCCAGCACCTGCTTCACCAGGTCGTACTCCCCCACCGAGACACCGCCGCTGGTCACCACCGCATCCGCCTCGGCGGCGGCTCGCTCCAGGGTGCTTCGCAGAAGGGACGCATCGTCGGGGACTATGCCCAGGTCGAGCACCTCGGCGCCCAGCTCGGCCAGCATGGCGGCGATCATCGGGCGGTTGGCATCGCGGATGGTCCCCGGATCGAGCTGGGCGGTTTCCGCCGGTCGTATCTCGTCACCGGTGGACACCACCGCCACCCGGGGACGGCGCCGCACCGCGGGGCGCACCACGCCGAGCGCCGCCAGCACCCCGAGGTGGGTCGGTCCCAGCCGCTCCCCCACTTCGAACACCGTGGCGCCGGCACCGACGTCGCCACCGGCAGGACGGACCCCGTCCCCTTCCGCGGCGGTGGCCTCGATGCGAATCCCTCTACCGACCGGAGTGGTCGCCTCGACGGGCACCACGGCATCGGCGCCGTCGGGTATCGGTGCTCCGGTCATGATCTTGGTCGCCGTGCCCGGCTCGACCCGGTGGCGGGCCACGCTGCCGGCGGGAACGTCTTCGAGGACGGGCAACTCGATGGGAGCCGCCGCCGTGTCGGCGGCCCGCACGGCAAAGCCGTCGACGGCCGAATTGGTGAACGGGGGCACGTCGTGGGGAGCGGTGACCTCGGCGGCCAGGGCGAGCCCGCTCGCCTCGCTCAACGGGACCTCGGCGACCGGGAGCGGCTGCATCGCAGCCAGCACATCACGCTGGGCCTCGACGAGTGGTCTCACGATTCCTGCAGTCGGTCCTCGATGAAGGCCCGGTAGCCGGGCCCGATGTCGGGATGAGCCAGACCCAGCACGGTGCTGGCCTCCAGATAACCGGCCGGATTCCCCACGTCCAGCGGGGCATGGTCCACGACGTAGGCGAGGCACCGGTCCCTCTCCCCGAGGGCGGCAATGGCATCCGTCAGCTGCACCTCGCCGCCGTAGCCAGGTTCTGTCTCGCCGAGCACCTCGAACACCTCAGGGTTGAACAGATAGCGGCCCACGAACCCGAGACGGGACGGCGCGTGCTCCTTGTCGGGCTTCTCCACCGCTCCCTTCAACTCCAGGAGGCGGTCGCCCAGCCACTCGCCGGGCCGGACCACGCCGTGGGAAGCGAGGTCGGCGTCACCCATCTCCCGCACCCCCATCACCGACCTGCCGTCGGACGCCGCCCCCAGGTCGCCGAGGGCATCGCCCCCGGGAACCACGATGTTGTCCCCGAGTTGGCAATAGAAGGGACGGTCGCCGACCGCCTCCCTGGCCGAGAGCACGGCGTCACCGAGACCCCGGGGCTGCTCCTGGACGACCCAATGGATCTGGATGCCTTCCAGACCGGCGATCCGGTCGAGCCCCCCCATCCCCTCGAAGTGGCTGTACAGGAGGTCGTCCACGCCGGGGCTCACCACGATCACGAACTCGGTGGCACCGGCGCGCACCCCCTCCTCCACCACCCATTGCACGCTCGGCCGGTCGACGAGCGGCAACAACGCCTTGGGCACGCTGCGGGTGGCCGGCTGCATCCGCGTCCCCCGCCCGGCGGCGGGAATGACCGTGACGTCGACCTTCACTCGCCCTTCTCCTCGATCTGATGCTCGGAGCCGGCGATGAGCCGGCGAATGTTGCCCCGATGGCGGAAGATCACCAGCACCGCGATCGCCCCCGCCCAGGCCAACGACCATCCCCGATGTTCGAAGAGTACGAGGCCCGGCACCACGAGGACGGCGAGGGCGAGCGAGGCGATCGACGCCCTGCGGGTCACCGCCACGAGAAGGGCCCACAGCCCGATGAGGATGGCGCCCAGGATCGGCTCCAGC
The DNA here is from genome assembly GCA_041572755.1 of Acidimicrobiia bacterium. Classification (GTDB taxonomy): domain Bacteria; phylum Actinomycetota; class Acidimicrobiia; order Spongiisociales; family UBA11373; genus JBFELU01. The sequence continues at coordinate 24,927 of JBFFRY010000005.1, read as the reverse complement.
CAGAGGAGCGCCCCTCCGGCGGTTGCCACCCCCTTGCCGCCCCGGAAGCGATGCCACGCCGGATAACAGTGGCCCACCACGGCGGCAAACCCTGCCGCAAAGCCGACGCCGGGTCCGCCGGCCAGATCGCCGAGCATCGCGCTGGTGACGCCCTTGGCCAGATCGCCGAGGAGCGTGGCCGCCGCCAGACCGCGACCCACCGTCCGCAGCACGTTGGTGGTTCCCGGGTTCCCGCTCCCGACCGAGTAGATGTCGACACCGAAGAGCCTCGGCAGGATGACACCGAAGTCGATGCTGCCGATGAAATAGCCGGCCGCGACGGCGGCGACGGACCAGGGATCCACGGCGGGAAGTGTAGGGCGTAGCATTCCGCCCGGACGAGGCCCGAGGAACCCATGAGCGACACGATCGAACCGACCCCCCGCACCACCGTACGGCGCAACCCGGGGCGCGCCTCCTACGAACGGGCCGTCATCAACGAGATCCTCGACACCGCCCCCTTCTGCCACGTGGGCTTCATCGACGACGGCCGGCCGGTGGTGGTACCCACCATCCACGTGCGGGTCGACCACCGGATCATCCTCCACGGCTCGTCGGCGAGCCGGATGATGCGAGCGCTGCGGGACGGCGCCGAGGCCGCCGTCGCCGTGACGGTGCTCGACGGTCTCGTCCTCGCCCGGGCGGTGTTCAACCACTCGATGAACTACCGCTCCGCGGTGGTGTTCGGGCCGGCCACGATCGTCGACGACCCCGGTGAGAAGCTGGAGGCGATGCGGGTCTTCACCGAGAAGATCCTCCCCGGCCGCTGGAACGATGCCCGGCTCCCCAGCGACAAGGAGTTCCGGGCCACGATGATGCTCGCCATCCCCATCGACGAGGCCTCCGCCAAGATCCGCACCGGCCCCCCCACCGACGAGGAGGAGGACTACGACCTCGACGTGTGGGCCGGCGTGATCCCCTATGCGCAGAGACCCGGGGACCCCATCCCCGATCCCCGCCTCGGCCCAGGTATCCCTTTCCCCGACTACCTCCGTTCGCTCTACGAGACGTAGGTCTTCCAGCAGTCGGCGGCCCCCGATACGGTCCCCCCGTGTACTGGATGCAGCGGCCCCCATACTTGCGCTGGGCCGCTGCCGGATTGCTGCTCCTCGGTGCCTTGCTCTGGGACCTCCGCAGCAGCCCCACCACGCTGCACCCGTTCCTCACCGCCGGGATCGGCAAAGGGGAGAGCATCCCTGCCGAGGCGGTGGAGTGGCGCCGAGCCCCCGACGGTCTTCTCCCCATGGCCGACCCGGCGCTCGGCATCGCCGCCACCGATCTGGCGGCCGGCGATCCGGTCATGCCGTCGAGCCTCACCACCGCCCCGGTGGTGCCCGAAGACTGGTGGCTGGTCCCGGTGACGATCGGAACACACGCTCGACCGGGAGACGCAGTCCTCCTGGTGATCGTCGACCCGCCGACGTCCGTGCCGGGAACCGTGATCACCGCCCAGAGCGGTGATCGCTACTCCACAGGCTTCCGCCCGGCGGCGGTGGCGGTGCCGGGAGACGCCGCCCCGCTCGTCGCCGCCGCCGCTCAGCAAGGGATGGTGGTGGCGGCCGTCCGTCCTTGAGGGTGCGGGTAAGGTTCCGCCGATGCTCACCGCCGCCTTCTGGGGCCTCGTGCAGGGGTTGACTGAATTCCTCCCCGTTTCATCGTCGGGCCACCTCGTCCTGGTCCCGGCCCTGCTGGGGATCGACGACCCCGATCTGGCCACATCGGCGGTGCTCCACCTCGGAACTCTGGCGGCGGTCGTCTGGTACTACCGAGCCGACCTGTGGTCGTTGCGCAGATTCTCCTCGGATCCCGAGGCCCGTCGGGTGCTGACGGTCCTGCTCATCGGAACCGTGCCGGCCGCCATCATCGGCATCTTCCTGGGACGACCGATCGAGATCATCTTCACCGAGCCGTGGCTGGCGGCGGTGATGCTCATGGTCACCGGAGCGGTTCTGGGGCTCAGCCTGCTGCTTCCGACCGGAACAAGGCGGGTCGAGGAGGCCACGATCGGCGATGCCGTCATGGTCGGGTGGGCCCAGGCGTTTGCGCTCCTCCCCGGCATCTCCCGCTCCGGTATCACGATCACCGCCGGGATGGCCCAGGGCATGGAGCGGCTCCAAGCAGCCCGCTACGCCTTCCTCCTCGGAGTGCCGGCGATCGCCGGGGCCGGCCTCGGGAAGTTGATCGACCTCATCGACGAGGGCGGCTTCGAGCCGTCCCTGCTGATCGGAATGCTGGTGGCAGCCGTCTCCGGCTACTTCGCCATCACCTTCCTGATCCGCTTGCTGGCACGACTGGGATTGGCGCCCTTCGCCGTCTACTGCCTGGTGTTCGGGGGAATCGCCTACCTGCTCGTGTGACGACCTAGGCTCATCGGCGATGCACGAGACCCGCATCCACGTTCGGTGGGGTGAGCTCGACGCCTACAACCACGTCAACCACGCCACCTACCTCTCCTACCTGGAACACGCCCGCATCGCCGCCCTGGAGCACATCGGCTGGGGCATGGAGGCATTGCGGGACACCGGAAACCAGGTGGTGGTGATCCGGGCCGACGTCCGCTTCCGTCGGGCGGCCACCGCCGGCGAGGAACTCGTCGTCACGAGCAGCATCACCGAGTTGCGCGGCGCCAGCAGCCGTTGGCGCCAGGTGATCGTTCGAGGAGACGCGGTGATCCTCGAAGCCGAGATCACCGCCGCCTGCACCGATATGGCCGGCCGTCCCGCCCGAACGCCGGCCGAGTTCCAGGAGGCGCTGCAGGCGCTGGTGGCGGCCGGGTGACCGACCGGGTCGCCCTGGGGGAGGGGTCTATGGTGGACCCATGATCGATCGCAGCACCCCCCGCGGCGGCCGTGCCTTTGCCCGTCTCACCGACGAGCCGGTGATCTGGCTCACCACCGTCTCCCCCTCCGGCCAGCCGCAGACCTCCCCGGTGTGGTTCCTCTACGACGGCGACTTCCTGGTCTACAGCCTCGATGGGACCGCTCGCGTCCGCAACATCGAGGCCAATCCCAGGGTCTCCCTGAACCTCGACGGCAACGGCCAGGGGGGCGATATCGTCACGATCGAAGCAGAAGCCCGCATCGACCCGGGGGCGCCCCCCTCCACCGACGTCCCCGCCTATCAGCACAAATACGCCGCCTCCATCGCCCGCAACGGATGGACCCCCGATCAGTTCGCAACCGACTACCCGGTGCCGATCCGGATCACCCCGACAAGGGCTCGGGTGTGGTGAGGCGGAACATCGGAGCGGCGGTTGCGGTTGAGAAGAGACGACCATGATCTTCCGCAGACGCGTCAAGCCGATCAACCTGGAGCACCTCGATGATCTCGAGCCTCTCATCGAGAGCGGCCAGCCGATCCTGCTCGACTTCTGGCAACTCGGATGCCAACCGTGCCGAACGATGGACGGCATCATCAACGAACTGGCCGAGGAGTACGCCGGAGGGGCCCACATCGTGAAGGTCAATGTGGGCCAAGTCCCCGGCGCCGTCCAGCAGTTCAAGATCCGGTCGACACCGACCTTCGTCCTCCTCGGACGAAGCCAGAAGAAGCCTTCCAAGAAGGCGCGCCGGCGAGGCGCCGCCGAACCGCGTGCCGGGGCGATGAGCCCCCGATGGCGGGCGTCGGGGCTCGTCAACAAGGCCGTCATCACCCGCGTCCTCGAGTCGAACGGCGCCCGGCGATCCGAGTGATCCCCGGTAACCTGCAGTCATGACCGACGCGTCATCGTCTCGGGCTCCCCACCCCGCATTCTTCGGCCTGGCCCTGATCACCGTCGGGCTGCTGTTCCTGCTCCGGGAACTCGACGTGCTTCCCGACATCCGAGTGTGGACCCTCGTGTGGCTCGGGCTCGGCGGTTGGCTGTTCATCGGCACCCTGGTCGGCCGCCGACGGGGCTGGTTCTGGCCGCTGACGCTGATCGCCATCGGCGGCTTCATGCTGCTCCAGGACCTCGATCGCATCGATCGCGATTTCCGTCTGTGGCCGGTCATCGTCATCGCCATCGGCCTGGCCATCGTGCTCGAGGCGACGGGAGCCGGAAAGCGGCGCGACGACAAACCGGCCTGGCAGCGGTTCGAGGACCTCTAGGCCAGCGAGCACCCATCGCTACCATCGGGCGCCGATGGTCACCGAACCCACGGCACGAAACCAAACGGCGCTGACGGGCCTGAGCGACGCCGACGTTGCGCAGAGGGTTGCCGCCGGGGCCGTCAACCTCGTCCCCACCGGGCCGAGCCGCACCGTTGCCGAGATCGTCCGCAGCAACCTCATCACGCTCTTCAACATCCTCCTCGGCGTCCTGCTGGTCGTCGTGTTGATCGTGGCCCCCCCGCAGGATGCCCTCTTCGGGGTGGTGCTCATCACCAACTCGGCCATCGGCATCATCCAGGAGCTGCGCGCCAAGAAGACCCTCGACAGCCTCGCCTTGCTCAGCGCCCCGAAGGCCACGGTCATCCGCAGCGGGCGGCGCGCCGAAGTGCCGATCGACAACGTCGTGCTCGACGACCTCCTGGCGGTGAAAGCCGGTGACCAGATAGTGGTCGACGGCGTCGTGGTCATCACCGAGGCCCTCGAGATCGACGAGTCGCTGCTCACCGGCGAGTCCGAGGCGATCGTGAAGGACCGCGGGGACGAGGTGCTCTCCGGGAGCTTCGTGGCCGCCGGGAGTGGGGTCTACAAAGCGCGCCGGGTCGGGACCGAGGCCTACGCGGTGAAACTGGCCGAGGAGGCGAAACGCTTCACCCTGGTGCGCTCCGAGTTGCGCGGCGGCATCGACAAGATCCTGCGGGGCATCACCTGGGTGATGATCCCCACGGCCGCACTGCTGGTGTGGAGTCAGTTCACCACCATCACCGGGTGGCCGGACAGCTCCGACTGGGGCTGGACGGACGTCAAGGAAGCCATCCGGGTCACCATCGCCGGCATGGTGGCCATGGTTCCCCAAGGTCTCGTTCTCCTCACATCGGTTGCGTTTGCCGTTGGTGTCATCAGGTTGGGTCGTCGCCAGGTCCTGGTTCAGGAGCTGCCCGCCGTCGAGGGTCTCGCCCGAGTCGACACCGTTTGCTTCGACAAGACGGGAACCATCACGGAGGGCCGGCTCGTGGTCGACACGCTGGAGCTGCTCACCGAGTCCCACGACGCCCAGGCCGCGCTGGGAGCGCTGGCGAGCGCAGATCCCAACCCCAACGCCACGCTGCAAGCCATCGGACAGCAGTTCCCGGATCCCGACGGATGGGCCGCCACCGCCGCCGTGCCCTTCTCCTCGGCCCGCAAGTGGAGCGGAGCGACCTTCGCCGGCCGGGGATCCTGGGTGCTCGGCGCCCCCGAGATGATCCTCCCCGACGACCTCGAGCTCGGTGAACGGGTGAGGCAAGCCGCCGGCGGGGGCAACCGCGTGCTCTTGGTGGCGCGAGCGCCGGGAGATCTCAAGGACCAGATTCCGATCGGCATCGAACCGGTGGCGCTGGTGGGTCTGAGCGACCGCATCCGGCCCGACGCCGCCGAGACCCTCGAATACTTCGCCCGCCAGGGTGTCACCGCCAAGGTCATCTCCGGCGACCATCCCGAGACGGTCGCGGCCATCGCCCGCCAGGTGGGCATCCCCGGGGCAGACGCCGTCGTCGACGCTCGCACCCTGCCGGAGGAAGGACCCGAGCTCGCCGATGCCGTGGAGCGGGGAACCGTCTTCGGCCGGGTCTCTCCCCACCAGAAGCGAGCCATGGTGGGGGCCTTGCAGGCCAAGGGTCACGTGGTCGCCATGACCGGCGATGGTGTCAACGACGTGCTGGCTCTCAAGGACGCCGACATCGGCATCGCCATGGGATCGGGATCCGGCGCCTCGCGTTCGGTGGCCCAACTGGTGCTCCTCGACGGGTCGTTCAGCACGCTTCCGTCGGTCGTCGGCGAGGGGCGCCGGGTCATCGCCAACATCGAGCGGGTCGCCAACCTCTTCGTGGTGAAGACGGTCTACGCCTTCTTCCTGGCGATCCTGGTCGGCCTGTTCTCCCGCCCGTTCCCGTTCGTGCCCCGCCACCTCACGCTGGTCGGCACCCTCACCATCGGCGCTCCCGCCTTCTTCATCGCACTGGCGCCGTCGGCAGCCCGGGCCCGCACCGGATTCGTGAAACGCGTCCTGCGGTTCGCGCTCCCGGTGGGAGCGCTTGCCGCCGCGGCCACCTACGGCAGCTACGAGTTGGCGATCATCGAAGGGGTCACCCTCACCGAGGCCCGAACCGCAGCCGCCCTGGTTCTGGTTTCGATCGGGCTGTTCGCCCTCCTCATCAACGCCCGGCCGCTGACCACACCGCGCAAGTTCCTCGTCGGGTCCATGGCCGCGGCATTCCTACTCGTGCTGGTGGCTCCGGCCGGAAGGGCGTTCTTCGAGCTCGACCTCCCGCGGGCGGTTGTGCTGCTGGCGGGGGTCGGAATTGTGGGTCTCACCGGCGGGATCATGTACGGGGCGCTGCGCAGCCTGGGTGTGATGCGCCAGATGCCCGAGTTGCTCCGGGCTCCGCTGCAGGCGGGTGGCGCCACCAAGGTGCTGCGCAGCGGGGTGGAGGCTCTCCGGCAACGGGCCCGCGTCTTCGCCCAGCCGATGGAACCGGAGTCCCCCGATCAGCCGTCGCGAAAGAGGCGCGACCCACACGGCGACTAACCGGGCTCCGGGTCGACGTGGATCTCGAGGACGGCGTGAGCCTCTCGCAGGGCCGCCTCGACTTCGGCCGGGGTCTCTGCGGCGGCGAACAGGAACCCCAGGTACCGATCCCCCTCGGGGAGCCGCCGCACTCGCCGGCCGATGGGAACGGTGATCTCCAGACCGGTGATCCCCGGCACCTCCATGGCGGCCTCGCGCCAGCGCACGGCCCGCAACACACCGTCGGCAGGAATGGGCAGCATCATCGCCCCCGAGGCCCGGGCCTCACGCCTCATGGCCCGCAGAGGCATCCCGAGGGCGGCCCGGAGCAACAGATGCTCGAGGCTCACTCCCAGCATGCCGAAGCGGAGCGATCGGGAGCACAGGCCCCCGATGGAGCGAGCGGCGATCTCGATCAGCATCACCGGACCCTCGCCGAGACGCACCTCGGCGTGGACCGGGCCGTGGCTGAGACCGAGAGCACCGACGCCGGCCGCCACGACCTCCTCGATGTGACCCAGCGTGGCTTCGTCGAGCCGCGCCGGGGTCACGTAGATCGTCTCCTCGAAGAAGGGGCCGACCAGCGGATCGGGCTTGTCGAAGATCGCCAGCACCTCCAGCCCGGCCGGACCCACCAACCCCTCGAGGGCCACCTCCGCACCGGGCACGTACTCCTCGATGATCAGCGGGGCCTCCGGGTCCTCTCCGGCTTCACGGAGGATGGCCCGGATGCGCTCCGCCGATCGGCGGGCCTCCTCCCCGGTGTCGGCCCGGATCACCCCCCGGCCGGCCGACATGTTGAGGGGCTTGAGGACGCACGGGAATCCCAGGCCCTCGGCGACCTCGGCCGGGTCCTCACCGGATCGAAGTGCCGCAAACCTCGGCTGCGCCACCCCGGCTTCGGCGAGCAGGTGCCGCATCGCCAGCTTGTCGCGGGTGGCCGCGGCCGCCTCCGGCCGGTTGTGGGGAAGGCCCAGTTCCTCGGCGGCCGCCGCGGCGATCACCACCCCGGTGTCGTCGGCTGCGATCACCGCGTCGAGGGGATCCCGCCGTGCCAGATCGACGATGGCCGCCGCGGCCCGCTCGGCGTCTCTGCAGTCGATCTCCAGGAAGCGCTCGCCCATCTGCTCGGCGAGGGCGTGATCTGCCTCTGAAGCGACCACCAGGTCGACACCGAGATCCACGGCGGCCTCCACGAAGTCGGGAGCCCGGTAGGTGGTGGTGGGGAGGATGACGAGTGCTCGCGGCATCGGTCCATGATGCCGCACCGGGGAGGGCAACCCATCTTCGAATCGCCATCCGGGTACGATGCCCCCGCCATCTGGAAAGGCGCGGGTGTGTCGAGCGACGAGATCGTCATCACGATCGAAGACGAGGCGGTCGAAGCGATCATGGGCTTACGGGCCCAGGAACCGGACGCGGAGGATCTGGCCCTCAGCGTGCAGATCACCGGCATCCGAGGGGTCGAGTTCGTCTACGAACTCACGTTCATCCCGATCGAGGACGCCGCCGACGGCGATGCGTTCTCGAACCACGGCGATCTCCCGGTGATCGTTGCGGCCAAGAGCGTCGACAACCTGCGGGGAGCGTCGATCCAAGTCAGAGACGGCGGCCTCGCCATCGACAACCCGAACAGCCCTCTCCCCAAGTTCGGTGGCGGAACGGGAGACCTCAGCGGCCCGCTCGCCGAGCGGGTGGCGGCCGTCCTCGACCACCAGATCAACCCGGCCATTGCGTCCCACGGTGGCTTCGCCGAGCTGGTCGGAGTCGAAGACGCCACCGTGTACTTGAGGCTCGGCGGCGGTTGCCAGGGCTGCGGTCTCGCCCAGGTCACCCTGAGTCAGGGCATCGAGGTCGCGATCAAGGAGGCCATCCCCGAGGTGGAGCAGGTCGTCGACGTCACCGACCATGCCTCCGGGAGCGACCCCTACTACGAGTCGGCCAAGAAGTAGGCCTCACTCGGGGAGGCCCAACCGCCGGGCGGCGGCCAGGGTCTCGATTGAGTCGATTCTGCGGATCACGTCGCGGATCTCGGCGGCGAAGGCCCGCCGCTCATCCAGCCTCTCGGGCCCCCCCGCCTCCAGGAGGCCCCGGTTGCGGGCCAGGCTGAGGGCGGTGCCGAACAGCACGGTCGACACCGACTCGGGGCTCTCGATGCGATGCTGCAGCAGATACTGCCTCCCGACCGCCAGGCACTCGTCGAGGAATGCCTTCTCCTCGATCTCCTGGCGATAGTCGCGGTGTTCCAGCAGATCGGCGACGACCCGGTAGGCCTCGAGGAACGGCCGCAGCACCCAGTGCGCCCGGAAGGGCCGCACCGACCGAAGGATCGACATCACCTCGTCGCCGCCCTTGGCAAGGCTCTTCCTCCATCCGGACGCGTGGTCGACGAGTTCCGACTCGACTTCACCGCGGAACTCCTCCTTGCCGGAGAAGAAGAACTCGAACTTCAGGAGATCGCGCAGGGCCATCACCTCGGCCCAGAAGGCTGCTCCCGGGTCCCCGTCGGCCTCGGCGGCGGCCAGAAGAGCCAGCTCGACGATCGCCCCGGTCGTGAAGAAGTGGCTGATCGTGTTCCGGTAGTAGGCGGCGGAGAGGTGTTGCTCCGGTTCGATCGAGTAGACGGTTTCCAGCCCGCCGGTGAAGCGGGAGACGACGCCGTGCTCCCGGAGTGCTTCGAGAGCGGCGAGCACCTGTTCCGGGGTGTCGAGCGAGAGAGCTTCGGTCACGGGGAGTCCCCGGCGCTCGACGAGCTCGAGGTAGTCCGACAGCACCGCCAGGGTCTCATCGACGGTGAGAGCCCGATCCCGGGAGCCCAGGAGCGCCAGGGTCACCAGCGAGATCGGCGTGATCGGTGTGACCCGGTTGATGCGCACCGCCACTTCGAAGGCGAGCTTCTGGATGTCGAGCGCCGTCTCATCGGGTTGGCCCTCCCCGTCACGGTAGGGGGTGAGCGCCTCGGCCAGCGACAGGGTGTCGCCCAGATTGAGATGGATCCGGCCGTAGCGGCGCCGCATCGTGCGCAGGGCGCGGAGGAACCAGCTGAAGCTCTCCCGCTGCTTGGCGGCACCCCTCTGCTCGGCGGTGTAGTCCCCGACGTCCTGGATCTGGTCGTAGGCGATGGAGACCGGCACCAGAACGACGTCGTCGCATGAGCCGCGCCGAAACGAGTCGGCGACGTACGCCAGCATCCCGAATCGGGGAGCCCGCATCTTGCCCGAACGAGACCTTCCCCCTTCGATGAACCATTCGAGCGGGAACCGCTTCGCCAGCAAGAAGTCGAGGTATCTCTTCAGCACGAACTTGTAGGGCTCGTTGTCCTTGAAGGACCTCCTGATGAAGAACACTCCCGCCCGCCGGACCAGCGGCCCCACGGGGAGGAAGTTCATGTTGATGCCGCCGGCCGTGTGGTTCGGCGGGAAACCGTTCTCGTACAACACGTACATGAGCACCAGGTGGTCCAGATTCGACTTGTGGCCGGGCAGGAACACGAGAGGGTGCTGCTGCGACAACTCGTAGATGCGGCGCAGGTCCTCCCGGTCGTAGAAGATCCGCCGGTGGTAGCCCTGGGTGTACAGGATCCGGATCAGCGCCGCCATCAGGTCGATCACGAACGTGCTGTGGGTGGCGGCGATCTCCTTCAGATAACGGTGGGCGAGACGCATGGCGCCCTCCGCGGTCTGTCCGGTGGTCTCGGCCAGCTTGAGCAGACCCACCTGGAACGATGAGCGGTTCAGGAGATCCTCGGCCAGGAACCGGGGCACCTTGTAGCGGTTCCCCCGGATGCGCCGCTCGGAGCGTTCCAGGGCGAGCGAGGCTTGCATCGCCACGAACTCGGCGAAGCCGGCCGGATCGTCGGGGCTCTTCGTCCTGGCCTCCACCCAGCGGCGGCGCAGCTCGGAGGCCGGGGCGGCCTCCCCTGCCACGATGCGCATCCGATCGGGGTATCGGCGCACCAACCACTCCTGACGGAGACGGGGCGGGTCGCGCGGGTCGCCGAATGCCAGCAAGTCGAGCAGGCTCGCCCGGCGCCGGCCCTCCCGCTCCGGCGCCAGCCACGCCACCCGCAGCGGCACCAGCAGCGGATCGCCGCCGTCCTCGAGACGCTGCTGCAGCAGCCGGGAGTTCCCAGGTCGGCGGAGGCGCCGCCGGCGCGACGGCGGGATGTCCACCGACGCATAGCCGGAACCGGCGCGGCGGTTGCGGTCGATCCACGCCTCGAGCAGTCGACGCTCCAGCGCCGAGGACGCATCCAGCAGGAAGAGCAGCGGCCGCTCCTGAGCCTCGGGCCAAGACGGTTCGCGCCAGGCGTCCACGAGTTCGAGGCTCATGACGCGAGTGTATCCGGGAGGCCCGTGCCCGACCGGATGGGGCCGAATGGTCGCCGGTCAGCGGGGCGCCATGCGGGATCCGGCGTCGAGGCGGACCACCGTCCCGTTCAGCAGCGTGTTGGTCATCATGTGCTCGACGAGGCCGGCGAAGTCCTCCGCCGTCCCGAGCCGCTTGGGGAAGAGGTGCACATCGGCCAGCCGCTCACGGAGATCCGGCCCACCGGCGTCGAGCATCGGAGTGTCCATGATCCCGGGAGCGATGCACAGGACCCGGATGCCCCGTCCGGCGAGATCCCGGGCCAAGGGCAGCGTCATCGCCGCCACCCCGCCTTTCGAGGCCGAGTAGGCCGCCTGGCCGATCTGCCCCTCGAATGCTGCGATGGACGCCACGGTGATGATGAGGCCCCGCTCCCCCGAGGCTCCCTCCTCGTTCTCGCCCATCACCCCGGCCGCGTTGCGGACCACGTCGAAGAGGCCGACCAGGTTGACGTCCACGACGAATCGGAAGAGCTCGAGCGGGAAGAGATCGCCGGTCCGGGTCACCAACCGGTGGGCCGAGGCGACCCCGGCGGCGGCGACACACACGTTGAGACCACCGAGACCGGATGCGGCATCGGCCACGGCCTTCCCGACGGCTTCGCTGTCGGTCACATCGGCCGCCACGAAGATCGCTCCGTCCAGTTCCTCGGCCAGCGCTGCGCCCTGCGACTGGGGGAGATCGAGGATCGCAACCTTGGCCCCGCCGGCCGTCAAGCGTCTCACGGTCCCCTCACCCAGACCAGACGCACCCCCGGTCACCAGCACGCGCGAACCAGAAACCTGCATGGCCTCACCTCGTTGTGGTCGACGATGCCGACGCTACCCGCTACACGTGACCCGGGGGATTGGGGATGTCGGCGAACGCCCGAGCCCGGGCCTCGACGATCTCGTCGGCGATCTGAGTGAGGCTGTCCATCAGCCACAGGAAGGCGGCCTTGCCGGGACGGAAGTCGGCCTCCGCCATGCCCTGGATCCGGCCCTGCTCTTGGAGATCCTTCACCTGGCGGAAGTTGTTGCGGGGCTCGAGGGTGTAGACGCCGAGGGTCTTGCCGCCTCGCTGGTTGAGCAGGGAGAACACCGGCACGTCGCTGGGCCCATCGGCGATGTAGATCATGTGGCTGATGGGAACCCGACGCTGCTCCTCTCCCATCCTGGCGTTGACGTCGACACTCGAGTTGCGATTCACGCCCTTGTTGATCTCGAACACTGCCCGGGTCTTGGTGGTGTTGTCGATCATCGAGCCGACATGGGTGATGGGGCCCCGCTCGTCTTCCACGTCGAGATGCTCCAGATAGCCCGGAGGCGCCGAGTGCTCGAGGAAGGTGTTCGCCCAGATACCGTCGATCTTGGGGGCGATCGAGCTGCCTTCGATCATCGGCAGGATCCCGGTGGAGACCACGTAGTGCTCGACCGTGATCCCTTCGGCCCGGAAACGCGGCTCCGAGGCCACTACTTCGCGGGTGGCATCGAAGAACTCCGGGATCCCCGGATTGGGGGTGATATGGGCACCGAGCTCCCGGAGCCGATCGTTGGTGAGGTCCTTGAAGATGCCCCGCTCGACGTAGGTGAGGATGTGGAGCAGGTAGGCGGCATCCCGGGAGATCACCGTTCCCCGCTTGCGGTGGTAGCCGGCGAGGCCGTCGACCTCGGCCCAGAACGTCGCCTCGTCGACCCCGTAGGCCTCGAAGATCGGCTCCTGTTGATTGCCCGGGATCAGCGTGCGATCGAAGTCCCAGATGAAGGCAACGACGGTTTGGGTGTAGAGGGGGGTGGGCACCCCGTCAGGGTACTTCGGGCACCCCGAAGCAGAGTTGATCCCGGTCGCGCCACCACGCCTGGACGGTCGTCGGGCGTCCCCGCAGGGCTCGATGGGCCTCGCCCATGCGATGGGCGGGTGACAGCACCGTCACCTCCCATCCGGTGGCCGCCAGCCGCTCGATCCCCGGGGTCATCTCAACCGGGTCGATGCCGTCCTCCAGCAGACACTCGGCGACACCGACGTCGGCGGCCACGACCACGGTCCCCGGCACGTCGTCGATTCCTGAGACGTCGGCGAGTGAAGTCTCAACGACGGTGCATCCCTGCCTGGCGTAGGCGTGGACCACGGCCTCGGTCACGCCGTCGATCGCCCGATCCGCCGCCAGCACCATCTCCGCCTCCGATGATTACAGACGTGTAGTTTACCCCGGGAGTGCCCGGTGGGGGCGGGTAGGCTCCCCTCCCGTGGCGGCGACCCGATCCGACGGCAACCCCCGCTCCATCGAGCGCTGGCTCATCCGGCGCGGGGTACCCCACTTCATCGATGGCTACTCGGCCTCCGAAGACGTGCTCACCAGGACCCTTCCCGTCCTGACGCTCACCTTCCTCTTCGAGATGCTGGCCGCCGCCAACCTCGACTGGCCGTGGTGGGCCAATCTCCTCTCGGTTGCCGGCGGGTTTGCGATCCTGATCGCCGGATGGGCTCTGACCAACGCGGCCCGGGGACGACCGGCCTTCCAGCGGCCCGACCGGGTCGGCCTCCCCGAAGTGGCGGTGTTCGTCCTCGTCCCGGCGCTCCTCCCGCGGGTGTTCGGGGGGGAATGGGACGAGGCGGCCTGGTTGGCCGGCGCCAACCTCGTGCTGCTCGCCGTGGTCTACGGGTTCACCTCGTACGGGGTGATCCCGATGGCGCGCTGGGCGGCCGGTCAGCTGATCCGCCAGCTCGGGGACACTCTGGGCCTGTTCACCAGAGCGCTGCCCCTGCTGCTGATCGCATTCCTCTTCCTGTTCATCAATGCCGAGGTGTGGCAGGTGGCCGGAACCCTGGAGACCGTTCCCATGCTGGCGGTTCTGGGGCTCTTCCTGGCGCTCGGAGCCGTGTTCATCATCACCCGCCTCCCCCGGGAGCTGCGGCCCCTGGCCACCTTTGCCACCGCCGCCGAGATCGAGCGCCACGTGGCCGGGACGCCGGCCGAGGGGATCACTGCACCCGACCCGGTGGCCGTGCCGGATCCTTCCGTGCGCCAGTGGGGGAACGCGGGCCTGGTCATGGTCGTGACCCAGGCACTGCGGGTGACGACCGCCGCCGTGCTCATCGGCGCCTTCTTCGTGTTGTTCGGCGTGCTCACCATGCAGCCCGGCACCATCGAGACGTGGACGACGGAGCCGGCCAACGCGATGGCGAGTTTCGAGCTCTTCGGCCGGCCGATGGCGCTCACCGAGGAGCTGCTCAGGGTGGCCGCATTCCTCGCCGGGTTCTCCGCCTTCTACTTCACGGTGTATCTGGTCACCGACCCCACGTTCCGGGAGGAGTTCTTCTCCGACGTCGAGGCGGAACTCCGGCGATCGTTTGCCGTCCGGGCCGCTTCCCTCGCTTCCGACGGCACCGCGGAATCCGCGGCTCGGCATGCGGGAGGCACCGGCGAATAGGCTGCGGCTGGGAGGCGCTCGATGAGCGAGTTCGAGATCCGGGCGATTGAGGCTGAAGACACTCATGGCCTGCGCCGGGCCCTCCTCCGGCCCCACCAGGAGCTCGACGAGATGTCCTGGTCGGGCGACGATCTCTCCGACACCCTCCACCTGGGCGGATACCGTCACGACCGACTGGTCGGGATCTCGACGATTCACCGTCAGCGCCTCCCCGGCTCGACCGAGGTGGAGACGTGGAGGGTCCGCGGCACCGCCGTCGACCACGGGCAGCGCGGCTACGGGCTCGGCGGCCTCCTGCTGCGCCGCTGCCTGGAGCACGCCGCCTCGATGGGGGCCCGGGTGGTGTGGGCCAATGCCAAGATCGGGGCCTACGGCTTCTACGAGCGGTACGGGTTCCGACGCTTCGGCGATCCCTTCGAGCTACCCGAGATCGGACCCCACTACCTGATGTATGTGGAGCTGACCCAGCCTTAGGAATGCCGGCGGCCTCGCCGGCGTTGGCGCTCACATGACCCACGCCGTAAGCCGCGTCCTCGGCATCGCCGGATCCCTGCGCCGGGGCTCCCACAACCGGGCGCTGCTCGAGACGGCAGCCGAGCTCGCACCGAATGACATGAAGGTCGAGATCGCCGATCTCAACGACATTCCTCTCTTCAACGCCGACGACGAGGCCGCCCGGGGCTTCCCCCCCGCAGTGGTCGCCCTGCGCGACGCCATGGCTGAGGCCGATGCATTGCTCATCGCCACCCCCGAGTACAACTACTCGGTCCCGGGGGTCCTCAAGAATGCCCTCGACTGGGCGTCCCGGGGTGGCGCAAGCTCACCGCTCAACGGGATCCCCACCGCCATCCTCGGTGCCGGAGGCCGGTTCGGCACGGTGAGGGCGCAACTCCATCTCAGGGAGATCCTGCTGCACAACCAGGTGCCGCTGGTCGCAGCTCCCCAGGTGATGGTGGACGGGGCATCGCGGAAGTTCGATGCTCGAGGCCAACTCACCGACGAGCGCCATCGCGATCAGATCTCCCGGCTCCTCGGTTCGCTGCGGGAACTCATCGACCGCCAACGCCACTGGTCTCCCGCCCCCCACTAGCCTCCGCGTGCCGGATGGGAGGCTTGCTTGGCCTGGTACCAGTCCGCCGTCTTCTACGAGGTTCTGCCGCGGTCGTTCCGGGACGGCAACGGGGACGGGATCGGTGACCTCCGAGGCATCACGGAATCCTTGGACTACCTGCGCTGGCTCGGCGTCGACTGCCTGTGGATCCCTCCGTTCTTCGACTCGCCGATGCGAGACGGCGGCTACGACGTCTCCGACTATCGCTCCGTGCACCCGGAACTCGGGACGCTCGACGACGTCGCCGATCTGATCGATGCCGCCCACCGGGCCGGTCTGCGGATCATCTCAGACCTGGTCATGAACCACACCTCGGATGCCCACCCGTGGTTCCAGGAGTCCCGCCGGCCGGGGAGCGACCGCCGGGACTGGTACGTCTGGTCGGAGACTCCCGAGCGATACGGGGAGACCCGCATCATCTTCCTCGACACGGAGGATTCCAACTGGGCGTGGGATGAGAGCGCCGGCGCCTACTACTGGCACCGGTTCTACAGCCACCAACCCGATCTCAACTTCGACAACCCGGCCGTCCAGGCCGAGATGCTCGATGTGCTGCGGTTCTGGCTCGAGGTGGGTTTCGATGGTTTTCGCATGGATGCCGTGCCCTACCTGTTCGAACGGGAGGGGACGAACTGCGAGAACCTGCCGGAGACCCATGAGTACTTGAAGCGAGTCCGGGCGATGGTGGACGCCGAGTACGGCGACAAGGTCCTGCTGGCCGAGGCCAACCAGTGGCCCCGGGACGCCGCCGCCTACTTCGGGGACGGCGACGAGTGCCACATGAACTTCCATTTCCCCGTCATGCCCCGCCTCTACATGGGCCTGGCCCGCGGCCAGGCGCGGGACCTTCGCAGCATCCTGGCCGACACACCCCCAATCCCGGACGGCACCCAGTGGGGGATCTTCCTGCGCAACCACGACGAGCTGACCCTCGAGATGGTCACGCCGGAGGAGCGCGAGTTCATGTGGAACCACTACGCACCCGACCCCCGCCACCGGCTCAATCTCGGTATCCGCCGCCGGTTGGCGGCTCTGGTCGGCAACGATCGCCGCGCCGTCGAGTTGCTCCACGGCCTCCTGCTCTCGCTCCCCGGGAGCCCCGTCCTCTACTACGGCGACGAGATCGGGATGTGGGACGACATCGAGCTGCCCGATCGCGATGGTGTGCGCACCCCGATGCAGTGGACGCCGGGGGGCGGGTTCACCGAGGCGGCAACCTCCGCCAACCCCATGATCACCGGGCGGTTCGGGCCGGAAGCGGTGAACGTCGAAGACCAGCGCGCCGACCCCGGCTCGCTGCTCAACTGGGTGAGAGACATGCTGGCAGCCCGTCGGGATCGACCGGAGATGGGTCTGGGAACCTTCGAGATGGTCGATCACCCGAACGACGCCGTGTTCACCTTCCTCCGCGAACACGCCGGGCGCGCCACCCTGGTGCTCGCCAACTTCGCCCCCGATGCCCAGGCGGTTCGATTCCCCCCGGGCCGTTTGGGGGGGCGGATTCCGGTCGACGCCCTCTCGGGTGACCCCCTCGAAGGGCTCACCGTCGATCCGTTCACGCTCGACATCGGGCCGCTCGAGTTCCGGTGGTTCGAGTTGCGCCGGCCGGCCTGAAGGCCGGGCCGGGGCGCGTGAAGGCCCGGAGACACTTCAGCGCGTGCGCCGCCGCAAGAGGACCAGCTTGCGGATCTCCGGGCCCCGGTGGTCCGGGTTGGAGTCGCCACCTCCCGGGCGTCCAGCCCGGGCAACGGCCACCCCTGTGGCCGTTAGCGCCCGACCACCTCCGGGGTCCTGTGACTACTACCACTCATTACTCGGACCACCTCCTTTCTCCGGTGGCGACAATCTACCAGCCGTCCCCGACCGGGGGCCGTTCGTTGTGGGATCACCTGGGGGAATCCCCGGTGTGGAGGCGCCGACCGCCGGGCGCGGCCGTCGGCGGCGCCGGCGATCATCACGGCGGCGCCGGGAAGCTCAACGCACACCGGCAGAGGCCCGGCGATCGCCGGGCACCATCGGAACCCCTCCGCCCTAGGCCTTGGGTGAGGGGCCCGGGATCCGGGCCGGACGCGGCACCGGCTGGAAGTGGGTCCAGCAGTGCGTGTTCCGGTTGTAGGTGGACAGGACTGTTTCGCAGCCGTCGGCGGCACACACCCGACCGCCCCCATAGGTCTTGGCGGCACGCCGGCCGGCGACTCGATTGAGACTCGTTCCGCTCACGCCCCCACCATGACACAGACCGCGAAGATCGGCAAAGCGGACGCCGACCCCTCTTGGGCTCGCTGATACGCTCGCCCTATGGATTCCCCGCACTTCGCTCTCCACGAGGTCGTTTCCGGGGTGTTTGCGGCCGTGGCAGGTCCCAGTGGGGCCGCGGTCTCGAACGCCGCCATCGTCGATCTCGGGGATCGCACCCTCATCGTCGACACCTTCATGACCATCCAGGCGGCCCGGGACCTGCGGGCCGCCGCCGAGCAGCTGACCGGTCGCAGCGCCTCGCTGGTGGTCACCAGCCACTGGCACGACGATCACACCGGGGGCAATCAGGTCTTCGACGACGCCCGCATCGTGTCGACGGCCCGGACAATCGAGCTGATCGCCGGTACCGCCCCCGACGACCTCGACGCCTACGCGGCCGAAATCGATGAGGCTCTCGACACCGTGAGGGGGGCCATCGAGGCCGCCGAGTCTGAAGCCGAGCGGCAGCTCGCCGAGAGCCGCTTGAGGATGTACGGGGCGGTCAAAGAGTCACTCCCCGGCTTCCGGCTCACCCTCCCCGCCGCCATGGCCGAGGACGGCATGACGGTGGAGGGCTCGGGCCGCTCGGCCGAGGTTCTCACCTACGGGGGCGGCCACACCGACAGCGACGTGTTCGTCCACCTGCCCTCGGACGGTGTGATCATCTGCGGCGACCTGCTGTGGGTCGAGTGCCATCCGAGGGTCAACGACGGCTACCCGGCCGAGTGGGCGGCGATGCTCGACACGATGAGCGGGCTCCACGTGGAGCATCTGGTGCCCGGCCACGGACCCGTCGGCGATCGAACCCACCTCGCCGCCATGGCGTCGTACCTGCGGGCGTTCGACGAGCTCGTGGACCAGGCGGTCCTCGACGGCACTCCGGAAGCCGATCTGGGTTCCATCCCGCCCCCGGCCGGTTCGGAGGGGTGGACCCGGCCCCACATGTTCGCCGGGAGCCTGTCGGCTCTCACGACTCGGCGCCGCGCCTAGGGCGCCTCGTCCTCTGGGATCCCGGCCAGCCGCCGAGCCAGGGCCTTCTTGGCCTCCAGGTCGGCGCGGCGGGCCATGACGATCCGCTGCGCCTGAGGTGAACCGGCTCCGTGCAGTGACTCGGTGAGGTAGCCCACCGCGTTGCGCCCGAGAGTCATGTTCTCGATGAGCCGCAACGCCCGGATGCGGTGCTCGGTGGGCACGTCGTCCCGACCCCGCAGGTACTTGTCGAGCAGGGGGCCGATCTCACCGTCCTCCCAGTCGCGTTCGGACGGAAGGGTGACGACCGCTCCCCCGGCGAGATCCTGAGCGAGGCGTCCCATCTCGTAGGGGAATCTGGTCACGTTCTGCTTGCACACGTTGGCGAGCATCCCGTCCGGCTCCCAGTTCCCGGCCGCGGTGGCGTGGGAGCGGTGGGAAGCGGCGATCCCGGTGCCGAAGATCGTCTCGTTGAGATGGACCATCTCCACCAGCTTGTCCCGGATGTGGGAGGCCTGGGGAACGCCGTTGTAGTCGGCGATGAGAGCAGCCGCCCCGATCAGCACGTCGCCCACCCCCGCCTTGCAGACGTAGGAGCGGCGGTGATAGGCGGTGAAACGCTCCACGAGCTCGGCGGCAAAGTCGACCTCGCCGTCCATGAAGACGTGCTCGGTGGGCACGAAGACGTCCCGCAGGATCACCAGGGCCTCCTGGCCGGCATACGTTGCGTTCCCGACGTCGACGTCGCCGTCGAGGCTGCGGGTGTCGCACGACTGGCGCCCGTAGACGAAGGTGAGGCCCTGCGCCTCGACGGGGACCGCACAGATCACCGCATAGTCGCGCTCGTCGGGGGTGAGCCGCAGGGTCGGCATGACCAGCATCCAGTGGGAGTTGATGGCACCGGTCTGGTGGGCCTTGGCCCCCCGGATCACGATGCCGTCGGGGCGCCGCTCCACCACCCGGGTGTAGAGGTCGGGGTCGGCCAGTTCGGCGGGGGCCCGCGACCGGTCGCCTTTCACATCGGTCATGGCTCCACCGATCACCAGGTTGCGACGCTGCACCTCGCTCAGCCAGGCCACGAAGCGCTCCTGATATGCGGTTCCGTGGGCGGCATCGATGTCGTGGGTGATCGAGTACACCGAGTTGACGGCGTCCATCCCGACGCAGCGCTGGAAGCACGTGCCGGTGAGCTGGCCGAGCCGCCGCTGCATCTCGTTCTGGGCGACCACGTCCGCGGCGCTCTCGGTGACGTGGAGGAAGCGGTTGACTCGTTCCCCGGTGATCCCCGAGACGGCGGTGGCGAGATCGGGGTCGTCGACCGCCAGGTCGTAGGTGGCCGCCATGGCGTTGATCGAGGGGCGGATCACCGGGTGGTCGACGGGTTCGGCCACCCGTTCCCCCATGAAGTGGACGTCGAGATCCCGGTTGCGCAGGCTCTCGATGTACTCGTCGCCGGTGCGGATGGTTCGGGTCACGGGTCCTCCCAGGCGGAGGCTACCTCCGTAGCAGGGCGGGGATTGATATCGTCGTGGGATGACCGACACCACTACCGCCCGATTCAGCAGACTGCGAACGTACAACGTCGTGATGGGGGCCTTCCACGCGATCCAGGGCATCGTCGTCCTGGTGATCGCCAACGACTTCGCCCTTCCCGTCACCGCCAACTTCCTCGAGGACGCCCCCGGGGCCCGGCCGCCGTCGCTGGACCGCCTCTTCGAACTTCGTTTCGCCTGGGGCGTCGCCGCGTTCCTCTTCCTCTCGGCGGTCGCGCACTGGCTGGTCGCCTCGCCCCGCATCTACGACTGGTACGTGGCCAACTTGCAGCGGGAACGCAACTACGCCCGCTGGATCGAGTACGCCCTGAGCTCGTCGGTGATGGTGGTGCTGATCGCCATGCTCACCGGCATCAGCGACGTGGCCGCGCTCGGCGGGATCTTCGGAGTGAACGCCGCCATGATCCTCTTCGGGCTGCTCCAGGAGCACTACGAGTCGCCCGGCAGCGGCCGCTGGATGCCGTACTGGTTCGGCGTGGTCACCGGCGTCGTGCCGTGGCTGCTGGTGGGTGTGTATCTGTGGAGCCCGACGTCGGCCGGCTCGCCGCCCGGCTTCGTCTACGCCATCTACGTGTCGCTGTTCGTGTTCTTCAACAGCTTCGCGGTCAACATGGTGCTGCAGTACCGCAAGGTCGGCCGCTGGGCCGACTACGTCTTCGGCGAGTCGGTCTATGTGCTGCTGAGCCTCACCGCCAAGTCGCTGCTCGCCTGGCAGGTGTTCGCCGGCACGCTGGCCTCCTGATCGGCGGCGGCCAGAATGGGCTGGTGCATCGCTCCGCCTGGCCGCTCGACCCCGAGGTCGCCTACCTCAACCATGGTTCGTTCGGGGCCTGCCCCCGGCCGGTGCTCGATCATCAGCGGGCGTTGCAGGAGCAGATGGAGGCCAACCCGGTCCGTTTCCTGACCGAGCTGAGGACGGGGAGGCTCGCCGAGGCCCGCTCGAAGGCGGCGGCCTTCGTGGGGGCCGATCCCGGCGGTTTTGCTTTCGTGCGCAACGCCACCACAGGCATCAACGCATTGCTCCGCTCTCTCGACCTGGCGGCCGGCGACGAGATCCTGGTCACCGATCACGGCTACGAGGCATGCCGGCTCGCCGCCGAGCATGAGGCGGCCCGCTTCGGGGGCCGGGTGGTGGTGGCCCGCATCCCGGTTCCGGTGGCCGGGCCCGGTCAGGTCGTCGAAGCCATCGACCGAGCGCTCACCCCGTCGACCCGGATCGCCATCGTCGACCACGTGACCAGCCCGACGGCGCTCGTGTTCCCGATAGCCGAGATCGTGTCGCTGCTCCGGGAGCGGGCCGTGGAGGTGATCGTCGATGGAGCCCACGCCCCCGGGATGGTGGAGGTCGACATCGAGTCGCTGGACGCCCTCGCCTACGCCGGCAACTGGCACAAGTGGGTGTGCGCCCCCAAGGGAGCCGGGTTCCTCTGGGTCGCTGCCCGCCGGCGCCACCAGGCCCACCCGGTGGTGATCAGCCACGGCGCCGCCGCAGCGGATGATCGCTTCCACGCCATGTTCGACTGGACCGGCACCGACGACCCGACGCCCTGGTTGACGGTGCCTCGGGCGATCGAGGTGATCGGTGAGATGCTGCCGGGAGGCTGGCCGGCGGTGAGGGCTGCCAACCGTGACCTGGCGCTGGGCATGCGCCGCCGCATCGCCGACGAGCTGGGGTGGGAGCCCGCCGGGCCGGCGGAGATGGTCGGTTCGATGACGGCCCACCTGGGCCCGGCGGCTTGGTCGTCGCCGGAGCCCCGGGAGCGGGCCGAAGCCATCGCTCGCCACCTCCTGGAACGGCACGGGGTGGTGGTCGCCGTTCCCTGGCGCCGGGATCACTCCGACCTGCTGCTGCGGGTCTCGGCGCACCTGCACACCTCCCCGGACGACCTCGCCCGTCTCCTGGAGGCGCTTCCCGCCGGGTGATCTCCGGCGCTTGAATGGGCGGGCCGAGACACAAGGAGCACAGCGATGCGGGCCATGATCCTCAAGGAGTTCCGTCAGCTGCGGCGCGACAAGCGGACGGTGGCGATGCTCATCGCCATCCCGGTGATCCTGCTCACGGTCTTCGGCTATGCGGCTCGGTTCGATATCAAGGACATCCCGACCGCGGTGCTCGGCCCGGGGGCCGCGGTCGCCGAGGAGGCCCTCACCGAGCCCTTCGATGTGGTCATCGTCGACCCGAGTGGCGGGGCCGAGACCGCCGAACGGCTCCTTCGTGACGGCGATGCGGTCGTGGCCTTGGTGACCGGGCCTTCTCCCACCGTCTATCTGGACGGCACCGAGCTGTTCACCGCCCAGTCGGCGTTGCGCCGTGCCGGCTCGCTTCCCGAGGGGGTCTCGGTGGAGGTGCTGTTCAACCCGGAGTTGAGCACCGCCAACATCATGGTGCCGGGCCTGATCGGGTTCGTGCTGCTGGCGATCGGCACGATCATCACCAGCCTCGGGGTGGTCAAGGAGAGGGCCGACGGGACGATCGAGCAGCTGGCGGTGATGCCGCTGCGGCCCCGCGACGTGATCATCGGCAAGATCGCCCCCTACTTCCTGGTGGGGGTGTTCGACCTGGTGATCATCACGATCCTCGGGCTGGTGGTCTTCGATGTGCCGTTCCGCGGCTCGATCCTGCTGTTCGCCCTCGGCGGGCTCGTGTTCCTGTTCGTGGCGCTGGGGTTCGGGGTGCTCATCTCCACCGTGTCGCACACCCAGGGGGAGGCCATCCAACTGGCGATCATGGTGATGATCCCCCAGATCCTCCTTTCGGGGCTCATCTTCCCGCTGCAGTCGATGCCGATCGGGGTGCGCTGGATCGCCTACGTACTGCCCCTCACCTACTTCGTGATGATCATGCGGGGGGTGTTCTTGAAGGCCACGCCGTTCGATGCCCTCGCCCTCCCCTACCTGGCGTTGTTCGTCATGGCGATCGTGGTGTTCGGGTTGGCGGTGTTGCGTTTCCGCCGCGATCTCGCTCCGGCCGGGGGGAGAGGGAACCGGTGAGCTGGGGTGTCTCCGGTTTGACGGTGAACCTCGGGGGCAAGCCCGCCCTCGACGGGATCGATCTGTCCGCCGAGCCGGGGCGGGTCACCGCCGTCGTCGGCGGCGACGGGGCGGGAAAGACCACGCTGTGCCGGGTCCTCGCCGGCCTGCCCATCGATCACGGGGGCGTCGTGTCGATCCCGGAGCGGCGCCGCCTCGGGTATGTGCCCGCCACCGGCGGGGTGTTCGCCGATCTCACGGTGGCCGAGAACCTCGATTTCTCCGGGACGGCTCGCGGCGTCGAGAACCCGGCGGCGGCCGCGGGTCCGCTCTTGGAACGGACGGCCTTGGCGCCGTTCGTCGATCGGCTCGCTGGGAACCTCTCGGGCGGGATGCGGCGCAAGCTGGCGGTGGTCACCGCCATGCTCCACACCCCGGCGCTGCTGGTGCTGGATGAGCCGACGACGGGGATCGACCCGGTGAGCCGGTCCGACCTGTGGCGGCTGATCGCATCGGCGGCTTCAGGGGGCGCTGCCGTGGTGATGACATCGGCTTATCTCGACGAGGCTGAACGGGCCGCATCGGTGACGGTCCTCCACGAGGGGCGGGTGGTGGTGGCGGGAGCACCCGACGACGTCCGGGGCTCGATGCCGGGGGCCGTCATCGACACCGAGTCGCCGGCGGATCCCTCCAGAGCGTGGCGGCGGGGCGCCCGGTGGCGGGAGTGGTTCCCCGACGGCCATCCGGCTGCGACCCCGCCCGATCTGGAGGACGTGGTGATCGTGGCCGCCCTTCGGGAAGCGGCGTCGTGAGCGTCGTCGATGTTCTCGGCGTGACGCGTCGCTTTGGGGGTTTCACCGCCGTCGACGCCGTCGATCTGGCGGTCGAATCCGGCGAGGTGGTCGGGGTCCTCGGTGCCAATGGGGCGGGGAAGACCACGTTGATGCGGATGATCCTGGGGTTGCTGCGACCCACCTCCGGCACGGTCCGTCTCTTCGGCGAGCCGCCTTCCCGCGCCACCCGTCGCCGCACCGGGTATGTTCCCCAGGGGCTGGGGCTGTGGGCCGATCTCACCGCCGCTGAGAACCTGACGTTCGCCGGCGGCGTCTTCGGCGTGGAGCCGAGCATCCCCCGGGCCGAGATCGCCGAGACGCTGGTGGGGAACCTTCCCCTCGGCGACCAGCGCCGGGTGGCTTTCCTTGGCGCATTACAGCACCGGCCCGATCTGCTGGTGCTCGACGAACCCACTTCGGGGGTGGCGCCGCTGGCCCGGGCCCGCCTCTGGGAGGAGATCCGCACCCAGGCCGAAGCGGGCACGGCGGTGCTGGTCACCCCCCACTACATGGACGAGGCCCGCCAGGCCGACCGGTTGATCCTCATGGCGAGGGGTGGGGTGATCGGCCGGGGCCGCGAGGGCGACATCGTGGGCGACTCCAGAGCGGTCGTCGTGCACACCGACGGCTGGGAGCGCGCCTTCGGGATCCTGGAGGCGGCCGGTTTCGAGGCGATGCTCGCCGGCCGGGGGCTCCGGGTCCCCGGTGGGAACGCCGAGGCGGTTCGGCGGGCACTCGCCGAGGGCGGGGTGACGGCCGAGGTGGAGGTGGGCCCCGCCACCCTCGAGGAAGCAATGGTGCT
>JBFFRY010000004.1:0-119164 GCA_041572755.1 Acidimicrobiia bacterium | reverse complement strand
GGCACTCGCCGCACCGACCTCGGCGGCCAGCCGCGCCGCCCCCGTGTGGGTCAGCTGCTCGGCATGCACCCGAACCCCGAGGCCATGTGCGACGGCGGCCTCCAGCACCCGTCGGGCCTCGGCGACGGTGAACGCCCCGTCGTCGCAGAACACGTCACAGTATCGGGCGAGCGGTGCGCAGGTCGGCAACATCCCCTCGACCACCAGGTCCACGTACTCGGCCCGACCCAAACCGCGATCCACGGCGTGGGCACCCAGGAATGTCGGCACCACATCGAGCGGTGTCCGCTCACCCACCGCCCGAGCCGCCTCCAGCATGCGGCGCTCGGTGTCGGTGTCGAGCCCGTAGCCCGACTTGATCTCCACCGTCGTGGTGCCGTGCCCCAACATGCGAAGCGCCAGCGTGCTCGCCGACGCCACCAGGTCCTCGGTCGCCGCGTCTCGAGTCGCCGCGACCGTGCGGTGGATCCCCCCTCCCGCCGCCAGGATGTCGGCGTAGCTCTCACCTCGCAGCCTCCCGGCAAACTCGTCGGCACGGTCGCCGGCGAAGACCATGTGGGTATGAGCGTCGACGAAGCCGGGGATGACCGCTCGCCCCTCGGCATCGAGGGACTCCAGATCCCGGAACCGGGGCGGCAGCTCCGCCTCGGGACCCGCCCAGGCCACCACCCCGCCTTCGACGGCGACCGCCGCAGCCCGAACCACCCCCACCAGATCGGGGGCACCGGGCCGGTTGGTGACCAGCTCCCCGATTCCGGTGACGAGCAGGTTGCTCACGTGTCGAGCATGGGGATCCGGACCCCCCGTTCCCGGGCGACCTGGATCGCTCGGTCGTACCCGGCGTCCGCGTGGCGCATCACCCCGGTGCCGGGGTCGTTGGTGAGGACCCGCTCCAGACGCTCGGCGCCGTCGTCGGTCCCGTCGGCCACCACCTGCGCCCCGGCGTGGATCGACTTGCCGATCCCCACTCCTCCACCGTGGTGCACGGCGACCCAGGCCGCCCCCGAAGCAGTGTTGAGCAGCGCATTGAGAATCGGCCAATCGGCCACTGCGTCGGAGCCGTCGGCCATACCCTCCGTCTCCCGGTACGGAGACGCCACCGATCCCGAATCCAGGTGGTCGCGGCCGATCACGATCGGGGCCGACACCGCACCGCGGCGCACCAACTCGTTGAAGGCCAACCCGGCCCGATCCCGTTCGCCGTACCCGAGCCAGCAGATCCGGGACGGCAGCCCCTGGAACGCCACTCGCTCCCCGGCCATCTCCAGCCATCGATTCAAGGCCCGGTTCTCGGGGAACAAGTCGGCGATGGCCCGGTCGGTTGCTGCGATGTCGGCCGGATCACCCGACAGCGCCACCCAGCGGAACGGTCCCATCCCTTCACAGAACAACGGGCGGATGTAGGCGGGGACGAAGCCGGGGTAGGAGAAGGCTTCGGCGAATCCACCCGCCCGGGCCTCACCCCTCAGATTGTTGCCGTAGTCGAACACCTCGGCACCGGCCTGCTGGAACCCCACCATCGCCTCGCAGTGCCGGGCCATCGAGGCCCGGGCCTCCTCCACGTAGCGATCCCGGTCCTTGTCTCGCAGCCGGGCCGCCTCCTCCACGTCGTAGCCGCTGGGGATGTATCCGTTGAGCGGGTCGTGAGCCGAGGTCTGGTCCGTGACGATGTCGACCTCCACCCCCCGCCGCAGCAGTTCTGGGAACACATCGGCGGCATTGCCCACCACGCCAACCGACAGGGCACGGCCCTCCGCCTTGGCCTCGGTCGCAATCGTCACCCCCTCGTCCAGATTCTCGGCGACCGCGTCGAGGTAACGGGTCTCCAGACGCCGCTGCAGGCGATCCGGATCGACCTCGATACACAGCACCACGCCCTCGTTCATCGTCACGGCCAGCGGTTGGGCGCCCCCCATCCCGCCCAACCCGGCGGTCAGCGTGAGGGTGCCGCGCAGCGTCCCGCCGAAGCGCTGCTCCGCCAAGGAGGAGAACGTCTGGTAGGTGCCCTGCAAGATGCCCTGGGTGCCGATGTAGATCCAGGATCCGGCGGTCATCTGTCCGTACATCATCAGTCCGGCGGCCTCGAGATCCCAGAACGACTCCCAGTCCGCCCAGTCCGGCACCAACAGGCTGTTGGCGATCAGAACCCGGGGCGCCATCGGGTGCGTCCGGAACACCCCGACCGGCTTGCCGGACTGCACCAGCAACGTCTCGGCGTCACCGAGCGAGGTGAGGGCGGCAACGATGGCATCAAACGCTTCCCATGAGCGAGCGGCCCGGCCCCTCCCCCCGTACACCACCAACTCGTCGGGATTCTCGGCGACCTCCGGATCGAGGTTGTTCATGAGGCACCGCAGCGCCGCCTCCTGAAGCCACCCTTGCGCCGTCAACCCCGAACCCCGCGCCGCCCGAACCGGCCTCGGACCGCTCACGTCGTTCTCCTTTGTGGGACCTCTGCAGGGTAACGGCGGTGGATCAAAGGGACCGGGGGGTAGAGTCGAGCGACTCAATGGAGGGATCCCATGAACCAAGCAGCCGTGGTCTATCGCCGCAACGCCGAGCCCAGCCGGGGGCTTGCGGCAGCCGGAATCTTCTTCCTGAAGTGGTTCCTGGCAATACCCCACTTCATCATCGTCGGCATCCTCGGATACCTGGCCCTGATCGCCGGCTACATCGGGTACTTCGTCGTTGCCTTCACCGGGAACCTGCCGGGGGGGATCCAGAACTTCATTACCTGGTGGCTGCGGTGGTGGATCCGCACCTACGGGTGGACCGCCGGAATCTCCGACGAGTACCCGCCCTTCGAGACCGACCCGACCGGCTACGGCGTCGACGCGACCTTGCCGCGCAACGAGAGCCCCAGCAAGGGCCTGGCGGTCGCCGGGATCTTCCTCGTGAAGGCGATCGGCGCCATCCCCCACCTGATCGTGCTCGGCGTCCTCATGTTCGTGGCGCTGATCGCCATCTGGATCGGGTATTTCGCCGTCGCGTTCACCGGGAACCTGCCCGAAGGCATCCAGGACTTCGTGGCCGGGGTGTTCCAATGGTTCGCCCGCGTCGCCGCCTGGCTCACCGGGCTCACCGACGAGTATCCGCCGTTCTCACTCCAGGTCTCCCCACAGGTCGGGTAGAGAACCCGAAACGCAAATCCGAAAGGGGCCCGCTGCCGCGGGCCCCTTTTCTCTCCAGATGGGGAGGCCTCAGTCGTCGTCCTTCTCCTCGCGACGCTCCTCGATCTTCTCCTCGACCTTCTCCTTCACGTCGCCGGCGACGTCCTTCGTCTTATCCCACGCCTTCTCGGCCACGTCCTTGGTCTTGTCCCACGTCTTCTCAGCGAAGTCGCCGGCCTTCTCGGCCGTCTCGCTCTCGCGGGCACGCTTGAAGAGCGCCTTGATCTTCTCCCACCAGCCCGTCTCGGCCTGCTCGGCTTCGGCCATCGCTCGACTCCTTCTCATGCCGTTGGACTCAGCGTAACTCCCCCACCACCCCCTCGGCGGCGGCGACCAGCGTCCCGTCCTCTATCAGCCGTGCCACCGCCTCGATCTCGGCCGACAGGGCTCGGTCCCCCTCGAGAGGAGGCACCAACTCCCGTACCGCTTCGAGCACCGCCGCGGTCCCCGCCCCCGGCCGAAGTGGCCGGCGATGCTCGGTTCCCTGTGAGGCACACAGCAGCTCGACGGCGATGACCCGAGCGGTGTTCGAGAGCGCCTCCCAGGCCTTGCGACCTGCCCCCCAGCCCATCGACACGTGGTCCTCCTGGGAGCCCGAAGTGGGAATGCTCTCCACCGAGGCCGGGTGGCTCAGCACCCGGTTCTCGGCCACCAAGGCGGCGGCGGTGTATTGCGCCAGCATGTAGCCGGAGTTGAGGCCGGGTCGCTCGGCCAGGAAAGGGGGAAGCCCCGAGGAACGCTCGGGATCGAGGATACGGTCGGTACGGCGCTCCGAAATGCTGGCGAGCTCCGTGACCGCAATCGCCATGAAGTCGAGTTGGAACGCCAGCGGCTGACCGTGGAAGTTGCCCCCGGACACCACCTCGGCGGCCTCGGGGAACACGATCGGGTTGTCGACCACCGACCCGAGTTCGCGGCGAAAGACCGCGTCCGCGGATTCCAGGACGTCGCGAGCCGCCCCGTGCACCTGAGGTGCGCACCGCAGGCTGTACGCGTCCTGCACCGCATGCACGAAGTCGTCCCGGTGGCTGGCGACGATCTCGCTGCCCGCCAGCAGCCGTCGGATGTTCTCGGCCGAGGCCAGCTGACCGGGATGCGGTCGCAGCTCGTGGATGCGGGGCTGGAACGGCCGGGCGCTGCCGAGCAGCGCTTCCACCGAGAGGGCACAGGCCAGATCGGATGCCGCAGCGAGACGATCGGCCCGCGCCATGCCCAGCACCCCGTACGCGAGCATGCCCTCCGTCCCGTTCAGCAGGCTGAGCCCCTCCTTGGCCGCCAAGTGAACCGGCTCCAGGCCTGCTTGGCGTAACGCTTCGGCTGCGTCGAGTTCCACCCCGTCGCGTCGCACCCGACCCTCGCCGATCAGCGGCAGGCTCAGGTGAGCGAAAGGGGCCAGATCCCCGGAGGCGCCCACCGATCCCTGCGAAGGCACCACCGGAAGAAGGTCGAGCCGCAGCATCTCGATGAGCCGTTCGACGATTTCGGGGCGTACCCCGGAATGTCCCTGCGACAGGGTCCGCGCCCGCAGCAGCAACATCGCCCGAACCAGCGGATCCGGCAGCGGCTCACCCACCCCGGCAGCGTGGCTCCGGAGCAACTCGACCTGCAAACGATCCACATCCGAGTCGTCGATGCGGGTCGACGACAGCGCCCCGAAGCCCGTCGTGATCCCATAGACGGTCCGGCCCTCGGCCACCGCCCGCTCCACCACCTGGCGGGCCGGTGCCATGCGTTCGGCAACGGTGGGGTCGACGGTGACCTCGGAGCGGCGGTGAGCAACGTCCACCACCTGGTCGGGGCGCAGCGGCTCCCCGTAGAGCACGATCGTGTCACCGGTCACGCCGACGAGACTACCGGCCCCCACGTACACTTCGGGGCGCCCCGTCCCCCGGTGAGATGACCGACGCGATAGCGATCAACGACGATCTCGTGGTCCCCGGCAGGGAGCTCCACTGGCGCTTCGACGCGTCCGG
Source organism: Acidimicrobiia bacterium (assembly GCA_041572755.1). GTDB lineage: Bacteria > Actinomycetota > Acidimicrobiia > Spongiisociales > UBA11373 > JBFELU01. Next base: position 114,021 of record JBFFRY010000004.1, on the reverse strand, counting down.
TGGACCGGGGGGCCAGCACGCCAATCGGGCATCCAGCCGGGCCGAGCTCTCCTTCGATCTCCAGGAGAGCCCATCCATCCCCGAGCCGACCAAGACCCACATGTTGCGCCGTCTCGGCGGCCGAGCCCGCAACGGCGTGGTCACCGTGACGGTCGATGAGAGCCGCTCGCAGTGGCGCAACCGCCAGATCGCCCGCCGCCGCATGGCCGAACTGCTGCGCGACGCCACCCGTACTCCGACTTCCCGGGTCGCCACGAGTCCCACTGCGTCAGCCCGGCGGCGGCGGGTCGAATCCAAGCGCCGCCACTCTCTCAAGAAGCGGCTGCGGCGGCCTCCCGAACCCAACTAGGGGGCGTCGCCGGAGGGCGCCTCCAAGATCTCCCGAGCAGCGTCGTAGTCCGGGGAGGCCACCACCAGCCGCACCTGGTCGCCTCCGAACAGCGGTGCGTGGTGGTGGGCATCGCCTTCGATCGTGGCGGCGATCCCGGCCGATGCCAGCAGTGCCGCGTCCAACTCGGCATGGGACCAGCCGCCGGGGCCCCCATACGAACGGACAACCACCGGATCCCCGCTCACCCTTCGGCTCCTCCCGTGAAGTTCCAGCCGGCCAGGTGCAGGCTGGGAGCGCGCACCAGTCCGGCGCCGAACTCCGAGTCGGCGAAACGCCGATCATCCCCGATCCCCAGCACCCGATCGGCTCCGAGCGCTTCCACGAAGGATTGAGTGAACCGGAGATTGGTGACGGCTCCGGTGATCGCCCCGTTCTCGATCATGAACGTCCCGTTGCGGGTGAGGCCCGTGACGACTTGGGTCTTCGGGTCGAGGATCCGGCAGTAGTTGAAGGTCGCCACATACAGACCGCGATCGACCGAGGCGATCATCGACTCGACGGAGCTCGCACCATCGCCGAACACGAGGTTCTCCGGCACCGGACCCCGCGACTCGGCCCCGGGGAGGGCGTGGCCGGTCGATTCACCGCCGAGCCGGAGTGCCGTCCGCCGATCGTGAGCGATGCCGACCGTCACGCCGTCGCGCACCAGATCGACCCTCTGTTTCGGTGTTCCCTCCGAGTCGAATCCGATGCCGAGGGCATCGTCGTCGGTGGAATCGTCCCAAATCGAAACTCCCGGATCGAACTGCCGGGCTCCCAGTTCGACGAAGGACTGCCCCTCGGCCACCTGTTTGCCGTTGAACCCGTAGAACGCCAGAAAGATGGCGATCGTCGCCGTGCACTCCGGGGCCAACACCACCTCGTACTCACCCGGCTTGGTGTCGTACGGCTCGAGTCCGGTGGTGGCCCGCTCCGCCGCAAGGGTCCCGGCGGCGGTCCCGTCGAGGCTCCCGATCGAGGACGAGGTCTGATGGGCCGACCCGGCGCTCGTCGGGCTCCGCTGGATCCCGTCCAGGGTGGCCCGGGTCGAGCGCCCCACCGCCCGCTGACCGGTGCTGTTGGCAAAAGCCGTCGTGGTCGCCTCTGTATCGCAGTACCCGGCGGCCAGCATGCTCCCACCGGCGTCGACGAAGGCCCGCACGAGATCCGCCCGGACCTCCGGGGTCGTCGCAGCCGTCGCCTGGTCCCAGTGGTCCACGGCAGGAACCGGAGCAGAGGGAGCGAGCCCGGGCCACTCCGGGTCAACGGGCGACAACGAAGCCACCTCCAGCGTGCGTTCCACCAGCGAGGACAGCGACTCGTCATCGAGCCGGTTGGTGGTCCCCCGGGCGACCCGGCCGTCCACCGCCACGCGGAGATCGGCCGTGTGTCCCGAATCGCCCACGTTCTGGTGGATGAAGCTGTTGGCGAAGCGGGTGAGAGCCGTCTCACCGCCACCCACGGTCGCCTCGCATTCACCCCGTGACCCAACCATCTCCACGAGCCGGTCAGCGATCGCCTGGTAGTCGGTCATCCCCGCACCCCCACCCTCACGGTGCCGAAACGGCCCGGTGAAGCCGAATGTCCGGTGTGGGCTACCTGCATCGGCTGGCCCTTGCCGCAGTTCGGGGTGCCCCAGTGCACCCACTCGTCCTCACCGGCGAGCCGGTCGAGTTCGGCCCAGAACAAAGGGGTGATCCCGGTGTACGTGGGGTTCTTGAGCATCCGACCCAACTTGCCGTTCTTCACCTCCCAGCCGATCTCCGTCCCGAACTGGAAGTTGAGGCGGCGGTCGTCGATCGACCAGGAACGATTGGTCGCCATGTAGATGCCGTCCTTCGTGTCGGCGATGATCTCCTCGAGGGACGAGTCACCGGGAAGCAGCCCCACATTGGTCATGCGCACCATGGGGAGTCGATTGTGACCGTCACCCCGCACCATCCCCCCGGGCGGAAGTCCGGCCAGGGCGGCCGAGTCCCGGCCGGAGAGCACTCCCACCCAGATCCCATCTTCGACGATCGGCACCCGCTGCGCCGGAGTCCCCTCGTCGTCGTACCCGAAGGTACCGAGAGCACCGGGGAGCGTGGCGTCGGCGGTGACCTGCATCAGCTCGCTGCCGTAGCGATGGGAGCGGAGGCGAGGCAGTTCGAGATGCGAAGTGCCTGCGAAGGCGGCCTCCCACCCGAGAATGCGATCCAGTTCGATGGCATGGCCCACCGATTCGTGGATCTGCAGCGCCAACTGGCTGCCCTCCAGGATCAGCTGCTTCTCCCCCTCGGGACACTCGTCGGCGGTGAGCAGCGCCGCCGCCTCCTCAGCGATCCGAAGAGCGTTTCCGGCGAAGTCCCACTTTCGAATCACCTCGTACCCGCCGGTCTCGTACTGGCCGAAAGACTGGGGGAAGGAGCGGCGCTGGGTTTCCCGCTCCCCGATGGCGGTCGCGTCGAAGCCCCCGCCCGACTCGACGATCCGCTGATGGATCCGGTGACCCTGCGAGGACACGAACCACTTCTCTGTATCCCAGAAGGCGAGGGTCGCAGTCGCCAGGGCAACCCCCTCGACTGAGGTCATGGTCTCGGTCACTCCCACCAGCAGGTCGACCTTCTCGGTCAGCGGCACCTCGAGGGGAGATTCGGTGTGGGGTGTCTCATACTCGGCCTCGACCACCGGCACGTCGGCGAGTTGCAGCGGCTCGCCGGGCACGAGGGCCGAAGCGCGAGCCACCGCGGCGGCGCGGGCGCCTGCAGCACCGGCCGCGACATCGGTCAGATCCGCGGCGGCAGAGAAGCCCCACGAGGAACCGATGAGCGCCCGAACGCCGACCCCGGCGGTCTCGGACCGGTCGATCGACTCGACCTGACCGTTGCGAACCTGGATCGTCTCCGATCCGACCACGACGACCCTGGCGTCGGCGTACCGGGCCCCGGCGCCGAGGGCGCCGTCAACGGCGGCGGCAGCGTATTCGAACATGGGCCTCCACAGAGTGCGGGGCGGTGATGGTAGTGACCACCTTCGCTCCGATAGCATCCGTCCATGGTGCTCATCATCGTCGTGGTCGTCGCCGTGGCACTCGTCGGCGGCTTCCTCATCATCTACAACCGGCTCGTGCGCCGCCGCAACCGGGTCGACAACGCCTGGGCTCAAGTCGACGTGCAACTGCGACGGCGCTACGACCTCATCCCCAATCTGGTGGAGACCGTCAAGGGGTATGCCGCCCACGAGCAGGAAACCTTCGAAGCCGTCGTCGCCGCCCGGAACACCGCCCAACAGGCCGCCTCGGTGGCCGACCAGGCTGAAGCCGAGGGAATGGTGGGATCGATGCTGCGACGGTTGTTCGCCCTCGTGGAGCAGTACCCGGAGCTGCGGGCCAGCGAGAACTTCCAGGACCTGCAACGCCAGCTCGGTGAAACCGAGGATCGCATCGCCATCGCCCGCCAGATCTACAACGACAGCGTTCTCACCTACAACAACACCGTGCAGACGGTGCCCTCCAACCTGGTCGCTGCGATCGCCCGATTCCGGACCCGGGAGTTCTTCGAGGTGGAAGACGACGCTCGCAGCGTGCCGAGGGCGGACTTCTGAGACGGCTCGGCGCTGTTGTCGGTGTCGTCGTCCTGGTCCTCGTCGCCGGTCAGGGGGTCGCCGCCGCCAAGAGCTTCACCCTCCCGGACGCCCAAGTCCAGATCGAGGTCGACGACGACGGAACGCTCACCATCACCGAGCGGATCACCTTCTCCTTCGACGGTTCCTTCTCGGGCGCCTACCGGGACGTGCCGATAGAACCGGGAGAAACGATCGGCTCCGTCACCGTGCTCGAGGACGGGGTCCCCTATGAACCGGGGGCCTCCACCGTACTCGGGGTGACCGACACCGCCGGCACCTTCGGCATCGAGAGCCTCGGCTCGCGGATCCGCATCGTGTGGCACTACCGGGCGACCGACGAGACGCGGACCTTCACCGTTCGCTACGAGATGCGCGGCCTGGCCGTTGCCTACGACGATGTCGTCGACGTCTACCTCAAGGTGTGGGGCGACGAGTGGGGAACCGCGCTCGACGACCTCACCGCCACGATGACCCTCCCCTCAGGGGCGGCCCCCGGCGAGGTCCGGGTCTTCGGGCACCCGGCCACGGTCGACGGTTCCACTTCGCTCGGGGCCGACGGGATCTCGCCATCGCTCGCCGCCGCCGACGTCCCCGATCATCAGTGGGTCGAGTTCCGCGTCGTCTTCCCCCGGCACCTACTCGATGAGACCGGCGGCGCCACCGTCGTCTCCGGACCCGGCCTCGCCGGCATCCTCGCCCAAGAGGAGGCCGCCGCCGAGCGGGCCGAGCGTGAAGAGCGGGGCCGATCGGCTTCCCTGTGGATCGTCGCCCTCACCGCCGGACTGGTGCCACTCTCCCTCATCGGGTCCTACCTCCGCTTCGGCCGGGAGCCCCGGATCCGCTACGACCTCCAATACGAGCACGCACCACCCACCGACCACGAACCGGCGCTCGTCGCCGGCCTCGCCGGTCAAGGCAAGGTCGATGAGGCGGCGTTCACCGCGACTCTCTTCGACCTGATCCGCCGCGGGGTGGTCACGGCCGCGCCGACATCGATCGAACGCAAGACCTGGGCCGGTCTGCGCACCGAGCAGATCTCCGATCTCCAGATCGCGCTCGGTGACGACAAGGACCCGATGCGGGACTTCGAACGGTCGACGATGACCATCCTCAACAGAGTTCTCGAAGATGGACCCCAACCGCTCACCGAGTTCCGCAAGCGAATCCGCAGCGACGCCGCCGAGAACGCCAAGTCCTACCAGGCGTTCCGAGACCGGGTCTCCAAGGCCCTGGTCCGCCGAAAGCTCCTCGACGAAGCCGGAGTGCGGGCCTCGTGGATCCTCCTCGGCATGTCCATCGTCATCGGGATCGGCGGGTGGGTCGCCTTCGCCCCCCTGCTGCATGCGATCTGGGAGAGCCTCGACCCCGACATCCTCCGGGTCGGATTCGCTCTCGCCGGTGCACTCGGGCTGGCTTTCGCCCTCGCCGAACGACCGATGCGCCGCATGTGGGTCCGCCGCACCAAGGAGGGGGCGCTCCTCAACGCCCGTTGGTCGGCGTTTCGCCGCTATCTCGAGGACTTCAGCCGGCTCGAGGAGGCGCCCCCGATCGCCCTGGGACTGTGGGAGGAGTACCTGGTCTACGCCATCGCCCTCGGTGTGGCCGACGACGTTCTCGAGGCGGCCAAGCTCCAAGCCCCACCCGAACTCGAAGACACCAGCCAGATCTACTGGTACAGCAACCATGGCTACGGCGGCCACTCCTCCAACGCCATCTCGGGCATCGAGCGGGCTCTCACCGGCGCCTTCGCCGCACCCTCATCGGGATCGGGTGGAGGCGGCGGGTTCTCCGGTGGCGGAGGCGGCGGGGGGGGCGGCGGGGGCGGCGGCGCCTGGTAGCGGCTAGAGGCCCTCACGGGTGTCGGCGATGAGCAGGTCCACCACCCGTTGCAGTGCCGACTGCTCGGTCTCTCCGGCATCGACGGCCTGTTGGTAGGCGGCCACCTGACGGTCGGCGCTGGTCCCCTCCTCCAGGATCCGACGCGCATCGGCGACCTGGTCCAGGCACCCGAACTCCTCGGCGTCCTCGGCCACCAGCTCGATCATCTCCTCGAGGAGGTCGGCATATGGGACCAGGCGGCCCCGCCCGAAGTCGACCAGCGGCTCGTCGATCCCGTACCGCTGCGCTCGCCATATGTTCTCCGACACCAGCATGTCGGAGTAGGTGCGCCACCGCTGGTTCTCGGTTCTCCGCCGATACAGCATTCCCAGCAACGAGAGGAACAGGGAGGCAACGACAACACCGTCCTTGACCCTGGTGCAAACGTCGGCGATGCGCATCTCGATCGTCGGATACTTGGCACTGGGACGGATGTCCCACCACAGCTTGGAGGCATCTTCGATGATCCCCGCACCGACCAGCACGTCCACGTGCCGTCGGTACTCGCCCCAACTGGTGAACTGCTCCGGCAATCCCGTCCTCGGCAGGGAGTAGAAGACGCTCATTCGGTAACTCTTCAAACCCGTCTGATGCCCGTGCCAGAACGGCGAAGACGTCGTCAACGCCAACAGGTGGGGAAGGAAGTAGGAGACCTGGTTCATCAGGTCGATCCGGAGATCCTCGTCGTCGATCCCCACGTGGACGTGCATGCCGCAGATGACGAGACGACGGACGACCTGCTGGAGATCCTTGGCCAGCATCTGATACCGATCGTCCTCGGTGACCCGCTGCTGGCTCCACTCGGCGAACGGATGCGTCGAGGCCGCGATGGCCCGAACCCCGTATCGCTCGGCGATCTCACAGACGGTGCGCCGCAGGTGGTGAAGGTCTTCGGTCGCTTCGGTCACGTTGCGACACACCTTGGTGGCGACCTCGATCTGGGCCCTCAGAAACTCGTGGGTCACCTGGGGACCGAGGGCGTCGGTGCACTCCTGCATGAGGTCCCCGGGCGGATCCTCGACGAGATTCCGGGTCTCGGGGTCGACCAGCAGGTACTCCTCTTCGATCCCGATCGTGAAAGGCGGGCGCCGCAACACCTCCGGCTCCTCTCCTCAGGGACGAGACGATACCGGGGAAATCCCCGACCCGCGGGTCAAGCAGGGTCTCTCCCCGACCGATGATGGGAACGAGACCCGGAGGTCCGCGTGGCAGATCACATCCTTCTCGTCGAGGACTCGTCCGTCATCCGCCGATTGGTGGAGGTGTGTCTGCGTGGCCTCGACCGCCGGTTCGAAACCGCCGAAGACGGGCCCGAGGGAATCAACGCCGCCCTGGCAGACCCCCCGGGACTGATGATCCTCGACATAGGGCTTCCCGGTTTCGATGGTTGGGAGGTGCTACGGCTTCTACGGCAGGATCCCGCCGGAGCCGAAGTGCCCGTTCTCATACTCACCGCCCACGCCACGGAAGAGGATCGATTCCTCAGCGGTGAGGGCTCCGCCGACGCCTTCATGACCAAGCCCTTCGATCCCGAGGATCTCAGGGTCGCCGCCGAGGGCCTCCTCCACAGCGGAGCCGTCGACTCAGCCGCATAGCGAGCGGGTAGCTTGGGGCCCACACCGGACGAAGAAGGGGCTCCCATGAGCGATGACATCCTCGACCTCATCGCCGGATGGTGCGCGGAGGAACCCGATCTCGAGCTCGCCGAGGGAACGATCGAGGTTGCCGGTGATCCGCCGCTCCGGATCGATCTCACCGTGGACGAGGACCGGATCCTGGTCTCTCACGCCCACCATGGTGAGGGGGCGTCCGAGGGATTTGCCGACGCCGCCCGCCGTTTGCTGACGCGGCGCGGTTCGATGGTGCGCGGGACGGTCGACTCGGCCGACGGCGCCGTCACCACCACCATCGAGTACCCCATCTTTCGAGAGGGCATCAACCGCCAGACCTTCCTGCTGGCCGTGCGCGACGTCGCCGGAACCGTCGATGCCCTCAACGAGGCGATGGTCGCCACATCGGAACCCGCAGCCGAGCCCGAACCCGCGGAAGCCGCCGAGGAAGAGGTCCCCCCGGTCGAGTCGACCGAGGAGCTCCCGGCTCCGTCGACGGACGCGGGAGCCGACCGGCCTTGGGCGCCGACCCACGCGGTTCCCAGCGGGGGGATGAACGCCTGGGCCGAGCCCGATCCGAGCCAGAGCCCCACCGCGGCGCTCCAACCTCGCGTCGAACTCAGGGTCGACGAGATGCGCGGTGCCTGGGCCCACGTCACCGGCTCCAACGGCTGGACGGGGTGGGTCGACGGGCGTCGACTCCTGGAACTCGGCGGCGGCGGGGCCGTCGCCGCCGGCTCAAGGCCGGCGGCGGCCGGATTCGGGGTCGTGCAAGCCGGGAGTCTCTCGATCCGCTTGCTCCCGCTCCTCGGCGGCATCGCTCTGCTGCTGTCGGCGTTTCTACCCTGGGAGTCGTTCGGCCAGGGTTTCGATGTGAAGCCGTTCGATCTTCCCCTCGCCGTCCTTTGGGGTGAGGGGAGTCCCAGCCAACCGGAACTGGGGCTCGCTCTGGTGATCATCGGTGTGGCGGCGATCGGGCTGGGCTTCCTTCCCAAGGTTCCGGGCCGGGCAATCGTGGTTGCCGGGCTCCTCGGAGCGGCCTGCGCCGTGCTGTTCTTCATCCAACTCGGCAGAGCCGCCGACTGGAAGATCGGCGACATGTTCGACATCCTCGGAGCCGGCTTCTGGATCGCATTCGTCGGAGGAGTCCTCACCAGCATCGGCGGCCGGACGAACTGAGCGGTGACCGGCCGGAGAGGCGTGCCACGCCGACCACGCTGCGGCGGTGCGGGCCCACTACCCGCCGCCACGGGACCGGGGAACAACGCACCCGTTGCAACGACCGACCATGGTGATCACCGACCGACTCCTACCATTCCCGTCATGGGTCATCGCGTTGTCATGCTTGCCGCCGCCTCGGTGCTGCTCGCCTCGGCGTGCGTGACCGGGTCGACCACCCCCACGACGATCCCCGGCGACTCGACCACCGCATCGGCGCCGATCGTCACCATCGCCGATGATGCCCGCGCTGAGATCCGCGACACCGCCCTGTCCTACTTGGAGGCCTGGGCCGCCGGGGACGCCGACACCGTCTTCCGCCTGGCCCCCTTCGCTCCCGCCGACGTCCCCGACCGAATCGATGCATGGCGCGACGACCTCGACGTCGAGAGCGCCGAGTTCCAACTGACCGACGACGACATCGAACCCGACCGGGCCACCGTGGGTTACCGGGCGACGCTCACCCTGGCCGGCATCGGTCCATGGTCCTACGAGGGGAACGTCGATCTGGGCCCCACCTCGGAGGGATGGGTCGTCGACTGGAGCCCGAGTCTCATCTTCCCCGCGCTCGCCGACGGGGACCGGCTCGTCGTGACCAGGGTCTGGGCGGACCGAGCCCCGATACTCGGGACGCGAGGGACCACGCTCGTGGCCGACCGGGCGGTCAAGGTGATCGGTGTGGTCCCCCAGGACATCGCCGATCTCGAGGTGCTGCTCACCGAACTCGAAGCCGTGGCCGGTATCCCGCCCGAGGTCGTGACCACCGAATTGGAGCGGCCCGGCGTTCAGCCCGACTGGTTCCTCCCGGTGGGCCGGATGCGGGTCGGGGATTACGTGACCGTTCAGGACGATATCGAGGAACTCGACGGGGTCGTCGTCCGGGACGAGACCGCCCGGCTCGGACCGGTGCCCGACTTCGCCGATCACTTCCTGGGCACCACCGGGGAGATCACCGCCGAGCTCCTCGAACGCTTCGGACCTCCGTACGCGGTGGGGGACATCGTCGGGCTCTCCGGCTTGGAACTCGCCATGGAGCCGGTTCTGGCCGGGTCCCCCCGAATCGAGATTCGGCACGTCAACCAGTTCGGCAGGGTGGTGGACGTGCTCCACGAGGTTCCCGGCGTCACCCCGGTTGCGGTGCGCACCACCTTGTCGATCGACGTCCAGATCGCCGCCGACACGGCCCTCCAAGACGCCGAGCTGCCGACGGCCTTGGTGGCGATCGACATCGCCACCGGCGAGGTTCGGGCCACGGCAAGCCGCCCTCTCGACGAGTTCGATCGGGCTCTCGGGGGTCTCTACCCACCCGGCTCGACCTTCAAGGTGGTCACGGCCACCGCCCTGCTCGAGGCGGGAATGCGACCGGCCGACCCGACCGAGTGCCCCGATTCGGTGGTGATCGGGGGCCGGCGGTTCCGCAACGCCGGCGACTTCGATCTCGGCGAGATCACGATGCGCGAAGCCTTTGCGGCGTCGTGCAACACGACCTTCGCCGACCTGGCCGCCGGCGTGCTGGCAACCGGCGACCTCGACGCCGCCGCCCGCCGCTACGGGTTCAATGAGGATTACCGCACCGAGATCGGGCTCAACGGCGGGATCTTCCCCGACCCCCCTGACCTCGCCGGCCGAGCCGCAGCCGCCATCGGCCAGGGTCAGGTGCTCACCAGCCCTCTCCACATGGCCAGCGTGGCCGCCGCAGCCGGAGGTGGGGTGTGGCGCACCCCCCGGCTGTTGGAGACCGATCCGGTCGGCACTGCCAACGCCATCGATGCGATCGCGCTCCAACGCCTGCAGCGGATGATGCGCTCCGTCGTGACCGAAGGCACGGGAACCAACGCCGCCGTTGCCGGTGAGGAGATCTTCGGCAAGACCGGGTCCGCCGAATTCGGCGAAGGGGACGAGTCCCACGCCTGGTTCATCGGGTTCTGGGGCGATCTGGGTTTCGCCGTGGTCGTCGAGGGCGGCGGAGGAGGAGGTTCCGTCGCCGCACCGATCGCCGCCGCCTTCGTCGAGGCGATGCTCGGCGTCTCCCCCTGAGGCGGGTCAGGCCCGCCCGGCCGCCGTCTCTTCCTCGCGGGTTCGCCCCGCCAGTTGGATCAGGTCCTCGTGGAGCTCGAACCAGATCGTGTGATAGCTATCGGCCATCGGAGCCGCGATGAAGGAGTGATCCCCCTCGGCGACCCTCCCGGCGGCGACGTCCAACCGCTTGCCGTACTCGGCCAGCCGCGGCAGCCCCTCTGTGAGCGTCCCAAACCAATCGGCGGCCTCGCTGTGCAAGGCGGCGAGATCGGCGAGGACCCCGGCGTCGTACTCGTCGTCGGTGTGGTCGTTGAGGACCTGCTCACCGTCGACCTCGCGCATCTGCCAGGCCGTCACGATGTGCTTCATGCGGTGATCCAGCACCAGGAAGGCATCCAGTGCCGCCAGCGCCTCGTCGGCGCCCCACTCCTCACGATCGGCCGCCATCAACTCGGCGGCAACGCTCTTGCCCTCTTCGGTCAGCTTGTACATCGGGCCCGCCGCCTCGGCCAGACCGTCGCCGGCGAGTTGCTCCAGCACGGCGGTCGCCGCCTCCTCGGTCACCCGAAGCGCCGGGGCCAATCCGGCCGGCATCGCGAAGCCTTTGATGGCCAGGACCCGCACGGCTGCATCGGTGCCGGCGTCGCCCTCCCCCACAACATCCGTCACGGTCGTGCTCCTCTCCTCTTTCATGTCAATCGAAATCCCCAGCTCCCCGGCCCACGCCAAGAGCGTCGCCGCCTCGGGCATCAATTGGGGGGTCCCCCCGACGTCGCCGAGGAACACCTCCCCGGTGCCACCGTCGATCGTGATGGGTTCCCCGGCACCCAGCACCGTCGCGCCGATCGTCACGCTGCCATCGCCGACCTCGACATCGGCGGCGCCCACGACGGCCGGCTTCCCCCAACCGCGAGCCACCACTGCGGCATGACTCGTGAGCCCGCCGCTGGAAGTCAGGATCCCCACCGCGGCGGCCATGCCGTGCACGTCGTTGGGAGAGGTCTCCCGCCGCACCAGGATCACCGGGCCCCCGTCCGCCATCTCAACGGCGGTGTCGGCGCTGGTGGCGATCGCGCCGGTGGCCAGTCCGGGTGAGGCCGCCAGTCCCGAAGCCACCGCAACGGCATCGCTTCGCTCGCCCTGGATCATGGGCGGATCGGCCAGGTGATGCGCGACCCGCTCGACGGCTTGCTCCCGGGTCAGCGGGAAGTCGGGATCCTCGGCCATCTCGACCGCTACTCGCAGTGCCGCCTGCGGGCTCCGCTTGCCGATTCGGTTCTGCAGCATCCACAGACGGCCCCGCTCGATGGTGAACTCGATGTCGCACACGTCGGCGTGGTAACGCTCGAGTGCATCGGCATACCGGCGCAATTCGGCCGCGACCTCCGGCATCCGCTCGTCGAGCGCGGTGATCGGCTCGGTGAGGTGGGTGCCGGCGACAACGTCTTCGCCCTGGGCCCGGAAGAGCACGTCGCCGTAGAGAGCCGCCTCCCCGGTGGCCGGGTTTCTGGTGAAGATCACCCCGGTCGCCGAGTCGTCGTCCCAGTTCCCGAACACCATTGTCTGGACGGCCACCGCCGTGCCGAGATCCTCGGGGATCCCTTCGTGGGAGCGGTAGCTGCGGGCCCGGTCGCTGTTCCAGGAGTGGAATACCGCCTCGATCGCACTGCGGAGCTGCCGGAGGGGATCGGCGGGAACTTCGCCACCAACGACATCTCGATACATCGCTTCGAGACGCTCCCGACACACCGCTGCAAAGTCGGGATCACCCGAGGAGGCCGCCAGGCCGTCGACGGTGTCGTCGGTGATCCCGAGATTGAGCACCGTGTCCATCATCCCCGGCATCGAGACCGGCGCCCCGGAACGCACGCTCACCAGCAGGGGATCCCGGGAGTCGCCGTAGCGGCGGCCCACCTGCTCCTCGACCCGCCGCAACTGTTCCGTGATCTCCTCATCGAGACCATCCGGCCATCCGCCGGCGAGGTAATCACGACACGCCTCGGTGGAGATCACGAAGCCCGGGGGCACCGGCAGCCCCAGTTCGTTCATCATCACGCCGATGTTCGCCGCTTTGCCGCCGACGAGCGCTCTGAGATCGTCGAGCGGCAAGCCGTGAGGGTGATCGAGGGCGTAGACGTACGTCACAGTTCTCCGGGCGATTCGGCGGCGGTGATCATACTCCACGGCCAGAACGGCCCTACTGGGCGAGGGAGCGGCTCGACGAGGCCCATCGTCCGCGTCTCCGGCGGAACCGGCCCGAGACCGCCGAGCCGAGGCCCGTGAGCGGTGCCGCCGCCCAACCGGGCGGATGCCGGGGCCGAAGGGATCGGCGGGCAATCGGTAGGGTTCCACCATGCGTCACGCTCGCGTCACCGAGTGCCGGATCTCACCGGGACCCGATCAATGACCGGTACCTACGACAAGATCGTCGGTCTCAGGGTCGTACGGCACTACCGGCCCGAACCGATCCCCGCGTCGGAAGTCGAGGCAATCCTCGAGGCGGCCCGCTGGACCGGCAGCAGCAAGAACCGTCAGGACTGGTCGTTCGTGGTCGTCGACGACCCGGACGGACGAGAGCAGGTCGCCGAGGCGGGGAGCTTCAGCGATCCGGTACGCGCGGCGGCGTTGGTCATCGCCCTCGTATGGCCGGACGCCGGCTACGAGTTCGATATCGGGCGGGCAGCCCAGAGCATGATGCTGGCGGCTGCAGCCCGGGGCATCGGATCGTGTCCCGTCACCCTCCACGACGAAGGCCGGGCGCGGGCGGCGCTCGGGGTCCCCCCCGACCATCGCTGCCGCTACGCCATCGCCTTCGGCTACCCCGACACCGCCGCCGAGGAGAAGGATCGCCGGCGCCGGCGGAGCGGCGGGTGGGGAGGCCGTAAGCCTCTCAGCGACCTGGTGCACCGGGGCCGCTACGGCGGCTGAGGTCGGTCGACCTCGACCAGGATCCCCTCATCGGCCCGGAGTTCGGCCGTCTCGATCGGCCCGTCACCATCGAGCTCGGTGGAGAGAAGGAGCCTCCCCGGGCCCACCCCCGGCACCCGTATCGGGCGGTCGGTGAAGTTGAGTGCGATCACCAACGCCCTGCCGGCGCCATCCTCTCGACGGTAGGAGAAGCAGCCCGCCGGAACCCCGTCGAGAGGCGCATAGGATCCGGTCTGCAACGCCGGGTGCTCCCGTCGGACCTCCAGGAGCCTCCGGTACAGGTTGAGCAGCGATCGAGGATCTTCGAGCTGGGCCGCCACGCTGCGATCCCCGGCACCCGGGCCGAGGGGCAGCCAGGGACGGACCCCGGACTCGGTGAACCCGGCCGGGGGCTCCCGATCCCACGGCATCGGCGTCCGGCACCCGTCCCGGCCGAGTCCCGGCACCCGCAGGCCCCAGGGATCCCGGGCATCGGCGGGGGGGATCTCGACTTCGGGGAGCCCCAGCTCGTCCCCGTAGTAGAGGGTGGGTGTCCCCCGCAGCGTGAGCAGCATCATGGCCGCCACCCGAGCATGGGGCGACCCGTAGCGGGAGGCGAGGCGCGGTTCGTCATGGTTCCCCAGCACGTAGTTGGGCCAGGCACCCTCGGGGAGGGCTTCCTCCATCCGATCCACCAGCGCCCGGAACTGCGCCGCATCCCAGTCGGCGTAGAGCAGTGAGAAGTTGAACGGCATGTGGAGCTCGTCGCCGTTCCCGTAGTAGGTCGCCCAGCGGCCGAAGTCGAAGTCGTGGATCTCCCCGACCGTCACTCGCGGTGGTGTGTAGCCATCGACGAGACGCCGCAACCGCCGGAACACGCCGTGGATGTCGGGGTGTCCCTTGTCGTGAACGTGGTGCTGGAGGTCGTACTCGGCGAGCTGCTTGAAACCGGTGTCGACCGGGGCTTCGAGCACCGGGTTGTCTCTGAACTGCGGGTCCTTCATCAGAAAGGCGGCAACGTCGATTCGGAACCCGTCCACCCCGCGGTCGAGCCAGAACCGCATCACGTCGTGGATCGCCGCCTCGACTTCCGGGTTGCGCCAGTTCAGGTCCGGTTGCGAGGGGAGGAACGAGTGGAGGTAGTACTGCTCGGTCGATTCGTCCCACTCCCAGGCCGAACCGCCGAAGACCGCAAGCCAGTTGTTGGGAGGCGAGCCATCCAGGCCCGCATCGGCCCACACGTACCACTCCCGTTTGGGATCGTCGCGGCTCGATCGGGAGGCGCGGAACCACGGATGCTCGTCGGATGTGTGATTCGGCACCAGATCGACGATCACCTCCAGGCCGCGCCGATGGGCCGCTTCGAGCAGCCGATCGAAGTCGCTCAGGTCGCCGAAGAGCGGATCCACAGCGCAGTAGTCGGCCACGTCATAGCCGAAGTCGCGCATCGGTGACGGATAGAAAGGGGAGAGCCAAATCGCATCGACTCCGAGGACGCCGGCCAGGTAATCCAGGCGTTGTTCGATGCCGGCCAGATCGCCGACACCGTCCCCGTCGGAGTCCTGGAAGGAACGGGGGTAGATCTGGTAGATCACCCCGCTCTGCCACCACTCGGCCATGACGCCCCAGCCTATCGGCGGTCCGCCGGGAACCTCACCCCCCAGTTCCGGCGTCAGTGCTGTCGAGGAGGTCGCCATGACGGCACCGATCGGCAGCATCGAACGACTCGACCCTGGGTGCGCCATCGCTTGCCCTCACGAGTTGGCCGCCGGCGTGCTCGTCGGGGATCTGTTGAACCGCGATGGACCTCACCCGCCGCTCCCGGCTCCCGCCCCACTGCGCCGCGAGCCCCTGGGCCGGGCCGGTTGAATCAGCGCCTTCGCAGCCCGTCCCAGAAGCGAGCCCACAGACCGGGTCGGTCGGGTGCCGGGACGTGCTCTTCGCCGATCCCCCCGGCAGGACCCTCGATCCCGACCCCGAAGCTCAGATCCAGGCACTCGGCGAAGGCGGCGGCGAGGGCTCGAGCCGCTTCCCCGAGATAGCCCCGTCGGGCGGCGTCTGCCACCGAACCGGTCAGCGTCACATCCGCGCTCACCTGGATCATGCTGAACAACCCGTGACCCTCCACCTCGGCCGTGACGGAGCCGCGGGCCCATCCCCCCGAACCTCGGTCGACGACGCGGAGGTCTGCGGTTGCCGAGCGGCGGCCGGTTCCCGTGACCACGATCGACACCTCGAGATCGAGTCGGTCGAGGTCCACGTCCAGGGTCAGCGAACCCACGTGCGCCCCACCGGGCTGCCGGCCCAGGTAGCGGGCTCCGGGAATGCACCCGAAGACCCGTTCGGGATCGCGCAAGGCGCTCCAGACGTCGTCGGCCGGCCGGCCCACCCGGAGCTCCTCACGAATCTGCATCGGCCTACTGGTCGCCGCGTCGGGCGTGAATCCGACCTTCGGTCCCGACCAGGGACTCACCCGATCCCGACCCGTAGCGGACGGTGATCATCTCGGCGACGATCGAAACGGCGACCTCGGCGGCCGTCTCCGCACCGATGTCGAGGCCGACCGGTCCGCGAATGCGGGCAACGTCATCGTCCGACCAGCCCTCGGATGCCAGCCGCTCACACCGCTTGCGATGGGTGCGTCGGCTCCCCAAGGCCCCGATGTACCGGGCCGGCGAAGCGAGCACCAGCGGAAGCAGCGGGCCCTCCACCCGGGCGTCGTGCGTGAGCACGACCACATAGGTGCGAGCGTCCAGTTCCAGCCGATCGGCGAGATCCCCCGGCCACCCCGCGAGGACCTCGGCGGCACCGGGGAAACGCTCCGCCACGGCAAAGGCCGGGCGGGGATCGCACACGACGGACCGAAAACCGACCGTCCCCGCCATCTCCGTGAGGCTGATGGCGACCTCGTCGGCACCCCAGACGATGAGCCTCGGTGGTGGGGCAAGCGTTTCGATGAACACGTCGTTCTCACCAAAGGTCAGCGTCCGGCTCTGCTCGTTGACCATCAGCGCCTTCGCGTCGGCAACCACGGCATCGGCAATCGCGTCGGGGAGCCCCCCTTCGAGCACGGTTCCGTCGGCGGCCACCAGGGCCCGGGCTCCACGATCCGGCCCGTCGACCACGGTGACCAGCGCCCCGAGCCGCTCATCCTCGATGAGACCGGCCACCGCGTCGAGCATGGTGCTCACCATCGCTCGATGTACACCTGAATCGTGCCCCCACAGGCGAGGCCCACCTCGAAGGCTTCCTCGTCGGCGATCCCGTACGTGACCAGCCGCGGCTCACCGGATTCGAGCACCTCGGTGGCATGCAGGAACACGTCGTTCTCGACACACCCTCCGCTCACCGAGCCCTCCATGTCGCCGCCCGAGGACACCAGGAAACGTGAACCTTCGGGACGCGGTGCCGACCCGGCCACCCGCACCACGGTGGCCACCGCCACGGACTTGCCCTCCTCGGTCCACCGACGCCATGTCGCCAGCGCGTCTCGCACGAATGACTCCTTCGACGAACTCGACTCTAGGTCGGGGACGACGGCCGGTAGGCGCCGTCGAACTCGACAACCGTCTCCGGTTCGGTGGCCTCGTCGACGAGACGCAGCGCCGCCGTCACCACCGACCGCTGTGTTTCGTCGTCCCCCGGTGCCCCCAACGGCCGACCCATTGGGAAGGGGGTGACCAGCACCCGAGGCACCCGCATCTGACGGGCGAAGTGGGAGAAGGCCTCGATGAAGACGCACACCGTGGCGATGCCCCGTTCCTCGAAGACCCTGGCGGTGTGCCCGACCGACACGTAACACACGGGTCAGACGGGCACCAGAAGCGCCACATCCACGCCCCGCTCGGCGAGCATGTCGGCCCAGGCCGGAGCGGCGTGCCGCACGATCCGACCCTGCGCGGCGGCTCCGACGAACGAATGGGCATCGGGGTGCAGGTCACCGATCAGCCCCTCGTCGGCCAGTTCCCTCAACCGATCGACGGGAAACGCCACGTTGCGATCCACCAGGACGCCCCCGATGTCGTAGCCACCGTGGCGCACCCGAGTGGCCTCCGGCGGCGTCGCCACCGGCACCGTCGACAGGTCCGGCGCCGCCTTCAAGAAGTCGTCGATGCGCCGCTCCGCTTCCTCCTGGGTCATGTCCTCGATGCCGAGCGGACGGGGATCCCGACCATCGACGAAGTGCCCGCTGGAGGTGAGCAGGGCCACCATGGACTCGGCGACGGGTCGGGCAGGTGCCGTGAACGGCGAGTCGACGTAGTGGTACCGGTCCTGGAGGGGCCGCTTCCGGTAGGCATCGCGCTGTGCCCCGGTCACGAGGTCGACGAGCGGGCCCGGGTCACCGTGATCGAGCAGGTGCCCGGCCTCCTCGAGCACCCGACGCACCACCTCGGCGGCATCGGCCTCATCGAGCGACTTCAGGAACTTGAAGTTCAGGTTGCTGCGTTCACCGTACGAGAACGAGTTCTTGAAATCCTCGAGGCTCTCTCCGGCCATGGCGAAGCTCCGTTCTCGTGGCGACGGTGCCGCCCTAATCTAGATTCCCCCGTTCCCGAACCCAGAAAGGATCACCCCCGTGGCATGGCGCTCTCGTCGCGACGATCTGGCGATCTTCGATGGGGTCCGGCGCGGCGGATTTCCCTCGGTGGGGCGACCCATCCGGCGGCCGGGGGGCGGACCATGGCGCCGGGTAGCACTGTTGATCATCGGACTCGGGGTGGTCGCCGGGACCGTGTTCGGAGTGTGGGCGCTGATCCGAGCCCTCACCGCCAGCCAGTCGGTCGAGTTGCGGGTCCTCGGCATCGAGAACCCGCTCGTGGGAGCCACGATCGAAGGCCCTGAAGGGTCGGGGGTGACCGATGACGACGGGATGGTGATGCTCGAATTCGACCCACCGGCCACCCTCGTCGTGTCGGCACCGGGATACGCGACCGGGTCCTTCGAGGTTCGCGGCCTCCCCGAAGGACCCCTCTTCCTCCAAATGGATCCTCAGATCCTCAAGGGGCGGGTCACCACCTCCGACGGAGCCGGCGTGGCCGGTGCCACGGTGCGGGCCGGCGACCTCGAGACCATCACCGAGGAGTTCGGGTCGTTCGAGATCACCGCGGCTCCGACCGGGTCCGTGGAAGTCAACAAGGCTGCCTGGGAGCCGGTGAGCGCCGATTGGGACGGAACCGAGGGCCGGCTGGAGATCACTCTCGATCCGTTCATGGTGCGGGGGCTGCGGGTGGATGCGGAGGCGGCCGCCGACCCGGATCGCTTCCAAGCGCTGCTTCGCCTCGCCGACACGACGATGGTGAACACCCTGGTGTTGGACACCAAGAACGAGGCCGGCACGGTCCACCACACCTCCGAGGTCGCCTTGCCGGCGTCGATCGCCGGACCGGCTGCCTACTACGACGTCGGTGCCGCCCTCGAAGCCGCCAGGATCCGTGACCTGTACACGATCACCAGGATCGTGACCTTCCAGGACCCGGTCGCCGCCCTCGAGATGCCCGACCTCGCCCTCCACGACATCGACGGGGGGCCGTGGTTCAACAACTCCGGCTTCGGGTGGCTGGACCCGACCGATCGTGAGGCCTGGGAGTATCCCCTCGGCCTGGCCGTCGAAGCGTGCGGGCTCGGCTTCGACGAGATCCAGTTCGACTACGTGAGGTTCCCCACCGACGGTGACGTGAGCCGGGTCGTCACCGACGTCGAAGTGGACGGCACCACCCGGCCCGAGACGATCGCCGCCTTCCTGACCGAAGCCAAGGAACGGCTCCACCCACTGGGATGTGCGGTCTCGGCCGATGTGTTTGCGATCATCCTCTCAACCGAGGACGACCAAGGCCTGGGACAGCGTCCCGAGCCGCTCTCGTGGGCCGTGGACGTACTGTCGCCGATGGTCTACCCGAGTCACTACAGCCCGGGATGGCTCGGATATCCCGACCCCAACGACTATCCCGCCGAGGTGACCGCCGACGCCCTCGAGGCCGGGATGCCCCGCATCATCGGGGGTGCCGTGCTCCGACCCTGGCTCCAGGGCTTCGGCTGGACTGCCGAGGAGATCGCCGCCGCGATCTTCGAAGCCGAGTATCGGGGCCTGGGATGGATGCTCTGGAATGCCAAGAGCCAGCACGATCCCGACTCGCTCCCCGTCGAGTGAACCTAGAGCGGGATTCGCATCCCCGGATGGGCTGCTGAGGTCAGCGGGAACCGGCCTCTCGCCTGTTTGACGATCTCGTCGACCTCGTCGTCGCTGCGGGTCGGATCGTGGCTCGTCACCACCAGCCGTCCGGCCCCCGCAGCCACGGCGGCGTCGACCGCACCGACCCAGGTGCTGTGACCCCACCCCTGTCGACCGATGCGGTACTCCTCCTCCGTGTATTGGCCGTCGTGAAGGACCACGTCGACACCGCCGGCGACACCCGCGAGATGCTCATCGACCCCGGCATCCCCCGCCTCGTGATCGGTGGCGATCATCACCGAACGCTCACCATCGACCCGGTACCCGACACATCCCTGAGGGTGGCGCAGCGGTATCGGGGTGATCAGAAGCCCACCGACCTCGATCGGCCCCTCCAGGTCCCGATACACGATGCCGGCCGGCCGCTCGTCGAGGGTGACGGGGAACCAGGGCGGGCGCAGTACCCCGCCGAGAAGATCCTGCACCGGGCGCTTCTCGTGCCCGGGACCGTGGAAGGTGAATCGGTTGCGCGGGTCGTTGAGGGCGGAGAACATCGGAAGGCCCTGAATGTGATCCCAGTGGTAGTGGGTCAGGAACACGGTGAACTCCCGGGGCTCCCCGGGCGGCAGCCGCTTCTGCAGGTTCTGGAGCCCGGTGCCGCAATCGAAGACGAGGTGGTGGCCGGGCGAAACCTCCACGGAGAAGCAGGTGGTGTGCCCGCCGTAGCGCCGGAAGTCCGGCCCGGCGACCGACATCGACCCCCTGGCCCCCTCCACCACCAGAGCGCGGTTGCTCACCTGCTTGGCGGCCACACCGACACCTCGGGGAGCCAGCAGCACGGCATCCGGTCTACTCGCTGAGCGCCTGGTCGGTGTCGCGCAGTCGCTTGGCGAGCTCCCCCATCATCTTGACGCCGATGTCGGGATGGGCCGTGATGAGCGCCTTGAGATCCCATCGCGTGATCACCAGGCAGCGGGTGGGGGAGGTCGCAACAACATCGGCGGTTCGTGGCGTGTCCTCCAGGAGCAGGGCCATCTCACCGAAGTACTCGCCGGGCCCAAAGGTCGCCAGAACCAGGTCACCCTTGCGAACCTCGACCGACCCGCCGAGCATCAAGTAGAAGCCGGCACCTCCGGGGCCTTCCCTGATGATGAAGTCGCCGGGGGCGAACTCACGCTCTTTGGCCGTCCCGAGAACGCTGGCGATCTGCTTCTCGGTGAAGTCCGAGAAGAGAGCCGTTTCCTTGAGGAATCCCGCCGTGTCCATGTCTCCACCTGTTCGGATCGCCTCACCCTATCCGACGTGGCGATCCGGTGCCTTCCACCGCCGGTCCGTCTGCTCAGACGGCATCGGCCATCCAGCGAACGAACCAGTCGGCGGCGAGATCGGTGACGCGTTCCAGGGCGCCGGCCTCCTCGAAGAGGTGCCCGGCGCCGGGGATCACCGCCAGATCGGTCACCCCCGACAGGCGGGAGCGGGCCATCTCATTGAGTTCGAGCACGACGGCGTCGTCGCCCCCCACGATCAGCCGTACCGGCGCCCGAACCGCAGGGAGCCGTGCCTCGGCGAGATCCGGGCGACCGCCGCGGCCGACCACCGCGGCCACGTCGTCTCGCTCTGCGGCGGCCCACAGCGCCGCCGCAGCGCCGGTGCTCGATCCAAAGAAGCCCATGGGGCCCCGAACACGCCCACCGAGCCAAGCGGCCGCCGAGGAGAGGCGGTCGGCCAGGAGAGGGATGTCGAACACGAGACGGCGATCGGTGGCCTCCTCGGGGGTGAGCAGATCGAAGAGCAGCGTTCCCAACCCGGCTGCGTTGAGGCCGGACGCCACAGCCCGGTTGCGGGGGCTGAGCCGGCTGCTGCCGCTCCCATGGGCGAAGACGACCACGCCGGAAGCACCGGCCGGAACGGTCAGGACTCCCTCGGCGAACACCTCCCCGCAGGGAATCTCGACGTCTTCCCCCGCCGGTCCCCGGAGCAGTGAGACCACGGCATCGTCGGTCGTCTGGGTGAAGTCGGCGTAGGCCCCGCCCACGCCCAGCAACATGGCGGGGAGTTCGACACACAGGAGCTCATCCACCAGAACCTCGAACTCGGCCGCCGTCTCCGGGGCGGCCACCGGAACCGCCACCACGACCCGGTCGGCTCCCCGCAACCGGGCGGCCGCCACCGCCGCCCGGGCGGTGTAACCGGTGGCCAGGCCGTCATCGACGATGATCGCCGTCTTGCCGTCCAACGGAACCGGCGGGTCCGTCCGGTAGGCCGCCACCCTCCTCTCGAGTTCCCGGCGTTCCCGATTCGCAATCCGGTCGAGTTGCCCTTCGCCGACCCTCAGGCGGGCGACGAGGGCCTCGTTCACCACCATTGCGCCGTCCTCGGCGACCGCGCCGATGCCGAGTTCGGGGTTTCCGGGGGCCCCCAGCTTCCGCACCACGACGAGGTCGAGCGGGGCTCCGATGAGCCGCGCCACCTGAGCGGCCACCACCACCCCGCCCCGGGGGAGCCCGAGGACTACCGGGTCCCGGTAGGAGCGCTCCCCGACGAGCTCGGCGAGGCGCCGGCCGGCGTCTTCCCGATCCTCGAACATGGTCTCAGCATCCACCTTCCACCGCAGAAGCGCCAGGGGAAGAGGTCCCGGACGGCCCCGAATTCGTGACGTTTGCCCCTATTGACGGCTCGGCCGATGAGCGAAGGTTGAGAGCCGACGGCCCGCGAGGGTGTCAGTCGTCCCGACCTCGCGGTCGGGAAGGGTGACGTGGGGGCCGGGCCGAGACGAGCCGAGCACACAGCACCCCCTCCTGTGAGCGTCAGAGGCTCCCGGCACCGGCCCCGTCACCCACCTCGATGACGAAATGGATCTCGCCGTCCCGCTCGAAGGTGTCGCGGATGAGGGCCCCCTGGTCGGACGCCCAAGCGGGGATGTCGACAAGGGTCGCCCTGTCGGTGGCCACCACCTCGATCGCCTCCCCCACGGTGAGCTCTCGTATCGCCAGCGCGGCCCGCAGCACCGGCACCGGGCACGGCACGTTGCGAGCATCGACCACACGCACCTACGTCCTCCCTTCGAGTCGCATGGTAAGGCCGGCGCTGCGAGAGTGACCGGATGACTCGGCCGCTCGTTGCCATCCTCGCCGGAGGCCTCTCGTCCCGCATGGGGACCGACAAGGCGGAGGTCGAGATCGCCGGAGCGACGATGGCCGCCCGGGTGATCGGTGCAGCTCGCGCCGTCGGCACCGTGGTGGTCGTCGGTCGGATCGAGAGCCTGGCCGATGCCCCCGCAATCCCCGATCCACCGGGAGAGACCCGGGGACCGCTCGCCGGTCTGGTTGCCGCACTCGAGGTTGCCGAGGGACGACCGGTGGTGCTCGTCGCCGTCGATCAGCCCTGGGTGAGGCCGGCCACCCTGCAGGCGCTGATCGACGAGCAGGAAGGCACCGCGGCCGTCGTCCCCCGCGACGGCGGTGTACGCCAGACGACCTGCGCCGCCTACCCACCGGGCCTTCTCGGGGCGGCGCGCTCCGCGCTCGAGGACGGAGTCTCCATCCAGCGCCTCCTCGATCGGGAGGGATGCCGTGAGATCGACCCTGCCCTCTGGAGAACCTGGGGGGAAGACGGCCGGTCGTGGTTCTCCGTCGACGATCGCGAATCGCTGCACGCCGGCCTCGCCAGGTTCGGACCGCCCCCCGACGGTTAGCCTGCCGCGTATGGATCTGGGGGCGCACTACGGCACGCTCATCGATCCGATCCTGGCGTCACACCGATGGTTGATCTGCGCAGACGCTGCGGTCGCCGCCCGGCCTCTCCTCGAGCAACTGACGCGCCTCGACGCCCCCCGGCCGCTGGTGCTCGCCGGGCAGATGGGGACCGGTGATCCCCTCGAGGAGGGACTCTGCGAGCTGATCGTCCTCGGCACCCGGGGTGACACGATCATGAGCGGCATCCGGGCCTACCAACGGGCCCTCCGCAACCTCACCGCACCGACCCGCGCCGCCATCGAGCGCTGGGATCCCAAGAGAGAGGCGCTCGTGTGGGGGTTCGAGGACGACCTGGAGATCGAGGGAAGGCCCACCTATGGAGGTCGACCGGCGGCCTGGGCGGAACTCGAGAACAAGACGACCATCGACGCCCTCTGGGACGATGCCGGCATCACCCGGTCGCCATCAATGGTGGTTCCCGCCGCCGCCGACAGCCTGCTCGAGGCCCACGACCGGCTCGACCAGGGTTCCGGAACCGTCTGGGCCGCAGACAATCGGGAAGGTTGGCACGGGGGTGCCGAGTTCGTTCGTCACGTGAGCAGCCGGGCGACCGCGATCGAGGCGGCAACCGCTCTCACCCCCCATGCCGACTCCGTGAGGGTCATGCCGTTCCTCGAGGGCATCCCCTGTTCGATCCACGGCATGGTCTTCGGAGACCGGACCATCGCCTTTCGCCCGGTGGAGCAGCTCATCTTCCGGATCCCCGACACCGACCGGCTCCGGTACTCCGGCGTCGCCACCTGGTGGGACCCGGCGCCCGAAGACCGGGAGTACCTGCGTCGGCTGGCGAAACGGGTCGGCGACCACTTGCGAGACCGGGTCGACTATCGGGCGGCCTTCACGGTGGACGGGGTGATGACGAGCGAGGGGTTCCGTCCCACCGAGCTCAATGCCCGCCACGCCGTCGGCCTGGCCCTCCAGGCCCGGGGAGGACCCGACGACGAGCCCCTGCCGATGAACGGGTTCAGCCGGGCCTTGATCGCCGGGGAGGATCTCGACTTTCGACCCGGCGACCTCGAGGCCTTCGTCGTGGCCACCGCAGACGCTCACCGCCGGCTGCGGGCGATGCTGGTCGTCGCAGAGGACACCGAAGAGACAGATCGCCTCCCCGTCCGCATCGTCGACGGTCGCGTGGTGGCGGCGCACGACGACCCACCGCATGGAGAGCTGCAGTATGGGCCCTCCGCCACGGGCGGGCTGCTCGTGCTCGAGGTCGATCCCACCCATGCAACGACGGGCCCCTCGGCGGCATCCGTCGCAGTCTCCGGATTCCGGGTCGGGGCGCGTCGGTGGGGCTTGCAGGTCGAACACTTGATCCCCGCCGACCCGGTCCGCTGAGGCGTTCGGCCTATGCGGGAGCGAACCGAGCCGTGAAGTGCCGCAGCCAGGGGGCGCTTTCGACGATGCGATAGCCGCGGATCTCAGACGCCCGGGATGCCACCGAAAGGATCACCTCGGCCACGTAGTCGATGTGGCTCTGGGTGTAGGTGCGACGCGGCACCGCCAGACGCACGAGCTCCATCGCAGCCGGTTCCTCGGAGCCGTCCGGCTGGGGACGGCCGAACATCACCGACCCGATCTCCACGCCGCGGACACCCCCGTCCCGGTACAGCTCGACGGCCAGAGCCTGCGCCGGGTACTCGGAGGAGGGGATGTGAGGCAGCAACGCCTTGGCATCGAGGTAGACGGCATGACCGCCGGCCGGCTTCACGATGGGCACCCCCCCGGCGTCCGCCTTTTCGGCCAGATAAGCGGTCGAGCGGATTCGGTAGCGCAGATAGTCCTCGTCGAGCACCTCCTCGAGGCCGGTGGCGACGGCCTCCAGGTCCCTGCCGGCCAGCCCTCCATAGGTGGGGAACCCTTCGGTGAGGATCAGCAGATTCCGGCAACGGTTGGCCAGGTCGGCATCGTGCATCGCCAGGAAGCCACCGATGTTGGCGATTCCGTCCTTCTTGGCCGAGAACGTGCACCCATCGGCCAGTGAGAACATCTCCCGGGCGATGTCCCGAGGACTGCGATCGGCCTGCCCCTCCTCACGGAGCTTGATGAACCAGGCGTTCTCGGCGAATCGGCAAGCATCGAGGAACAGCGGAATCCCATAGCGATCACACACCTCCCGGACCGCCCTCAAGTTGGCGAGCGAAACGGGCTGGCCACCCCCCGAGTTGTTGGTCACCGTGACCATGACCAGCGGCACCCGATCAACGCCTGCTTCCTCGATGGCTGCCGTCAACGCTGCAACGTCCATGTTCCCCTTGAAGGGGTGGTCGGCGGCCGGGTCTCGGCCCTCGGGGATCACGAGGTCGAGTGCCGTGGCCCCCTGGTACTCGATGTTCGCTCGGGTCGTGTCGAAGTGGGTGTTGTTGGGAACCACGTCACCCGGCGAGAGGGTCTCGGAGAAGAGGATCCGCTCGGCCGCCCGGCCTTGATGGGTCGGGATCAGTTCCGGCATGCCCACCAAGTCGTCCACGACGTCCTGGAGGCGATAGAACGATCGGCTTCCCGCATAAGACTCGTCGCCGATCATCATCGCCGCCCACTGGCGATCCGACATGGAACCGGTCCCCGAATCGGTGAGGAGATCGATGATCACCTCATCGGCATGGAGACCGAACAGGTTGTATCCGGCTCGATGGAGCGCCGCCTCCCGCTCCTCGGGAGAGGGCAGAGCGATCGCCTGCACGCTGTGGATCCGGAACGGTTCGATGATCGTCCGGTAATGCATGGTCACCTCTGTGATTGGTTGCCCCGACCCTAGGAGGCCCCTCCGGCATGCGGCGGGCCGAGTGGGTACCGTGTCCGCACTCGGGGAGGGAGAGCCGTGAAGCGCGATGTCCGGTTCGTCACGGCCGTCGACGTCCCCTACGAACGGGTCAGGGACCGGCTGCGCGACGAGCCGGAATCTCTCCTCGGATCGGCGGCCGAAGGAGCGATCGTGACGACCCTCCACGCCCATCTGGGACGCCGCCGGGTTTCTCGGGACATGCGCATCGAGCTCGTTGCCTTCGACGAACCGTTGGGGGCCGCTTCGGGGGCGCATCTCCTGTTCCGGGCCGATGCCTCCCGCAACCCCGATCTCTTCCCACACCTGGAGGCCCGTCTCGATGCGGTGCCGATCGCCGCCGAACGAACAGCGTTGCTCTTCAGCGCGACCTACAAGCCCCCACTCGGACTGCTGGGCGGGGCGGTGGATGCGGCGGTGCTCCACAGGTTCGCCGAGGAGTCGCTCTCCCGCTTCCTCGACGATGTGGCGGTCCGTCTGGGGCCGACCGGAACCGGTTGATCTAGCCTCAACCTCAATGGGATCGCTGATCGTCGTTTTCGGGGCATCGCACACCGACCCCGAGGGGACCGACTATCGCGATGGTGTGCAATGCGGCCGCCTCCTCGCCGACGCCGGATACGACATCGCCACCGGCGGGTATGGGGGTCTCATGGAGGCGGTGTCGATGGGTGCGGCGGATGCCGGAGGCCACGTGATCGGAGTCACCGCGCCGGCCGCATTCCCCGGGAGGTCATCGGCCAACGCCTACGTCGCCGACGAGCAACCGGCGCCGTCGCTCACGGAGCGGATTCGCCGAATGTCCGATATCGGCGCCGGCTTCATCACGCTGCCGGGGAGCATCGGAACTCTGACCGAACTGATGGTGGCGTGGAACGTCGCATTCGTGCAGGCCCGTTCGGGTGCCCCCCGACCGGTGGTGACGGTGGGCCCGATGTGGCGCCGCCTGGTGGGCCTGCTGACCGATGAGTTGGCCACCGACGGCTCGCTGGTCACCTGTGTCGATGGGGTCGCCGAAGCCGTGGCGGAGATCCGTCGCCGGGTCGATCCCTGACCGCTCAGTCCTCTTCCGGGGAGAGGCAAGCCAGCCAGACGACCCGCTCCTCGAGGAGACCGGGGCGAGCCTCGTTCTGGACGCTGCTGATGCCCAACTCGATCCGCTGGCCCCGGCCGACGCAGGTCACCGGGGGCTCGTTCCACGGTCCGTCGTCGACGCGCCACAGAGCGTCGGTCACCTCGAAACGCGTCCCGGACGCCGCATTCCGATCGGCGCTGAAGCCGATCTCGATGGATCCCGTCGACTCGTCGACGACGACGGCATAGCCCTCCCTCCGCTCGATCTCGAGGTCGGGTCCGGTGGCGCCCCCACCATCGCCTCCCCCACATGCGGCGAGAGTCACTGCCGCGGCCAGCGTCCAGAGCATCGATCTGCGCACGACCCGAGGTTAGGCGATCCCTCTCGGGCGGATCGCGACGCCGGATACACTCGCCGTCGGAGGAGGGCGCAATGGCGAAGTCGAAAGGGTTCTACCTCGGCGGAGTGATCGACCCGCGCACCGGCAAGCGGACCAAGGACGCCGTCGTCCGGTACGACCCTTCAGACCTGACGACCCACGGCGTGATCGTGGGCATGACTGGATCGGGGAAGACGGGCCTCGGGATCATCTTCCTCGAGGAGGCCCTGCGGGCCGGGATCCCGGCATTGATCCTCGACCCCAAAGGCGACATGACGAACCTGTTGCTGACGTTCCCGAAGCTGGAGCCGGACGACTTCCTTCCGTGGGTCGACACCGCCGAGGCCAAACGGGAAGGCGGCACGCCCGAGGCGCTCGCCGCAGAGACGGCGGAGCTCTGGGAGCGGGGCCTCGCCTCGTGGGACCTCGACGGCGGCGACATCGCTGCGCTGCGAAGGGACGCCGAGTTCACGGTCTTCACCCCCGGCTCGGAAGCCGGGGTTCCGCTCAACGTGATGGGATCCCTCTCGGCGCCCACCGGCGACTTCAACGACGAAGCCGAGACCCTTCGCGACGAGATCGAGGGCTTCGTCACCGGCATCCTCGGATTGGTCGGCATCAAGTCGGATCCTCTCTCGAGCCGGGAGCACATCCTGCTGTCCAATCTGATCGAGCGGTCGTGGGCGGCCGGCGACGACCTCACGCTGGAGACGTTGCTCGGTCAGGTGCATCGACCTCCGCTGCGCAAGCTCGGCGTGTTCGACATCGACACCTTCTTCCCGCCCAAGGACCGCATGGCGTTGGCGATGCAGCTCAACGCGTTGGTGGCGTCGCCCTCGTTCGCCGCCTGGCGAGGCGGCATGGATCTCGACATCGAGCGTCTGTTGTGGACCGAGGAGGACAAGCCGCGGGCATCGATCATCTACCTCGCCCATCTCTCCGAAGAGGAACGCCAATTCGTGGTCACCCTGGTGCTGTCGAAGATGATCACCTGGATGCGCTCTCAGGCCGGATCGAGCGACCTGCGGGCGCTGATCTACATGGACGAGGTGTTCGGCTTCGTGCCGCCCACGGCGGTCCCGCCGGCGAAGAAGCCCATTCTCACGATCCTCAAACAAGCCCGGGCATTTGGGGTCGGGATGCTGCTCTCCACTCAGAACCCGGTCGATCTCGACTACAAGGCGATGTCGAACGCCGGGACCTGGTGCATCGGGCGTCTGCAGACGGCCCGCGACAAGTCGCGCATCGTCGAAGCGCTGCAGTCGGCGCGTGGCGACACCGACGTGGACGCCTTCGACGAGATGATCTCTGGCCTCGACAAGCGGCAGTTCGTACTCCACAACACCCGGGATCCCGAGCCGACCGTGTTCACCACTCGTTGGGCGATGTCGTACCTGCGGGGCCCGCTCACCCGCGACCAGATCGCCGACCTCACCGCCGGGGATCCGGCCCGCACCGCAACGTCCGCCGCGGCGACCCCCTCGCCGGAACCGGTTCCGGCCGAGGACGAGAGCCTGGTGGCTCCCGAGATAGCCGCCGGGACGCCGGTGCGGTATCTGGATCCCGGGGCACCGTGGGCCGACGAGGTGGGCGCTTCCCGCAGCGGCACCCGCTACGAAGCGGGGCTCGCCGCCCGAGTCCACCTCGTGTTCGACGAGGCCAAGGCCGACGTCGATCACGACGAGGTGTGGGAGGCGGTCCTGTTTCCCCTCACCGAAGCCCTCGACGTCGCCGGTGCGGTCGCCGTCGACTACGACGAGAGGGACTTCCTACCCGAACCCCCCGGCGATGCCCGGTACGTCATCCCCGAGGCACCGATTCACACCAAGGCCCTCTTCACGAAGGCGGCCCGGGCGATCAAGGACCATCTGTACCGCCACCGGTCGATCGAGGTGTACCGCAACCCGGCCTTGAAGCTCTATGCCCGAGTCGGAGAGGACCGCCGGGCGTTTGCAGCACGCTGTGATCTCGCCGCCCAGGACGAGGCCGATAGGGAAACGGCCAAGATCCGTGATCGGTTCGAAGGCAAGATGGAAGCCCTCTACGACCAGATCGAAGCAGCCCGGCTGCGTATCGACGAGCTGGTGGTCGACGTGGATGCCCGCCGCCAGGAGGAACTCCTGTCGGGGGCCGGCACGCTCATCGGGGTCCTCACCGGGCGTCGCTCGACCCGCTCGCTCGGATCGGCCGCCAGCAAGCGTTCGATGACCAAGAGGGCGGAGCAGCGACTGCGCTCCGCCGAGACCAAGTACACGGACAAGGTCGATGACCTCGAAGACCTGAAGGACGATCTCGAGGAGGAGATCCTCGAAATCGATGCCGAGTGGCGAGGCAAGGCCTCGGAGATAGAGACCATCGCGATCGGCCTCGAGAAGACCGACATCGCGGTCGATGAGGTCTTCCTTCTCTGGATTCCTCGAACCTGAACCGAATCCTCAAGCCGGACTCCGGAGAGCCGATGGATGGAACATGACAGTCCAGGAGTTCGCCGAGCAACAAGCAGCACGGGCCGCCGTTCGCCGCGCCGCCATCCAGAGCATCGAGGAGCACGACGACGGTCGATCTTTCACCGTGACTGTCACCCTCGGACTCGACGGGGGCCAGGCGAGCGGCCGGGCGGCGGCGGCATCGGGTGATGCCGGCCGGTCAACACTCACCGCCCATGCCACGCTGGAAGCGGTCGAACGGTTCACCGAGGGTCGGAGCGGCTTCCGGCTCGTGGATGTCGGCGAAGCCCAAGCGGGCGGGGTCGACATCGCACTGGCCGTGGTCGCCGATCCTGGCGTCCCGGACCACCCGCTCGTGGGATCGGCGTTTCGGAATCCCGCCGACCCGCTGGCAGCGACCGCCGCCGCCGTGCTCGACGCAGTGAACCGCAGAGCGTCCCTCTCCTTCTAGGGAGCAGCGCGCCGGCCCACTAGCCTGACGGGCCATGAACCCGCGCGCTGCCATCATCTCCATCGATGAGGTCGTCGAAGACGGCGACGCCATGGTGACGATCACCCTCGACTGGCGGGGGGGCCTCGTCCAGGGAGCCGCAGTGGGCAGCGGCCACCCACGGGAACGGGCACGACTCGTCGGCGAAGCCGCCCTGCACGCGCTCGAGTCGCTGTCGGCGAGCGATCTCTCGCTGGAGTTGCTCGCCATAGCCAGCACCGCCCTGGGAAACCGTCAGGTGGCCCTGGCGCAGGTTCGGGTGGATCCCAAAGGCAGTGTGCTCGTCGGCAGCGCTCTCATCGACGAGGAGAACGGATCGATGGCGGCCGCCCGAGCGGTCATGGACGCCCTCAACCGCCGTCTCGAGGTGCTCCTCTAGGAGTTCTCCCGCAAGACGCGGGCAACCTCGAATCTCACCTGGAAGTCGGTGTCGTCGGCGAGCGCTTCCACCGCGGCGCGACTCGCCTCGACACCGAGCTCGCCGAGGGACCGCACCGCTTTCCACCGGATCCATGCATCGAGATCGGAGAGGCGGCCCTCGAAGATCTCCCGCATGGCCTCGCCACCGACTTCGGCCGCCGCATCGACGGCCGTGCGGCGAACCCCTCTCGAGTCGTCCCCGGCGCCCCGCATCACTGCGTCGAGACGCAGCTCGGGATCGGACGACTCGGCGAGCACCGCGACGGCGACCCGCCGCACTCGGGGGTCGGCGTCGTCCAGCGCCGCAAGCAACCGTCGTCGGTGGTCGCCATCGTCGGGATCGAGCAGGTGCAGGTCCTCAGGACGGTCGAGCCCACCGGTGGATGCCTCCGCCAGCAGTTCATCGCGGGTCCGGATCGGTGCCGTGGAGGGATCGCTCGAAGCGAACAATTCGGTGATCAGCGCCAGCAAGGGCTCGAGGCGCCGCTCCCACGACCACTTCGCGCCGATGCCCACCGTGACGAAGTCGCCCGCCACCATCACGTCGGTGACATCCGGCTCCGCAAACAGCCGTTTGATCCGTTCGTCGGGTGGCGCCTCTGGATCACCGCGCCGATACCAGGCTCCGGCGGCCGGGGAGCCTCCCGTCACGAACTTCACCTTGCGAGGATGGGGGGTCGCCTCGGGCACGACCGGCCCTTCGAAGACGCGGTCGAAGATCGAGGGGGCCGGGGAAGCACCACCCGTCACCAGCAACCGATAGCGGCCCTCATCGATGCCGTGAGCCAGCGTGATGCCGCCGCCGAGATCATGCTCCCACCATCCGGCCTCGAGGTGCGGGGCGACCAGGACGCTCAACGCAGCCGCATCGTCGTCGCTCCACGGTTCGGTGGAGAAGAAGCGCAGCAGCAGTCCCTTGAAGGGGCCCAGCGATTCAAATGGCAGTGTCATCGCCACGTCGCCGGTGAGATAGCCCGATGCAGTGGCCACCAGATCGCGGGCGGCGACGGCCGCTCGAGTCAGGTCGAGATCATCGGGCCGGGTCGTCATGACTCCCCCGGGCTCAATCGCTCCCGCTGGTGATCGCCCACAGGATGTCGCGGATCGAAACGATCCCGAGAAGTTCGCCGTCATCCATGACCGGCATGTGGCGGTAGCCGACCTCGAGGAGCCAGGCGGCGGCCTCTTCGACATCGACGTCCGGCGAGAAGGTGTCGGGGGCATCCGACATCCAATCGGAGACCACCTCAGACTCTGCGTCGGCCCCGTCGGCGATGGCCCTCACCACATCGCGCTCGGTGATGATGCCGATGAGCCTCCGATCAGCGACCACTCCGAGGCTGCCGACCCCATCCGCAACCAGTGCCTCGGCGGCGTCGGCGACCG
Organism: Acidimicrobiia bacterium; assembly: GCA_041572755.1. GTDB lineage: Bacteria > Actinomycetota > Acidimicrobiia > Spongiisociales > UBA11373 > JBFELU01. The sequence goes on along the minus strand of JBFFRY010000004.1, from coordinate 81,513 downwards.
ATGCTTCTGGACCGATCACGGTGGCGGTGCCACCCACGAGGGCGCCCAGCTTCATGCGTCATCTCCCCGACGTGTCCTCGCGAGCGTAGCCGCCCGCAGTGACTCGCCTCCGGTCGTTGCTTCCTCAGACGAGATCTTGTTCTCTGATCCCAAAGGAGGGATGCCGCAGTCGACACAGCGCCAGCTTCTCGAGCTGGCGAATCCGTTCCCGGGTCAGGTTGAACTCTTCGCCGATCTCCTCGAGGGTGCGCGGCACGCCGTCGAGAAAGCCGTAGCGCAGCGCCAGGATCCGGCCCTCCCGCTCGGGGAGCCGGGAGATCGAGCGCCTCAGGCTGTCGGCGATGTCGAGCTCCTCGGTGACCTTCACCGGATCAACGGCCTCTTCGTCCTCGATGAAGTCGCCGAGCTGAGCGCCATCTTCCCCAACGGGCTGCTCGAGCGAGACGGTGTCGGCGACACCGAGGGCGAGCTCCACCTTGTCGACGGTTACCCCGGCCTCCTCGGCGATCTCGTTGGGTTTGGGATCACGGCCGAGCTCGGCCTTGAGGCTGGCCTGGGCGGCCCGCACCGCCGCCAGGGTGTCGTGCAGATGGACCGGAATCCGCACCGTGCGTGACTTGTCGGCGATGGCCCGGGTGATCGCCTGGCGGATCCACCACGTGGCGTACGTGGAGAACTTGAACCCCTTGCGCCAGTCGAACTTCTCGACCGCTCGGATCAGACCCAGGTTGCCTTCCTGAATCAGGTCCAAGAAGTCGATTCCCGACGTGTTGGCATACCGGCGGGCGTTGGCCACGACGAGCCGCAGGTTGGCGGTGAGGAAGTCGTCCTTGGCCTGCTTGCCGAGCCGCACGAGCCGCTTGAGCTCCACCTGCTCGGCCTTGTTCTTGAAGTCACCCTCCTCGAGACGGGCCTCGGCGTCTTCGCCGGCCTCGATCTTCTGGGCGAACTCGACCTCGAGCTCCGCCGTGAGCAGTTCGTACTCACCGATGGCAGTCAAGTACTGGCTCACGAGATCAGTCGTGAGTCGCCCTCGTTCATCGGTGAGCTTGTTGCGCTCACGATCTCGCCGCGTCCGGTCAGCTACTGCCACGTGTCGTCCTCTCCCGGGTGTCCTCGCATCGCCGTTCGGGTTTCGGGGAGCCCCGACTCCCAGCCCAGGGCCGGTTGCCTCCCCCACCGGACCTTGTGAAACGCTTCACAAGGTCACGGGACACCACACTATGTCATAGTCGTCCTCGTTTGTGAACCCCCCAAATGGCCCTGGAATTCCCGCCTCTGCGCCACTCGCTGCGACCCCGGAACACGGGTCCACGACCGTGTCCCGGGGGGTGGCGCAGGCCCTCACCCCGGCTACGGTGTCTCGGATGAACCGCCTGGCCGACGCCACCAGTCCCTACCTCCTCCAGCACGCCGACAACCCGGTCCACTGGCATGAGTGGGGTGAGGCGGCTTTCGCCGAGGCCCATCGTGAGGACAAGCCGATCCTCCTCTCCGTGGGCTACTCGGCTTGCCACTGGTGTCACGTGATGGCCCACGAGTCGTTCCAGGATCCGGCCACTGCCGATCTGATGAACCGCTGGTTCGTCAATGTCAAGGTCGATCGGGAGGAACGGCCCGACGTCGACCGGGTCTACATGGACGCAGTCCAGGCGATGACCGGCCGAGGCGGATGGCCGATGACCGTCTTCCTCACCCCGGACGGACGGCCCTTCTACGCCGGAACCTACTTCCCCAGCGAGGACCGGCACGGCATGCCCTCATTCAGCAAGGTCCTCACCGCGATTCACGAGGCGTGGGTCGATCGGCGCCACGACGTCGCCACCCAAGCCGAACGAATGCTCGACGCGGTGCGGCGCACGATCCCGCCGGCCGACGATCTCCCCGACATCGATACCCTTCGGGATGCCTACGAGGCCCTGGCGGCGAACTACGACCCGGTTCGGGGCGGATTCGGGGGCGCCCCCAAGTTCCCCCAGGCACCGACCCTGGAGTTCCTGCTTCGGGTCACCGGAGCCGAATGGGCCCCCCGGGCGGGTGACATGCTGGAGCACACGCTGACGGCGATGGCCCGCGGAGGGATCCACGATCGACTCGGCGGAGGGTTCGCCCGCTACGCGGTCGATGCCGACTGGCGCGTGCCCCACTTCGAGAAGATGCTCTACGACAACGCCCTCCTCGCTCGTCTCTACGCACGGGCAGCCCAGGTCACCGGCAACCCGACCTTCCGAGGCATCGCCCGGAGCACACTCGACTACATGCTCCGGGACCTCCGTCTTCCCGAGGGAGGTTTCGCCTCCGCTGAGGACGCCGACACCGAGGGTGTAGAGGGGCTCTTCTACACCTTCACCCACGAGGAGTTCACCGCCGTCGTCGGCGAGGAATACGCAGCGGCAGCCGCCCTGGCGTTTGGGGTGACCCCGGAAGGCAACTTCGAGGGAACCAACGTCCTCACGCTGGGAATGACGCCGGATCGCGTCGCCGAAACCCTGGGTCTGACCGCCGAAGAGGCAACCGAGGCGATCGAGCACGCCACGACGGCGTTGCGCACCCGCCGCCAAGGCCGAGTGCGACCGGGTCTCGATGACAAGGCCGTCTGTGCTTGGAACGCCTATGCGATCCGCGCCTTCGCCGAGGCGGCCGTGGCGCTCGAGGAGCCCTCCTATCTCGAGGAAGCCGAGACCGCCGCCCGCTGGGTGCTGGCGGAGATGCGACGTGCCGACGGCCGCCTGCTGCGGTCCCGTCGCAGAGGACGGGGAGACATCCCCGCCTTCGCCGAGGATTACGCCGCCCTGGCCGTGGCGCTCTTCGCGCTCTACGAAGCCGGCGGCGACACTGCTTGGTACGAGGCCGCAACCAGCATCTCAACCGACCTGATCGACCTCTTCTGGGATGACGATGCCGGCGGAGTCTTCGCCACCGGGAGCGATGCCGAAGACCTGGTGGCCCGGCCCAAGAACCTCTACGACAACCCCACCCCTTCCGACAACGCCCTGGCCGCGGAAGCCATGCTCTACCTGATGGCGTTCACCGGCGACCCGGCAGCCCGGGACCGCCTCGACCGGCTGTTCCGCCTCGGGGGCCGGCTGATGGCCGGTCATCCCCAGGCGGCTGGCCACCTCCTGGCGGTGGCCGCAGTGGCCCTGTCACCACCACGGGAACTCGCCATCGTGGGGCCTCCCGACCACCCCGTCACCCGGTCGATCCTCGAGGTGGTTGCCGCCCGCTACCGGCCCGACGTCTTCGTCGCCCGGGGAGCGGGGGTCGACCCGAAGACGGTCGTGCCGCTCCTGGCCGGTCGCAGCGCCGGCGAGGCGGCCCTGGCATACCTGTGTCGAGAGTTCGTGTGCGAGTCGCCCACCGCCGACCCGGCGACCCTCGCCGATCGGCTCGACTCCTGAAGGGGTTCACACGCCAAAAGGACAAGAACGCCTACCATCGTGGCAACCCATCGGGAGAACCGACAGGCCGTGGACGATCAGCCACCGAGATTTCCGCAGCAACTCGGTGAAGAGGCCGGCGACGAGGCCTTTCCCCGCTTCGACTCCAGCTTCTCCGCCGATCCGACGCCGCGCCGCGTGCAGGCACGGGGAGCCCAGCCCTATCGGGGCGGAGGCCAGCCGAACCCCTGGCTCGTCGGACTCGCCCTGGCGGCGGTGCTGATCGCGGTGAGCGTGATCGCGTTCGGCCTCTTCGCCCCCGACGACGAGGCCGGAGCCGCCTCGACCACAGCCCCCACCGACACCACCGTCGCCACCGGAGACGGAACCACCGCCACGACATCCGCCACCGGAGACGGAACCACCGCCACGACATCCGCCACCGAAGACGGTTCGACCCCGACCACTGTGACCTTGCCCGATACCAGCGCCACCGCCGAGATCGTGCCCGTCGGGGACCCGATCCCGATCGCCGAGCTGACGATGTCGTCGAACGACATCGGGCCGCTCGATTTCGGCGACCCGGCCGACGAGGTGCTCGGCCGGTTCGCCTCGACCTTTGGGGCGCCCACCCAGGACACCGGATTCATCGTCGGCAGCGGGTCGTTCGGGGAGTGTGCCGGCGACTCGATCCGGGTAGTCCAGTGGGGTCCGCTCAACATCGTCGTTCGCGGCGAGCCCGACTCCTCCACCTTCGCGTCCTACCGCATGGATCTCCGCTACGGAGGGCTCACGTCACCCACCCGTGACATGTCCACACTGAGCGGGCTTCGGGTCGGTGACACCGTCGGTCAATTGGAGACGGTGTACAGCGGATTCGTGATCGAGTACGTGATCGACCCCGGTGCCGGACTCACCTTCGAACTGCGGTCGCAGCGCGGCGGCGAACTGCTGCTGTGGGGTCCGGTGGAATCGCAGGACGCCGAGGCCCTGGTCACCGGCATCTACTCTCCGGACTCCTGCACCACCTGACGGTGGCATACCCGCCCCTCCTGGCGCACTCTTGGGGCTGGGACGAGATCCTCTACTTCGTGGTCCCCGCAGTGGTGACGGTGGTCTGGATCCGCTGGGCGGAGAAGCGGGCCCGACGCGACGAGGGAACCGACGGTGAGCCCGGCACTAACATGACCCGCCGCGACGACCCCTGAGGAACCGTGCGAGGTCGAACCTGGACCGCCATGATCGTTGGAGCCGGCATCGGTGCCGTGCTCGGCACGGCCGTGCCGGCGATTGCGGCTTCCCGTCTCCTCGACGGCGGCGTGACCACCGAAGGCGGCACCGCCCTGTTCGTGGTCGGCGAGGGAGCGATGCACCTCCTCATTGCGATCGCCGCCGCGGTCGGAGGGGCGCTGCTCGGTGCCGTCGGCTACGCGGTGGGCCGCGAGGCCGATCCCGGGAAGCCCTCGTTGGCGCCGATCCCCATGATCACGGTGGGAACGGTGGTCGGGACGCTGGTCGGATTCGCCGCCGCTCGAGCCGGTCTGGGGCTCGCCGCCGACATCTCCGCCGAGGTCGTCACGGTCTCGGTCTTCCGCGCCTCGATCGTGGCCTTGACCACCGGTGCCGTGACCGGAGCCGTCGTCGGCGGCACCGTCGAACGACTGGCCCGACCCGAGACGCTGGCCCTCGGCGGGGAGGCGTGGCCGTCACGACTCTCGTTCCTGCGGGAGGCCCTGGTCGCCGTGGGCCTGCCCCTTCTCGCCGTCGTCGCCGGCGGTCTGTTGGTGGCCGGGCTGGCGAAGATCCTGCTCGATGCCTCTCACGAGGCGGCGCTGGTGCTCTTCGGCGGGGTCGGGGCCGTGGTCCTGATCGGTGCGGTGATCATCGCCGCCAATCCACCCCGCCGCAACGACGGCGGGCAGTAGCGCTGCTCGGCCGGCGCCCTGCATGATTTCGGCTATCGGCAGGCCGCTCGATCCGGGGTCGCCCGGATAGGCTCGCCGGTCACGAGGTGCTCGGAACTCAGGGGCGCTCCCACCAGGAGGAGCCGAGGCCGGGAACGAATACGAGGCGATCACCGTCGCCGGACCACGGCGACGGTCCGGTTCACGCCCGGGGTCCGACCGTGGGTCGGCGCGTGGCCCTCTCCTCCTCGGCCGCCCACAGGAACCAGATCGTGGCGATCACGGCCCACAGCAGCAGCCCGCCCCCGATCTTCATGAGGAGACCGGCGATCAGTTGATCGTCGAGCACGGAGAGGCCCCACAGCCGGGGAAGATCGGCGTAGACGGGGTAGACCGGACCGCTGGCGAAGGTCAGGAAGGAGGCCGGCACGGTGGGCACCAGCGACTGCAGGAACATGTAGCCCATGGCCATGAAGGGAGCGAGGCGGGGGAGATCGGGTATCGGTCCGATCACCGGCCACCACATGAGGGTGGCCGTGACCATCAACAAGGCGTGCAGCCCGAGGTGGGCCGCTTCCGAGGTGAGCATGAGCTCGACGACGGCGGGGACGTGGGCCACCGCCAGCGCCGTGTTGAAGAGCACGAGCGCCACGAACGGTTTCGTCAGGACCCGCAACGCCGGGAGGATGGGCCGCACCAGGAGCCGCAAGAGCCACCACGGCGTCCCCCGGAGCAGCATCGGAGGCACCCCCAGGGTGAGCACAAGGTGCTCGATCATGTGGAAGGTGAAGAGGCTCGAGTCACCGATGTCGTGGACGGGCCACGAGCGAACCACTGCAAAGAGCAACAACCCCCCGGCGAACCAGGCGACCTGGCGCCGGGTGACCGCCGGCTCGGAGGCCGGTGCGTAGCGGGGAGCCAGCCGCCGCACCCCGTAGACGTACCCGGCCGCCAGCGTGAGGAGGACGGCGAGGGTGTCGCCGTGGAGATGGAAGGGGATGTCCCCGAGGCCGATCGTCGGTGGGGCCGCCACCCCTCAGTCCCCGATCAGCACACCAAAGGTGAGCAAGACGGCCCCGAACAGGATTGGGGCCGACACCAGCCCGATGAGGAAAAGCCTGCGATAGCGCTTTGCCTCGAACCTCAGGTGCATGAACCAGGCCACGACCAGGAAGAACTTCGCCGCCGAGAGCACGATGAGGATCGGTGCCAGCACGTCGTCCAGGGCGTCGATGTAGGTGACGACGACCTCGACGGCGGTGATCACGAACAGAACGCCGGCGATCATCCAGTAGTCGCGCGGGGTGGGGTGGCGGCGGTGGGCTGCTTCGCTCATCGCTACACCTGGAGCAGGTAGACAACCGTGAAGATCACAATCCACACGATATCGACGAAGTGCCAGTAGAGCCCGACCGCTTCGACGTTCATCCCCTCACCGGGCCGCAGCTTCCCGGTCCACGACATGAGGGCGGTGGCCAGCAGCATGAGCACACCGATGGCGACGTGGGCCCCGTGGAACGAGGTGAGCAGGTAGAACGAAGAGGCAAAGGGGCTGGTCGAGATGGTGAGTCCCTCGTGCACGAACTCGGAGAACTCGAAGGCCTGGCCGGAGAGGAACACGATGCCCAGCAGGGAGGTGGCCACCAGCCACACCCGCATCCTCCGCCAGTCGCGGCGCCCGGCGGCGTGATGGGCCAGCACCATCGTCAGCGAACTCATCAGCAGCACGAACGAGCTGATCGAGGTGAAGGGAACATCGAAGATGTCGGCCGGGCCGGGCCCGTCGCCCACCCTCGTCCGGTACAGCAGGAACGTCGTGATCAGCGATCCGAAGAACAGCACCTCGGAGCCGAGGAAGGCCCACATGGCGGTCTTCCGCATCACGTCCGGATCGGGATGATGCTCCTCGGTGGTGATGGTGTCGGCGGCCATCAGTGGGCCTCCTTCACGAGGGGTTCCATCGACCACCCGAACAGGCCCCACAGCGTGATCACGACACCGGCCGCCGATGCAATGATGCCCCAGGGTACGTAGACGAGACCCATGAGAGTCACGAACATCCCGAACGCACTCAACACCGGATAGAAGGACGGCGAGGGGAGATGGATTCCCTCCTCCGGTCCCTCGGCAACGCCGGCAACGTCGGAACGCGGCACCGCCCGGCCTTCGGCATCCTCGGCATACTTCTGATGCCAGAAGTCGTCTTCGGCTTCGACCGCGGGTATCCGATCGAAGTTGTGCTCCGGCGGCGGTGACGACGTGGCCCACTCCAAGGTCCGGCCGTCCCACGGGTCGGGGCCGGCCTCCTCACCTCTCCGATAGGAACGGAAAGCGTTCACCAGGAAGAGCAGGACACCGACGGCGAGGATCAAAGACCCGACCGTGGCCACCAGGTTCCAGAGGTCGAAGCCCAGGCCCTCGGCATAGCGGTAGGTCCGTCGGGGCATGCCGTTGAGGCCGAGCATGTGCATCGGAGCGAAGGTCAGGTTCATGCCGATGAACATCAGCCAGAAGTTCCACTTGCCGAGGCCCTCTCCGAGGAGCCGCCCGGTGACCTTGGGGAACCAGTAATAGATCCCCGAGAAGATCCCGAAGATCGCCCCCCCGAACAGCACGTAATGGAAGTGGGCCACGACGTAATAGCTGTCGTGCTGCTGACTGTCGGCCGGCACGATGGAGTGAGTGACCCCGGAGAGCCCTCCGACCACGAAGAGGGCGATGAAGCCCAAGGCGAACAGCATCGAAGAGTTCAAGCGGACCGAACCGCCCCAGACGGTCCCCAGCCAATTGAAGATCTTCACGCCGGTCGGCACCGCGATGAACATCGTGGTCAGGGCGAAGGCCGCCTCGGCGACCGGACCCAGACCGGTCGTGAACATGTGATGGGCCCACACCCCGAATCCCATGAACCCGATGGCGATGCCGGAGAAGATCACGAAGGTGCGTCCGAACAGCGGCTTTCGGGAGAAGGTCGGAAGGACCTCCGAAACGATGCCCATGGCGGGCAGGATGAGCACGTAGACCTCGGGGTGGCCGAACAACCAGAAAAGGTGCTGCCACAGGACCGGGTCACCTCCCCCGGCGGCATCGAAGAAGAGCGCTCCGAGGTTCCGATCGAAGAAGACCTGGAAGAGACCGACGGCCACCATCGGCAGCGAGAACAACAGCAGGAAGGCAACCACGAAGGTCATCCAGGAGAAGACCGGCATCCTCATCAGCGTCATGCCGGGCGCCCGCATCGTGAGGACCGTGGTGATGAAGTTCACGGACGAGGCGATCGAAGCGACGCCGAGGATCTGCAGACCGAGCGCCCAGTAGTCCATCCGCACTACCTCGTCGATCTGGGTCGAGAGCGGGGCGTACCCGAACCAGCCACCGTCGGGAGCGCCCCCGACGAAGAATGAGACGGTGAGGAACACTCCGCCGAAGAAGAAGATCCAATAGGACAGGGCGTTGAGACGGGGAAAAGCGACGTCCCGAGCCCCCAGCTGCAGCGGGAGGAAGTAGTTGGCGAAGGCCGCCGACAGCGGCATCACCACCAGGAAGACCATCGTGGTGGCGTGCATCGTGAACATCTGGTTGTAGGCGTCGGCCGACAACACCTCTCCGTTGGGCGTCGCCAGCTGGAGCCGGATGAGCAACGCCTCGATACCACCGACGACGAAGAAGAAGATGGCGGTGATGCCGTAGAGGATGCCGATCCGCTTGTGATCGGTGGTGGTGATCCAGGCCCAAAGACCACGGCGGCCGGCGGAGGCCTCCAGGGCGGGAGTGTCGGCGGTCAGCGTGGCCATGTGGCGGTCATCCCTCCTACTGCCAGGTCTCGAGAAGAGCGATCAGGGCGTCGATCTCGTCGGCCTCGAGGCCGAAGTTGGGCATCCCGAGAATGCGACCCTCGGCCGGGTCGTTGAGCTCGGGGGTCATCGGTTTGAGGTCGGCCGGGTTGGCCAGCCAAGCCTTCAGATGGTCGGCTGTGTTCTCGAATGATGCACCCCCGAACGTGGCCCTCGAACCGAAGTGGGTGAGGTCGGGAGCGAGGCTGACGGCGAACCCCCTGGTGACGCCGCCGTCCTCTGCGGTGATGGTACGGGTGACCTGCGCCGATGTCCCCCGCACGTTGTGACAGGCGGTGCACACGATCTCGAAGATCTGCCAGCCCTGGCCGGCCAGGCCGTCCTGGGGCTCGAAGGCGGGCTCCTGCTGCTCGGCGACCCAGGCGTCGAAGTCCTCTGCCGTGTGGGCGAGAACCCGATGACGCATGTCGGCGTGAGCAAGGCCGCAGAACTCGGCGCACTGGCCCAGATAGGTGCCCGGCTCGTCGGCGATGATCGTGAGGTGGTTGACCCTGCCCGGCACCGCGTCGCGCTTGCCGTTCAACTGGGGCACCCAGAAGGAGTGGATCACATCGGCCGAGGTGAGGGAGAGGTAGACCGTCCGATCCTCGGGGATGTGCAGTTCGTTGGCCGTCTCGATCCCGTATTCGGGGTATTCGAACTCCCACCACCACTGATGGCCGATGACAATGATCTCGAGGGCATTCTCCTCGGGACCAGGTTCACCGCGGAGGTCGAAGATGGTGCTGAGGGTCGGTACCGCGACGATCGCCAGGATGACGACGGGGATGATCGTCCACATGACCTCCAGCCGGGTGTTGCCGTGCACCTGGCGAACCCGTTCGTCTGAGCCCCGACGCCGCCGGAATCGGAACGCCGCATAGATGAGCGCACCTTCCACCAGCACGAAGATGACCACCGCGATCCAGAACACCAGCCACCACAAGTCGTCGATCTTGCGGGCCTCGGGACCGGCGGGGTTGAGCGAGTTCTGGGGGAGTTCGGTGCTGCAGGCGGCGGCACCCAGGGCAAGGAGCGCGGCCAGGATGGCGAGCGCGATCGAACGCCGAGGGCTCCGAGGTTGCGACGGGTCAGGCACCTTGTCAGGTCTCCCTTACAACATGTGTTCGTCCGGCCGAAGGGTAACCGCCAGGCAGTGGCAATGAAAAACCCGGCCCGGGGCACCAAGGCGGGCAGGCTAGCCGATGAGAGCGGCGATTTCCGGCTCGGGAACCGCTACGCCGAAGCGGCCCCGATGGCACGTGCAACATCGACCACGAAGACCCTCGCCTCTCCGGGGGCGCTCCACTCCTCGACTGCCGGTACGGGTTCCGGCTCTCGGCATCGCCGAGCGAACAGCTCGGGACTCGGTTCATGGGGCAGTCGGGCGCCATGCCCCGCAGCAGGTAGAGGACCGCACACCGCCGGGATGGAGAACGGGGGGAGGCGGTTGCAGAGGGTCTCCTCACGCGATCGCGTCGCCACGAGCGTGCCGTGATCAGAGACCGATCCGATCTCCTCGGACCGGCAGCGAGACCTCCACGTCGTACGAGGACCGAAGGGCCGCAGCGAGCTCGCGTCGAGCCTCGTCTTCGCCGTGCACGAGTGCGATGCGCTCCGGAACCGCCTCACCGACCCATCGCAGGAGCTCATCCTGGTCCGCATGGGCCGAGAGCGCCTCGAGCCGGGTGACCTCCGCCCGCACTTCCACCTCCTCGCCGTGGATCCGGACCCTCTCGGCCCCGTCGACCAGGATCCGACCCAGGGTGTCGACGGCCTGATAGCCCACGAACGCCACCAGGTTCTCGGGGTGGGGAAGCCGACGCTTCAGGTGGTGAGGTACCCGCCCCCCGGTGGCCATCCCCGACGCCGAGATGATGACGGCCGGCCCCCGGAGGCCGTTGAGCGCTTTCGAGTCCTCGACGGTGTGGGAGAAACGCAATTGCCGGGGCCGCAACGGATTCGTGCCTTCGGCCTCGAGTTGGGAGGCCTCGAAGTCGTGCTCCTCGTGATGGCGGGCGTACTGCTCGGTGGCGTCGATCGCCATCGGACTGTCGAGCGCCACCGGGAGCACGGGTATGCGTCCGGCCTCCTCGAGGGCGCGGATTCGATAGAGGATCTCCTGGGTCCTCCCGATGGAGAAGGCCGGGATGATCATGACCCCCTCGCGTTCGGCGACCCGATTGACGACCTCCTCGATCATGGCATCCGGGTCGACGCCCTCGGCGTGGGAACGTCCCCCGTAGGTCGACTCCAGGACGAGCAGCTGTGCCGGTGCCGGGGGTTCCGGATCCTTGAGAACCGGGATGTCCCACCGGCCGACGTCGCCGCTGAAGACGATCCTCCGTCCGGCGTGCTCGACGGCGATGTGAGCCGAACCGAGAATGTGACCGGCGAACGAGAACCGGGCGCGGCCGCAGGGAACCTCGATCCACTCGTGATAGCCGGCCGGGCGGATCAGGTCGAGGGCCCGCCGCGCATCCGCCTCCGTGTAGAGGGGGAGCGCCGGCTTGTGGCGGCTGTACCCGCGTTTGTTGGCATAGGCGGCGTTCTCCTCCTGCAGCCGGGCCGAATCGGGGAGCATGATGCTCAGCAGGTCGGCGGTCGCCGACGTGCACCGCACCGGCCCTTCGAAGCCGTGGGTCCCGACCAACCGGGGCAGGTATCCGGTGTGATCGATGTGAGCGTGGGTGATGAGCACCTCGTCGGGCAGTCCCTCCCGAAGGAAGGGATCGTCCCAGTTCAGGTCGCGGATCCGGCGAGGCCCCTGGAACATGCCGCAGTCGACGAGCACCGAGCCCCGGTCGTCCTCGATGAGGAACTTCGAGCCGGTGACGGTGTCGGTGCCTCCCAGGAAGCGCAGTGTGGCCACGACCGGGGACGCTAGCGGAGCACCCATCGTCCTCGAAGGCCGGGCCCTCTCCGTCGGGCTATCAAAGGAGTCCCGCTACCCTCGGCGGCGGAGGCGTCCGAGCGCCTGGTGGGCTCCCCGGTCTTCAAAACCGGTGGGGGGTCGAGAGGCCCCCGGCGGGTTCGATTCCCGTCCGCCTCCGCCACTTGGCAACCCGACTCGACGAGACGGGTCTGTCTCGACGTGTCGCCACACGCCCCCGCGTGTGGTTGGATGCCCGGGTGACCGACACGCAGGGGCGCGGCCGGCGCCGGCTCACCGCCACCGTCACCGATCTCGAGATCCGCAGACAGCGAGCGATGCTCGTCTCTCTGGCCCACGGCTCGCGGACGGTGACCGAAGCAGAACGCGCCCTCGACGAGCTGGAACGGCTCACCGACACCGCCGGCTCCGACACCGTGGGGCGGTTCGTGCAGCAGCGTGCCCGACCCGATCCGGCCACCTTCATCGGGAAGGGAAAGGCCGACGAGCTGGCCGCCGAGGGGCGCCACCTCGACATCGACCTCGTGGTGGTCGACGGCGAGTTGACCCCGGTTCAGCAGCGCAACCTGCAAAAGACCTTCGGGTGCGACGTCGTCGATCGCATCGCGCTGATCCTCGACATCTTTGCGCTCCACGCCCACAGCCGGGAGGGCATGGCGCAAGTGGAGCTGGCTTTGCTCCGCTACCGGCTCCCCCGGCTGCGAGGCCGCGGCACCGAGCTGAGCCGCCTCGGCGGCGGCATCGGCACGCGGGGGCCGGGCGAGACCCAACTCGAGACCGACCGCCGACGGGTCCTCGGCCGCATCGCCACGCTGGAGCGCCAGATCGTGGGCATGAGCACCTCCCGGGAGACCCGCCGCAAGGCAAGACGCCGGTCGGGCATGCCCAGCATCGCCCTGGTCGGGTACACCAACGCCGGGAAGTCGAGCCTCCTCAATCGGTTGACCGGCGCCGACGTGCTGGTCGAGGACCAGCTCTTCTCGACACTCGACGCCACGACCCGCCGGTTCGAACTGCCCTCGGGCCGAACGATCCTTCTCTCAGACACGGTCGGATTCGTACGCGATCTCCCGCACCAGCTCGTCGAGGCCTTCCGGTCGACCCTGGAGGAGGCCGTGGAGACCGACCTGCTCATGCACGTGGTCGACACCGCGGCATCGGCCGCCGAAGATCAGATCACCGCCGTTCGCGAGACCCTGGCAGAGATCGGGGCCGCCGAACTCCCCGAGGTGATGGTGCTCAACAAGGCCGACATAGCCCCCGAGACGACGCTCCGCCGGCTGGCCGCCCTCTACCCCGATGCAGTCACGATCTCGGCCGCAACCGGTGAAGGTCTGGCTTCGCTGGCGGCCGTCCTCGATGATCGCCTCAGCCCCGATCTCGTCGACCTGGAGCTGCTCATTCCCTACGACCGGGGTGAGCTCGTTGCCGCGGCCCACAACGACGGAGAAGTCCTCGCCGAGGTGCACGAGGAGGGCGGCGTCCGGCTCAAGACCCGCATCCCGGTGGAAGCGGTCCACCGCTACGAGCCCTTTCGGATCTAGACGGGAAGCGCTCGCTCCAAGACGGCGTCGAGGTCGATCCCGTCGGGGAGTGCCCCGTAGGCCACTCCGGGATCGGCGATGCGAGCCGCCACGAACGCTCCGGCGACGAACCCGGGAGCATGGGTGATGAGGAGCGCCGCTTGCAGGAGGAGGGCCATCCGCTCGACCACCCGGCGGGCGTCGGCAGTGTCGACCCCGGCGGCGAGGTCCTCGTCGAGGGCGCGAAGTGCCTCGTCGTACGCTCCGTATGGGCCGGCGGCCGCCGCCAGGGGCTCCCGGAACGCCTCGACCGAATCGGGGCTGCGCTCCATCGCCCGGAGCACATCGAGGCAGATCACGTTGCCCGAACCCTCCCACACGCCGTTGAGCGGACTCTGACGGAAGATCCTCGGCAGGGGTGATTCCTCCACGTAGCCGGCACCACCGAGACACTCCAGGGCTTCCGCAGCGTGCCCCGGGTTGCGTTTGCACAACCAGTACTTGATCACAGGCGTGGCGATGCGAGCGAACGGCTCGTTTCGGTCGTAGGCACCGGCCAGCCGCATCGCCGCCACCGTCGCCGCTTCCGACTCGAGCGCCAGATCGGCCAATACCCGGGCCATCACCGGCTGCTCGGTGAGCAGCTTGCCGAACGCCTCGCGGTGCCGGCAGTGGTACATCGCCTGGATGAGGCCGTGACGCATTCCGGCGGCCGCCCCCAACGCACAGTCGAGTCGGGTCCGGTTGACCATCTCGAGGATCGTGCGCACCCCCCGCCCCTCTTCGCCCACAGGCCAGGCGATGGCGCCCTCGAACTCCACTTCGCCTGAGGCGTTGGATCGATCGCCCATCTTGTCCTTGAGGCGCTGAATGGCGAAGTCGTTGCGCGTCTCGTCGGGCAACCAGCGGGGCAGCAGGAAGCAGCTGAGCCCACCGGGGGCCACCGCCAGCGTCAGGAACAGGTCCGACATCGGAGCCGACACGAACCACTTGTGTCCGGTCAAACGGAACGACCCGTCCCCGGTCGGTTCGGCGATCGTCGTGTTGGCCCTCACGTCGGATCCCCCCTGCTTCTCGGTCATGGCCATCCCGGCGGTGAGACCCTTCTTCTGATCGGCGGGGGCGTAGGCGGGGTCGTAGGTTCGCGAGGCCAACCGGGGCTCCCACTCGGTGGCGAGACCCGCCGAGTGGCGCAGCGCCGCCACCACCGAGTAGGTCATCGAGATCGGGCAGGTGTGGCCGGCATCCACCGGGCTCCAGGCGATCATCTTGGCGGCCCGAGCCACGTGGCCACCGGGACGAACCTCGTGCCACGGCGTGGCGTGGAGGCCGTGGCCGACGGCAGTGGCCATGAGCCGGTGATAGGCGGGGTGGTACTCGACCCGGTCGATACGGTGCCCGAAGCGATCGTGGGACTGGAGGATCGGTGGGTTCTCGTTGGAGAGTCTCCCCCACTCGATGGCCTCCGGGGTACCCGCCAGCGACCCCAGCTCCTCGAGCTCGGATCGGGCCGACCCGGCGCCTTCTCGCGTCAGGGCCTCGACCAGGGCGAGGTCGAGGGTGAAAGTGTTGTGCCCCTCGAGTGGGGGCGGCTGGTTGAACACCTCGTGAGTCATGAGGCCTCCCGACCGATGACCCAGCGTACGCTGAGGGGCCGACGGGCGGCTCAGCCCAGCAGCGCCGCCATCAGATCGACCCCGTACCAGAGGTTCCCGATCCGCAGGTTCTCGTCGGGACCGTGCTGGTTGTTGTCGTGGTTGGCGATCGGCACGATCGCCAGGGGCGCCCCCAAGGCGCCGATGTGATGAAGGGGCACCGAGCCGCCGAACGACGGCACCACCAGCGGAGGCTCGTCGCTCGCCGTCGCCACGACCTCACACACCCACTGCGCCTCGGGGAGTCCGGGATCGGTGCGGACCCCGGGGTAGCCGGCAACACCTTCGACGCGGGCGAGACGGCGGTGCTCCCTTCGCGTCTCGCCATCCGGTTCGCCGTCGACGAGGGTGAAGCCCCGGTCGGCGACGTGACGGCGGACCGCCTCGATGGCCTCTCGAGGATCCTGGCCGGCGACGAGACGCAGGTCGATCGAAGCCACCGCTGAAGCGGGCACGACGTTCCGGCTCGCTTCGCCCACGTCACCGGCCCGGATGCCCCGCAGATTGAGGAGGGGCCACAAGTGTCGCTCGGCGAGCGGAGCGCCCTCGGGCTCCGGGTATCCCAGGTCGCCCGGACCGGGAACGGCCGCCGCCGCGTGCCGCGTCGCCTCATCGGGATCCCGGCCCTCCAGGCCGGGGACGGTGGGCCGACCGTCTTCGTCGCGCATCGTTCCGAGGAGCTCGCCGAGCAGGGCCACCGGGTTCGGAGCCCAGTTGCCGTAGTGCCCGCTGTGGAGGTCGGCCGGTGGACCGTAGACCTCGACCTCGACGTCGGCGATGCCGCGCACGCCGAACACCACTTGGGGTCGCCCGGTTTGGTGAACCGGCCCGTCACAGATGAGCCACACATCGGCTCGCAAGCGGTCTTCCAGCAGCGCCAGGTACTCGGGGAGATGGGGCGAACCCGACTCCTCCTCGCCCTCGAACAGGAACACGATCGTGTTCCGAGGACTCCGTCGGGCGTCCAGCGCCGCCAGCAGAGCCATGATCGGAGCCCGGTCGTCAGCCGACGAGCGAGCGTAGAGGCGCCACTCCGGATCGATCTGCCCCCACGGCGGAGCGATGACCTCGGCTCCGTCCTCGATCCTCCCGGAACGCAGCGTGGGATCGAATGGCGGGTTGGTCCATCGATGGACGTCCACCGGTTGCCCATCGAAGTGGGCGTAGACCCCGATCGTCTTGCCGGCCGTTGCGCCGTCGATCCGACCGAAGACCAGCGGCGCCGCACCGGGAATCTGGGTGACGGCGGCCCGCGCTCCCCGCCGCCGAAGCGCATCCCTGATCCAGACGGCATTTCGATCGAGACCCGGGTCGCCGGCCACGTTGGGGAGCGCCAACAGCGCGGCGAACTCACGCAGGATTGCCGGACCCTCCTCCCGGCAGTGGCGGCGAGCTGCGCCGACCGGATCGTCCATGGGAAGCAGCGTAGGCGCGTCGGGTTTCAGCCGGCCGGGAGTCGGCTTATCACGTCCAGCACGTGATCGTGAACCCGGCCGTTGGTCGCCACCACACCCCGATTCGCCTCCAACCGCGGGCCTCGAGAGAAGTCGAGCGGCAGCCCGTCGAGATCGGTCACCCGACCCCCGGCATGCTCGACCACCGCCACCCCGGCAGCGTGATCCCAAATGCTCTCCCGATAGTCGGGACGCGACCGGGGGCGAAGGTAGACCTCGGCGGCTCCGGCGGCGACGGCGCCGTACTTGACCTGGCTGTCGAGCCGGACCATTCCCCCGGCCAAACCGCCGCGGGTGATGACCTCCCGGACCAGAGCAGGGTCCCCATGGGCGGCTTCCACACTCCCCAGGACCCTGGTCTCGGTGGGATCGCCGAGCTCACTCACCGAAACGCCGACCGGAGAGCCACCCTGGAGCGGCTCGACGGTCGTGCCACCCTCGGGATCGGCCACCAGCAGCACCCCGGTGTGAACGTCGACGGTGAAGCGGGGACAGGCCAGGACACCCGCCACCGGCACGTCGTCGATGAGGATGCCGATAGCCACTGCATACTGATCGCCCCTCAAGAAGCCCTTGGTGCCGTCGATGGGGTCCACCGCCCAGGTGACGTTGCCATCCCCACCCGAGTGGTCGATCCACGCGCACACCTCGTCGAAATGGGTGGGAGAGCCGAGTGCGGCGGCAACGATGTCGACCAGGAGTTCGGCGCCGGCCGGATCGGCGTGGGCGGCGAGGTGCTCCGAACCCTCCTCGGCCACGATTCGGTGGGTGGGGAAGGCGGCGGCGACCTCACGGAGGATCACCGCCTGAGAGCCGTAGTCGGCGAGGGTGACCGGACCCAGGGTGCCTTTCGACATCGCTTCGGCCGCCGGGCGTTGCAGAGCCCGCTGGCATATGTCGGCGGCGGTCCGGGCGGCACGCCGGGCCACGTCGAGCATGTCGGGGTTCAGCACGCCGGGGAGTCTATGCGCGCCACTGCGGCCGCCGTGGCGGCGGCCGCAGTGTCGGTTGGGGGCGCCGGCTCGCTCAGGCGGCCGGGACGCGGACTCCGAGGGAGGCCCGCCAGACTGCCCATCCGGCGTCGACGGCGGAGGCCTCGTCCCCGAGACCGACGAGGATCACGGGCTCGGGAGGCATCACGTGGCGGGGCCTTGACCCGGCCCGTGCACGTCGCAACTCGGCGGCGCCCACAAGACCCGATTGCTTGCTATTGAAAGCAGTAGGTTTCATCTCGAAACGAACTCTACCCAAGCCCGTTGCGAATTGCAACCCACCCGCCTACGATGCTCAGGTGGCCACTGACTTCACCACCCGACCCTGCTCGGTTGCCAAGACCCTCGGCATGGTGGGGGAGCGTTGGACTCTGCTGATCCTCCGCGACGCCTTCCTCGGGGTCAGGCGTTTCGAGGACTTCCAGACCCACCTCGGGATCGCCCGCAATATCCTCAGCGACCGGCTCGCCAAGCTGGTCGATCACGGTCTCCTCAAACGACGGGCCTACTCGGACCGACCCATCCGCCACGAATACCGCCTGACCAACAAGAGCCGGGATCTCTTCACCGTGCTCCTCTCCATGCACCAGTGGGGCGACCGCTGGGCCGTGGAGGAGGACGAGCCGCCGTTCCGCACCGTCACCCACAAGGCGTGTGGCCTCGTCACCGAACCGGTCACAGTGTGCACCCACTGCGGCGGCGAACTCCGGCCGGGCAACGTGGTCGCCGATCCGCTCCCCGAGGTCGTCCGAACAGGATTGGACCGTTCCGGTCACGTACGCTGATTCCGTGGTGATCTACGACACCTCGACGGCCCTCGTGATCGTCGACGTGCAGAACGACTTCGCCGATCCCTCCGGCAGCCTGGCGGTGAAAGGCGGGGCCGAGATCGTTCCTCTCATCAACGCCGAGATCGAACGAGCCCGGGCTTCCGGGGCCACCATCGTCTACACCCAGGACTGGCACCCGCCCTCGACCCCCCATTTCGCCAAAGACGGCGGCGTCTGGCCGGTCCATTGCGTGGCAGAGACCTGGGGCTCGGAACTGCATCCCGATCTCGCGGTGGCTGCGGAAGCGGTGTTCACTCGCAAGGGCGCCGGAGGCGAGGATGGATACTCCGGGTTCACCATGCGGCACCCCTCAGGGGAAGGCGAGGAGCGGTCCACCGGTCTGGAGGAGGTCCTTCGAGAACGGGGCATCGAGCGCATCGTCATAGTCGGCCTGGCCACGGACTACTGCGTAAAGGAGACATCGCTCGACGCCGTCAGGCTCGGGTACCGGGCAATCGTCGTGAGCGCGGCGATACGGGCCGTCGACCTCCGGCCCGGCGATGGAGACCGATCGCTGGCGGAACTGCAGACCGCCGGCGTCGAGCTGGAATAGCACGATGCCGTGGGTCGGCGATCGCACCGTCGCTCTGGTCATTGATCTCTACGAGTTGACGATGGCCGCGGCCTACTTTGCCGAAGCCCGCACCGAGCCGGCCACCTTCGAGCTGAGCCTCCGGTCGCTCCCGCCGGAACGGAACTTCGCCATCGTGGCCGGCATCAACGACGTCGTCTCGTCCCTCGGTGAGCTGCACTTCGACACCGAAGCCCTCGACTACCTCGACTCGCTGGGACGCTTCGAGAGGGAATTCCTCGAGTCGCTGAGTCGGGTGCGGTTCACCGGCGAACTGTGGGCGATCCCGGAGGGAACCCCGGTCTACCCGGGAGAACCGCTCCTGCGCGTCACGGCTCCGCTGATCGAGGCCCAGATCATCGAAACGCTCGTGCTCAACACCGTGGGATTCCAGACGATGATCGCCTCCAAGGCGGCCCGCGTGACGCTGGCCGCCGCCGGAACGCCGTATGTCGACTTCGGTGCCCGTCGCACCCACGGGGCCGATGCAGCTCTCAAAGGGGCCCGATCCGCCTACCTCGCCGGAGCGGCCGCCACCTCCCTCGTCCTGGCGGGACGTGAATACGGCATCCCGGTCTCCGGCACGATGGCCCACTCGTATGTGCTGTCCCATCCCTCGGAAGCCGACGCCTTTCGATCGTTTGCTCGAACATTTCCCGACGACGCGGTGCTGCTCATCGACACCTACGACACGCTCGACGGGGCTCGGATCGCCGCCGCCGTCGCCGCAGAGCTGGCCGCAGAGGGAACCTCCGTGCAAGGGGTGCGCCTGGATTCCGGTGACCTCGCAGTCCTCTCCCTCGGAGTGCGCTCCATCCTCGACGAAGCGGGATTCCCCGAGATCCGCATCGTGGCCTCGGGTGGGCTCGATGAGTACGGGGTCCACGATCTGATTGCCGCCGGCGCACCGATCGACGCATTCGGCGTGGGCACCCGCATGATGACCAGCGACGACGCCCCCAGCCTCGACGTGGTCTACAAGCTCGTGGCAGATCACTCCGGTCCCAAGATGAAGACCTCCACCGGAAAGCCCACTCTTCCCGGTGTCAAGCAGGTCTTCCGGGCCGGCAGCGACGGCTCCCCGCACGGCGACGTGATCGGCCTCGCCGACGAGACGGGCATCGAGGGCGAGCCCCTGCTGCGGCAACTGATGTCCGGCGGCCGGGTCGTGGCCCCACCCGCCTCGCTCGCCGAGGCCCGGCAACGCTGCGCCGGTTCCCTGGCGACCCTCCCCCCCCATCTCCGCTCGCTCGATCCGGCGCCCCGCACCCCGGTCGGCACCTCACCCGGAATCGACCGATTGGTGGCTACGCTGAGCCGCTGAGAGCCACGGCCCGGGAGAGACTGGGTCGGGCCGCGGCTCGCCCGGCCCCGACCCTGGAGCACGCTGTGACGGACGATCCCAAGGCCGACGAGACTCCCGCCGAGAACGGCCCCGAGGCCCCGGCGGGTCCGGCGATCGTGATGGAGATCCCGGGCCTTGGTACCGGGATCGAGCCCTTTGCCCGCTCGGTCATCAAGGCCAATCGCGACGAGTTCCTCAAGACGGCCCGATCCCAGCGTTTCGCCTTCGTGACCATGAAGTGGATCTTCTTGGTGGTGTTCCTCGTCGCCGTCGGGGCGATGATCGCCGCAGTGCGCATCGCCACCGACGTCCCCGATGAGGGATACGACTGGGCTCAGGCGGGAGTGGTGGCCGGTCTCGCCATCATGGCCGTCCTGCTCTTCGTGGTGCTCCTGTTCCTCAAGCCGTTGGCCGCCCTCGAACGCAACAGCGTGGTCCATTCGTTCCTCACCGTCGTGACCAACAGCTACTGGACCCGCCTCCTCTACGCCGACGAGGCCAGCGACGTCGACGCGCACGTCGAGGACGCCACCGCCTACACCATCGAGCACCTCGGGGCCCTCCTCGACCGGCAGATCCTCGGGGCCAGCCGCTTCATGCACCTGGTCCGCAAGGCCCAGGACGAAGCCGACCAGGATCCCGGCGCCTACGCCTCACCCCTCTAGGGACCATGACGGACCCGGGGAAACCGATCGACCGCTCTCGGCTCAGGGCCGCCTTTGCCGATCGGCTCGAGCAGATCCCCTACTGCCGGGCCCTGTGGGAGGGCGGATCGACCGCATGGAATCGCGACGACGAGTGGTCGGACCTCGATCTGATGGTGCGCGCCGATGACGGGCGCATCGACGAGATGCTCTCAGCCATCCGGACAATCCTCGACGAACTCGGCACGATCGAGCACTGGTGGCGACTCCCCGAACCGACCTGGCACGGTCACGCTCAGGTGTTCGCTTCGCTCCGCGAGGCCGGACCCCACGTGATCTTCGACATCGTGGTCGTCGACCCGGCCGCAGACGTCCGGCTCGACGAGCGGGAACGACATGGTGAGCCCAGGATCCTGTTCGACAAGCACGGAGAGGTGACCGCCACTGCTATCGACCGGGACCGCCACCGCGGCGCACTGTCCGCCGAGTTGGAGCAGCTCCGGGTGGCCTTCCCGCTGTTTCAGGGCATGGTCGACAAGGAGATCCGCCGCGACAGGGGGCTCGCCGCCATCGCCGCCTATCACACCTTCACCCTCCGCCCGCTCAACACGCTGCTGCGGATCAGGCATTGCCCCGAGCGGTACGACTACGGACTGAAATACGCCGTCTTCGACCTCCCCTCGGAGATCGCCCACCGCCTGGAGAGGCTTGCATTCGTGCCCGACATCGAAGGCCTGGCCGCCGCCCACCGCAGCGCCGTGGCCTGGTTCGACTCGGTTCTGGCCGAACTCGGCGAGAACGCAGCGATCTAGCGCCGGGGCGGGACGAATCCCTCCGGCAGGTAGCGACGCAACTCGCGCCGGGCAAGCGCCATCTTGTGGACCTCGTCGGGCCCGTCGGCGATCTGCAGGGTTCGGGCATTGGCCCACAGATGGGCCAGCGGTGTGTCTTCCGATACCCCCGCCCCACCGTGCGTCTGGATGGCCCGGTCCATGACCCACAGAGCCATACGAGGCACGGCCACCTTGATGGCCGAGATCTCGATCCGGGCCCCCCGATTCCCAACGGTGTCCATCAGCCAGGCGGTCTTGAGCACCAGAAGACGGGCCTGCTCGATGCGAATCCTCGCCTCGGCGATCCAATCCTGGACGACACCCTGCTCGGCGAGCGTCTTCCCGAACGCGGTGCGAGTGATCGACCGCTCGCACATGAGATCGAAGGCCCGCTCCGCCATCCCGATGAGCCGCATGCAGTGGTGGATTCGGCCGGGACCCAAGCGAGCCTGGGCAATGGCGAACCCGGCACCCTCCTCCCCGAGGAGATTGGCGACCGGCACTCGAACGTCCTCGAAGTCGACCTCGGCGTGTCCGCCGCGATGGTGGTAGCCGAAGACGCCCAGGTCCCGAAGGACCGTCACCCCGGGAGCGTCCATCGGAACCAGGACCATGCTCTGTCGGTGATAGGTGTCGGCGTCCGGATTGGTCACCCCCATGAAGATGGCGACCTTGCACCGATCCGACATGGCACCGCTGCTCCACCATTTGCGTCCGTTGATCACGTACTCGTCGCCATCACGGACGATGCTGGCCTGAATGTTGCGAGCGTCGCTGCTGGCCACATCGGGTTCGGTCATACCGAAGCAGGAGCGGATCTCCCCCTCCAGCAAGGGAACCAGCCACTGTGCTTGCTGCTCGGGTGTGCCGAACTCGGCGATGATCTCCATGTTCCCGGTATCGGGAGCAGCACAGTTGATCGCCTCGGGAGCCAGCAACGGACTGCGGCCCGTGATCTCGGCGAGAGGGGCGTAGTCGAGGTTGGTCAACCCGGCGCCCCAGCGTTCGTCGGGGAGAAACAGATTCCACAAGCCCCGTGCTCGTGCCTCCGCCTTGAGCTCCTCCATGATCGGCGGGTGGAACTGGGGATCACCCGCCTCTTCCATCTGGCGGTCGTGCACCCCCTCGGCCGGATAGACGAACTCGTCCATGAACTCCCCGAGACGCCGGCGCAGGTCCTCGCACCGGTCACTGAACGCAAACTCCACAGGCCCTCCCAAGACGTTGCCGCGCCAATCCTTCCACAACCGGCGTCCCCCGTCCGGACCACACCCGTGCGTCGAGACGGCCGTTGCGCCAGGATGGTGGGAACATCGAGCCCACATGAGCAACGAGACCGCGCTTCTCATCGACCTGGCATCCGCCAAGGCCGGCGGCCGCATCCTCGAGTCGAGCGACGAGGACTTCGGGGGCGCCGCCCGTCTGCTGGAACGCGACCCCCCGAGGCCCCGTGCTCGCAAGGAGCGTCGCTACGACGGCTGGGCCACCCGGCGCCGACGCGACCCGGGCCACGACTGGGTCATCGTTCGGTTGGGGATCCCGGGAATCCCCCGGGTCGTCGAGGTCGACACCACCCACATCACCGGGGACGCCCCGGCGGCCTGCTCGCTGGAAGCCGTCTACATGCCGGGAGAACCCGGGATGGTCGAATTGCTGCGCAGCCGCGACAAGTGGGTCGAGATCGTGCCCCGCAGCCCGCTTCGATCCGACGAGTCTGCCGGGATCCCGGTGGTGGCGGAGGCGCCGGCCACCCACCTCCGGTTCATCATCTACCCCGACGGCGGGGTGGCCCGCATGCGGTGCCTCGGCGATCCGGTTCCTCCCGACGACCTCGTCGATCGCGACCAGATCGATCTCGCCGCGATCAGTTCGGGTGCCCGGGTGGTCTCCTGTTCCGACCGCCACTTCGACTCTCCCAACCGCATGCTTCTCGGCGGCGACGCCCGATACCCGGGTGACGGTTGGGAGACCCGCCGCCGCCGCCAGCCGGGACACGAGTGGGCGATCGTTCGCCTTGCCGGAAGAGGGGTCATCGAACGCCTCGTCGTCGACCTCCGCGGCTTCCAGGGAGCGGCGCCGGCCGCCTGCTCCGTCGCCGGCATCGATGCCCCCGGCAGCCATCCCGACGACATCGTGCTCGGCGAGTGGACCCCCGTTCTCCCCGAGACACCACTGGCCGACGACCGACGCCACGAGATCGGCGACTTGACGGACGGAGGTCCGTTCACCCACCTCCGGCTGGGCCTCCACCCCGACGGCGGTGTCGCTCGGTTCCGGGCCCTCGGCCGGGCAGAAGCGCCCTGGCGTTAGGTGGGCGGGTCGATGACGCAGATGTTGGGCAGCGTCCGATGCCGCTCGGCGAAGTCGAGCCCATAGCCGACGACCCACTCGTCGGGGATCTCAAAGCCCACGTAGTCCAGGTCGACGTCGACCGCTCGTCGGTCGGGCTTCGAGAGCAACGTGCAGGCCCGCAGCGTGGCCGGTCCCCTGGCCTTCAGCAGCCGCAACAGATACGCCAGGGTGTGCCCGGTGTCGACGATGTCCTCGACCACCAGGACGTGACGATCGGCGATGTCGTGGCGGACGTCCATGAGGAGCCGGACGGCACCCGGATGCAGGTCGCTCTCCCGATCGCCGTAGGAGGACACCGCGATGAACTCGATGCGCCGAGGGATCGTCATGGCCCGCGCCAAGTCGGAGAGGAAGACGAAGGACCCCTTGAGGATCCCTATGAGAACGATCTCCCCGGCATCGGCGTAGTCGTCGTCGATCTCGCTGGCCAGCTCTCGGATGCGGCGTCCGATCTCGTCAGCCGAGATCAGTTCCCGGGGCGATTCCACGCCCGGCAGCGTAGCCGGGGTGACACCCGTCACCCCGGCACCCGGCGCATTCGGCGAACCGTCAGCAACGCGGCCGCCGCCAGCACCCCGATCGACATGAGCCACATCGAGGTGTACGAGCCGGTGAGATCGACGGTCCACCCGAAGAGGGTGGGAGCCGTGCCGAGGCCTGCCAAGAACCCCAGCATCACCAGACCCGATGCCCGTCCGGCCCGCTCGGCGCCGACCTCGGCCATCACCGCCAGCATCACCACCGACGTCGACGAAGAGGCCCCCATGCCGGTGAAGACCACGCCGAACCACATCGCCCACGATCCGACCTCGGCCGACGCCAGATAGCAGCCGGCACCGAGAATCGACACCAGCGCCATCACGTACAGCGCGGTCTGATAGCGGAGATGCGTCTCGGCGACCCGAGCCCATCCGATCCGGCCGAAGATCGCCACCAGGCCGGTGAGTCCCGCCGCCAGGCCCCCGACTCGCTCGCTCATGCCCAAGCTCTCCACCACGAACAGGGGGACGAGGAAGGTGTAGGCGACCCCGAATCCCATCAGCGCCCCGTACGAGGCGAGAAACCGAATGGTCGCCGGCGCCGATGTCCCGCCTCTGAACCCGCCCCGATCATCGTCGCCGGGAACCAGCACCAGTCCGGCCGGCAGCGCCAGGAGCGGGAGAACGGCAATGCCCGCCAGAGCCCAGCGCCACCCGACGGCCAGGGCCAACGAGGGAAGCACCAACCCACCGACGAAGATCCCGGCTTGCACCCCCGATTGCTTGACGCCGGTGACCAGGCCGCGCTGCCCCGCTGGGGCGTGCCGCGCAATGAGCTTGTTGGTGGCCGGATTGGCGCCCGCCTGACCGACGGCGGCAAGAGCGATCGGCAGGAACATCACCCAATAGGCGGGAGCGGCGGCAACGCCCAGGAACCCGACCGCGCTGGCGACGAAGACCACGGCCAGAGCTCGGCGACCCCCCAGCGCGTCGGCGGCTCCGCCGACCAGCGGCGAAGCGAGCGCCGTGATGATCACCGAGGTGGTGATGAGGGCCCCCACCTGGGTGCGATTGATGCCCAGATCGTCGAGGAGGAACGTCGCCAGCACACCGAGGCCCGACCCCAGGAGATTCGCCGAGGCCATGGCGACCACCATGAGCCCACCGAATGCGACCCTCCACCCCCGACTCCCGGGGGACGGTCCGAGGGTGTTCATGGAGCGAGTCTACGGACACGCTTGACACCTCCCCGGCGACCTGTGAGAGTTGCCGCCGGCACGCTGCCGGAGGCTCCAATGGAGAGATCCACACCGATTCGGTGACCCGACGGGACCGCTGATCAGAGCCCATCCCCGTCGGCCCCCCTCTCGACGCCCGGTGCGTTGGCGCGCACCCGCACCCCAGGAGCCCCATGATCCCCGTCCGTGCCTACTGGCGCCTGCTGAGCGAATACCTCCGCCCCCTCCGGGGCCGGGTGGTGCTGCTCGCCCTGCTGCTGCTGACGGGGATCACCTTCCAGGTGGTGAATCCGCAATTGATCAGGGCGTTCCTGGACCGCGCCTCCGAGGGGGGCGACCTCTCCGAGCTGTTGCCGCTGGCGGCCGGTTTCACCGTGCTCGCGGTCGGTCACCAGATGCTCAACGTGGCGGCCACCTACTTCGCGGAACAGGTCGGCTGGGCCGCCACGAACGAGATGCGGGCCCGTCTGGCCGCCCACGTCCTCGACCTCGACATGGGGTTTCACAAGACCACGACACCCGGTGAACTGATCGAACGCATCGACGGCGACGTGACCACGCTGTCGAACTTCTTCAGCCGCTTCGTGATCTACGTGCTCGGCAACATGGTGCTCGTCTTTGGGGTGCTGATCCTGCTCTGGCGCGAGGCCGTCGCGGTCGGCCTCGGCATCACGCTGTTCGCCGCTGCCGCCCTCGCCGCCATGATCCGGATCCAGGCCGTCGCCGTCCCGTGGTGGAAGGCCGTCAGGGCCCGCAGCGCCGAGTTCTCCGGCTTCGTGGGCGAGCAACTCGGCGGCACCGAGGACATCCGGGCCAACGGCGGGGTCCCCTACATGATGCACCGCTTCGACGGGCTCATCACCGCCTGGCTACCCGAAGCGGTACGGGCCCGAATGGGGTTCGCCGCCCTCTGGGGCACGAGCATCGTCGCCTACATCGTCGGTGTCGCCCTCGTCTTCTGGCTCGGTTCGGGCCTGCTCGACGATGGCCTCCTCACCATCGGTTCCGTCTACCTGATCTTCCACTACACCGAGATGATCCGTCACCCCCTCGACCAGATCCGGGAACAGATGGCCGATCTGCAGAAGGCCGGCGCCGGGATCGCCAGGGTCGACGAGCTGTTCGCCCTCCACCCCCGATTGGAAACGTCCGGGTCCACACCGCTCCCGAGCGGCCCGTTGACCGTCGACCTCGATGGCGTCGAGTTCGCTTACGACGACGCCGAAGCCGACGGTGATGCGGTGCTGCAGGGCGTCGACCTCTTCGAGGAGGCCGGTCACGTCGTCGGGATCCTGGGACGAACCGGGAGCGGCAAGTCGACGCTCGCCCGGCTCCTCACCCGGCTCTACGACCCGGTCCACGGAGAGGTCCGTCTCGGCGGCGTCGCGGCAACGACCGCCGACCACGACGACCTCCGTGCCCGCGTCGGGATGGTCACCCAGGAAGTGCAGCTGTTCCGCGCCTCGGTTCGCGACAACATCACCTTCTTCGACCACTCGGTGAGCGACGATCGCATCTGGTCGGTGCTCTTCGAGTTGGGTCTCGGTGACTGGGCGGCTGCGTTGCCCGACGCGCTCGACACCGTGCTCGAGGGTGGCGCAGGCGGCCTGTCGGCCGGACAGGCCCAGCTCGTGGCTTTTGCCCGCATCTTCCTGAGGGATCCCGGTCTCGTGATCCTCGATGAGGCCTCGTCGCGGCTCGATCCGGCAACCGAGATGTTGATCGAACGGGCCGTCGATCGCCTCCTCGCCGACCGCACCGGCGTGATCATCGCTCACCGGCTCGCCACCGTGGAGCGCGCCGACGACATCGTCATCCTCGAGGCGGGCCGGGTCATCGAGGCTGGGCCTCGAACCGGCCTGGCCGCCGACCCCGATTCCCGGTTCTCCCGACTCCTCGAGACCGGTCTCCGAGAGGTCCTGGCATGACCCGAATACCGACGGCTCGGCTGGGGTGGCGCCTCATACGGTCGCAGCCGTGGCGCTATGCCGCCAACGCGCTGCTGTGGATCGCCATCTGGACGATTCCGGTGATCCCGGCACTCATCACCCGGGCGTTCTTCGACCGGATCGGGGGTGACACGGAGGCCGGGTTCAACGTCGCGACCTTGATCGGGCTGATGATCGCCTACGGGGTCGCCCGCCTCATGGTGGTGATCCTCGGCATGTGGAACGACATCCACTTCATGTTCCGCAACGGAGCACTGCTGCGGCGCAACATGCTGTCCCGCATCTTCGAGATGCCGGGAGCCCAGGCCCTCGAACGCTCTCCGGGTGAGGCGATCAGCCGCTTTCGGGAGGATGTGGAGGAGACCGAGGAATCATTGTCGTGGACGGTCGACATGCTCGGCGTGATCGGCTTCGGCATCACCGCCCTGTGGGTCTTGATCGGGATCGACGGCCGGGTGACGCTGTTCGTGTTCGCCCCCACGGTGGCCACGATCTACATCGCCGCCCGGGCCCGCACCCGAGTCCGCCGCTACCGGGAAGCGGCCCGCGAGGCGACCGGTCACATCACGGAAGCCCTCGGAGAGATCTTCTCCTCGGTCCAGTCGATCAAGGTCGCCGGCGCCGAAACGGCGATGATCAGCCACTTCCGGGCACTGAACGATGCGCGACGTACTTCCATGGTGAAGGACCGGGTCCTCACGGCGCTGCTCGAGTCGGCGTTCTGGAACACCGTGAACATCGGCACCGGCCTGACCCTGATCGTGGCCGCCCGCAGCATGTCGCAGGGCACGTTCACCGTGGGCGACTTCGCCGTCTTCGCCTACTTCCTGACGTTCGTCGCCGAGGCCGTCTTCATCACCGGCCTGTTCATCGCCCGTTACCAGCAGGCGAGCGTGGCGTTCACCCGCATGGTGGAACTGCTGCGCGGTGCCCCACCGGAACGCCTCACCCAATCCATCGTCGCCGCGACGCCGCTCGGCTCAGACGGGGGTAGCGAGCCTCTCCGGGAGCTCCGCGTGGAGGGCCTCACCTTCCGCTACCCGGGTTCCCAAGCTGGGATCGAGAGCATCGATCTCGTCGTGCCCGGGGGCTCGTTCACCGTCATCACCGGTCGGGTCGGTTCCGGAAAGACGACCCTGCTGCGGGCGGTCCTCGGGCTGGTGCACGCCGAGGCGGGCGTGATTCGATGGAACGGCGAGCCGATCGGCGACCCGGCCGAATTCTTCGTACCGCCCCGCTCCGCCTACACACCGCAGGTGCCGCGACTGTTCTCGATGAGCCTGCGGGACAACCTGTTGCTGGGGCGACACGACCCCGACGCCCACCTCAGGGCGGCGATCCGCAGTGCGGTCCTCGAAACCGACCTGGAGCAGATGCCCCACGGCCTCGACACGCTGGTCGGTCCGCTCGGGGTGCGGTTGTCGGGAGGCCAGATCCAGCGCTCGGCGGCCGCCCGCATGTTCGTTCGGGAGCCTGACCTGCTGGTCTTCGATGATCTCAGCAGCGCCCTCGACGTCGAGACGGAACGACTGCTGTGGGAGCGGCTCTTCGCCGAACGGGCAGAGGCCACGAGTCTGGTCGTGTCCCACCGCCGCCAGGCCCTGCAACGAGCCGATCAGATCGTCGTGCTCGAGGAGGGTCGAATCGCCGCCGCCGGCACGTTCGCCGAACTGGCGGCCACCAGCCTCGCCTTCCGGTCGCTGTGGAACGACGAACCGGCGTGAGGGCTCGCCGGACTATTCTCGCCCCCGACGGCAGCCCGGAGTCCATGGTGCCCGACTGCATCTTTTGCCAGATCGTCGCCGGAACGATCCCCTCAGATCGGGTCGCGGAGAGCAGCAACGTGCTGGCGTTCCGCGACATCAACCCGGTGGCCCCCACCCACGTGCTGCTGATCCCCAAGGACCACGTGGTCGATTCGGCGGCCGACATCCGACCGGAACACGGCGCCATCCTGGCCGAAATCTTCGGCATGGCGGCCGAGATCGCCGCCGCCGAGGGTCTCGACGACGGTTGGAAACTGGTCACCAACGTCGGTGCCGCCGCCGGCCAAACAGTGTTTCACGCCCACTTCCACCTCATCGGCGGTTGGCACCGGCCGCTCCCCACGCCCGATGCCGAGAGTGCCTGACGGCGACTCCTCGGCGCCGCTCCCTCAAACCGGGTCCTTCGGCCTTACCTCTAGGGGCCTTCGACCCTAGGGGGCTCGGTTCCGGTCACTAGATTCCGCGCCAGGTGGGGGAAGAGGGCCGATGTCGCGAGCGTATCGGTTCAGTTTGAACGGCTCCCGGCTTGCCCCCGGGGACCTTCAACTGGCAGCCGAGGGAATCGAACTGCGCTTCGGAGGGGTGTGGGCCATCCGCGGTGTCAGCCTCCAGGTCGTGCAGAGTGAGATCCACGCCATCATCGGCCCCAACGGTGCCGGCAAGACCAGCTTCCTCAACTGCGTCAGCGGTCTCTACCGGCCCCAAACCGGGTCGATCAAGTTCCACGCTGGGAACGCCCACGAACTGACCCGCAGCAGCCCGAGCGCCACCGCCAAGCTGGGAGTGGCGCGCACCTTCCAGAACATCGAACTCTTCAAGCACATGACGGTGCTCGAGAACCTCCTGCTCGGGCGTCACATCCACATGCGGCAGCGGCTGCTCACTTCGATGCTGTTCTTCGGTCCCGCCCGGCGCATGGAGATCGAGCACCGCGAACTGGTCGAGGAGGTCATCGACTTTCTCGAGATCCAGGCCGAACGTGCCAAGCCGGTCGGATCTCTCGCCTACGGACTGCAGAAGCGCGTCGAGCTCGGGCGAGCCCTCTGCATGCAACCGTCGATCCTGCTGCTCGATGAGCCCATGGCCGGGATGAACGCTGAAGAAAAGGAGGACATGGCCCGCTTCATTCTCGACGTGAACCAGCTGGCCGGGGTCACCTGCGTCCTGATCGAGCACGACATGGGCGTGGTCATGGACATCTCCGATCGGGTCAGTGTTCTCGACTTCGGCCAGCTGGTGGCATCCGGGCCGCCGGCCGAGGTTCGTGGCAACCCCAAGGTGATCGAGGCCTATCTAGGTGAGGAACATCGGGTATGACGACGGCGCCCACCCGTCCCGTCGAGGTCGAGACCGAGGTGCGAGACGACCCCGGCGCGGGCGACGTGACCCTTCCCAAGCTGCTCGCCGACATGGCAAGGCGGCACGACGACCACCGCTACGCGCTCCAGGAGAAGCGGTACGGGATCTGGCAACCGGTGACATGGCGGGAGTACTGGGAGCGGGTGAGGCGCTTCGCCAGCGGTCTCGCCGCAATCGGCGTCGAGGCCGGCGATGTGGTGGCGATACTGGGAGACAACCGGCCCGAGTGGTTGGTGACCGAGCTCGCCAGCCAGGCGCTGGGGGCCTGCACCGTCGGGATCTACCCCACCTCGATCGGCGAGGAAGTCGTCCACATCCTCAACCACGCCCGCATCAAGGTCGTGGTGGCCGAGGACCACGAGCAGGTCGACAAGCTGATCGACCTGCACGCCACCACCAAGACGGTCGAACGGATCATCTACTACGACCCTCGGGGTCTCGAGCTGTACGAGCATCCGGCGCTGATCGAGTTCACCGCCGTGGAGGCAAGGGGTCGGGACCACGCTGCCGCCCACCCCGGCTGGCTGGACGACCAGATCGCCCGCGGCCGCAGCAGCGACATCGCCATCCTGTCCACCACCTCCGGCACCACCGGACTGCCCAAACTCGCCCGGTTGAGCCACGCCAACCTGCTGTCGATGGGTCGAAGCCTGATGGAGGTGGATCCGATCGGGATCGACGACCGGTTCGTGAGCTTCCTGCCCCTGGCCTGGATCGGCGAGCAGATGATCGCCATTGCCTGCGGCCTTCAAGCGGGGTTCACCATCAGCTTCCCGGAGGAGGCCTCCACCGTTCAGGGCGACCTGCGCGAGATCGGGCCCAACGTCATGTTCAGTCCTCCACGGATCTGGGAGAGCATGCTCTCGGCTGTTCAGGTACGGATCACCGAGGCCGGCTGGCTGAAGCGGCGGATCTTCTCATGGGGATTCGACATCGGTGAGGAAGCGGCCGAGTACGTCACCAGGGGCGAGCCCCTGCCCCGCCTGCTCTCTCTCAAGCGCCGCATCGCCGACTGGGTGGCCCTGCGCCCGGTCCGGGACCAGCTGGGTCTGGCCCGGCTCAGCCGGGCCTACACCGGGGGCGCCCCGCTCGGACCGGACGTCTTCCAGTTCTTCCACTCGATCGGTGTGAACCTGAAGCAGATCTACGGCCAAACCGAGATCTGTGGCATCGCGGTGCTCCACCGCGATGGGGACATCGCCTTCCACACGGTGGGAGAGCCCAATCCCGGCACGGACATGAAGCTCACCAGCACCGGCGAGATCCTGCTGCGGTCCCCGGCCGTGTTCCACGGCTACCACCTCAACCCGGAGGCGACCACCGAGGCCCTCAACGACGAGGGTTGGCTGTGCACCGGCGACGCCGGGCTGCTCGACGACAACGGCCATCTGGTGGTCATCGACCGGGTGAAGGACGTCATGCATCTCCCGGACGGAACTGCCTTCTCGCCCGCCTTCATCGAGAACAAGCTCAAGTTCAGCCGCTTCGTCGAAGAGGCCGTCACCTTCGGCGGTGAGGAGCCCTACGTGGCCGCCATCATCACCATCGACGGCGAGACGACTGGAGCCTGGGCCGAGAGCGAGCACCTCGGGTACACCACGTACACCGATCTGGCACAGAAGAGGGAGGTCTACGACCTGGTGGCCGAGGACGTCCACCGCGCCAACCAGGACCTCCCCGGGGCGGCCCGAGTGCGTCGGTTCCTGCTGCTCCACAAGCAATTCGATCCCGACGACGAGGAGATCACTCGCACTCGCAAGGTGCGCCGGGCGGTCATCCGCGACCGCTACGGGGAGCTGATCGATGCTCTCTACGACGAGGACGCCGACTCGGTGCAGGTCGTCACGACGATCACCTATCAGGACGGTTCGACCGCAGAACGTGAGGTGGACCTGCCCATCGTGTCGATGGACCGTTTCACCCCCTCGGGGACCCGGCGGCGCTATGCCTGGAGCCGCCGATGATCCTCGGCATCACCTTCGAGTTCGACACGTTCGTCCAGTTGACGATGACCGGGCTCGCCAACGGGGCGATCCTGGCGCTGGCCGCCCTCGGCTTCGTCATCATCTACAAGGCCACCGAGGTGATCAACTTCGCCCAGGGCGCCCTGCTGCTCCTCGGCGGGTACGTGGTGGCGTCGGGGATGTTCAACTTC
Organism: Acidimicrobiia bacterium; assembly: GCA_041572755.1. Lineage (GTDB taxonomy): Bacteria > Actinomycetota > Acidimicrobiia > Spongiisociales > UBA11373 > JBFELU01. Next base: position 48,358 of record JBFFRY010000004.1, on the reverse strand, counting down.
GGGCTGCACTGGTCGCTGGCGATCCTGCTTGGAGTGGCGGTGGCGATCGTTCTCGGTCTCGGCGTGGAGAGGACCATCCTCCGCCCGATGGTCGGCGAGAGCGCCATCTCGGTGATCATGGTGACGGTCGGCCTGGCGGCGATCCTCGAAGCGATCGTCCAGATCATCTGGGGAGTCACCCCTCGCGCCATGCCCGACACCTTCATCGTCGAGGGAACCACGACCGACATCCTGGGTGCTTCGATCCCCACCAACCGGGTGTGGGCCATCGTCATCGCAGGTGTGGCGCTCACCGTCTTCACGCTCTTCTTCCGGCGCTCCCGGCTTGGAATCGCCATGCGGGCGGTCGCCGACGACCAGCAGGCGGCGATGACCATGGGCATCAGCGTGCCCCGCGTCTTTGCCTTGTCGTGGGTGCTCGCCGCCATCAGCGCCGTGTTCGCCGGCTTCCTGCTGGGCCACGTGGCCGGTGTATCCGGCGAGTTGGCGATCTTCGGCCTCGTCGTCTTCCCCGTGGTGATCGTCGGCGGGTTGGACTCGATCCCCGGTGCGGTGATCGGCGGGATCATCATCGGGCTCACCAACAGCTACGCCACCGCCTACATCCCGGCCGACTTCATGCCGGCACCGTCCCAGGTCGTTCCCTGGCTGGTGCTGGTGGCCATCCTGCTGGTCAAACCTTACGGCCTCTTCGGCGAAGAGCGGATCGAGAGGGTGTAGGCGATGGCTACTGCTACCGGCATCTACCACACCAACTACCGCAACGAGATGGCCATCCGCCACACCAAGGCGGAGTACACCCGGCTCCTCTTGCTCGTCGTCTTCCTGGCAGCGCTGCCTTGGCTGATCAGCGGCAAGTGGCCCACGGTGGTCAACCAGATCGGCATCGCCGCCATCGGGGCGGTCGGGCTCAACATCCTGACCGGCCTCACGGGTCAGATCAGCCTCGGCCAGGGCGGCTTCCTGGCGGTCGGCGCCTACACATCGGGGCTGCTGGTCGTACGGGCCGGATTCCCCACCGGCGTGGCGATCATCATCGCCATCATCACCACCGGGGCCATCGGAGCATTCTTCGGCCTCCCGGCACTTCGGCTCAAAGGCCTCTACCTGGCGATCGCCACCTTGGCCTCCCAGTTCATCATCCTGTGGGCGGTCCGCAACCTCGAGTTCGTCACCGGAGGTGTCGACTCCCTGGTGGTACCGCGCCCCGAACTGTTCGGCTTCTCGCTCAACAGCGACTTCAGGTGGTATTGGGTGATTCTGGGGTTTGCCGTCTTGGCGGTCTTGGCCGCCACCAACCTGATGCGCACCCAACTGGGCCGCGCCTTCGTGGCGGTCCGCGATCAGGACATCGCCGCCGAGGTGATCGGCGTCAACGTCGGCCGATACAAGCTGCTCGCCTTTGCCGTGTCGTCGGGATTCGTGGGGCTGGCCGGGGCGCTCATCGCCTCCTACCGGGGCATCGTCACCTGGGAGCGCTTCGAGCTCGACGTGTCGATCCTCTACCTGGCCATGATCATCGTCGGGGGCTTGGGCAGCGTGGCGGGTTCCGTGTACGGGGCGGCGTTCATCCTGGCAATGCCGGCGTTCATCGACACGCTGGGGGAAGCGGTTCGTGACTGGATCCCCCAGATCGTCGTCAAGCTGCCCGCCATCCAGCTGGGGATCTTCGGGTTGGTGATCGTGTTGTTCCTGATCTTCGAGCCGGAGGGGCTGGCCCGAATGTGGAAACGATCAAAGGACTACATCCGTCTCTGGCCGTTCAGGTACTGACGGTCACGAGACGACGAACGAGCAAAGGGAGGGAAAGGATGGTAAGGAGATACGGCAAGCTGATCGCCATACTGCTGGCGGTCGCTTTGATCGCCGCCGCCTGTGGCGACGACGACGATGGGGCCATCGACGAATCCAAGGAGAAGATCGTCATCGGGGCGATCTTCGACCTCTCCGGGCCGACCTCCGACGTGGGTACCCCCTACTCGGAGGGTATGCGAGCCTACGTCGATTGGCTCAACGCCAGCGGGGGCATCGACGGCCACGAAATAGACCTGCGGTGGCAGGACTACGCCTACGCCGTCGACACGGCCGAACAGCTATACCAGCAGTACGTGGGTGAAGGAGCCGTGGCCTTCCAGGGCTGGGGCACCGGTGACACGGAAGCATTGCGCACCCGAATCACCGAGGACGAAATCCCGTTCATGTCGGCCTCCTACTCCGAGGCACTCGACGATCCTGCGGCGTTCCCATACAACTTCTTGGTGGGAACGAGCTATTCGCAGCAGATGCGGATCGCACTCAAGTGGATCGCCGAGAACCACGATGGCCGCGCCGAGGTGGCGGTCTTCCATCACGACAGCCCGTTCGGTCTGTCACCGGTGGAGGACGGTGCCGAATACATCGCCGCGGAAGGCCTCGACTTGGGTTACCAGTCGTATGCCATGCCGGGCGGAGTGACCGACTACGTCGGCGAGCTGTCGCAGGCCGAGGCGCAGGGCGCCAACTTCATCATCATCCAGAACGTCCCGGCACCGGCATCGACGCTGGTCAAGGACATCGCGGCACAGGACCTCGACGTCGGGGTCATCTGCCTCAACTGGTGTGGTGACGAGATCCTCGTGGAACTCGGCGGAGCAGCCGCCGAAGGCGTGATGTCGGTTCAGCCGTTCACCGGCCCGAGTGCCGGCGCCGACGGCCTCGACGAGATCCGCGAGTACCTGGAGGGCCAGGGAGACACCCTCGACGACAAGAACCTGCGCTACGTGCAGGGCTGGTACACGATGGCAGTGATGGTGGAAGCGATCGCCGAGGTGATCGACAACGGCGACCCCGTCACCGGACCCGCCATCAGGCTGGCACTGGAAGACATGGGCCCGTTCAGCACCGGTGGTGTGTCGGGTGACATCGACTTCAGCAGCGACAACCATGCGGGGATGCCCGGTGCGCCGGTCATCGTCGTGGAGAACGGACAGTGGAAGCAGCTCGAAGAAGTCATGACGCCGTAGCGAACGACCGGGGGACGGGCTCTCAGCCCGTCCCCCCCGTTCTCGACGTCAACAACGTCGAAGTGATCTACGACGAGGTGATCCTCGTCCTGCGCGGCCTGTCCCTCACCGTGGGTGAGGGACAGATCGTCGCCCTGCTCGGCTCCAACGGGGCGGGCAAGACGACCACGCTCAAGGCCATCACCGGACTGCTGCCATCGGAAGACGGGGAGATCACCGACGGCTTCATCAGCCATCGCGGGACCCCCATCACGCATCGCGATCCGGCGGAGATCGTGCGTATGGGGTTGTCCCTGGTGATGGAGGGAAGAAGGGTGTTCGAACACCTCACCACGAACGAGAACCTGCTGGCAGGGGCCTACACCCACCAGGACGGCAAGCAGGAGCACCTCGATCTGGTGTACGAGTACTTCCCGGCCCTCGCGGCGCGCCGCACCCAGCTTGCGGGCTACCTCTCCGGCGGCGAGCAGCAGATGCTTGCCATCGGGCGAGCTCTGATGGCACGGCCTCGCTTCCTGATGCTCGACGAGCCGTCCCTGGGATTGGCGCCCCTGCTGGTGGCCGAGATCTTCGAGATCATCAAGCGACTCAACGCCGACCTCGGCACGACCGTGCTCCTCGTCGAGCAGAACGCCCGGCGGGCCCTCGAGATATCCGATCACGGGTTCATCATGGAGCAGGGGCGGATCGTGTTGGAGGGCCCGGCCGACGAGCTGGCCGAGAACGCCGACGTCCAGGAGTTCTACCTCGGCATCACCGAGGCCGGGGAGCGCAAGAGCTACCGGGACGTCAAGCACTACAAGCGAAGGAAGCGCTGGCTCTGAGCCGCCTTCCTGCCGGGGCGGAGGCGAGCATGACCCCTGAGGAGTACGGAGACAGCTTCGAGGAGCGGATCGCCGCGGTGTTGCCTCGAGCGGCCGCTGAGATCCCGGCCCTGGGTGAAAGGGCCGCCGCCGCCGGTGTCCCTCCCCCCGAGCTGACGACGCGGGCGGCCCTCGATCGACTCCCCGTGGTCAGCAAGGACGAGATGGTGGAGCGGCAGGCCGCCGATCCGCCATTCGGGGGGGTGGTGGCTCCCGACGCGCCGATTCGCCGCATCTTCCAGTCACCGGGCCCTCTCTACGAGCCGGAGCTGGACCATGCCGACCACTGGCGGTTCGCCCCGGCGCTCGAAGCGGCCGGATTCGGGCCCGATGATGTGGTACTCAACGCCTTCAGCTACCACCTGTCGCCGGCCGGAGCGATGTTCGAGGAAGCGGCCCGCGCCCTCGGCGCCCAGGTGGTGCCGGGTGGGACCGGCAACATGGAGTTGCAGGTGCAGGTGTGTGCCGCGGTCGGTGTCACCGCCTACACCGGACTCCCCAGCTATCTCAAGTCACTGCTGGAGAAAGCGGAGGGCGACGGCGTCTCGCTTGCAATCCAACGCTCTTTTCATACCGCCGAACCGCTCCCGCCATCCCTGAGGTCGTGGCTGCAGGATCGTGTTCCCACCGTCCGCCAGGGATACGGAACCGCCGAGGCCGGCAACCTCGGCTACGAGTGCGAGGCGGAGGACGGTCTCCACGTTCCCGACGACGCCCTCGTGGAGGTCTGCGATCTCTCGACGGGCCAACCGATCTGGGATGGGACCGTGGGTCAGGTGGTTGCCACCGTGCTCTATCCCGCCTACCCGATCGTTCGTCTCGGAACGGGTGACCTCTCCGCCTTCGTTCCCGATCCATGTGCGTGCGGCCGCCGAACACCTCGCCTCAGAGGCTGGATGGGCCGAACCGGTGATGCGGTCAAGGTGCGAGGCATGTTCCTCCACCCGCGCCATGTGGAACAGGTCATGGCCCGAATCGACGGCGTATCCGGCTATCGGTTCATCATCGATCGCGTGGAGCACCGTGATGAGCTGCGGTGTGAGATCGTGCCGGAGCCGGGGCAAGACCCCGAGGAGCTGGCACAGAGGATCGCCGACGAGGTTCGGGCCGGGCTCCGGTTCACCACCGGGGTCGACGTGGTCCCCGCTCTCGAGGAGTCGGATGGCCCGATCGTCGATCTTCGCACCTGGGAGTAGACCCGACCGGACGCCGGCCGCGTCGGACTGCTCGCCGACCGTGAGTGCCGGAGGAGCCAGAGGTCCCGCGTAGGCTTCGCGTCATGGCTTCTCTCCTGGTGCGCAACGCAACCGTCCTGGTGACCATGGACGCCGATCGCCGCGAGATCTCCAACGGAGGCTTGCTGGCGAGGGATGGATTCATCGAGGAGGTCGGGCCGACCGATGACCTCCCCGGGACCGCCGACGTGGTGTTCGATGCAACCGATCTCCTGGTTCTTCCCGGCCTCGTGAACACCCACCACCATCTCTACCAGACGCTCACCAGAGCTCTCCCCGGGGCGCAGGACTCAGGACTGTTCGACTGGCTCCGGACTCTCTACCCGATCTGGGCCCGCATGACGCCCGAGGATGTCGACTTGGCGACCCGAACCGGGCTCCTCGAGCTGGCGCACAGCGGGTGCACCACCGCCTTCGACCACCAGTACCTCTGGCCCAACGGGTCTTCGGTGGCCGATCAGGTCGCCGCCGCCCACGAGATCGGGATCCGTTTTCACGTGTCGCGAGGGTCCATGAGCCTGGGGGAGAGCGATGGCGGCCTTCCCCCGGATTCGGTCGTCGAGGAGCCCGACGCCATCCTCGCCGACACCATTCGGGTCATCGACGAGTTCCACGATCCGGCACCCGGATCGATGACCCAGGTCGTGGTCGCCCCCTGCTCTCCCTTCTCGGTGACCCCCGAGCTCATGCGCGCCAGCGCCGAGTTGGCCCGGGACAAGGGGGTGCGGCTCCACACCCACCTCGCCGAGACCGTCGACGAGGAAGACTTCTGCGTGCAGCGCTTCGGAGCCAGGCCGATCCAATACGCCGAGGACCTCGACTGGGCGGGCGACGACGTCTGGTACGCCCACGGCGTGTTCGTGAATCCCGCCGAGATCACCGCGATGGCCGCCACCGGGACGGGGGTGGCCCACTGTCCCACCTCCAACATGCGGCTGGCCTCCGGGATCGCTCCCGTCGCCGCCTATCTGGAGGCCGGAGTACCCGTCGGTCTGGGCGTCGACGGATCGGCGAGCAACGATGGCAGCCACCTCCTCGCCGAGGTCCGCCAGGCCATGCTCCTGGCCCGCCTGGCCGCAGCCCCGGGCCTCGGCATCGGGCCACAGATGGCGGCTCGGACTGCGCTCGAGATGGCGACCCTCGGAGGAGCCCGGGTGCTCGGGCGCACCGACATCGGTTCCCTCGAGCCCGGCAAGTGCGCCGACTTCTTCACCCTGGACCTGCGTCGCCTCGAGTTCGCCGGGGCTCTTCACGACCCGGTCGCCGCAGCGGTCCTGTGCGCACCAGTCCCCGCCCGCGACACCTTCGTGGGTGGCCGGCCGGTGATCTCCGAAGGGGAATGCACCTGCCTCGCTCACGAGAAACATTGGATCGACGAGCACAACCGGGCGGCGCTTCGCCTCGCCGAGAGCGCCGGTTAGGTTGAGGCCGGCATGGAGACCATCAGACCTGCATCACTCGAGGAGGCCCTCGACGCGCTGGACACCCACCCCGACACGGTGATTCTGGCCGGAGGTACCGATCTCATGGTCGAGGTCACCTACGGCGGCCTGCGACCCCAGAACGTGCTGGCTTTGCGCCGGGTCGAGGAACTCACCGCCTGGGAGGGCAACTTCGTGGGAGCCGGCGTCACCTGGTCGCGGCTCGAGCACGGGGCGATGGCCGGGCTCGCCGAAGCCGCCCGCACCGTCGGATCGCCGCAGATCCGCAACGCCGGCACCATCGGCGGCAACCTGGGCACCGCCAGCCCGGCCGGCGACGGCCTCCCTTTCCTGGCGGCGGTCGACGCCGAGATCGAACTGGCCTCCAAGCGGGGGCGCCGCTCCCTCCGCTGGGACGAATTCCTGACCGGACCCAAGCAGCACGCCCTGGAGCCCGGTGAGTTGATTCTCGGTGTGACGCTCCCCGACCGGATGCCCGGCCGACAGGCATTCGCCAAGATCGGCCCCCGCAATGCGATGGTCATCTCGATCGCATCGGTGTGCGTGGTCCGCGACCACGACGGAGAGACCCGGGTGGCGCTCGGATCGGTGGGCCCCACGCCCATCAGGGCCCGGCGCGCCGAGGCGATGATCTCTGCGGAGCGGGATCCGTCGCCGGCGGCTCTCGACGAGTTCCAGCGACTCGTGAGTGAGGAGATCCGCCCCATCACCGATCATCGCTCGACTGCCGACTACCGCCGTCACGCCTCGGGTGTGCTCGCCCGACGAGTCTTGGAACGATGCCTCGCATGATCCGGCTCATCGTGAACGGCGTGGAGCGGACGGCCGAGCCGGTCGGCGCGGAGAGCCTGCTCACGACGCTGCGGGATCGACTCGGACTTCCCGGCTCCAAGAACGCCTGCGAGCAGGGCGAGTGCGGCTCGTGCTCGATCATCATGGACGGCGAGCTCGTCTGTTCGTGTCTGGTGATGTCCTCGGACGCCGACGGCGCCGACGTCGTCACCGTCGAGGGCCTCGGCACGGACGAGGAGCTGCACCCGGTGCAACGAGCGCTCATCGAGGCCCACGGCGTCCAGTGCGGCTACTGCACTCCCGGTTTCGTCGTGGCCGCCGCCCACCTCCTCGAGCACAACCCGACACCGACGGCCGACGACATCCGCGAAGCCCTGTCCGGGAACCTGTGCCGTTGCACCGGGTACGGGGGGATCCTCCGGGCGCTCACCGCGCTGGCCGAAGAGGCACCGTGACGATCACCCGGACCACCCGACGGATCGCCCGGGGGATCGGCGAGTCGCCGATTCGGCCCGACGGCATCCCCAAAGTGCAGGGCCGCTTCGAGTTCTCAGGCGACGCCGGGGTGGATGGCATGCTGTGGGGAGTCACGCTTCGCACCCCCCATGCCCGGGCCCGGATCGTGTCGATCGACACGGGACCGGCACTGGCGATGGCCGGTGTGCGCGCCGTGCTCACGATCGACGACGTTCCCGGCCGGCGCACCTTCGGCCAGGACGTCGATGATCAGCCGGTGCTGGCCGACGGGGAGACCAGGTTCTGGGGCGAGCCGGTGGCGATCATCGCCGCCGAGGACCATGCGACGGCGGTCATCGCCGCTCAGGCGGTGCGGGTCGACTACGAACCGCTCGAACCGCTGGTAGATCCGGAAATGGCCGCGGCCGAGGGGGAGACATTCCGGGTCATGGAGATCACCAACGGCGACCAGGAACTGCGGGGGGAGGTCGTCGTCGAGGGCACCTATGAGACCGGGACGATCGACCAGGCGATGCTGGGCACCGAGGCCGGCTTGGCGATTCCCGACGACGTGGGGGGCGTCGATCTCTACATCGCCACCCAATGGATCCACGAGGATCACGAGCAGATCCACGCCAGCCTCGGGCTCGACCCCGATCAGGTCCGCATCCATCTCTCCGGGATCGGCGGGGCCTTCGGCGCCCGCGAGGACTTGACCCTCCAGATCCATCTCTGCCTGCTGGCACTGCATACCGGCCGCCCCGTGAAGATGGTCTACGACCGGGCGGAATCGTTTGCCGCCCACGTCCACCGCCACCCCTCGAAGATGTGGTATCGCCATGAGGCCGATCGGGACGGGAATCTCGTCCGTATCGAGGCGAGGCTTATCCTCGACGGCGGGGCCTACCAGACGACCAGCGCTGCGGTCTTGGGGAACGCCGCCTACTTCGCCACCGGCCCCTACCGGTGTCCCTCGGTGCACGTCGAGGCCGCCGCAGTGCGCACCAACAACCCCCCGGCGGGGGCCATGCGGGGATTCGGGGCGGTCCAGGTGTGCTTCGCCTACGAGAGCCAGATGGATCGACTCGCCGACGCCCTCGGCATGGATCCGATCGAGGTGCGGCTCCGCAACGCCCTCGACCACGGAGACCTCATCCCCACCACCGGTCAGCGAATCGAGGGCTCGCTGCCCGTGGCCGAGGTGATCCGCTCTCTCTCCGCACTCCCGCTCCCGGACGACGAGGCCGGGGACGATCCTCGCCGCCTCCCGGGAGGCACCGGGCTCACCACGCCGCCTGAGGTGGTGCGGCGCGGCATCGGATTTGCGGTCGGGTTGAAGAACCTGGCGTTCTCGGAGGCCTTCGACGACTACGCCGAGGTACGGGCGGTGCTCACGACGAAAGGGCTGCGTATCGAGACCGCCGCCGCCGAGGTCGGTCAGGGTATGGTCACCGTCCTCGAACAGATCGGCCGCACCGCGACCGGACTGGACCACGTGGAGGTCGTCTTCGTCGACACGTCGCGAATCGGGTCGGCCGGCTCGACGTCGGCCTCCCGCCAGACCCAGATGACGGGCGGCGCCGCCCTGCGCGCCGCCGAGGCCGTCCGAGAGACGGCCCTGGCCCGGGTGGGCGGCGACGACCTCGATGCCGAGGGCGTCCGCCGCGAAGGAGCGTTGGTGGCCACCCTGGAGGAGGTGCTGGCCGAGGGCCCCATCGAGGAGCTGGTGCGGTTCCGCCATCCCCCGACCACCGGGCCGAACGAGACCGGCCAGGGTGACGTGCACGCCGGCTTCGTCGTCGCCGCTCACCGGGCGGTAGTCGACGTCGACCCTGAGCTGGGGCTGGTCCGGGTGGTTCAGATCGATACCGCCCAGGACGTGGGCCGGGCCCTCCACCCCGAATCGGTGCGGGGTCAGATCGAAGGGGGGATCATGCAGGGCATGGGTATGGCCGTCATGGAGGAACTCCTCGTCGACGGCGGCGAGATCCGCAATCCTTCCTTCACCGACTATCTGCTGCCCACCTTCCTCGATGCACCGGCCATCGAGGCGGTGCTCATCGAGGAGCCGGACCACTGGGGACCGTTCGGAGCCAAGGGAGTCGGGGAGCCGCCCACCATCTCCTCGACTCCGGCGGTGGTTGCCGCCATCCGGGCCGCCACCGGAAGGGAGCTGCCCCGGGCCCCGGTCCGGCCCTCCGACATCGTCGGGACGTGACTGAGGCCCGGGTCGCCCGGGTCACATCCACTGCGCAGAGGCCGAGTTCTCGCCCCAAACCACCCCTCCTGCCCACCCGACTGTTTGGGTGCTGTGGGCGCCGTCTAACCTGAGAGACCCGAACCCTCGAGGAGCCTGCCGTGACCGCTGCCGACATCCGCCCCGCCACCGGGACCCTCGGGGTCCTCACCCCCGGCATGGGGGCGGTGGCGACCACCTTCTACGCCGGGGTGCACGCCATCCGGCGCGGGATGGCAGAGCCCATCGGGTCGCTGACCCAGATGGGCCACATTCGCCTCGGCAAGCGAACCGAGCAGCGCAACCCCCTGATCCGCGACTTCGCACCTCTTGCCGACATGACCGACCTGGTCTTCGGAGGATGGGACCCGATCTCCGACAACGCCTACGAGGCCGCGGCCCGAGCCGGGGTGCTCACCCCCGAAGATCTCGCTGCGCTGCGCGACGACCTCTCCGGCATCGCTCCCATGTCCGCCGTCTTCAGCCACGACTGGGTCAAGAAGCTCGAGGGGGTCGACAACGTCAAGACCGGCGACACCACCATGGACCTCGCCGATCAACTGATCGCCGACATCGAGCGGTTCCGCTCCGAGCACGGCTGCGACCGCCTGGTGATGGTCTGGTGCGGCAGCACCGAGGCCTACCGGCCCCCGGCCGCCGTCCACCAGTCCCTGGCCGACTTCGAGCAGGGCCTCAAGCAGAGCAACCCCGAGATCGCCCCCAGCCAGGTCTACGCCTACGCCGCCCTTCGAGCCGGCGTCCCCTTCGCCAACGGAGCCCCCAACCTCACCACCGACATCCCGGCGATGGACGAACTGGCCGCCGAGACCGGCACCCCGGTCGCCGGCAAGGACTTCAAGACCGGCCAGACCCTGGTCAAGACGATCCTCGCCCCCGGCCTCAAGGCCCGGTTGCTGGGGATCAACGGGTGGTTCAGCACCAACATCCTGGGGAATCGCGACGGCGAGGTGCTCGACGATCCGGAGTCGTTCAAGAGCAAGGAGATCACCAAGGCCGGTGTGCTCGACCAGATCCTCCAGCCGGATCTCTATCCCACCCTCTACGACCAGATGTACCACAAGATCCGGATCAACTACTACCCGCCCCGCGGTGACAACAAGGAAGGCTGGGACAACATCGACATCTTCGGGTGGATGCGCTACCCGATGCAGATCAAGGTCGACTTCCTGGCCAAGGACAGCATTCTGGCCGCCCCGATCGTTCTGGATCTGGCGCTCTTCCTCGACCTGGCCGCCCGGGCCGACCAGCAGGGAATCCAGGAGTGGCTCTCGTTCTACTTCAAGAGCCCCCAGGTTCCGCCGGAGTTGTATCCGGAGAACGATCTGTTCATCCAGTTGACCAAGCTCAAGAACACGCTGCGGCATTGGATGGGTGAAGACCTCATCACCCATCTGGGCTCCGAGTACTACGAGTCGTAGCCCCGACCGAAACCGCAGCCGGTAGCCTCTGGCGCAGCCGCACCGTCGACCCGGGAGGCCTTCATGTCGAAGTGGAAGGACGAGATCGACGGGAAGCGCCTGCACCCCGAGAGCCTCATGATGTCCTACGGCTACCTCCCCGAGTGGTCGGAGGGATCCATCAAGAGCCCGATCTTCCAGACGTCGACGTTCGTGTTCGAGCGAGCCGAAGACGGCAAGCACTTTTTCGAGATGGCTCTCGGCAAGGTCCAGCCGGAGCCGGGCGAGTCGATGGGACTCATCTACAGCCGGCTCAACAATCCCGACATCGAGATCGTGGAGGACCGGCTCACGCTGTGGGACGGCGCCGAGGACGCCGCCGTCTTCAAGAGCGGGATGGCCGCCATCAGCACCACCTTGCTGACCTACCTGCGTCCCGGTGACCTGCTGCTCGCCAGCGAGCCGATCTACGGAGGAACCCACCACCTCGTCGAGGAGGTCCTCCCCGAGTTCGGCATCGAAGTCGTGAGGTTCAACGCCGGGCACACCGCCGGCGACATCGAGGCGATGATCGCCGCAGCCGACGGCACCCTGCGCTTCCTGCTCATCGAGACCCCGGCCAACCCCACCAACGACCTGATCGACATCGCCCTGTGCGCCGAGATCGCCGCCGCCCACTCCACCGAGGAGCGCCGGGTTCCGCTCGCCGTCGACAACACGTTCCTGGGTCCGGTGTTTCAGCGGCCACTCGACCACGGGGCCGACATCGTTCTCTACTCGGCGACCAAGTACCTCGGAGGCCACAGCGACCTGATCGCCGGGGTCGCGCTCGGATCCCGCGACCTGATCGCACCGATCCGGATGTATCGGACCATCTTCGGGACGCAAACCAGTCCGTGGACGGCGTGGCTGCTGCTGCGTTCCCTTGAGACGCTGTCGTTGCGGATGAACCGCCAGGCCGAGAACGCAGCTCGGGTCGCCGACTTCCTCAGTCAGCACCCCGGGGTGCAGCGGGTGAGCTACCTGGGACACCTCGATGCCGGCCACCCCCAGTACGACCTCTACAAGCGACAGTGCCTCGGGGACGGGGGGATGATCGCCTTCGAGGTCTCCGGGGGCGAGGCCGCCGCCTTCCGGTTCCTCAATGCGCTCAAGCTCATCAAGCTGGCAGTGAGCCTCGGAAGCACCGAGAGCCTCGCCGAGCATCCGGCCACGATGACCCACAGCGAGGCGACTCCCGAGGAGCTCGGCAAGATCGGGGTCACCGAGGGGTTGATCCGGCTCTCCATCGGCATCGAGCACCCCGACGATCTGGTGCTCGACATCTCCCAGGCCCTGCGGGAAGTCTGAGAGGCCCCTACAAGCGGACTCTGGCGACGGCCGTCTCGGTGAGGCTTCCGAGGTAGAGCCAGCCTTCGTGCTCCCGAACTCCGGTGATCGGGGCGAAACCGCCGGCCGGGTCTTGGAGATTCCTCACCAGCTTGCCGCCACCGTCGAACCCCACCACGAAACCGTGGCGCACCGGTTGAGGCTGCAGCCCCTCGGGGAGGGCCGCCACCAACCGGCGGAGACGGGGACGGGGAAGGAGCAGGTCGAGCGGCTTGTTGCGCGGTGTGAACATCGCCACCCAGAAGACCCCGCCCGGACCCCGCGACAGGTTGTCGGGGATCCCCGGCAAGTTCCGGACGAAGAGATCGGTGGTCCCCGCCTTGGGTCCGGTCAGCCACAACCGGGTGATCTGGTACCGCCCCGTCTCGGCCACCAGCACGAAGGACTCGTCCGCGGCCAGCGCCACGCCGTTGGCGAAGAAGAGGCCCTCGACGAGGACTTCGGTCCGTCCATCCGGACGATAGGCCAACAACCGTCCCGTGCCCGAGTGCTCGAGCACGTCGGATCGGTACTCGGCGATGCCGAACCGCTGCGACGAGCTACTGAAGTAGATCGTCCCGTCCTCTCCGACATCGGCGTTGTTCGTGAAGAGGAGCGTCTCACCGGCGAATGAGTCGACGAGGGTCGTCACCTCACCGCCGTCCACCCGCAGCAGCCCGCGCACGGCATCGCACACCACCAGCCGGCTCTCAGGATCCAACTCGAGGCCCAGGGGCCGGCCCCCGGTGTCGGCGACCACATGGCTGGTTCCCGGCCCCATCCGGAGGATCCGCCCGTCCGCCAGCCCGGTGAACACACCGCCGTCGCCGTCGACCACGACGTCCTCCGGGCCGACGCCCCCCGTCTCCCACCGCTCGGCACCTGCCAGTGCATCGTTGGGGGCGTAGGGGCCCGCCAGGCCCGGATCGGGCGGCGGCGTCCAGGCTTGCGGCACGATCGATCGCCGGGTCATGGGAACCTCCCTGCACCGACCCTACCGGGGAGTGGCCGCCGTCCGGGCGACGTGGCAGGCTTGGGAACGAAGAAGTTGGGTGCGTGGAGTCGCGCAAGTGGAAGCTCCTGGGGGGGTTGGCCGGATTGGCGCTCGGCGCCGCCGTCGTCTGGCTCCTGGGATTGGGCACTGCGGACCGGCCCAGCAACGAAGAGTCCCCCACCATTGCCACGCTGTCGCGGGAGGCCGACACGACTGCGCCGCGCAGCGGATCTCTCCCTCGGCCGGAGGCACCGACCCCCGAACCCTTCCGGCTCGAGGGGCTCACCCCCCCACCGGCGGCCGCGGCCCTCGAGTGCAACCAGGTCGAGAGGATGGCGGTCTCCGCCGCCGGAATGGTGTGGGGTGTAACCCAGTGCGGGGTGATCCGCTGGGACCCCGCCACGGGCGAGCCGGCCTTCTCGACCGCGGCCGACGGGCTGCCGAGGGACGAGATCCTCGGGATCGTCGCCGGAGAAGACGGCAACGTGTGGTTGGCCGGTCTCGATCGGCTCGCCCGGTGGAACGGATCCTGGAGGGTTACCCGAGCACCGGCCGAGGGGTGGATGCCCGGGGCACCGATGGCCGTCGACGAAACGGGATCGTTGTGGGCCTTCCTCGACGGGAACTCCCTGGGCCGTTTCGACGGCGAGCGGTGGGAGCTCTTCGAGACTCCGGACCTGGGAGCGCACCTCAATCCGTGGGCGCTCTCCGTCGACGTGGCCGCCGACGGGACGATATGGGTGACCAGCACCGCCGAGGACCATCGCGGGCTCTACGCCTTCGACGGCGTCACTTGGCAGCATGTTCCCCTTCCCCACGACAACCCCAATCTCGGCGGCTCGTTGGCGGTGACCGGGGCAGGGGAGGTCTGGGTGGGATCTTCCGGATTCTGGTGGGGCCGGGAACCGGGAGGCGGGGTGGCCCGTTTCGCGGACGGGGTGTGGACCACGTTCGGCGCCCACGACGGGCTTCCCACCGAGGGAGCCTTTCTCGTCGCCGGACCCGACGAGACACTGTGGGCCGTCTCCGGCGAGGGCCTGGCTTTCTTCGACGGTGCCGAGTGGGTTCCCCATCACGACGTGAAGGGCTTCCAGCCCGGCGGGTCCACCGATGCCGACGGGACTCTGTGGGCCCCCGCCGGCGAGCTGGAGGTCGCCATCACGGGGTTCGACGGCATCGAGGTCAGGCGGCTGGCGATGACCATCACCGAAGCCGCTTCCGCCGGCGGCCCACCCATCGAGGCCGACGGTGACGATCCCCGGCTCCCCTTGGGAACCCGCACCGGCCTCCCCGACAACGACTGGTTCGACTTCCTGGCGGGCCTGTGCTCGACGGATGGCTGCCACCGGGACGGTCATCTCATCGCCGCCGAGAACCACGACACGGGCTACGGGCAGTGGGCTGCAGGGGTCCCCTTCCACATCCGGCACGGATTCGTCAACGAAGCAGACGAGCCCCTCGGAAACGACTACGACCTCGTCGTGTACGTGACGCGCCGCGACGGGCCCTACCTCGCAAGCGGCGACTACCCCATCGGAACGACCTACCGGTTCACCACCGACTACGTCTCGAGGGGCACGACCATCAAGTGTGGCCCCGGGTATTGGGAACAGACGGAGCCTCACACCTGCGAGTGGTTCGTCCACGACTTTCCCGATGGGCTGCCGCCCGGCCGGTTCGACATCTGGGTGGAGTGGTACGCACCGTGCTCGGCATGGCTGGGACTCGAGCTCACCACCGACTGCGCCGACCCCACCGAAGTGCTGAGCCTCTTCTCGTCGTCGGTCAACATGCCGTTCCACGGGGTCGACTTCGGAGAAGGGGGTTCGCCCCCGTTCGACCCCTACACCGAGGCCGAACCGATCACCCGGGGGCCGACCGGCTGATCAGGCGGTCGTGCCGCCCGCCAACACCCACCAACCCTCCTCGGCGATCGAACCGACGACCGGCAGCGGGGTTCGGGCGGCGTCGAAGACCACCGCCACACAGGGGATGCTGCGGAGCCCCGCCTTCCACTCCACGTCAGCGAGAGCCGATCCGAACGCCACCGGGAGCACCAGCGATCCGGGGCGCGGCTCGGCCAGGTAGTCCTGCATGAGAGCGGCGCAACCGGAGTCGGCTGCCGTGGCGAACTCCTCGAACCCGGGGTAGGGGTCGTCGGGACCTCCCGGGTGAATGAAAGATCCGATCGCCTCACCGCGGTGTGCCGACCCACACCCAACGACCGGCGAACGAATGGTGCTCCGCTCCAGGCAATCGCCCGGCTCTCGACCCAGCGGCACCGCTTCACCCCGCAGGGTTCCTTCGGTCATCGGAACATCTCCGCCGGTCCGGGGATCGAAGGCGACACACGCCTGGTAGCGCAGGCCGCTGGCCCACTCCTCCCGGTCGGGGAGATAGAAGATGACGTCGAGGGCCGATTCGGAGAGATGGAGCCCGGTGAACTCCACGAACGCCCCGGCACACACCTCCCTGATCCGGTCCGTGAGATCCTCAGGGAACGGTGAGTCATGCTCTTCCCCCCACGTTCCCGTGAAGAACACCTCATAGGCATGCTGCTCGGCGCAATCGACGACCGGCCCGTAGGGCTCATAGGGAAGGTCCTCGGGCTCATCGATCGCAACGCAGTCACCCACCTGCCACCGGTAGCCGAGGGAACTCTCGGCCGAGGTCGGCGAGGGAAGGGAGGTCGTGGAAGACGTCGGCATCTCGGTGGTCGCGGAGGTCGACTGCGACGGATCCACCGCGCCGCCGCCGCTGCAGGCGGCCGCCACCACGGCCAGAGCGAGAATCGTCCTTCTCATGAGTCCGGGGATGCTAGCCACCCGGCCGCGGCATCGTTCCCGCCTGACGGCAGGCGCCGTCGTAGTCCACCAGCCTCGGCGGTCGGGAGTCGTCGGAGCACGCCGGACACGCCGGGTCGCGCCGCACCTTCAGCATCCGGAACTCGGCGGCGGCTGCGTCGACCACCAGCAAGCGACCGATGAGGGGGTCGCCGATCCCGAGGAGCAGCTTGATCGCCTCGGCGGCCTGGATCGTTCCGATCATCCCCGGCATCACGCCGAGCACCCCGGCCTGGGCACAACTCGGCGCCAGCTCGGGAGGCGGTGGCTCGGGGAACAGACATCGATAGCACGGACCCCGGTAGGGAGCGAGCACCGTCGTCTGCCCCTCGAAGCGCAGCACCGATCCGTGAACGACCGGAATCCTCAGATGCAGTGAGGCATCGTTGAGCAGGTAGCGGGTGGGGAAGTTGTCGGCGCCGTCGACCACCACGTCGTATCCCTCGAGGAGATCGAGGGCATTGGCGGCGGTGAGCCGGGTGCGGAGCCCCTCCACCTCGACCTCGGGATTGAGCCGGCGGACGGTTTCGGCGGCGGAGTCGACTTTGGCCATCCCGATGCGGACGGTGTCGTGCACGACCTGACGCTGCAGGTTCGAGACGTCGACCACGGCGTGGTCGACGACCCCCATGGTCCCCACCCCCGCCGCCGCCAGGTAGAGGAGCACCGGTGACCCCAGGCCCCCCGCCCCGACCACCAGCACCTTGGCTGCCGCCAGGCGTTCCTGCCCTTCGACCCCAACCTCGGGGAGGGCCAGGTGGCGGCTGTATCGCGCCCGGGGATCGGCGGATGCCGCTTCCGGAATCACCGTCGGAAGACCCTCCGCCTTCCATCGCTCGATGCCTCCGGCCAGCGAGCGCACGGCTCGGTACCCCATTTCCTCGAGCACCAGGGCGGCGAGGGCCGAGCGGTTGCCGACATCGCAATACAGCACGACCGGCGTCGCCGGATCGGGCACCAAGCGGTCGATCACCTTCTCGAGCATTCCGCGCGGGACCACCCGAGCGCCCGGGATCATCCCCCTCGCCAGCTCGTAGGCCTCCCTGACGTCGATGATCAGCGGCCCGTCGGTGGACCCCTCGCTCAAGATCACCGGGGTGACCTCGGTGATCCGGCCTTTGGCGCGACGCACCATCTCGCCGTAGCTGGCCGGGCCCTCCCCGGATCCTCCGGCCACGGCCGGCAGCACGATCAGCTCCTCGCCGTCGTTCACCGGGGTGTCCAGACCCTGCAGGTACCGGATGTTCTCGTCACCGATGAACACCGAGATGAATCGACGCAGCGACTCGTCCCTCTCGAAGACGGCTTCCTCGAGCAACGGGTACTCGTCGGCGAGCAGGCGGAGCACCTCCCCGACGGTCGAGCCCGTGGCATCGATCTCCGCGACCCCGCCGACGGCGGGGCGGAGCACGGTCGGGAGCCGCACCCGCACCATCAGGCCGCCGCCTCCAAGGGCTCCTCGGCGACCTCACCGTCTCTGATCCGGTACCCCCTGATCTCGCCACCGGGCGCCACGATCACGTAGACCCACTCCGGTTCCAGCGCCTTGGCGACGTCGGTGTCCGATGGAACCGCCGGGCCGTTCGGATGGGAATGGAAGACCCCGGCCAGGTGCCAACCAAGGCTCTCGGCGTGCCGCAGGGCCCGATAGTGCTCGGTCGGGTCGAGCGCATAGGCGACGGGTGATGCCGCGGTGTTGGTGAGGCAGTACACCATTCGCACCGTGTCGTCGGCGTCTGCCGCCAGCAGCCCACACGCCTCGTTGGGTGCCTCGAAGCGCGCATGTGCCGTCATGGCTTCGTGGACCGCTCCGGGGAGTCTCATCGTCCATACCGTAGCCCTCGCCTCGAGCTTGACTCAGGGCACGATCACCGTTCGCACCTCGTCCCCGAAGCCCTCCAAACGATCAAGGGCCTCATTGACGGCCCCGACCTCGAGCGGTACTTCGCTGGTGACCACCCGGGAGTAGTCGAGCGTGCCCCGTCGCGCCATCTCGAGGAGGATCGGAATCTCGGACGCCAGATGATCGGCCGACCCGAGAACCTCTGCCTCCCGCAACACCAAGTCGTTGAACGGGTCGAGCCCGAAAGCCTCGTGGGTGATGCCGACCGCCACCGCTCGTCCGTGGGGCGCCAGAGCGGCCACCGCCTGCTGCATGGTGTGGGGGGATCCGACCAACTCGAGCGCCACGTCCACCCCCCGGCCCGTCGAGAGGTCCCGGATCGTCTCAACCGGATCGCCGGATGTCGCATCGACCGGAATCGCCCCGTACCCGGTGGCCGTCTGCAGCTTGACGGGGTTGATGTCGACGGCGAACACCTCCAAGGCTCCCATGGCTGCCGCCAACTGCACCGCCGACATGCCGAGCCCCCCCGCTCCGAACACGGCCACGGTCCCGCCGGCATCGAGCCGGGCCCTCCGCAGCGCATGGAACGCGGTTGCGGTGGAGCACATCATGACGGCGGCTGCATCCACCGTGACCTCATCGGGAATGGCAAACGCGTTCCTGGCCGGGATCAGGATCTGCTCGGCATAGCCCCCCGCCCGGTTCAATCCGATCATCTCCCCCATCACGCAGAACTGCTCCGCACCCCGAAGGCAGTGGTCACAAGCCCCGCAGGACGTCAGATAGTGGAGGCACACGCGGTCGCCGACGGCCGGGGCATCAACGCCGGGCCCCACCGAGTCGACGATGCCGGCGACCTCGTGGCCGGGAACGAGTGGGAGGAACGGCACCGGTCGCGTGCCGCCCCGATAGTGGACGTCGGATCGGCAGATGCCGGCGGCGCGCACCCGGACCACTATCTCTCCCGTACCCGGTCTCGGATCCTCGAGCGTCCCCTCTGAGAGGGGGCGACCCGCCTCGGTGATCTGTAGAACCCGCATGGCGCTCAGCCTACGGGCCGTCTGCCCCTCGGGTAGTGTTCCCCTTCGTGAATCACGACGACCGCACCCTCACCGTTCGCACCGCATCCGGCCGGCCCCTGGTGAGCGTCAAACTGAGCCACGGTGCCGCTCTGGGGGCGGCCGCCGTCCTCTTTGCTCCCCGAGCCGCCGCCGTGGCGGCTCTCGCCGGGATGCTCCGGGGAATGCGGCTCACCATCGACCAACCGATCGCCGCCACCCGCTCCGAGGCCGCCTAGCGATCAGGCGGCCTGGTACCCGATTCCACCAGGAGCCCGGCCACGAACACCGTCTGAGCCGCCAGCGCGGCCACCCCGGCCGCCGCCAATCCGAACTCGGGATCGATGCTGAGCGTCACCGGGATGATGGCCCCGACCACCCAGGCCAGCTGAAAGAGAGTCTCCGCCCGGGTGAACGCCTGGCCTCGTCTGGCCGGGGCCACCGTTCGCTGCAGGAGACCGTCGAAGCCGAACTTGGCCGTGCCCCAGGCCAGACCGGTAGCGGCCGCCAGCGCCGCCGCAGCGCCGAGACCGAAGACCTGGGCCGCCATGAATGCCGACCCCGCCTCGACGGCCAGCGCCGCCACCACCATCGGTTCCTCGCGGAGCCGCCGCTCCAACCACGGGGAGAGGAACGAAGCGAGCCCGAAACCGATGCCGGCGGCGGCGATGACGGCCCCGAAGTCGAGTGCCCCGCGATCGGCCTCCCGGAACGCGAAAGCCAGAAGCAAGAGCAGGTACCCGTTGATGAGCCTCACCCCCGCCGTGGCCAGCCGGGAGAGACGAATGGATCGGTGGGGTTCGATCGGCGATGGGGCGACCACTTCGACACCCGCCGCCGCGGCGGCGGCGCGGGGGTCGGGCAAGCCGAGGCTCAAGAAGGAGGAGATTCCGAACACCGCAGTGGCGATGACCAGTGCCAGCCACGGTGCCAGCTGGGCGACGGCGGCGCCCAGCGGCAAAGCGATCGCACCGGCATAGATGCCGATCCGGGCAAGCAGGGCGTTCGCCGACACGAGCGCCTGGGCTTCCGGCACGGCGACCGGGAGCATGCTGCTCTTGCTGATGCCGTACAGCCGAGACAGGACGAGCATCCCGAAGGCGATCGGGAAGAGCCAGTTGGTCTCCAGCCCAAACATCATCACCACGGCGAGAACCATCCGCAGCAGCGCCGAGAGGGTCATCGCCGCCCGGTACATGGGGAAGCGGGCGAAGACGCCACCGAGAACCGGGGCGATCACGGCAAACGGAGCGAGAGTCAGCGCCAGATACAAAGCGACCCGGTCCCGCGCCTCGGTCGTCGGCACGTCGAAGAAGAGGGTGCCTGCCAACGCCACCGCCACCAGCGTGTCACCGGCAATGTTGGCCGCCCACGAAGTAGCCAACTGCTTGAAGGCCGGGCCCCGCGCCGAGAACATGGCGTCGACGCGTCGCATGGCGGCCCGGGCCGCCCGGCGCGCCATCCCCTTCTCGGGTGTGGGACGCTCTTCTGATGGGGGCGGGACGGTCACGAAGGAGACGGTAGCCCGGCGTCAGCCAGCGTGGGGCTCACGGGGAAGTCCCAGCCACCGCTCCGCCACCAGGGTGCGCAGCACCTCCCCGGTGCCCCCTCCGATCGTCAAGGCTCGGGCGAAGAGATAGCCCCAATGCCACTCGGCGACCGGCGAACCGAGCGGCCCGCGATCCTCGAGCATTCCTCCGGGCCCGGCCAGATCCTTGGCGAGCTCGGTGAGATGCTGGCCGTGCTCGTCGGCGAGGATCTTGCGGACTGCAGCCTCCGGACCGGGCTCGGCACCGCCGATCAGCCGCCCGGCCAGGCGGAGACCGAGCATCCGGATCGTCTCCGACTCCACGAAGAGCCGCGACAGCCGATCCCGCGCCGACGCCCCCAGCGACGTGTCGGATCCCCGGACCAGATCGACCAGATCGTCCGTGGTGGGGCCCATCCCCCACAGAGCTCCTCCGGCCGACAGGGAGAGGCGCTCGTTGAAGAGCGTCACCCTGGCGAGTCGCCAGCCGTCGTTCACCTCCCCGACGAGGCTGTCGGGTCCCAGATACGCGTCCTCGAGAACCACCTCGCTGAAGGGAGACCCGCCGGTCATGTCGCGGATCGGGAGGACCTCCACACCGGGTCGATCCATGGGGCAGATGAAGTAGGTGATGCCCCGGTGCCGGGGAGCCTCGGGGTCGGTGCGCGCCAGCAGGATGCCGAAGCGGGCAGCCTCGGCCAGCGACGTCCACAACTTGCGGCCGTTCACCACCCAGCCGCCGCCGTCGGCGACGGCCCGGGTTCGCAGGGAGGCCAGATCAGACCCGGCATCGGGCTCGCTGAACAACTGGCACCAGATCTCCTCACCCGCCAGCAGGGGGGCGAGATACCGATCGCGCTGCTCGGCCGTGCCGGCCGACAGGATCGTGGGACCGGCCCAGCCGATACCGATGGGGTTCTCGGGGCGGCCGATGCCGGCCAGGCGCAGCTCCTCGTCGATGATCAGCCGATGAACGGGATCGGCACCGAGACCCCACGGCCGGGGCCAGTGAGGCGCCACCAATCCCGCCTCGGCCAACTGGCGAGCGGTTGGGTGGGGATGGGCGTCGATCCACTCCCGCACGGCGGCACGGCGGGGGTCCTCCGAGCCGGGGAGGCGGAGGTCCATGCCACCACGCTACAGAAGCGAGGTGGCCAATTCCGCCAGCGGGCTTCGCACGGTGCGTTCCAGCGTGACGTGACCGAACAACTCTGAACCCTTCAGCTTCTCGATGAGCGCCGCCGCTCCCCCGAACGGCGACACGTACGGGTTGTCGATCTGGGTGAAGTCGCCGCAGAAGACGACCTTCGAATCCGCCCCGATCCGGGTGAGTACCACCCGCAGCGTGGGAAGCTCCAGGTTCTGAGCTTCATCGATGATCACGAACTCGCCGGTGATCGATCGTCCCCGGAGGTACGTGATGGAGGCCATCTCGATCTCGTCCCGCTCGACGAGTTCCTCCAGCGCATCCCGCCCCGTCCGGGGATCGCTGAACAGCGCCATCAGGTTGTCATGGACTGCCGCCATCCACGGAGCCAGCTTCTCGTCCAGGTCTCCGGGGAGGTAGCCGAGCTCCTGGCGCCCCACGGCCACCAGCGGCCGGTACACCGACACTTTGCGATACCGGCCCGCTTCGAGGACTTGCTCCAGGCCGGCGGCGAGCGCCAGGAACGTCTTGCCGGTGCCGGGAGGACCCATGAGGGATACCGCCGGGATGGCCGGGTTCAGCAGCAGTTCGAGCGCAAAGGCCTGGCGCAGGTTCTTGCTCTCGGCCCCGAATGCCCGCCGCGAGCCGGGGACCCGGACGATCGTCGGCCGTCTGCCCTTCTCGACGACCTGGGCGAGCGCGGAATGCGAGGCCCCTGCTCGGAGGACCACGAACTGGTTGGTCAACAGCTCGGGCCCATCGACTGTCGCCTTGCCGTGCTCGTAGAGCGAGTCGACCACGGCGTCGGGAACGGTCAGCTCGACGACCCCGCTGTAGGACTCGTCGACCGCCACGATGTCCGACTTGTAGTCCTCCACCGTCACCCCGAGCTGGGCCGCCTTGATGCGCAGTGCGGCGTCCTTGGTCACGAGAATCGGGTCCCCGCCTCCCTCGGCGAGGGTCAGGCAGGTGGTCAGCATCCGATGGTCGGGGGTGCGAGGGTCGAGCACGTCGGGGAGGCGATCGGAGGCGACCCCGTTCATCTCGATCCGGAGCGTCCCCCCGGTCGGGAGGGAAACGGGATCCGCCAGGCCGCCCACCCGTGAGGCCCCGGCCTCCTCGAGCAACCGAATGGCGCGGCGGGCATTGGCTCCCACCTCGTCGAGGCGGCTCTTCTGCCGATCGAGTTCCTCAATGACGACGAGAGGCAGCACCACGTGGTGTTCCTCGAAGCGCAGCGGCGCACGCGGATCGGCGAGGAGCACGCAAGTGTCCAGCACGTAGATCCTTCGGGTCAACCCGTTTCCTCCACCGCCCGCACACTCAGACTCATAGACCCGGGGAGGAAAGGCAAGGACCCCCGCCGCCCGGTACGGTGGCGGGCAGAACAAGGAGTGCCCATGCGCGTTGCGGTCATCGGAGCCGGTTCCTGGGGTACCTCGGTCGCCGCCCTGGCGGCCGCCAGGACCGAGACGGTCCTCTGGGCCAGGCGTGCCGAGCTGGCCGATGAGATCAGCACGAGTCACACCAATCCGGTCTACCTCCCCGACACCCCGCTTCCCCCCGACCTCCATGCCACGGCAGACCTGGAGGAGGCCCTCGCCGGCGCCGACGTCCTCATCATGGGGGTGCCGTCCCACGGCTTTCGCGACGTCCTGCGGGCGGCGGCACCCCACGTCCGCCCCGGGGTCCCGGTGCTCAGCCTCACCAAGGGCATCGAACAGGAAACGTTGCGCCGCATGACCGAGATCGTGGTCGAGGAGATCGAGGCGGCTCCCCACCGGGTGGGTGTTCTCACCGGACCCAACCTGGCGCGCGAGATCATGCGGGGCCAGCCGGCCGCGACGGTGATCGCCGTCGAGGACGACTGGGAGGCACGCCGACTCCAGGAGCTGCTGATCGGGCCGACCTTCCGGGTATACACCAATCCCGACGTCGTCGGTGCCGAGTCGGCCGGTGCCCTCAAGAACGTGATGGCCATCGCCGCCGGAATGGCCGCCGGCCTCGGCTACGGCGACAACACCATGGCGGCCCTGGTCACCAGGGCTCTGGCCGAACTCACCCGGCTCGGTCTCGCCCTCGGCGGCCAGGCTCTCACCTATGCGGGCCTCGCCGGGATGGGGGACCTGATTGCCACCTGCAGCAGCCCTCAGAGCCGCAACCGCACCGTGGGAGTGGCATTGGGGGAGGGCCGCTCGCTGGCCGACATCACCGGGGAGATGCGCATGGTCGCGGAAGGAGTCAAGACGACCGAGGCGGTCCTCGAACTGGGTCGCCGCCATGGGATCGACATGCCGATCGCCGGCGCGGTCGGCGCGGTCCTCTACGACGGGCGCAATCCGGCCGACATCGTGGAGGAGTTGATGACCCGGGAAGCCAAATCGGAGGTCGAGGGCATCTCCTGATTTCTCAGCTCATCTTCTCCAGCGCCGACGCCGCGATCGGCGGCACGATCGCACCCAGCACGGCAAAGCGTTCGTCGCTCGTCTGACCCCTGCGGTACCGGATGTAGATCTGCTGAATGATCACGGCGATGCGGAACAGGCCGAGAGCCTCGTAGTAGCCGGCCCGGTCGACCGAGAAGCCGGAACGTTCGGCATACCGTTCCGCCACCCGGTCCTTGCCCATCACTCCGGCGAGGGTGTACCCCCGAGCACCGAACACCGGATAGGTCACATCACTTGGATCGGCCCAGTAGGCGAGCGCGGTGCCCAAATCGACGAGCGGATCGCCCAGGGTCGCCATGTCCCAGTCGAAGACCGCCACCACTTCGGCGTCGGCGTCGACCATGAGGTTGTCGATCTTGAAGTCGTTGTGGAGGATCACCGCCGCCTGCGGATCGGGCATCTCCTCCGCCAGACCGTGAGAGAGCTCGTCCATCGCGGCCACGTCGCCCTCCTTGGCCCGATGCCAGCGATCCGTCCATCCGGCCACCTGCCGAGCCACGAATCCCTCGGGTCGACCCAGATCGTCGAGGTCCAGAGCCCGGTAATCGACGCGGTGCAAGTCGGCGAGAGCGTCGACGACGTTCTCGGCGAGGCGCCCCCGATAGTCGTCGTCGTCGGGAAGTCCGGGCGGCCAGGTCTCACGGATCACCTCGCCGTGGCGACGCTCCATGACGAAGAAGACGTCGCCCATCACCTCGGAGTCCTCACAGAGATGAACCGCCCGAGGCGCCGGTGGGTAGGCGCGGTGGAGCACGGCAAGCACCTTGTGCTCCCGCCGCATGTCGTGAGCACCGGGGGCCACCGGCCCGAGCGGCGGCCGCCGCAGTACCAGCTGGCGATCCCCCGCCTCGCACAGGTAGGTGAGATTGGCCTTGCCGCCGGGGAACTGGGCAAATCGGATCGGGTCGTCGCCCAGATGGAGAGCCCGCCGCAGATAGTCGGCCACCCGATCCTCGTCGAACTGCTCTTCCGGCCTGATCGGGGCGGTGTCGCCGCTCAAGCGGCGCCCTCGTCGGCAACGAGCACGGCACCCCGCGCCGCGTCGCCCTCGGGGGACACGACCGGGACCCGGCGGCGCAACCACCAGAACACCCCGACTGCGATGACCCCCACCGCCAAGCCACTCCACTGATTCCAGGTCAGAGGACCGAGCGTGGCATCGGCCTCTTCGAACCCCGTGTTCCTCGTGAAGTCGACGAGGAATCTCTGGATGCCGTACCAACCCGCCCACAACGCGAACAGCTGGGCGTAGTGGAGCCGCACGAATCGGCCGACCAGGTAGAGCACCCCCAACAGAACCGCCGCTCCCACCAGGTCGTAGAGGGCGGCATGGTGATAGGGGCCGCACTCCCCGATCGAGGTGCACAGGGCCTCGAGCCGGTCGTGCTGAGGCGCCAGGTCGTACCCGGGCTTGACCAGGTAGCCGAGGAAGAATCCAGTCTCCCCACCGAGGTGCTCGACGATCAGGAGATCGCCGATTCGCCCGACGACCGTCCCCAGGGCGAGACCATACGAGGCGAGGTCGAGGTGCACGAGCGGAGCCATACCGAGGATCCGCATGCGGATGACTCCGCCCAGGATGCCTCCGGCGAACCCGCCCATGATCGAGTAGAAGCCGGCCGGATTGAAGACGTCGTCGATCCCGTATCCGGGATCCCCCAGATGGGCGGGCACGGTGAACAACCGGGCACCGAGGATGGCCCCGACGAGTGCCCAGGTGAGCACCGAGGAGATCTTGACCTGATCGAACCCCCTCTGGCGGGCCTCCCGAATCATCAGGTAGGCGCCGGCGGCGAAGCCGAGCCCGGCGAACAGGCCGTGCAGCGACAGCCGCAGCGGTCCGGCGTCGAATATCGGGATCGGCTCGTAGGTGATCGATCCGAACATGCGCGCCACCCTAACGCCGGTCGGTGCTCATGCACCCAGGGACTGCCAGGCCCAGATCATCAACAGGATCAGGCCGACGGCCGGAAGGGCCGACCACACCACCTCGAGAGGCTTGCGGGGCCGCCCCACAACCAGGAGGCCGATCAGCGCCACCGCCACGATGGCGATCGCGGCCGTCAGCACGAGCCGATCACCGGTCACGTCATCACGGTACCCGCAGTGTGCCTAGAGCAATGCGTCGACCGCCACGGCGGCGAAGAGCAGCGTCAGGTACACGTTGGAATAGCGGAACAGCAGCATTGCCCGATCCGGATCGGCGAACAGGCGCAGGCTCTCGATGACAAACCATCCACCGAGCACCAGCGCCGATACCAGGTACGGAGTGCCCAGCCCCGCCACCGGCTGCAACATCAGCGAGAGCCCGGCAGTCATGGCGGCGTAGAGAACGATCTGGACGGCTGTGTGGCGGGCTCCGGCCACCACCGGAAGCATCGGGACTCCGGCCCGCTGGTAGTCGTCTCGGAAGCGCAGCGCCAGCGCCCAGAAGTGCGACGGAGTCCACGCAAACACGATGCCGAACATCACCCAAGCGGGGAGCTGGGGTGATCCGGTCACCGCAGTCCAACCCACCACCGCCGGCACCGCTCCGGCCGCTCCCCCGATCACGATGTTCTGCGGCGTGGTCCGCTTCAACACGAGGGTGTAGACGACCACGTAGAAGGCGAGCGCCCCGGTGGCGAGCGCAGCGGCCGCCAGGTTGGCACCGATCCACAGTGTCACGAATCCGGCGACGCCGAGCCCCGACCCCACTGCGAGGGCTTCAACGGCGGTGATCCTGTGGGCCGGGAGCGGACGGTGGCGGGTGCGGCGCATCGCCGCGTCGATGTCACGGTCGACGACGTTGTTGATGGCGTTGGCCCCCCCGGCGGACAGCGCTCCCCCGACGACCGTCGCCACCACCAATCCGGTTCCCGGCCACCCGCCGGCGGCCGCCATCATCGCCGGCACGGTTGAGATCAGCAGGAGTTCGATGATGCGCGGCTTGGTGAGTGCCGCGTAGGCCCGGAGCCGCTCGGCGAGGGTGCCCGGGGTCCGGCGGGGGTCGGTGATCGTGACCCTCACACCGGCGCCTCCTGAGCCTGGCGAGCCGCCAGCCCGTCGATGGCGAAGAGCACGAAGACCACCCAGAGTGCATCGGCGACCAGCAGATGGATCACCTGCATCCACACCGGAGCCAGCAGGGCCACATTGACTGCACCCAGCACCAGTTGACCCACGACGAGAGTCGCCAGCCCGGCGCCGAGCCGCCGATGTGAACCTTCCATGTGGTTGCGCAGCCACAGCAGGTAGAGGCCCATCACGACCGCCACCACGGGATGGATCCATCGCAACCTGACCAGAAACGTGCCGGTGAAATCGTCGCGGATCCCCTCGAGGAGCGATTCGGCGGGGAACAGGGTATCGCCCAACGCAGTGATGGCGCCGGCGGCTCCGACGATCACCAGGCCCCCGACGGCGGCGACCACCAGCCGCCGTTCCCGGCTCGGCCACGGCCGCTGCGGAAGCCGGCCACCCCCGAGCGCCCAGGCGGTCACCGTGAGAGCACCGACCAGCAGCAGCGTGTTCACCAGGTGGAGGGCAATCGACACCGCCCGACCGGTCGACTCGTCTTCTCCGACCCACTCGAAGAGCACGAGGGCCGCCCCGATGAGCGCCTCCCCGACCACGAAGACCGCCGCCGCCGCCACGGCGAGCCGGGCCGGATCACCCGCCGATCGGCTCCGGAACACTCGATACGCCAGGACGAAGATCAAGATCAGCGCCAGACCGCTGGTGGCTCGGTGGGTGAACTCGATCGCCGTCTCGGCGGTTCCCGACAAGGGCACGACGTCGCCTCGGCAGGTGGGCCAATTGCTGCCGCATCCCGCTCCGGATCCGGTCGCCCGCACCACCGCGCCGAAGAGGATGACGACGATGTTGTAGGCAAGCACGAACCACGCGAGACGAGCGAGCCGATCCTTGATCACCAAAACTCCTGGTAGCCCGAGTGAGCGTACTCCCCTCGGGGAACCTGGATAGCAGGCCCGACTCCATACAATGGGGGGGCCCAACCACGGAGATGACCATGAAGAAGATGTTCGTGCTCCTGGTCGTGGTGGCCGTGGCACTGATCGTCGCAAAGCAAGTAGGCCACGAACACTGAGCGGCCCGCATCCTGATCTCCCCGCTCCAACCGGGGAGATCAGCGCGTCAGGAACTCGAGAATGGCCTCGGCCACTTCCCCCGGATGGGTGAGCACCGCCTCGTGGCGGGCACCCTCGATCTCGATCACCTCATTGTCGGGCAGCCGCGCCGCCGTGTCCCGCTGGTAGCCGGCGGGAATCAGCTGATCCGCCGTCGGCACGATGCTGAGCGTGGGAACGCCGATCCCGGCGAGCCACGGCCTTCCGTCGAAGCGCAGGATGGCGAACCCCGATTCGTAGTAGAGGTCGACATCCCGATCGAGCAGCGCCTCCCACAGCCAGGCCCGATGCTCCGGGGGGATGACCTCGGTGGCCGTCAGGTAGCGGTAGGCGATTCGGGGTGCGATGAACCGGTCCAGGCGCGCCAGCGCCCGTCCCATGAGGAACGCCGGTACGGTGACCCAGCGGGGCAGCCGAACGGGATGGGCCGCCGTTGCGGCCAGCACGAGGCGTTCCACGAGTCCCGGATGCCGGTGGGCGAGCGCTTGCGCCACCATGCCTCCCATCGAGTACCCGATCACCGGTGCCCGTGACACGCCCACGGCGGTCAGCACGCCGACAACATCGTCGGCCATCTCAGTGAGGTCGTAGCGGCCCCTGATCCGGTCGGTCCTCCCGTGACCGTGGAGATCCACGGTGAGCACCCGCCGCCCATCTGCCAGAAGGGGCGCCACCCGATGCCAGGTCGCCAGGCTGTCGTAGACCCAGCCGTGGATCAGGACCAGAGGCGGCCCGTCGGCAGGACCGATCTCCCGGACCAGGAACTCGTGGCGCCCGACCGTCACGAGCCGCCCGGGAAGCGGGCCGGGACGTACCTGCGCCCCGATCGTCCGCGGGGGGATCTCCGGCCCAAAGAGGCGCCAGAGAACCCAGGCGCCGAATCCGAAGACTCCGATCCGCCTCATCATGACGGTCAGCCTATGTCCGGCTCGGCAGGAAGGCAGAATTGCCACGCCGGAGCGGTCGCCGTCGGGTTCGTTGATCCACGGAGGTGGGGGGCGGCGGGCGACTCGCCGCCCCCCGTTCAGCCGCTCAGGTCGGAGGCGAGCACGACCAGTTCGGCCAGTTCGCCCACATCGCCATCACCGGGGAGGAGCTCGGCGATGCGCCGGGCGTGGGGAACGAGGTCCGGGATCGTGAGGTGCTGGGCCCAATAGGAGTCCCGCAGCACTTCGGCGAAGGTGGCAACGACCGATGCCAGTTGGAAGTGGAGGGGAGCATCCTCGAAGGCCGGCGCCAGATCGGCCGCCGTGAAGTCTCGTGAGATCTCCGTCGGTTCACCGTCCGACGGGTCGAGCCACCGGAGCGAGACCGTGCCGAGGTAGGCGTCCTCGGCGACACCCTCGGCCATCCTGATCTCGTAGAGGGCCGTGACGTGATGTCCGGCGCCGACTTCACCGGCGTCGACGGTGTCGTCACGGAAGGAGTCATCTGCAATCGCCCGGTTCTCGAATCCGACCAGACGCCAGCGCTCCACCGTCTCGGGATCGAATGAGACTTGGACCTTGGTGTCCTTGGCGATGGTGAAGAGGGTTCCGGTGAGTCCGTGCACGAACAGGCGCTCGGCTTCCTCGAGATCGTCGACGTAGGCATAGAAACCGTCACCGTCGTCGGCGAGCTGCTCCATCAGGACGTCGTTGTAGTTGCCCATGCCGAAGCCGACGGTCACCAACTGTATCCCCCGTTCCGCCTCGTCCCTCACCGCGGCCAGGATCGAGTCGGGACCGGTGGCTCCGATGTTGGCGACACCGTCACTGGCCAGGATCACCCGGTTGATGGCCTCCGGATCGAAGGCGTCGGCGGCCATCTCGTAGCCGAGCACCAGCCCCTCCTCGGCATTGGTGGCGCCCTCGGGGGCCAGTCGATCGATGGCAGAGAGGATCGCTCCGGGCTCGGCCACCACCGTCGGCTCGAGCACCACCGTTCCCCGGTCGCCGTAGGTCACGATTCCGACCCGGTCGTCGCTGCGCAGACTGCCGATCAGCAGCGCCAGGGACTCCTTGACGGTGCCCAGCCGATCCTCTCGATCCATCGACCCCGACACATCGATCACGAAGACGAGGTTTGCCGGGGGCCGATCGTCGTCGGGAACGATCATGCCCTGCAGAGCGATGCGCACCATCTGATACCGGTCGTTCTCCGTGAACGGCGTGGGACCGCCGTCGACCCAGATGGTGAAGGTTCCCTCGGTGGGGGCATCCACCCCGGTGTCGAAGTAGTTGACGTACTCCTCGACCCGCACCGAGTCGGCATCGGGGAGATTGCCGTCCTCGATCCAGCGCCGGGCGATCGTGTACGAGCCGGTGTCGACGTCGACGGCGAAGGTCGAGAGCGCATCATCGATCGTGTCGATCCGCGGATTGACGCCGTAGTTCTCGAAGAACACCAGGTCGTAGGGAGCGTCGTTGGGATTGTCGGTGCCTCCCGCCCCGCGAGCCTCGGATTCGAGCGGAGCGGCGGGCAGAGTCGTGGCGATGTATCCGTCGTCGGCGGCGGTGTCGTCGGTGTCCCCACAGGCGGCGATCACCACCAGCAGAGCAAGGATCACGATCATCCGGCTTCGCATCGGCGCTCTCCTCGTCGTCGTGAACCTCCGACGAGGCGGGCATGGTGTTCGGTTCCCCAGCCGAGAACCGTCAAGCATTCGACAGTGACGGGTTGACTAGCCCGGCGAATCCGATACAGTGCCCGCCATGAAGCAGATCGCGTGCTCCGCCGTTGCGTGTTGCTGCTGTCGCGCCATACAGCCGGGCGGAGCCACGTTGAGCTGCTGACCGATCGAGACATCGATCCTCACGGGACCCGCACCGGCGGTGCGGGTCTTTTTAATGGCCAAAAGGAGACCACATGACGAGTCGGCTGGAAGCCCCTACCGGTCTGGGCACCGACCCGGCCCGACGGCGCTATGAAGACGTGCGGGACCTGTTGCCCGACCGTCACAACCCCACCCCGATGGTTCGGGTGCGCGGTGCCCTCTCCGATCCGAGCATCCGGCTCTACTTGAAGCTGGAGTGGCTCAATCCCTTCGGATCGATCAAGGACCGGACGGCGGCATATCTCCTCTCCGGGCTCCGGGAGCGCGGCGAGCTGTCCGGTCGCGAGATCGTGGAGGCCTCGTCGGGCAACACCGCGATCGCCCTGGCGGCTCTGGCCGCGCTCGCCGGAACCCGGCTCACCGTGACCATCCCCGACGGCGTACCCGAAGAGAAGCAGGTGCTCCTCCGCATGCTCGGCGCCGAGGTGTGGGCCACGCCAGACGACCTGTGCCCGGTCGATCACCCCAAAGACGGGGCCATCGCCCTGGCCCGATCGCTGGCTGAGAGCGCCGGCGGCGAGCGCTTCGTGATGCCCAATCAGTACGAGAACCCCGACAACGTCAGGGCCCACTACGAGACGACCGGCCCGGAGATCTGGGAGCAGACCGAGGGACAGGTCGAGGCCTTCTTCGCCGGCTTCGGCACCTGCGGAACGATCACCGGAGTGGGCCGCTTCCTCAAGGAGCGAGATCCCTCGATCCGGGTGATCGCCATCGAGCCTCAGAAGGGGCACCGCCTTCCCGGCCTGAAGAGCTTCGCGGAAGCCAAGGAACCGGGCATCCTCGACTGGGACGTGATCGACGAGGTGGTGAGGGTCGACGACGAGCCCGCCTACGCCGTCACCAAGGAACTGTTCCGCAAGGACGGGCTCATGGTGGGGCCGTCCACCGGGGCGATCGTCCACGCCGCCCAACAGATGGACATCCCGGGAATCTCCGTTGGGGTTTCCCCGGACTCGGGCCTGAAGTACACGTCGTATTTCGCCGACTTGCTCGGCGACGAAGGACTCCCCCAGTGATCGCCGAAAGGAGCACTCCCGTGAACCAAGACACCGTGGTGGCCGAGACCCTCGATACGAGCGGTCTCCTGTGCCCCCTGCCGGTCTACAAGGCCTCTCTGGTGCTCAACCGTCTCGCCCCCGGAGAAGTGCTGCGTCTGATCTGCACCGACCCGGGTTCCCTGGAGGACATCCCGGCTCTCGCCCGCCAGCGGGGTGACGGCCTGGTGTCGGTCGACGAGAACGGTGAAACCCAGGTGTTCCTCCTCGAGAAGGGCGCCGGACCGTGACCGGTCTCGCCCACGACGCGGCTCCGATCCCGGCGGGGGTCAAGCCGAGGCGTCTCGCCCTCGTGGCGGCGAAGGGAACGCTGGATCAGGCCTACCCCCCGCTGATCCTGGCAACGACGGCGGCCAGCCTGGGCTGGGAAGTCGGCATCTACTTCACCTTCTACGGGCTCGACATCCTCCACACGGACCGCCACCGAAAGCTGAAGATGGCCGCCCTCGCCAACCCGTCCGGGCCGATTCAGGTCCCCAGCCTTCTCGGGGCGATGCCGGGAGCCATCGGCCTAGCGACCCGCACCATGAAGAAGTGGATGAGCGAATCACGAATGCCCGACGTACCGGAGTTTCTCGAGATGGCCCAGGGCCTGGGCGTCAGGTTCTTCGCCTGTGCCACCACGATGGGGGTCATGGGCGTGGCCGAATCGGACCTCATCGATGGGTGCGATATCGCCGGGGCCGCCGCCTTCCTGGATTTCGCCTCGGAGGCCGACGTCCAGCTGTTCACCTGACAAAGCTGTTCACCTGACAAAGGGGTTCCCGAAAGGAACCGCCACGGGCGAACTCGCGATCACTCAGCCGTGCACGGTCACCCGGCTCGGCCCATCCACGATCCGCCCGATCACGGCGGCGGCCGGCGCCTGCTCGGCGCGCAGCGCATCCCTCAGCTCCCCGACCCGATCGGGGGCGACGGCGATCAGCAGGCCGCCGCTCGTCTGCGCATCGGCAAGCACGATCCGGATCGGTTCGGCGGTGTCCGAAAAGTCGGTGAACCCGGCAGCATGTTCCAGATTCCGCTCGGTGCCCCCGGGAACGACTCCGGAGGCGGCCATCTCCAGAGCGCCGGAGAGGAGCGGCACGGCACCGGCATCGAGCTCGGCTCCCACCCCTCCGGCGAGCATCTCTCCAAGATGGCCCAGGAGACCGAAGCCGGTCACGTCGGTGACCGCCGACACCCCGACGCTACGAACGGCGCGGGCTGCGCCTGCATTGAGGCTCGCCATCAAGGCGATCGCGCCATCCGCAACGCTGGCGTCAACTGCGTCTTGCTTGATCCCGGTGGCGATCAGGCCTGTTCCGAGCGGCTTGGTCAGCACGAGAGCATCGCCGGGTAACGCTCCCCGGTTGGTCGTGATCTCCTCCGGCCGGGCGATCCCGGTCACCGCAAAGCCGTACTTGGGCTCCCTGTCGTCGATCGAGTGGCCCCCGACCAGCAGGCAGCCGGCTTCCTCCATCACCGCGGCGCCGCCCTCGACGACGTCGCCGAGCAAGTCGAACGGGAGGTCGTCGCGCGGCCAGCCCACCAGTTGCAGCGCCGTGAGCGGTCTCGCCCCCATGGCGTAGAGGTCCGAGAGGGCATTGGCCGCCGCGATCCGCCCCCAGGCGAAGGCGTCGTCGACGATCGGGGTGAAGAAGTCCACAGATTGGACCAGGGCGAGATCGTCACCCAAGCGGTACACCGCGGCGTCGTCCGAACCCTCGATGCCGACCAGCAGATCGGGGTGATGAATCGGACCTCGGTTTTGCAGGCGGCGCAGGACCTGCGCCAACTCACCGGGGGCGAGCTTGCACGCTCACCCGGCCCCGTGCGAGTACGCAGTGAGGCGGAACGTCACGGCATCACCTCCCTCCCGAGTCCGACGGCCCGAGGTTACCGGCCGCCGGGTACGATCCCGGCGGGAGGACATGTGACCACAGCGGGCGACATCGAGGCTTTCCGGACGGAAGTCAGGACGTGGCTGAAAGCCAACGCCACCTTGCGATCGGGTGACGAGAACCCGGCGGCCCTCTTCACCGAGCACTCCGATGAGGCGGCGTTCGTGGCCGAGGCCAAGGCGTGGCAGCGTCGGCTCTTCGACGCCGGGTGGGCCGGGATCACTTGGCCCGAGGAATACGGCGGGCGCGGCCTCAGCCAGGTGCACCAGATCGTTTGGAGTCAGGAGTCGGCGCGCTACGACCTCCCCACCGAGATCTTCTCCATCGGTCTCGGCATGGGCGGGCCGACGGTCCTCACCTGGGGAACGCCGGAGCAAAAGGAGCGATGGCTCCGACCGATGTTGCGCGGACAGGAGATCTGGTGCCAGATGTTCTCGGAGCCGAACGCCGGTTCCGACGTCGCCGCCGTGCAGACGAGGGCCGTGCCCGACGGCGACGAATGGGTGGTCAACGGCCAAAAGGTGTGGACCAGCGGAGCCCACTACTCGAAGTGGGGCATGCTGCTGGCGCGCAGTGACCCCGATGTGCCCAAGCACAAGGGGCTCACCTACTTCGTGATAGACATGGAGCAGGACGGGGTCGAGGCCCGACCCCTCCGCCAGATGACGGGCGGCGCCAACTTCACCGAGGTCTTCCTCACCGACGCCCGGGTCCCCGCAGACGGGTTGATCGGGGCGACGGGAATGGGCTGGTCCGTGGCCATCACCACCCTGATGAACGAGAGAACCTCCATTGGGGCTCTCGGCGGTATCGCCGGAGGATCGGGATCGGCTGCGGTGGAGCGCCTGGTGGCGTCGATCGCCGATCGGACCGGCGTCGATCCGGTCGCCGACGAGACGGTGCGCGACCGACTGGCCCAGATCGTCATTAGAGCTCGGGTCCTCAGCTACCACTCGGAACGAATCATCTCCGCCCTCACCAAGGGGGAGATCCCCACTGCAGAGGGATCGATCGCCAAACTTGCACTGACCGACCTCCTGGAGCGAGTGGCGACGTTCGGCGTCGACGCTCAGGGTCCCTTCGGCATGCTCGCCGGGGACGACGCGCTCGGGCAGTGGGAGACGGCGTTCCTCGGCTACCCGGGGATGCGGGTGGCCGGTGGCAGCGACGAGATCATGCGGAACATCATTGGGGAACGGGTTCTCGACCTGCCCGGGGAACCCCGCATCGATCGCGACCTGCCCTTCCGCGAGGTACCGAAGAACGGTTGAATCGCCCAGCGGTTTGGCTACCGGCGTCGACCGGCTAGCATCTCGGCCTCGGCGCCCTTCGGGGCGCCCCACCCGCAGGTCCCCTCGCCCCCCTAGGGGGCCTGCACACCCACCGGGATCGGCCCGCAGCTTCGGATGCGGGCCGATCTTCGGAGGGCCCACGCCTCCACGCTGCGATAATTCCCACACCATGCGGCTACGTCTCCTCCGACCTCGGGAACTTGCCCTCGCCTTGCGGGAGCTGGCTCGGCGCCACCCCGAGGACGCCGAGGAGTACCTCGACACCCACCACGAAGAGTGGGACTCTCTGGCCCAGGCCGATCCCCACGATGCCGCCGACATCCTCGAGGCCCTCGACGAAGAGGCGGCCGCCGACCTGATCTCGGAGCTCGAGCCCGGGAACGCCGCCGACGTCCTCGAGGAGATGCACGACGAGGCCGCCGCCGACGTCCTCGAGGAGTTGGACGCCACCGAGGCGGCGGTTCTGCTGGCGGAGATGCCGGCCGACGAGGCGGCCGACGTCATCGAGCATCTCGATCCGGCGAGCAGGGCCGAGGTGCTGGCCGCGATTCCCGACGATCACGAGGATCGGATTCTCTCCCTCCTGGCGTTCCCCCCGGACTCGGCAGGGGGGCTGATGAAGCAGGAGGCCGCCACTCTGCCGAGTGGGATCACCTCCGGCGAGGCGATCGAAGCGCTGCGGCGCCTCCATGAGACCCTCGAAGATCTGTCCTACGTCTACGTGGTCGACCACAGCCACCGCCTCGTCGGGGTCGTCTCCTTCCGGGAGCTGGTGTTTGCCCGGCCCGGCAGGGCTCTCGACGAGGTCATGGTCCCCAACCCGGTGGCGGTCCGCCCCGAGACGGATCGGGAAGAGGTCGCCGAGATCATCCGGCGCTACGGCTTCTTCGGCTTGCCCGTGATCGACCGTCGCGGGGTCCTGTTGGGCCTGGTTGCCGTCGACGACGTGATCGAAGCCGTGCAGCGAGAGGCCACCGAGGACATCGCAG
Source organism: Acidimicrobiia bacterium (assembly GCA_041572755.1). Taxonomy (GTDB): domain Bacteria; phylum Actinomycetota; class Acidimicrobiia; order Spongiisociales; family UBA11373; genus JBFELU01. Next base: position 11,519 of record JBFFRY010000004.1, on the reverse strand, counting down.
CGATGGTCGGTGCCGGCATCGAGGAGACCCTGTACACCCCGGTGCGCCGGTCGATCCGCCTCCGGCTCCCCTGGATCGCCCTCAACCTCGGCCTGGCGTTCCTGGTGGCGGCGGCGGTGAGCCGCTTCGAGCCGATCATCGACCGTGTTGCCGTCTTGGCCGCCTACATGCCCGTCGTCGCCCTCGTCGGCGGCAACGGCGGCGCCCAGGCCCAGGCGGTGATCATCAGAGCCATGGCCGTGGAGACGATCCCCAGCCATCTGCTGAGACGGGTGGTCCTCCGGGAGGTCGCGGTCGGCTTCTTCAACGGGCTGGCCATCGGTGCACTCTCGGGAGCGATTGCGGCCACGCTCACCGGCCGGATGAAGATCGGGGTCGTGATCGGCATCGCCGCGTTGATCAACATGACCATCGCCAACCTCTCGGGGACCGGAATCCCCATCGTGCTGGATCGATTGGGTCAGGACCCGGCCCTCGCCTCCAACATCTTCTTGACGCTGATCACCGATCTCATGGGCTTCGCCGGATTCCTCGGGATCGCCACGCTGCTGCTCTGACGGGGCTCGGCCTCAGGACTCGGCGCGACGCCCGGCCAGGTAGTCGTCGTAGTCGACGCCCTCCATCCACGGCCGAAAGTGGACGACGGCAAACCGGAAACGGACCTCCTCGAAGAGCTCCGGGCTGGGCTCCTCGTCGAGCGCCAAACGGGCCAGATCGAGGGTGGGCTGCCAGCCCCGGCTCCCGAGGGCCTCGTCGACGGCACTCCGCCAATCGTCGGGCGGCGGTCGATCGGACCAGAAGGCGGCCAAACGCCGGGCGAGGCGGATCACCCGGCGGACCTCGCGGGCGACGCGGCGGTCCACGGGAGGCTCGAGAACCGACGTCGCCTCACTGGCCCACGACAACAGATCGGCGTCGCGAACGGCGCCGGGGTCTGCCACGACCCGTTCGTAGATCCCGTCCAGGGCTGCCAGCAGGCCGAGCATGGCGGCGCTCAACCGCCGAGTTCCCGTGCGACCATCGCTCGATGCGCCTCCAGCAGACGCCCTGCCACGGGGCCGGTGGGGACGTCCCGATCGGCGAGGCGGGTCACCGGTGTGACCTCCTTGACCGTGGACAGCGCCAGCACCTCATCGGCTCCCTCGGCGCGAGACAGGTCGTAGACGCCGGATCGCAGGGGGATGCCGAGCTCCTCCGCGGTCTCGCAGAGCACCTGGCGGGTGATCGAAGCGAGGATGCCCAGTTCCAGCGCCGGGGTCTCGATCGCCCCCCCACGGACCCATGCGATGGTGAAGGTGGGCCCTTCGAGAATCTTCCCATCCCTGGACACCAACAGGGCGTCATCGAATCCGGCCCTCCGAGCCCGGTCGGTGGCGGCCATGTTCGGCGCATAGGAAAGCCACTTGACACCGTGGAAGCCGACCGAGGACGTCGCCGGGTGCCATGGCGCCACCGTGGGCAGCAGCCGCAGCGTGTCAGGCACCTTCGGGACGGGCTCCCACAGCACCACCGTGCGCGACGGTGCCGGATAGAGCTCGTCGCGGGCGCCCTCGGTGACCATCACCCGAACCAGACAGTCCCCCCCGCTCGCCGCCACCGACGCCACCCACCCCTCCAGGTCGTCCCGGGGCGGCGGCTCAATGTGCAGGGCTGCCAGGCTCCGCTCCAACCGGTCGAGATGGCCCGGGGCGCGAAACGCGCTTCCGCCGTATGAGCGGATCACCTCGAAGCAACCGAAGCCGCGTTGCAGTCCCCAGTCGAAGACCGAGATCGCCGCCTCCTCGGCCTCCATCGCCCGACCGTCGATGATCACTCGCACCTCGCGAGGTTACCGCCGGGCGGCGACGGGGAGGCCCCCTACTCTGGACCCCATGGCGGGACCGCGCCTCCCGATCGGCGATACCGTGCGCCGGCGCCTCGGCCACCACGGGTGGCTCGGCGATGACCCGGCTGCGAAGCGGCTGCTCGCTTCGGTCCTGCGCGGCCCCGATCCCGAGGCGACCTTCAGCCGGCTCGTCGCCATCCTGGATGCCGACCCCGGCCTCGCCGCCGAAGCCCTCGACCTGCCGGCTCTCGGCGACGCCTTGGTGGCGATCACCGGAGCCAGCCGAGCCCTGTCGGTGGCCGCCGTCGGCCGATCGGAACCGGTCCGCGCCGGAGCACGCGGCGAGCTACCGGCCACGGCCCCGCTCCCCGATCGCCTCGATCCGGACGAGGCACTCACCCGCATCCGCCGAACGGTGACCGACTCCCTGACTGCCATCGCGATCGGGGATCTGACAGGCACCCACGACATGCCGGCCGTCGGCGCCTTGCTGAGCGACACCGCCGACGATGCTGCCGCCGCCGCTCTCCACCTCGCCGTCCGCCTGGTGAGAAGCGACGACCGCTTCACGGACCTCCCCGAGATTCCGGTGTCCGTCATCGCCATGGGCAAGTGGGGCGGGAGAGAACTCAACTACGCCTCCGACATCGATGTCCTATTCGTCTACGCCAAGCCGGCGGGAACGGGCGACGAGAGCGCCGGTCGCTACGCGCAGCGGGTCGCCGAGAACTTCCTGGCGTGCCTCGCCGGACCGACCGATGCCGGCATCGCCTACCGGGTGGACGCCGATCTGCGGCCCGAGGGGCGCTCCGGGCCGCTGGCGCGCACCCTCGAGTCGTACCGTGCCTACTGGGAGCGCTGGGCCGAGACGTGGGAGCTGCAAGCCTTGCTCAAGGCCCGGCCCGCTGCGGGCGACCTCGATCTGGGCCGCAGCTTCATCGAGACCGCCGAGCCGTTCGTCTTCCCCGAGACGCTCGGAGCCGATGCCGTGCGAGAGGTGCGCTCCATGAAGGTGCGGGCCGAGGCCATCGCCGAGAGAACGGGTCAGGCGGTCGAGATCAAACGCGGCGTGGGCGGCATCCGCGATGCGGAGTTCGCAGTGCAGCTGCTCCAGCTGGTGCACGGCCGTTCCGACCCCGGGGTCCGTTCGCCAAACACCCTCGATGCCCTGGCGGCACTCGCCGAGGCCGGCTACGTGCGGCCCACCGACGCCGCCGAGCTGGGGGCCGCCTACCGGTGGCTGCGCGACACCGAACACCGCATCCAGCTCTACGACCTTCGGCAGACCCACCGACTGCCCGACGGTGTCCCCGCCCGGGAGCGCCTCGCCAAGACCATGGGGTATCGGGACGCCCCGGAGGCAACCGCTCTGGACGGTTTCGACCGGGATCTGGTGCAGCGTCGGGCCACCGTTCGAGGAATCCATGAGCGCCTCTTCTATCGCCCGCTCTTGGAGGCGTTCGCCGACTCACCGGCGATCCGGCTCACCCCGGAGGGCACTGCCCGGCAACTCTCGGCACTCGGCTTCCTCGACGTCGAGGGCGCTCGTCGCGCTTTCGCCGACCTCACCGATGGGCTGTCGCGGCGGAGCCGTCTGATGCAACAGATGCTGCCGCTCATGCTCGACTGGCTCTCCGAGGCTCCCGATCCCGATCTCGGTCTCGCCCAACTGCGTTTGCTGGTGACCACGACCCCCGACAACGCCGAGCTGATCTCGGTGATGCGGGACAACCCGGTTGCCGCCGAGCGACTGTGCAACCTGCTGGGGACCGGCCGACTCCTGGGCCGGCTCGTGGACCGAATCCCCCCTGCACTGGCGACGCTCGGCGACGACGAGGCCCTCCAGGCGTTCCCCGCCACAGAGGACCTCACCCACGAGTCACTGACCCTGGTGACGGCCCGCACCGGGTTTGAGGACCGCATCGCGGCGCTGGAACGTATGGTCCAGCAGCACCTCCTGTGGATCGCCGGACGCGACCTCGTCGGGGCGGGATCCGAGGTGGGTGAGGACCTCACCGCTCTCGCCGATGCCGTGGCGACGGCGGCTCTCGGCATCGCCACCGATGCAGCACTGGATCACGGCGTCGCCGCACCGCCGATGGCGATCGTCGCCATGGGCAAGTGGGGCGGCGGCGAGCTCAACTACGCCTCCGACCTCGACGCCCTCATCATTCATGGGGGCTCCGACCCGGAGGCCACCACCGCCGCGCTGCGGGTGGCCGAGAACTTCGTCGCCGCCACCGGCCGCCTCGTGTCGAGCGGCCTGGCGTGGGCGGTCGATCTCGGTCTCCGGCCGGAAGGCAAGCGGGGGCCCCTGACGCGATCCCTCGAGTCCTACGGGGCCTACTACGAACGGTGGGCCGAAACATGGGAGTTTCAGTCGCTCCTTCGGGCCCGACCGGTCGCCGGTGATGCCGGTCTCGCCGAGGCGTTCCTCGATCTGATCGAGCCGTTCGTGTACCGGGACGTCTTCGGACCGGACCGGGTCAGGGCGGTCCGAGCCATGAAGGCGCGGGTCGAGCGGGAACGGATTCCCGCCGGTGAGGACCCCGAGTTCCACGTGAAGCTGGGTCGGGGAGGCATGGCGGACGTCGAGTGGACGGCCCAGCTCCTCCAACTGAGGCACGGCGGGCGCCTCCCGGCGGTCCGGGGCGGAGCCACCGTCCCGACGATCGGGCGGCTGGCCGACGCCGGCATCCTCGACACGGGCCACGCTCACGACCTGACCGCCGCCTACCGGTTCTGCACCCGGGTCCGCAACCGCCTCTTTCTCCAGGCCGGACGGCCCCGTGACTCGCTGCCCACCGATTCGGCGGAGACCACCCGCCTGGCCAGGTCTCTCGGGTATGTGCGGCATCCCCGCACCTCCCTCCGCGAGGAGTACCGCCGGCTGACCCGGCGGGCCCGCCGCGTCGTCGAAGAGGTCTTCTACCGCTCCTGATCGGCCGTGCGGCATTGCGGCGGGGCGCATACAATGCTCCCGGCGGTGCCGCTCGGCACCGCTCCGCTCATGGGAGGCCCCGTGCCTTTGCTTCGTGACCTCGTCGACGAGATCGCCGGTGCAGCCGTCGAGTTGCGTCGCGCCATCCACCGCCATCCGGAGGTGGGGTACGCCGAGGTGCACACGACCGCGACCTTGGTGGAGTTCCTCGAGGATGCCGGTCTCCAACCGCGCGTGAGGGACGCCGGCGTCGGGCTCACCGCGGACGTCGGCGAGGGGGGCCCCTTGGTCGCCTTCCGTGCCGACCTGGACGGGCTACCGATCACCGAACTGAACGTCACACCGTACGCTTCCCAGAATCCCGGCGTCATGCATGCGTGCGGCCACGATGCTCACGCCGCAGTTGCCGCCGGTATCGCCCGGGTGCTCGCCGCCCACGACGGGCTCCCGGGAAGGGTCCGCTTTCTGTTCCAACCCGCCGAGGAAACCATCCCCGGAGGAGCGTTCGCCATGGTGCGCGAGGGGGCGATGAGAGAAGTCGCCGGGATCATGGCATTCCACGTCGACCCCTCGATTCCGCCCGGCTCCGTCGGGATTCGCGCTGATGCGATCACCGGTGCCTCAGACCGCCTCAACGTGACGCTCACCGGACCGGGGGGGCACACCTCACGTCCCCACCAGACGGTCGATCTGGTCCAGGCAGCCGCTCGTCTGATCGTCGATCTGCCTGCTCACCTGCAACGGACCCACGATCCCCGCAACCCGGTCGTGGTGGTGTTCGGCCGGGTGTCGGGGGGAAGCGCCGAGAACGTGATCCCCACTTCGGTCGAGGTGGGCGGCACGGTGCGGCTGTTCGACCTCGAGATGTGGCGCACTCTGCCCCCGCTCATCGAACGCCTGGTTCATGAGATCGTCGCCCCCCTCGGCGCCTCGGCCAAGGTCGAGTATGAGCAGGGATCGCCACCGGTGGTCAACGACATGGCGCTGATCGACACGATCACCAATGCCGCCGTTGAAGCCCTGGGGGCAGATGCAGTGCTCCCCACCCATCAGAGCCTCGGCTCGGAGGACTTCTCCTGGTTCCTCGAGAGCGCTCCGGGTGCGCTGGTCCGCCTGGGATCGGCTCTTCCCGATCGCCGGGTTGATCTGCACTCCGCCGATTTCGACATCGACGAGCGTGCCATCCACACCGGGATGCTCGTCGGTTCGATGGCGCTCGTCCGGATGCTGGAGACGGTCGCAGCGGGCGACCGGGCCTCCTAGGCGAGGGCGGCTCGGATCGCCCGAACCCGATCCATCAGCTCCCCGAATTCGCCGGGAAGGATCGCCTGAGCGCCGTCGACGAGAGCGGTCTCCGGCGCCGGATGGACATCGATGAGCAGCCCGTCGGCACCGGCGGCCACGCCGGCGAGGCTGAGCGGTTGGACGAGATCCCGCCGTCCTCCGCTGTGAGAGGGATCGACGACCACCGGAAGGTGCGATAGAGATTTCACGACCGGTACGGCGGCGATGTCGAGGGTGTTGCGGGTCAGGTCCTCGAAGGTGCGGATCCCTCGCTCGCACAGGACGACCTGGTGATTGCCCTCCTTGTAGATGTATTCGGCGGCATTGAGCCATTCCTCGATGGTGGCCGTGAAGCCCCGCTTGAGGAGCACCGGCTTCTCCTGGCGACCCAATTCCGCCAGAAGGGTGAAGTTGGCCATGTTGCGGGTCCCAATGCGGATCATGTCGGCATAGGAGGTCACCAGCTCGACGTCCCGCGGGTCGAGGACTTCGGCTATGAAGGGCATGCCGAATTCCTCCCGGGCCTCGGCGAGCAGCTCGAGGCCCTTCTCCCCGAGCCCCTGAAACGCATACGGAGACGTGCGGGGCTTGAAGGCGTCACCCCGCAGGATGGTGGCTCCGGCCTTCTTCACTGCGGTCGCCGACGAGAACAGCTGGTCGCGGCTCTCCACGGCGCACGGACCGGCCATCACCACGAAATGGCCGGCTCCGACGGGAACGCCGCCGACGTCCACGGTGGTGTCCTCGCTCTGGAAGTCCCGGCTGACGAACTTGAAGGGCTTGAGGACCGGGACGCTGCGTTCCACACCGGGGAACGCCTCCCAGGGGAGTTGCTGGATCTGGGTTCGATCGCCGATGGCACCGATCACGGTCCGGGTTTGGCCCCGGGAGATGTGGGCGTCGGCTCCGATGGCGCGGAGACGCTCGACGACATGCTGGATGTCGCCTTCTGAGGCTTCGCGCCCCATCACGATGATCATCGAGTCGTCCCCTCGTGGTGAGGTCGGGGGTAGTTCGATCCCCATCAGTCTCCTGAACGCCGCACGCACGTTAGTACCGCCACCGGGCGCCGGAAGCGGTGGGTGGTCCATGTCGAACTGCTTGCAGCAGTTAGCACTATGGGGTATTCTGCGAGCACATGAGACCGCCGGTGTCTGACCTCGGGCGCTTCATCCGCGAGCAGCGGGAACGGAGCGCGATCTCGCTCCGCAAACTCGCCGAACGCGCCGGGATCTCCAATCCGTATCTCAGCCAGATCGAGCGCGGGCTACGCAAGCCCTCGGCAGAGATCCTCAAGGCGATCGCCCGGGGGCTCTCGATCAGGGCCGAAGCCCTCTACGAACGGGCCGGCCTCTTGGATACGAGCCCCGACGTCATCGACGTGGAGACGGCGATTCGAGCCGACGCCGACCTGACAGAACGACAGAAGCAGGCGCTCACAGAGATCTATCGATCCTTTGTGGAGCGCCCGGGAGAGGAGCAGCAATGAAGACCCTCACCGAGGCGAAGGAGGCCGCCGGCAAGACGACCGGCAGCCTCATGGACGGCGCCCAGAAGGCCGCCTATGCCGTGGTCGGCGCCCCCGTCGTGGCCGGACGCCGCTTGGCCGATTACCGGACCCGGATGATGGATTCCGCCCGCAAGGAGTACGACACCCTCGCCCAAGAGGGAGAGAAGCTCACCGACCGGTTGCGGGAACGCAAGCTGGTGGACGAGATCAAGGACAAGGTCGACCTGGACCACATCCAGGGCCGGGTCACCAAGTTCAAGGACCAGCTCGAGGATGTGCTCGCCGGGTGGCGCGAGTCCTTCCGCCCGGGAGCCAAGACCGAGGAGACCGAGGAGAACTCCGAACCCGCCACGAAGGCCGCTCCCCAGAAGACAGCCGCCAAGAAGAAGGCCGCCGGGAAGTCGACGACCAAGAGCGCATAGGGCGAGAACCGCCGGATGCCGGGCTCCGAGCTCCTCGGGGCCCGGCGTCTCAGTGTCTGATGACCGGAGAGAGATCCCCGGCGCACTCGACCCAAGCCTGAACCATCGGCAAGGTGGGGAGGCGGCGCACCAGACGCTTCTTCCGATTGAGCTCGGTCATCGAAGTGAGCAGGTTCTCGGGCTTGCGGTTGCGCAGCTCCTTCACCGTGTCGACCCCGGCGGCCTCCAAGAGATCGGAGTACTCCTGACCGATGCCCTTGACGCGCATCAAGTCGGCGCGGTTCACCCACCCGAGAATCACCTTCTCGGTGAGACCGGTGGCCCTGGCGACCTCCCGACGTCCGGCTCGAGTGGAACCCCGCTTCAGCAGTGCTTCGGTGGTCCGGATACGCGCCTTGCGCAGCTTGGTCGCGTTCTTGACTCCAATCCCCTCGATCGTCTCGATCGATCCCATCGCCCTCTCCACTGCTCGACAGCCGGCACCCGGCCAGCGGTGCCGGGATCGCGGAGCCTACCGCCCAATCCCGCCACCTGCTCCCCGGGGCCAGATCCCCGCCAGGAGGTCGGCGGCATCCTCGGGAGTGTCGACGTCACGCGGAGGGAGGTGATCGACCCACACTTCCTCGACCCACTCGGGATGAGCCTTGAGAATACGGGCCGCCCCGGCGTCACCCTCGAGGCTCATGAACCGGGGCCAAAGCCTCCGATCCACGAGCACAGGGTTGGCGCGCTGGTAGCGGTATCTCGGCACCGCCACCGGGCGGCCGCTCCGCTCCATCGCCTCGACGAGCAGCCCGGGTAGGCCGACCGGGATGCCCGGCTGATCGCCCAGGGCGACGAAGGCCCTCTCCACCGCAGGTTCCCTGGTCAAGGCATCGAGGCCGACCCGAAGGGACGAAGCCAGCCCTTCCTCCCACTCCGGGTTGATGACGACCAGGCTTTCGCCGAACTCCACGATCTCGAGCACTTCGTCCTCGTAGGCACCGATGACCACGGCGACCGTGGTCACCGGCCAGGCCCACACCTCCTCGATGATCCATGACAAGAGGGCACGGCCCCGCCACTCGAGCAACTGCTTGGGCCGGCCCAGCCGCGATGAGGCTCCTGCGGCGAGGACGAGAGCAGCGGTGTTCGGCAGGATCCTCACCTCGATCGACGCCTCGCCACCCTAGCCGCCGAGCAGGTCAGCCTTCTTTGTGGAGGGCAATGACGCGAGGGTGGCCTCGCTCGTAGCTGTAGAAGACCATCCAGGCATTCTGGTCGAGGTGGTCGCGGCCGTGAAGGTCGGCTCCGACGGAGATGCTGTGGAGGTTGGTGTACTCGACGGGGATGACGGTCGAAGGAACCGTGGGCCGGTCGACGGAGAGGCGCGGCTGCGGGTGATCCCATGCTTGGAGAATCCCGGCGCCGACCACATCACCGAAGGCTCCCTGCACGTCGGGGTAGGCGGGGTTGCGTCCCGGCCAGGTGCGAACCGCCGAATCATCGAGCAGGCCGGCAACCCGGTCGGGTTCGAAGTGAATGGGATCGTCGTGGTGGGTGACCCACAGGCCTTGGCCGGAGATGAGCTCGGTGAGATCGTCGCGGTCCCTGATCCTCTCGACGAGGTCTTCGAGGATTCGAATCGGTCGCGAGTCGTCGGAGAACCCGACTGCATCGATCTGCTCGGTCAGGTGCAACGCCTCAACCCAACCCCGGCCTTCCGGGGTCTCGACCTGAAGCCAGTCTTCCCCGTCGACCGAGCGATGGGCTCCGGTGGCGGTGATGTTGGTATCGGTGGCCCCGAACCGCCACAGGGCTTCGCCTGCGCCGGGTTCGGCGTGGGCGGGAACCTTGCCTCCGTGGGGGGCCATGATGATCGCCATCGGAACCTTGCGGCGCTTCACGAAGGACGGGATGCCGCCCCGCATCATCACCCCGAGGTTCAGCAGCCCGCCGAGGAGCAGTGACCAGAACACCGCAGCACCCAGCAAGGCCAGCGGCATTCGCAACACGTGGAGCGATTGCAGCACCGTCCCGAAGACGAGATCGGTGCCGACGCCGGCGGTGAGCAGCGAAGCAAGGTCGACACTCCCGATCTCCTCTGGCTCCAGGTCCAGGATGGGGCCTTCCAGCAAGGCATTGAGATCTGGGTTGATGGTGACGGTGACCTCGGCCGAAGCCTGGTCACCGGTGGGATCGACGATGGTGTAGGTGACGGTCACCGTCCCGGTCCATCCCTGGGGTGGAATGAACACGACGACACCGTCCTCGATGCGGATGTCACCCGCCTCCGGATCGGTCACGGTCACCACGGTCAGCGGATCTCCATCGGGATCCGAGTCGTTGCCCAGAACCTCGACCCGAACCGCCCCGACGTCGTCGTCGCCATCGGTGACGGTCACCGCAGCGGCATCATCCACCGCGGTGGGGGGTCGGTTCGGTTCGGGACTCACCGTCCAGGTGAACCCTGCGGAACCGACCCCGCCCCGGGTGTCGGTCGCTGAGATCACCACTTCGAACACGCCCACCTCGATGAGCACTCCGGTAGCCGCCCCGGATTCCGGATCGATGGCCGCCCCGGTGGGCAACCCGGTCGCCGACCAGGTGAACTCCAGCCCATCCGGATGGGTCGCCGTAGCCTGCAATCCCGCCGTGTCGCCCACCGTCGAGAACTGATCCGGGATCGCCGCCACCACCGGCACCCCCGGCGCCAGGACCCGCCAGGTGAACGTCGCCGAAGTCGCCCGGTTCGGTGTTCCCCCGTCGGTGGCGGTGACCGTCACGGTGAAGGTCCCGACCAGGGCGGTTGTTCCTTCGATGACCCCCGACACGGCATTCAGTGAGATCCCCAGGGGGAGACCGGTTGCCGACCAGGTGATGGCATCTCCATCCGGATCCGATCCCACCAGTGCCAACCGCACCACTTGGTCGAGCCGATCGGTCCGATCCGCCGGTCGCGTCACCACCGGCGCCCGATTGGTGTCGGTCACCGTCCAGGTGAACGTCACCGAGTCGTCGAGCCTCGGCACCCCGTCGTCGGTGGCGGTCACCGTCACCCGGTAGGGGGACGCTGCGGCGGCGGCGTAGGAGGGTGCTCCCGAGACGATCCCGGTGGCCGGGTCGATGGCGATGCCGGCAGGCAGTCCCGCGGCGCCCCAGATCAGCCGGTCATCATCCGGATCTGAGGCACTGAGAGCCAGCGAGACCACATCTCCCTCGGCATCACTCTGATCCCCCGGCGAAGTCACCACCGGCGCCCGATTGGTGTCGACCACCCTCCAGGTGAACGTCACCGAGTCGTCGAGCCTCGGTACCCCGTCGTCGGTGACCGTGAGGATCACGGTGTGAGGAGACTGCGCCGCCGCCTCGTAGTTGATCGTTCCCGTGATCCGGCCCGAGACCGGATCGATCGACAAGCCGGGGGGCAGCCCCATCGCTTCCCAGGTCAGGGAATCTCCGTCGGGGTCCGAGCCGAACACCGACTGCGACACCACGTCACTCTCGTCGGAGACCTGATCCCCCGGCGAAGTCACCACCGGCGCCCGATTGGTGTCG
>JBFFRY010000003.1:0-131674 GCA_041572755.1 Acidimicrobiia bacterium | reverse complement strand
ATACACGCAGGTTACCGAGAGGCGGCCTGTATCAGGGGCCTCAGCGGCGAGCCACCAGCACCCGGAAGTCGCCGAGCCCCCGGGGGTGGAGCAGGGTTTCGCCCCCGGTCCGGGCGTGGCGGACCTCGAGACGTTCCATCGGATCGCCCTCGCGGGCCAGACGGAGTTCCTCCTCCCGAAGCCGGGTGATCCGGTCTCGCAGGCCCCAGTCCGTCAGGAAGTCGGCTTGGGTCGTCACTGCGACTTCGGCCCCCGCCTCCCGAGCCACCGCCTCCAAAGCCGTGAAGTTGACGTCCATGGTGATGTCGGTGGCTCCCGGCTCGACGAGCGGATCGGGGCCGAGGTGGTGGCCTCGGTAGGTGCGGATGGTTCCTTCGGCACGGCGGGGGGCCAGTCCCTCGGCGGTCTCCCCGTAGTCGAGCACGAGCACGGCTCCCTCGCCGAGCAGCCCGAGTGCTTCGACGATCCAAACGCCCGCCTCGATCTGCACCTCTACGATACCGCCCACTTCGACCGGTCCCGCAAAGCGCTCGGCCCACTCGGCCACTTCGGGTCTCGCTTCCACGTCGACGTAGGTGAGGGCTTCGCCGTCGCTTCCCACTCGGCGCTCTTGCCAGCCGGAGCGGTGGCGGACCGCCAGCGCCGCCGGGAGGTTGTCGAGCAGTTCGTTGGCGAGAATCACACCACGACGACCGGCGGGCACGACCCCGAGTTCGTCCACGACGGTGACTTCCGGCACGGTGGCGGCCAACGCTTGCCGCGCCGCCGCCGACACCTCCACCCCCCACACTCGCGCCGACCACTCCAGAGCATCGAGCAGAGGCCGCAGCAGCGTGCCCGACCCGGCACCCGCCTCGATCACATCGACCGTCTCAGCCTCGATCCGCTCGGCCTCGGCGTCGGCGAACCGGGCGATCGTCTCCCCGAACAACGGGCTCACCTCAGGGCTCGTCAAGAAGTCACCGTCCTTCACCGACCGCAACGGGCCCGTGGCGAAGTAGCCCCCATCCGGGTCGTAGAGGGCGACCCGCATGAACTCGTCGAACGGAAGGGGCCCTTCCCTCTCGATTCGGTCGATCAGGCACAACAGCACGGGTGCATTGTGGCGGGGTCGCGCCACGACCACCCATTTCGCGTCGCCCATCTGCATTGGGAAAGCCGAATCACCTCGTCGTGGGTCATCCGGTGATGGCGGCGGCACACGCCAAACCGAGCGGCGCCGACACACGAAGCCCACGACGGGTTTCAGCGGCGCAGCGAGGAACCCAGGCGGTAATGTCCCCCCCTGACTCTTCGGGGGTGCCATGTCGACCGATCCGCATCAGCGGGCCTACACAGAGATCGTTCGCCACTTCGTCGAACAGCGCCGCGCCCCCCACTACACGGAGCTCGCCGACCTCATCGGTGTGCCGATCGAAGAGGCGCGGGTCCTGCAGCGAGAAGCGGCCGACGCGGCGCCCGCCGCCTCGTGCTGGATGAGCCACGACACCGACTACATCGAGGCCTGGGGCCCCTTCTCGAACGTCCCCACGCACGTCACCATCTCCATCGACGGCGAGCACGGCTGGTTCGGGCTCTGAGGGATGGAGGCGCTGGCCGTGCGCTGGCTGTGTCCCGGCAAGGAGGTCACCATCGAGACCCCCTGCCTCGACTGCGGTGAGCTCATCACCGTCCGGATGAAGGACGACGAGATCGAGGTCGACCCGCAGACTGCGGTCGGATACCAGCTGTCACCGTTCGCCCAATGGAGGGAGGGGTCGGGGGCCTTCAACTGAAGCCGCATGAATCTCTTCCGGTCGGAAGAGCACGTGAAGAGATGGCCCCTCTATTCGCAGGCGACCGAGGACTACATCCTTCCGATCTCGGTGTGGGCTGACATCTTCTCCGGGCCACTCTTCACCCAGCGTCTGGCTCCCGACTACCTGGAGAAGGGTGACGAGTACGTCACCGCCTACCACGACGCGCTTCGCGAAGCGGGCAAGTCGAGCCCCTACTGGCAATACCCGTTGATCGCCGAGATGAACGAGGTAAGGCTGTCTCGCTATCAAGTGGTCGGCCGGTACACCCGATTCGAGCCCAACGTTCTCAACGACCTCAAGGATGCCCGGAATCGAATCGTCGCCGGGCTGGAGACACCCACGGGGAAGCGGGAGAACCACCTGGTCTGGGCCGCCCCCGGCAGCGGCAAGACGTTCTTCGTCGAGCAGATCGCCGCGTCTCTTCGAGATGAGTTGCGCTATCTCGAGTTGAACCTCGCACAACTCGACGAGGAGGCATTCCGGGGCATGCTCACCACGGTGTCACAAGCCGACGGCCCGGTGCTGTGCCTCATCGACGAAGTCGATGCCCGGCCCGACGAAGTGTGGCCGTACGAGGTGCTCATGCCCCATCTCGACGTCAACCTGGGAAGGGAAGCACACGTCGTCTTCGTGCTCGCCGGGAGCTCGGGTTTCAGCCTCGACGGCATCAAACAGCGGATCGGTGGGCGACCCAAGGGCACCGACGTCCTGAGCCGCATTCCCGCCGACAACCAGTTCGTCATCTCCCCGATGAGCTTCGGAGACCGAGTGCTCATCGTCCTCAGCCAGTTCCTCGAAGCGGGAAGGCGCCTCGGTCACGAGATCAACTACGTCGAGAAGCTGGGGCTCTATTACATCGCCGTCAACAATCGCCTCGCCAACGCCCGGCAGCTGCAGGAGTTCGCCGCCCGAGCCGTGGAGCGAATCCCTCGCGGGGACGATCGCATCAAGTACGACCACCTGTTCACCCCCGGCGACCCCGAGAACAAGCAGTTCTGGATGGAGGTCGCCGGTGTGGCTCGAGAGCTCGTCAACGAGTACCTGACGGTCGAGCCCTGACCCGGCCCTAGGGACCCAGCGCCAGCGCCCGGGTGGCGTCGCCGAAGAAGGCCAAGACCTGGGGGAAGAACCCGGCCACGATGACGACCAGCGCGGTCAACCCGAGCGCCAGAGCAAGCGGCGCCGCCACCGGGCGGGACACCGCCTCCTCGATCGGAGCGGTGGCGGGCGGGGCGTCCATGAACACCGTCTTGACGATCCGGGCGTAGTAGAAGAGCGCGATCACCGCGTTGACTGCGGCGATCACCGCCAGTGAGACCGCCCACACGTTGGCCCCGTCGGCGAACAGGGCTCGGAACATCACCAGCTTGGCGAACCATCCGGCCAGCGGCGGGACCCCGGCCAGGGAGAAGAAGAACACTGCCGTCAGCACCGCCACCCCGGGGGCATAACGGTTGAGTCCGGCCCAGTCGTCGATCTCGCCGGAGCCGGTCTTGTCGGACCCGGCGATCACCGCCCCGAAGGCCCCCAGGTTCATGAAGGCGTACACGATGAGGTAGGTGACCGAAGCGAAGAACGCCTCCTCCAGCGCCACGTCGTCGAACTGGGCCGCCATGGCGAACGGCACCAAGATGAACCCGGCGTGGGCGATCGACGAGTAGCCGAGCAGCCGCACGATGTTGCTCTGCCGCAGGGCGGTGAGGTTGCCGAGGGTCATCGATAGCGCAGCCAACACCCACAGCGCCGGCCCCCAGATGTCGCGCACCTCGCCGAAAGCCAGGTAACAGATCGTCAAGAGCCCCACGAACCCGGCCGCCTTGGAGCCCACCGAGAGGTAGGCAGCCACCGGGGTGGGTGCCCCCTGGTAGGTGTCGGGGGCCCAGAAATGGAACGGCACGGCGGAGATCTTGAACCCGAAGCCCACGAGCACGAACACCACCCCGAGGATGAAGGCGGGTTCTCGCGACAGCCCGACTGAGGCGGCCCTTATCCCGTCGAAGGTCACCTCTCCGGTCATCCCGAAGACCAGCGACATGCCAAACAGCAACAGTGCCGCCGACAGCACCCCGATCAGGAAGAACTTGAGGGCGGCCTCGTTGGAGCGCACATCGCCCTTGCGCCATCCCGCCAGCAGGAAGGCCGGACCCGAGACCAGCTCGAGGCCGATGAACAGCGTGATGAGGTCACGCGCCGAAGCCATCACGACGGCGCCCGCCACCGAAGCGATGATCAGGAAGTAGTACTCGCCCTGGTAGTAGCGGTCACTCTCCACGTAGGACACGGAGAGCAGGAGGCTGATCGCGCCGGCCAGGAGGAACAGCCCCTTGAGCACCAGGGCGAAGTCGTCGATCACGTACGAGCCGTCGAACATCACCCGCGGCCCGGCTTCGGTGCAGAACGACAGCTCGTCGCAGGCGGCCATCGTCAACAGCGGGAACGCCGCCGCAACGAGGCCGACCAGCCCCACGGCCCCCACCAGGTACTTCCGGTGTTCCGGCACGAAGAGATCGAGCATCAGGGCAACGATGAGCGTCACCCCGATGATGATCTCCGGTGCCAGGGCGTGGTAGTCGAACAAATCAGCCTCCGAACGCGTTCTTCACCAGATTCACCACCGCGTCGTTGGTGGCCCCGAACACGATCCGGGGAAACACCCCGATCGCAAGAGTCGCCACCACCAGCGGCACCCATGCCGCCAGTTCGAAGCCGTCGGCGTCGCGCAGATCCTTGCCGGCCCATTCCTCGGGCGGTTCGCCCAAATTGACCCGCTGCAGCATCCACAGCAGGTAGCCGGCGGTGAGTACGGTCCCGATGGCGCCGATCACCATGGCGGTCCGGAACACCCCGAGGCTCAAGCCCTCGAGCGGGTTGAAGGAACCCAACAGCGCCATGAACTCGCCCCAGAACCCGGCCAGGCCGGGGAGCCCCAGCGATGCCATGGCGGTGAAGGCCAGGATCCCGCCCAGGATCGGCATCAGCTTCTGGTTGCCTCCCAGCCGGGCCATCTCCCTGGTGTGGTAGCGATGCTGCATCGAACCGGCCAGGAAGAACAAGAGGCCGGTGATCACGCCGTGGGCCACCATCCCGATCACCGCGGCGTTGATGCCGATGTCGGTGAGCGTGGAGATGCCCAGCATCACGAAGCCCATGTGGCCCACCGAGGAGAAAGCGATGAGCCGTTTCATGTCGGTCTGGGCCAGACAGGCCAGCGACCCGTAGATGATGGCGATCACTGCCAGGATCGCGATCACCGGTGCCCAATCCTGGGCCTGTTCCGGCAGGATCGGCAGGGAGATCCGGATGAAGCCGTACGAGCCGAGCTTCAGGAGGATTGCCGCCAGGAGCACCGAACCGACCGTCGGGGCCGCGGTGTGGGCGTCGGGCAGCCAGGTGTGCAGCGGCCACATCGGCACCTTCACCGCGAACCCCAGGAACAACGCAGCGAACACCCATCCGCCGAAGGTCCCCGTGAACACCCCCATCTGGCCGGCCTCGGCAAGAGCAATCATGTCGAAGGTGTGTGGATCGGCCTTGAAATACAGGGCCAGGAACCCCAGCAGCATGAACGCCGAACCGAACAGCGTGAAGAGGAAGAACTTGATGGCGGCATACAGCCGCGTCTCCACTTCGCGCTTGAAACCGGGGAGCCGGATCATCGTCCGGTCGCCCCAGATCCCGATCATGAAGTACATCGGGAGCAGCACCAACTCGAAGAAGATGAAGAACAGGATCAGGTCGAGGGCCACGAAGGTGCCCGCCATGCCGGTGGCCAGCAGGAGGATGAGCACCAGGAAGGCCTTGGGGTTGTGGGGCTCCGGCCAATGGTTCCACGAGTACACGATGGCGAGGACGGTGATCAGCGTGCTGAGGACGAGGAGGGGCAGGCTGATCCCGTCGATGCCGATGTGGAAGCGGGAACCGATGGCCGGGATCCACGTGAGATCCGTGCCCATCTGGAACTTCTCGGCGCCGCCGAAGTCGAAGAGGACCGTCACGGCGACGGACGTGCCGAACGAGGCGAGAGCGAAGGCGAGCGCCGTGGACTTCACCAGGCGCTCCCGGGCCTTGGGGATCGCCATCACGACGAACGCACCCACCAGGGGTAGGAACACCGTGAGGCTGAGCCCCCAGCCTGTCTCAAACCAACTCATGTCCTCGTCCTCCTCCTAGCCGAAGATCAGGAAGCCTATGACCAGCAGAATCGCCCCCACGAAGAGGGCCCCGGCGTACTGCTGCACCTTGCCGGTCTGGACCCGCCGCACCGCGCCCCCCGTCTCGCCGGTGGCGGCCGCCGCGGCGTTGATCGCCAGATCGATCCCCCGCTGGTCGGCCCACCCGTACACGAAGCGCGACAGGAACCGGGCCGACGCCCCGAAGAGATTGACGACCCCGTCGATGATCACGTTGTTCGACCAGTTGGTCGCCCGAGCGAGGGGACCGGCGGTGGGCTTGACGATCCCGTTGATGTAGATGTCGTCGAAGTAGTACTTGTGCTCCAGCAGCGGGTAGAGCACCGGGATGCGGAACCGGTCCCGCTCCAACTGGGTGGGGGCGTCGCGGTACCACAGACGGGTCCCCGCGGCGATGCCGAGCGCCGCCATGAGGGTGCCGATCCCGGCGACCGCCCAGTCGATCGACTCGAAGTGGAGCGGCCCGTCCAGCGGGTTGTGGAGCCGGGCCTCCAACCAGTGGGTGAAGCCCTCGGAGACGCCGGGGATGAGCACCCACCCGGCTGCCACCGACAGGATCGCCAGCCCGACGAGTGGGAAGGTCATCACCCGGGGCGACTCGTGGGGATGGCCCTCACCCTTGTACTCCCCGAAGAAGGTGAGATACACGGTCCGGGCCATGTAGAAGGCGGTGATGAAGGCGCCGACGATCGCCAGCACCAGCACCAGGTCGGCGGCCGAGCCGAGCCCGAAGGCGTCTTCCTTCACCGAGGCCAGGATCTCGTCCTTCGACCAGAACCCGGCGAGCGGGAAGATCCCCGCCAACGCCAGCGACCCGATCAGGAACGTCCGGTACGTCGTGGGCATCGACTTCCGTAACCCGCCCATGTCGCTCATGTTGTTGCTGTGGACCCCATGGATCACCGACCCGGCGGCCAGGAACAACAGGCCTTTGAAGAAGGCGTGGGTGAAGAGGTGGAAGAGCCCGGCGGTGTAGGCCCCGGCCCCCATGGCGGCGGTCATGTAGCCCAGCTGGCTCAGGGTCGAGTAGGCGAGCACCTTCTTGATGTCGTCCTGCACCAACGCCAGCAGCCCGGTGAAGAACAGGGTGAAGCCGCCGATGAGGATGATCCACAGCTTCACATCGTCGCCGAAGCCCTCGGCTTGATAGAAGGGAAACATCCGTCCCAGCAGGTAGACGCCGGCGGTCACCATCGTGGCGGCGTGCATCAGCGAGGACACCGGGGTCGGGCCGGCCATGGCGTCGGGGAGCCACACGTGGAAGGGCATCTGGGCGCTCTTGCCCATCGCACCGACGAACAGGGCGAGTCCCACCCAGAAGCCGACCCGAGCCAGAGCCGAGTCGCCGGCCTCGACGGCGTCCAACACATCGGTGAACCGGAAAGAGCCCACGGTGATCCCGGCGATGATCACCCCGACGAACAGCCCGACGTCGGCGATCTTGTTGGTGAGGAACGCCTTGATGGCGGCGGCGTTGTTGGCGTGGTCTTCCCACCAGTGACCGATGAGCAGGTAGGAGGCCACTCCCACCAACTCCCAACCCACGATCAATTGCATCATGTTGGCGCTGGACACGAGCACCAGCATCCCGCCGGCGAAGAGGGTGAACGAGGCGAAGAAGAAGGTGAAGCGGACGTCGCCCTCCATGTACCCCTTGGCGTAGGTGAACACGAAGAAACCGACCACGCCCACGACCGTGTACATCATGATCGACAAGCCGTCGACCACCCAGCCCCACTCGATCACCAGGTCGCCGAGGCCGGGCAGGACCCCGATGCGGGCGATCTCCACGTGGTGTTCGACGGTGAACGGCTCGACCCAATTGGCGATCAGCAGAGCGACCCCGTAGATCGCCACGAAGGCCATCGCCCCCTCCGCCAGCTCCCAGCCCTTCAGCGGCAGCCGCTTGCCGAAGAAGACGATGAGGAACATGAGCACCAGCGGCACCACCGGGATGAGCCAGGCCCAGTCGGCCATCAACCCGACGAAGCCGCCCGGATCGGTCTCCAGGTGGGGGGCCGCCTCTTCGGCGTAGGCGAGCACGGTGTTCAGTGCCTGCATCACCTCACCACTTCAACAAGTCGAGCTCGTCGACGTTCGACGACGAGCGGTTTCGGAAGATGAGCACCACGATCGCCAGGCCGATGCCCACTTCGGCGGCGGCAACGGCGATCACGAAGAGCGCAAAGACCTGCCCGGTCAGCATGGACTCCTGCAGCATCGCGCCGAACGCGACCAGGTTGATGTTCACTGCGGTCAGCATGAGCTCCACCGACAGCAGCACGAGCACGGCATTGCGGCGCACCAGGACCCCGTAGATCCCCAGCGAGAAGAGCAGCGCGGCCAACACGAGGAACTGGTTGACGATCACTCCGGGTCCTTTCGGGCCAGCACGATCCCGCCCACCAGCGCCGCCAGGAGCACCAGCGACACCGCCTCGAAGGGGATCACGAACCGGTTGAAGAGCACCTCGCCGATGCTGTCGGTGCGGACCACGCCCTCGGCGATCTCGGTGTCGGGGAACGCCAGGCTGGTGGCCGTGACGATCACCGCGAACACCGAGGCAGCCACCAGGGCCGCCGGCCAACGGCGGCGGTGGTCGAGCCGCACCGCATCCCGACCGATCGGTGCCCTCGTGATCATGATGCCGAACAGGAACAGCACGATCACCGCCCCGATGTAGACCAGCACCAGGGTCCAGGCAACGAACTCGGCGCCGAGCATCAGGAAGAGCGCGGCCGATCCGGCCAGCGTGAGGATGAGGGTGAGAGCGGCATGGACCACATTGCGGCTGGTGACCACCATCACCGCTCCCGCCACCATCGGCAGGGCGATGACAAGGAAGACGATGTTCTCGCTCTCGGTGATCCAGTCTCCGAACGACATCACGTCTCCAATGCAGGAGGGTCGGGAACCGTGGCCAGCCACTCCGTGAGCCGCTCCTTCTCGTGGAGCAGGTCGGAGATCGAACCTTCCGAGTACTCGTGCTCGGGGGACCAGAAGAGAGCGTCGAAAGGACACACCTCGACGCAGATGCCGCAGTACATGCAGAGGGCGTAGTCGATGGCGAACCGATCGAGGGTGGCCCGGCTCCGGGGGCGTCCACCCGGTTTGGAGGGAGGCTGTTCTTCCTTGTGGCCCTCGATGTAGATGCACCAGTCGGGGCAATCCCGGGCACAGAGCATGCATACGGTGCAGGCCTCGGTGTCGAGGGCGATCACCCCGCGGGCCCGGGGAACGAGCACCTCCTTCTCGAGGGGGTAGTGGGTCGTCACCGGCTTGGTGAAGAGGGTCTTGAGCGTCACCCACATGCCCTTGAAGATGCCGATGGGGAAGCGAATCGTCCTCACAGCGCCACCTTGAAGATGGCGGTCACCACGATGTTTCCCAATGCGAGGGGAATGAGCCACCGCCACGCCAGCGACTGCAGCTGGTCCTCCCGGAACCGGGGCCAGGTCCACCGGAACCAGATCATCAGGAATGCCAGCAGCGACACCTTGCCCATCATCACCGCCGGACCGAGGATCTCGGCGTCGAGGCCCGGGAAGTACCAGCCGCCCAGGAACAAGGTGGCGGCGATCGCCGACATGGCGAACATCCCGGCGTACTCGGCGAGGAAGAACATCGTGAAGCGGATCCCCGAATACTCGGTGAGGAAGCCCATCACGAGCTCCGACTCGGCGATCGGCATGTCGAAGGGGATGCGGTTGAGTTCGGCGAGCGCCGCCGTCATGAAGATGAGGAACCCGACGATCTGGCCGACCATCACGAACGGCAGGCCTATCTCGGTTCCGGGGATCCGATACAGGGCATCCGGACCCTGCAGCTCGACGATCCGCACCATCGACATCGTGCCCGCCTGCACCACCACCGCCACCACGGCGAGCACGATCGGCAGCTCATAGGCGATCAGCTGGGCGGCGGCACGCAACCCGCCCATCAGCGAGTACTTGTTGGCCGACGACCAGCCGGCCATGAGGATCCCCACCGTGCCGATCGACCCCACGGCGAGGGCGTAGAACACGCCCAGGTCGAGATCCTTGGCGATGAGGTTCGGAGAGAACGGGATGATCACGAACACCGCCACCGTGCTCATCAGCGAGATCATCGGAGCGATCCGGAACACCGGGGAGTCGGCCTCCTCGGGCACCAGGTCCTCCTTCTGGAGGAACTTGAGGGCGTCGGCCAGCGGCTGGGCCCAGCCGTAGCGTCCCCCGGCGAAGAACGGGCCGATCCGGCTCTGCATGTGGGCCGACACCTTGAGCTCTGCATAGATGATCACCAGCGAGAAGCCGAGCAGGACGCCCACCACCAACAGCAGCTTGATCACCAGGAAGATCCAGAAGTTGTCGAGGATGCTCATCGGTCCACATCCCCGAGTACGAAGTCGAGGCTGCCGAGGATGGCGATGATGTCGGGGATCAGGATCCCACGGAGCAGCCAGGGCAGGATCGACAAGTTCGAGAACGAGGCGGAGCGGATCTTGAGGCGGTACGGCCCCCGCCCGCCCTCGGAGACGATGTGGTAGCCCATCTCACCCTTGGGGTTCTCGGCCCGGATGTAGATCTCACCCGGCGGGACCTTGATCACTCGCGGCACCTTGGCCTGCAGCGGCCCCGAAGGCAGCCCGTCGACCGCCTGCATGACGATGTTGGCCGCCTGGCGGATCTCCGCCACCCTGACCAAGTAGCGGTCGTAACAGTCCCCGGTCTCCCCCGAGGGAACCTCGAAGTCGAAATCGGCGTAGGGCAGATAGTCCTCCGACTTGCGCAGATCGAACGCCACCCCCGAACCGCGCAGGTTGGGTCCCGACACACCGAACGACAGCGCCTTGTCCACTGGGATGACACCGACCCCCCGGGTGCGTTCCTGGAAGATCTCGTTCCCGGTGACCAGCTGATCGATCTCGTCGCAGACCTTGTAGACCCGGCTCATGGCGGCCCGGGTCTCCTCGAGGAAACCCTTGGGCAGATCTTGGGCCACGGCCTTCTGGGTCTTGCCGCCCCCTGCCGCCGGTTTGACTCCGCCCAGCCGGTTGAAGTTGGGATGGAAGCGGCCCCCGGTGACCCCCTCGATGAGGTCCAGGATGTGCTCCCGCTCCCTCAGGGCGAACATCAGCGGCGTGGCCGCCCCGAGCTCGAGGGGGAACGACGAGGTGAACAGCAGGTGGGAGGAGATCCGCGTCATCTCGGTGAGGATGAGCCGGATGTACTGGGCGCGGGCCGGCACCTCGAGATCCATGAGCCGCTCGGCGGCCACCACGAAGGGGATCTCGTTGGCGAAGCCGGAGACCCAGTCGATGCGATTGATGAGAGCGGTGATCTGGGCGTAGGTGCGCACTTCGGCGAGCTTCTCGTAGCCGCGGTGCATGTAGCCGATGACCGGGTCGACCTCTTCGATCTTCTCGCCGTCGACCCGAGCGACGAGGCGGAGCACCCCGTGCGTCGAAGGGTGCTGTGGTCCGAGATTGAGGGTCATCTCCTGGGTCTGCAGCTCTACCGACACCTGCACTTCGGAGTGGTGCATGGCGACGCGGGGATCGACGGTCACTCGGCACCCACCCCGTCGCCCTCCAGGTTCTCGGTCGACGGCATGTCCTCCACGTCCACCGTTCCCGGCCACGGCTTGACCGACCGGCTCACCAGCGGGAAGGACTTGAGGAGAGGATTGCCCTCAAACCCGTCGGGCAGATAGAGCTTGATGAGGTTGGGGTGGCCCACGAACTCGATGCCGAACATCTCGTGGGCTTCGCGCTCGTGCCAGGCGGCACCCTCGAAGAGGCCGGTGAGCGACTCGATCGAGGCGTCGTCGCGAGGCAGGTCCGCCGACACGATCACGCCCGCACCCTGCGAGACGTCCGAGAGGCGGCACAGCACCTCGAACCGCTCGTCCACATCCTCGCTCTCCGGCGGGTCCCCCACGGCAACCTCCCGGGACCAGTCGATTGCCGACAGCCACGAGAAGAACGGCAGTTCCTCCCGAAGGGCCTCGTGCACCTCGACCCAGCGCTCTCGGGGCACGTGGATCTTGGCCGTGCCGTGGTCCCCGCTCCAGCGGTCGGCCGAAACGGCCTCCGCCAGTCGCTCCGCGATCTCGGCGGCAGACCGGGCCTCAGACGGGCTCTCGGTCATGCTGCCTCCACTTCTCGCGGATGTCCTCGTTCTGGATCTTCTCCTGGAGGAGCATGATCCCCTCCATGAGCGCCTCGGGACGGGGCGGGCACCCGGGCACGAAGACGTCGACCGGAATGATCTGGTCGACGCCCTTGGTCACCGAATAGCTGTCCCAGTAGGGGCCGCCGCAGTTGGCACACGAACCCATCGAGATCACGTACTTGGGCTCGGGCATCTGGTCGTAGAGCCGCCGGACCGCCGGTGCCATCTTGTCGGTCACGGTCCCGGCCACGATCATCAGATCGGACTGCCGGGGCGAGGCCGGCAGCGGGATGATGCCGAAGCGCATCATGTCGTAACGGGGACTGGCGGCCGCCAGCATCTCCACCGAGCAGCAGGCCAGCCCGAACTGGAACATCCACAGCGAGTAGCGCCGCGACCAGTTGAGCAGCCAGGTGACCGGCTTGGGAACCGGGAAGCGGTCTAGGACTCCCAGCGCAGGACCCCCTTGCGCACCGCGTAGACCAGACCGGCCAGGAGGATCACGATGAAGATCACCATCTCGACCAGTGCGAACGTCCCGAGCTCCTCCAGCTTGACGGCCCACGGGAAGATGAAGACCGCCTCGACGTCGAAGATGAGGAACAGCAGCCCGAAGATGTAGAAGCGGATGTGCGTCTGACTCCATCCACCCCCGACCGGGTCCATGCCGCACTCGTAGGTCGCAGACTTCACCGGTGTGGGTTTCTTGGGCCGCAGCAACGCCGAGGCGCCGACGGAGATCATCACCAGCAGAATTCCGAAACCGGCGAAGACGGCGACGGTGATGTAGTCCTCGAAGTACTGCGTCACGCTGACCCTCAGGGTGCCCTGCGGGACGGAAGTATAGGAGGGGCGGCGCGCGGCCCCCAATGCTCTACGCTCGCCGCCATGGACGGGCCCAACTACGCCGGCGGCGGCCTGGTGAACCTGGTGGCGCTTCTCGAAGGGAGACTCACCGGCACCGCTCAAGCGTCGCTCCTCTCGGAGGGTCCGGCGGCAACGATCCCTGAGGCCGCCGGCTATCTCCTGGTGCTCTTCGACGGACTCGGCGACCAGCAGCTGGCCCACCCGGCGGCGGTCCCGCTGGCGGCGGCCCGAACCGCCACGATCGATGCCCCCTTCCCGACCACGACCACCGTGAGCCTGGCCACCATCGCCACGGGGCTGTCCCCGGCCGGCCACGGGCTCCTCGGTTACCAGCTGTGGCTCCCCGAGACGGATCGCGTGGTGAACACCATCAAGTGGACGACGCTGTGGGGCGAGAAGCTGGAGTACGACCACGCCCGCTTCCTCCCGGAACCCAACACGTGGGAGCGGATCGTCGCCGCCGGTGGGGAGGCCGTCATCGTCCAGCCCGCTCACTTCGAGGGAAGCGCTCTCAGCACAGTCCTGTATCGAGGAGCCCGCATCGAGGGCTACCACGACATGACCGAAGCCGTTGAAGCCGCGGCTGCTCTGGCCCGTCCGGGCCGGCTCACCATGGTCTACGTTCCCCACGTGGACTACGCCGCCCACACGTTCGGGCAGGACTCGGAGCAGTACGGTGCAGCGGTCTCGATCGCCGCAACCGTGTGGTCGCGTCTCGCAGCGGCACTCCCGACCGGAATCGTGGCGGTGGGAACTGCCGATCACGGGCATGTGGACGTCACCCCCGACCGAAGGGCCGTGATCCCCAAGGAAGACCACGAGGACCGCACCTTCTACGGCGATCCGCGAGTGGTGTTCGTCAGGGGCGAGGGAAGGAGGCTCGCCGACCGGCTCCCGGCCCGCTGGATACCTTCCGGCGACATGGAGCACTGGTGGGGTCCCGGCCCCCGGCACCCCCGTTTCGGCGAGCGGGTCCCCGACGGGGTCCTCGTCGCCGATGAGGGCCACAACCTGCTGCACCGGTTCAGCGACGACCGGCTCATCGGGGCCCACGGGGGGCTCACCGACGCGGAACGCAGGGTGCCGATCCTCGTGGCAGAGGGGCGCTGAGGCTCAGCCTTCGACGACGAACAGGCGCTCGGCGGCGAAGGGCCCGAGCCCGACCGGATCAGCGTTTCCGGCACTGATCGTGATCACGTCGTGAGGAGTCCTTCCGGCGACGCGGATCTCGACCCCGGGCCGCACTCCGGCCTCATCGAGGAAGGCCATCATCTCCTCGTCGAGTTCCAGTTCCTCACTGATCCGTTCGAGCACGCAAGTGTCGCCCGTGGCGACCTCGGCGATCGGCCTCGTGGGGGGCGGCCGGTACCCGGATCCGGGGATCGGGTTGCCGTGGGGGCAGGTTCCCGGGTCGTCCATCACCTCCCACATGGCTTTCTCGACCTCATCGGAGATGACGTGCTCCCAGACGGCCGCCTCGGCGTGCACCTTGACCCAGGGGAGGCGGAGGACTTCCGCGAGGAAGCGTTCGGCGAGCCGGTGCCGGCGCACGATGACTTCGGCGACGGCCCGGCCGTCGCTGGTGAGGTTGATGACCCCATTCTTTCCCGCCGAGACCATCCCTTCGGCACCGAGCTTGCGCACCATCTCGGAGACACTGGCCCGGCTCACGCCGAGCCAGTCGGCGATTCGCGCCTGGATCGGCTCCACTCCGCTCTCTTCGAGCGCAAAGATCGTCTGAAGGTATTCGCGGTGGGCTTCGGGGATCGACCGGACCATGGCACCATCCTAACCGGCGTGATGTCAGGTCTGCCTTGCAGGAGGTGTTAGGCGTTTTGCACTACGGTGATAGGGGGAATAGCTTGGTGGCCGTGCGACGCTCCATGGTGCTCGTGATCCTCGCTCTGACGGTGGCGGCCACGGCATGCTCCGCCGATGGTGACACCCTCACCGTCTATTCGGGCCGCAAGGAAGAGCTGGTGGCTCCCCTCCTCGAGCGCTTCGAGCAGGAAACCGGGATCGACCTCGAGATCCGCTACGCCAACAGCACCGATCTCGCCGCCACCCTTCGCGAGGAAGGGAGCAACACCCCGGCCGATGTGTTCTTCGCCGTCGATCCGGCTTCGCTCGGCGCCGTCGCCCTCGAGGGGCTCCTCATGCCCCTCCCGGAGGAGGTGCTGCAGTTGGTGCCGGCCGAATTCTCCGACCGGGAGGGCCGATGGGTGGGGACCTCGGGCCGATCGCGGGTGATCGCCTACGACGACCGGGTCCTCGATCCTGCGGCGCTCCCCGGCGACCTCGAGGCCCTCACCGATCCGATGTGGCAGGGACGCCTCGGGATCGCTCCCACCAACGGGTCGTTCCTGGCATCGGTGGCCGCCATGATCCTGCTCGAGGGCGAGGATGCGACCCGGGCATGGCTGGAAGGCATCGCCGCCAACCGCCCCCTCACCTATCCCAAGAACTCGGTGATCGTCGCCGCCATCGACGAGGCCGAGATCGAACTCGGTCTCGTGAACCACTACTACCCGCTCAGCCGGGCGGCCGAGGTGGGATCGACCCATGCCGTCAACCACTTCCTCATCGGGGGAGCCGGCGCCCTGGTGATGCCGGCCGGGGTCGGCATCCTCGAAGCAACCGATGATCCCGAAGGAGCACTCGCCTTCGTGCGGTTCCTGCTCTCCGCCGAGTCCCAGCGCTTCTTCGTCACCCAGACCTTCGAGTACCCACTCGTCACCGGCGTCGCCCAATCGCCGGACCTACCAACCCTGGAGAGCCTCAGCCCGCCCGAGCTCGATCTGTCGGACCTCGCCGGAGCACTCGATCGCGCCACCGACCTCGTCGCCGAGGCCGGCCTGCTGTGATCCCGGCGGGCCGCCTGCTGCGGCGCCGCGGCCACGTCAAGGCGGCCGCCCCCCTGTGGATGTGGTTCATCGCCGGTGCCGCCCTGGTGCCGGTGTTCGTCCCGTTCGGCGCGATGCTGGGGCGAGTCGCCGCCGGGGGATCGGCGGCGGCGGAGACGTTCTGGTCGGGGCGCACCGCCGAACTGCTCGGCAACACCCTGGCCCTCACGGCGGCCGTCGTTGCCTCGGCGAGCGCCATCGGGATCGGAGCCGCCTGGCTCACCGCCCGGACCCGGCTCCGGGGACGAAAGGTGTGGACCGTCGTGGTGGCGCTGCCCCTGGTGATCCCCTCGTACGTGGTGGCGCTGGCGCTGCGATCGGCCTTCGGCGACGGCGGGCTCATCGCCGATGCGACCGGGGTCGCCCTGCCCCCGGCAAACGGGTTCTGGGGAGCCTGGATGGCGCTCACCATCGCCACCTACCCCTTCGTCTACCTGGTCGCCGCGGCGGCGCTGCGGCGGATAGGGAGGGCACAGGAAGACGCCGCCCGGGGACTCGGCGCCACCCCATGGCGGGTGTTCCGCACGATCGTGCTCCCCCAGCTCAGACCCTCGGTGGCCGCCGGGGGCCTCCTCGTCGCCCTGTACACCCTTTCCGACTTCGGGGCGGTGTCTCTGATGCGGTTCGACGCGTTCACGAGGGTCATCTACGCCCAGTACGCCGGACGCCTGGATCGAACCCCGGCCGCGGTGCTGGCCGTGGTACTGGTGATCGTCGCCTTGATGGTGCTGTGGGCCGAGGAGCGATCCCGGAGCCGGGCCTCGTATGCCACACCCCACGTGCCCTCCCCATCGCGATCGGTGGAACTCACCACTCGTCAGACCGTGGCCGCCACCGCGGCCCTGGGCATCCTGGCGCTCGTCTCGCTGGGAATCCCGATCGCGGTGTTGCTGTCCTGGCTCGCCCGGGAGGGCCGGGCGATCATCGACTGGGGAGCAGTCGCCGGTTCGCTGGCCGGCGCCACTCTCGCCGGCGCAGTGGCCTTCGTGGCGGCCATTCCCACCTCCGTGCTGGTGGTCCGTCACGCCTCGCGTCGCACCACCTGGCTGGAGCGATCGATCTACGTCATGTTCGCTCTGCCGCACATCACGGTGGGCCTCGCCGTGGTGTTCTTCGCCTCCCGCTACCTGGGCGGTCTCTATCAGAGCCTGGGGCTCATGGTCGTGGTCTATGCCTCAGTCTTCTTCGCTGAGGCCCTCGGCGCAGGCAAGGCGGCGCTGCTGCAGGTGGACCCGAGCCTCGAGGAAGCCTCCCGCGGGCTGGGACGCGGCCCCCTCGCAACCCTGGGCCGGGTCACAGTCCCGCTCATCTGGAGGGGCCTGCTGGCCGGGGCGGTGCTCGTGTTCCTGACCACGATGAAGGAGCTCCCCATCACCCTGCTGCTGCGCCCCACCGGGTTCGACACCCTCGCCGTCGACGTCTGGTCGGCGGCCGACGACCTGCTCTACTCCCGTGCCGCCGCACCGGCACTACTGTTGCTGGCCGTCTCTGCAGTTCCCATGTACATCCTCACCACCCGCACCGATGAACGCTGACAGCCCCGCCATCCGCTGCACCGGGGTCACCAAGCGGTATGGACCCATGACGGCGCTGGCCGACTTCGATCTCGAAGTGCCGGCCGGGTCGATCCTCGGCCTGCTCGGGCCATCCGGATCGGGCAAGACGACCGCCCTCCGAATCGTCGCCGGCTTCGAGCAACCCGACTCCGGAACGGTCGAGATCGCCGGACGCCGTGTGGTCGACGACGACCACATGGTGCCGCCCGAAGACCGCAAGGTGGGGATGGTGTTCCAGGAGTACGCCCTGTTCCCCCACCTCAGCGTCGCCGGCAACGTCGCCTACGGGCTCGGCCGGGACCGGAGGGCCCGGGTCGAGGAAGTGCTCGACCTCGTCGGACTCGGTGAAGCCGGTGGCCGGATGCCCCAGGAGCTCAGCGGAGGCGAGCAGCAGCGGGTGGCGCTCGCCAGAGCGTTGGCCCCGGAGCCACACGTGATCCTGCTCGATGAGCCGTTCTCCAACCTCGACGCACCCCGCCGCGACCGGGTCCGCCGGGAAGTCCGCACGATCCTCGTCGAGGCCCAAACGACCGCCGTCTTCGTCACCCACGACCAGGAAGAGGCCATGGCGATGAGCGATGCGGTGGCGGTGATGCGGGACGGCCGGATCGTCCAGGTCGCCGAGCCGTCGGAACTGTATCGGAGGCCCCGGGACTGCTGGGTGGCCCGCTTCCTCGGCGAAGCCGAGTTCGTGGGCGGAACCGCCGCCGAGGGGCGGGTGGAGACACCGCTGGGGACCTTCCCACTGGAGGGCGACCTGGCCGGCCTCTCGGGAAACGTCGAAGTGATGATTCGACCCGAGTCGGTCGGACTCCGGCCCGACCCGAACGGCACCGCCCGAGTGGCGGCCCGCGAGTTCTACGGCCACGATCAGCTGGTGCTGGTCCACCTCGATGGGGGCCGGCGGCTGCTCTCCCGATTGGGGCCGAGCCCGTCGCTGCTGCCGGGCGATCGCGTCTCAGTGTCGATCCGGGAGGTGGTGGCCTTCCCGGTGACGGAGGAGCACCGACATGAGGGGCCTACCCGGACCTGATCACCCCCGGTGCCTCCGACCAACTGCAGGCCGATCGGAGACACCGAGGGCAACCGGGTGCGTTACGCCGACGCCGTCGAAGTGCCGATCAACACTCCGTCGACGATCTCACCGAGGACCTGGACCGGCAGGTCGGTCCAGCCGGTGATCTCGATCTCGGCGTCGGTGGGCCCCTCGGTGAGCGGGAGCTGCATGAGATCGAGCCCCTCGACCGCAATCGTCGCGCCGCCGGGTTGGGGCGGGAAGGACTCGGCCATCACATCGGCGAGCACCACCGCACCATCGGCGAAGACGAACACGAAGCCGTTGACGAGCAGCGGCCCATCCAAGGTCGATTCCAGAGCCTCGGCCACCGAGATACCGGGCCCCATGCCCACCGGGAATGTCGCATCGTCATCTGCCGGCGGGAGACCATCCGAGATCGTGGACTCCGGAGGCGCCTCGGCAGCATCGTCGGTCGCCTCATCGCCGCACGCAGCGAAGAGGACGGCGCCGACGAGCAGCACTGCGACAAAACGTCTCATTCTCTGACTCCTGTTCTCTCGATGACTCTTGGACGCCCCGCCGCCCAGCGCGGTTCCCGCACCGGATCACCGGCCTTCTGCAGCTGCCTTCTGCTCCATCACGTAATCGGCGAAGGCCACCGTGGCGAAGGGGAGCAAGCTGGCCGAGAGCGCCCCGGGTCCCGGGGCGATCCGGCCGAGCACCAGCACCGATACGTAGAGCACCAGCGCCACCACCCACCAGAAACGAGCCTTGAAACTGTGTCCCTCGTCGGCCCGCAAGGCGATCGCACCCCCCATCCCGTAGCCGGCCGCCATCCCCGCCGCCGGATCGACGAACAGGATCATCGGAAGCCCGGCCAGGAGCCACACCCCCATGGCCCGCATCACAGCTCCCGGGGCCCGGCGATGGTTCGACACGAACGCCAGCACCAGGAAAGCGAACGGGACGAGCGCAAAACCGAGGGCGAACGGACCGGCCGCCGATCCGGCCGCCTCGTCTTCGATGCCCCGAGCGACACCCACGATGATCGCCCAGAACGACACGAGCTCGACGAAGGTCGCCAGCCCGACCGCAATCCACTTGCGGCGCGAAGGAAGGGGCCGGGGGTCGATGTCGGCCAACCCTCGACCCCTCGCCGCCTCTAGCCCTTGACCGAGCCGGCGGTCAGGCCGCGGACGAAGTAGCGCTGCAAGGAGAAGAACACGAGCAGCGGCAGCGCCATCGAGATGAAGGCGGCGGCCGGGAGCAGATGCTCGAACTGCCCGTACTGGCCTCGCAGTTCGGCGAGGGCCTGAGTGATCACCTGAACGTCGGGCGTGCCGCCCAAGAACACCAGCGCGACCAGCAGGTCGTTCCAGACCCACAGGAACTGGAAGATCGCAAACGACGCCAGCGCCGGCACCGAGAGCGGCACGATGAGCCGGATGAAGATCTGGAAGTGGGTTGCACCGTCGATCTTCGCCGACTCGATGATCGACGAGGGCAGCGATCCGATGTAGTTCCGCAACAGGTAGACCGCCAGTGGCAGCCCGAACCCGGTGTGGGCCAACCACACCGCCATATACGTCCCGTTGATCGGGTGGGGGAACGGGGTGGTGAACCCGAAGAACTCACCCGACGTGTAGAGGCGGAGCAGCGGGATCAGCGCCATCTGCAGTGGGACCACCAGCAGCCCCACCACCGCCACGAACAGGATGTACCGGCCTTTGAACTCCATCCAGGAGAAGGCGTAGGCGGCGAACGATGCCACCGTGATCGGGATCACCGTGGAAGGTATCACCACGGCAAGGCTGTTGAGGAATGCGTTGCCGAAACCGCGCTGGTCGAGCACCGTGGCGTAGTTGTCGAGCGTCCACTGGGCCGTGTCGAACGGCTTCGAGAAGAACGTCCACCATCCCTCGCTCTCAATGATCGCCGAAGTGCGGAACGACGAGATGAGCAGGCCGAGAGCCGGGATGAGCCACAGGACGCAGATCACGATGATGGCGACCTTCACCTCCCACCGGTCGAAGATCCGGCGGACCAGGCCGGGCCGGGGAGCCGACTCGGGAGCGAAGACCTCTTCTGGAGTGGTCGTGGTCATCGGATCGCCTCCTCCGCCCGGAACCGGCGCACGTTGATCGCCATCACCGGCACGATCGCCAGGAACAGGATCACCGCGATCGCCGCCCCTCTCCCGTCGTGATCGTTGCGGAAGAACCATCGGATCATCTGCTCGGCGATGACCTCGGTGCCCGACTCACCGTTGGTCATCACGAAGACGATGTCGAAGACCTTTAAGACGTTGATCACCATCGTGGTGGTCACCACCACCACCGTCGACATGATCGAGGGGAGAACCACCCGCCAGAACACCTGAATCTCGGTCGCCCCGTCGATGCGGGCCGCCTCCAGGATGTCGTCGGGCACCGACTTGATGGCGGCAGACAGGATCACCATGGCGAACCCCGTCTGCATCCAGATCATGATCACCATCAAGAGGACGTTGTTCCACGGCTCCTTGGATAACCAGGACACCGGGTCGCCGCCGAAGGCGGTCCAGATGCCGTTGAGCAGCCCGGTCTGGGCCCCGAACACCTTGAAGTCGTAGATGAAGCCCCACACCACCGAGGCACCCACGAACGAGACGGCCATCGGGAGGAAGATGATCGACTTGGCGACCCCCTCACCGCGCTGCAGCTTGTCGACCAGAACCGCGAACCCGAGCCCGATGCTCACGGCGAAGAAGGGCACGACCACGATCCATGCCACCGTGTTGCGAATCGCCCGCAGCATCCCGTCGTCGGTGAAGACGAAGCCGTAGTTCTCCAGACCGACGAACTCGTCCCCCCTGGCGTCGAGGAAGGACACGTAGATCGTGTTGATCGCGGGATACAGCAGGAAGATCGACAGGATCACGAGCGCCGGGCCCACGAACACCCAGGGGCGAACGCTCTCCCGCCAACGCTCCGGCATGCGATTGACGGCGAAGTCCATCGCCCAATAGAGCACCAGCACGCCGATGACGCCGACGGCCACCGCCACCAGGACGATCACCGCCCGGTTGGCGTCTGCGTCGCGCAGCCACTCGAAGGTCAGCCACAAGACGATGAAGGCAACGACCGGGACCGCAAACGCCGAGGCAAAACGCAAGACGCCCAGGCCCAAGCGGGCTCCGGGCGACTGAACGTTCTCGGGCGGCGGCCCCTCCTTCGCGACTTCGCGAAGCCGCTCTCCCTCAGACATCACGACCTCCCGGCCCGCACTCTAGACGGCGAAGGGGCGGCCCCGCAGGGCCGCCCCTTTCCATCGATTTCGGCCTTGGCTTACGGCCAGGAAGCCTCGATGTCGGCTGCCACCGTGGCGGCATCCGCACCGCGCATCCACTCGTTCATGCCGGTCCAGAACGAGCCGGACCCGACCGCCGAGGGCATCAGGTCGGAGGCATCGAACCGGGCACCGCCGGCGCTCAGCGCCGCAACGATCGAGTCGGCGATGGTCGCCACGATCGGGTCGGCGTAGCACTCGGCGGTCGTGTTCACGTTCGGCGAGATCCGCTGCACGCCTTCTTGGGCGCCCATGGCACACTGGACTTCCGTCGAGATGAAGTTCTCGATGAAGGCCCGCACCTCGGGACGGTCGGAGAAGACCGCACCCAGCTCGCCGGCGATCAGCGCACCCTTGACACCGGGATCGATGTCCGGGAATGCGAACAGGTCGATGTCCTCACCGGCAACGGTCCCCTCGGGGAAGAAGTTGACGATGAAGCTCGCCTGACGATGGAGGAGGCATCCGGGCGGATCGGCGACCATCGGATCCGGAGCATCACGGAAGTCGATGTCCGGGAAGGCCGAGGCGCCGCCGAGCCCGTACTGCCACACGTCGTCGAACAGGTCCATGGCCCGCATGACGGTTGCGTCGTTGAACGGGATCTCATGGCTCACCCACTGGTCGTAGACATCGGCGCCCGCGGTGCGGAGCATGATGTCCTCCATCCAGTCGGTGGCCGGCCAACCGGTGGCGGCCTCGCTCCCGGTGCCGATGCACAGCGGGGTCTCGTAGCCGTCGGCGACCATCTGATCCATCAACGCCAGCCACTCGTCCCAGGTGGCAGGAATCTCGTAGCCCATCTCTTCGAAGACCGGCTTGTTGTACCAAACCAGGCTCTTCGAGTTCACGTTGGTGGGGATCCCGTAATGCTTGCCCTCGTACTCACCGAGCGACAGGAGGTACGCCCCGAATGTCGCCTCGAGTTCCTCGTAGGTGAAACCGAGATCCTCGAGCGCGATCGCATTGCCCTCCTCAGCCTGCTCGACGACCGAGCCGGGCTGCGGGTAGAGCGCGATGTCCGGTGGGTTGCCACCGTCGATACGAATCTTGACCTGCTCTTCGAAGCTCTCCGAACCCTCGTAGAAGGTGTCGGCGCCGGTCGGCCCGTCGAAGTATTCATCGATGACGGCATTCACCGCATCGGCCTCAACGCTGGTGAAGGCGCCGAAGATCGAGACCGACGTTCCCGCCAGATCACCACCGGCTGCGCCCGTCGTGTCGGCGGCGTCGTCATCGTCACCACAGGCGGCGACGATGAGCGCAAACGCCAGCATGGGCGCCAGCCACTTGATCTTTCTCATGTCTGACAATTCCTCTCGGATGGCTTGTCTTTCCGGACACGCCGCTCAGGCAGGATGCCCAAACAGCACGCCGGGTCCAACAGGTGAGACTACCGGAACCGGTTCCACCAGACCATTTCGAGACCGCCAAAAGGGCAGGCGTTCTCAGGCCTCGGGTGGCAAGGGCCGCCACTCATCGCCGCCGCGGCGCCGGTCCCAGGCAGCGCCGCCCCAGGCGCCCCACCCGATCACGAGTGCCGCCCCGTAGAGCAGCAGCGCCAGCAGGGGTAGCAGCCACATGGAACCCCGCCACAGCACCGCCCCGAGGGCGAAACCGGCCACCAGGCCGCCCCGCTCCCGCAGGATCGCCCTCCCGACCCACGCCACGGCCGGTATCGGCCCGACGAACAAGGCGGCGGCCCACAGCAGCAGAATGATCACCGCCACCGGGAGCCCCACGAGGGTGAGGAACAGCGGCACCGCCGCCAGCGGGGGCAGCACGACCATCAGGAGGCCTATGAGCGCGCTGCGCCACGGCCGGGCACCGACCATCTCCACGGCGTCCGCGGTCGTCCCCCGGAACACCCACAACAACACGAGCCCGGTCACGATGAACCCGGCGAGGCCGAGCAGGGCAAGGGCCCGCCCGACTGCCTTCGACCACACCGGGGAGAACACTCTCCGCCGGATCAGCTGGCCGCCCACCTCGAAATCCTCGGCCACGTCGGCGTGCAACGTCGCCCCGTACACGACGTCGTCGCCGACGGTCCCCGCCAGAGTGAGCCGGTCGACGCGCGCCAGGATGTCGCGTCCCACGTCGGCGCCGATGCCCATGCTCCACGCCTGACCTCGGACGTCCCGACCCACGGTCCCGCTCACCGACGCCCGCCCGGCGATCACGAGAACGTCCCGCCCCACCTCGGCGGCCACGTCCCCATCCAACATCACGGCGGCGACGTCGTCGACCACCGTCCCCGTCACCTGCAGATCCACCGCAGCAAGACGAACCGAGCCCTCCACCACACCTGAGATCCGGGCCCGGCCCCCCACCATCCCGACCACATCGCCGGTCACGGTTCCCGTGATCGTGAGTTCGCCGGAGACCACGAACAGGTCCCCTTGAACGGCACCTTCGATGATGGTGCGGCCCCCGATGGCGTAGAGGTCTTCGGCGACCACACCGGACGCGGGCACGATGATGCGATTGGAGGTGCGGATCTCGGCCACGAGCGTCGACCCGGGGGTGACGAGCACCGCCACGATCGCAATGGCCCCGAAGACCCTTCTAGAGAGGAATGGCATCGCGCACGACTTCCAGCAGCGGCCAAGGGGCGACGCCGAAGACGACCGTGGCGGCCGATGCGATGAGCAGCGTGATGCGGGCACCCCATCCCACATAGGTGTCGGCCGACTCCGAGGCCGGCTCCATGTACATGAGCACGATGACCCGCAGGTAGAAGAAGAGCCCGGCCACCGTGGCGATCACCGCCGCGATCACAACCCACAGGTAGTCGGCGTCGATCGCAGCCCGGAAGACGGCCGCCTTGCCGGCGAACCCGGCCGTGAGCGGTATCCCGGCCATCGCCAGCATCATGAGCGTCATGGTCGCCGCCAGCCAGGGGGCCCTCCTCCCGAGGCCCGCATAGTCGGCGAGGGGCGACCGGCCCGCCTCCGGTCCTGAGATCAGCGAGGCCACCGTGAAGGCACCGATCACCTGCACTGCGTAGGTGGCCAGGTAGAACCACATGTCGCCCACGCCGGCATCACCCGCCAGAAGCGCGGTGGAGATGAAACCGGCATGCGCCACCGATGAGTAGGCCAGCATGCGCTTGATGTCGTTCTGGGCGATGGCGAACAACGTCCCGATGGACACCGAGATAACGGCGAGCACCGCCAGGGCCGGGGCCCAGTCGTCGATGTAGGTGCCGAGGGGCACCACCAGGATCCGGGCCAGGGCGGCGAATCCGGCCACCTTGGCACCGGCCGAGAGGAACCCGGTGATCCCGCCGGGAGCCCCCTGGTACACGTCGGGCGACCACACGTGGAACGGGGCGCTGGAAACCTTGAAGCCGAGCCCCACGAGGAGCAGGGCGATCCCGGCCAGCAGCAGGCCCGGCTTGAGGAGGATCACACCGCTCAGGAACTGCTCGGCGTCATAGATCGACAAGGTCCCGGTCGCCGCAAAGATCAGCGCCACCCCGTACAGGAACACCGCCGAGGCGAAGGCGCCCAGCAGGAAGTACTTCAGCGACACTTCGTCCGCATCGACTCGGTCGCGGGTGAAGCCGGCCAGCACGTAGAGCGAGATCGAGGCCACCTCGAGACCGATGAACAGCATGATCAGGTTCGCCGAGGCGGCCATGAGGTGCATGCCCACTCCGGCCAGGAGCACCAGCGCCACGAACTCGGCGCCCCGCGACCGCAAGCGGGTTATCAGGTCCCAGCCAGCCAGGAGGGCGAGCCCGGTGATGCCGTAGATCACCAGCCCGGCAAAAGCCGAGAACCCGTCGACCACGACCATCTCGGAGAAGTAGAGCTCGGCGTCGCTGCCCCTTCCGGCCACCCACTGCGCCACCGAGAGGGCGCCGGCACCGCCCACCCCGAACGCCGCCAGCCATCCCCACGCCGGAGCGCCCGGCTTCCAGCCCACCTCCGCAAGCAGGATGACGACCACGGCGATCGTGATGACCACTTCGGGGGCGATGGCGAAGATGTCGAGATTGCTCACTCACCCACCTCCGGCAGCAACACCAGATCGCTCTCAGACCCGAACTCGGGGACTTCGTAGTCGGTGACCCGCTCGATGCGATCCAGGATCTGCTCCACGGCCGGTTCGAGACGATCCAACGCCGGCTTGGGGTAGATGCCCAGGAACAGCACCAGGGCGACGATCGGCGCCAGCACCGCGATCTCCCGCACGCTGAGATCGCTCAGGCCCTCGTTCTCGGGCACGGTGATCGGACCGGTGAACATGCGCTGGTAGGCCCACAGCAGGTAGACCGCGGCGAGCACCACACCCAGGGCGCCGATGATGGCGTACACCGGCAGGGACAGGAAGGCGCCGAGCAGCGTGAGGAACTCCCCGACGAAGCCGTTGAGCCCGGGGAGGCCGATCGAAGCGAACGCGGTGAACAGAAACGCTCCGGCGTAGATCGGCATCACCTTGGCGAGACCACCGAACTGGTCGATCTCCCTGGTGTGGCGTCTCTCGTAGATCATGCCCACGAGCAGGAAGAGGGCGCCGGTCGTGAGGCCGTGGTTGACCATTTGGATGACCCCACCCTGAAGTCCCTGGGTGGTGAGGGCGAAGATCCCCAGCACCACGAAGCCCAGGTGGCTCACCGACGAGTAGGCCACGAGGCGCTTGATGTCGGACTGCATGATCGCCACCACCGCCCCGTAGACGATCCCGATCACGGCGAGCACCGCCATCAGCGGGACCAGGTCGACCGTGGCCTCCGGGAACAGAGTCAGGTTGAAACGCACCAGCCCATAGGCGCCGAGCTTCAGGAGGACGCCGGCCAGGATCACCGACCCGGCGGTGGGCGCCTCGACGTGGGCGTCGGGAAGCCAGGTGTGGAAGGGAAACACCGGCACCTTGATCGCAAACGACAGTCCGAACGCCCCGAACAGCCAGAACTGGGCCGTCCGGCTGAGATCCGCCCCCAACAGTTCGGTGAAGTCGAAAGTGGGCCCATCGCCCGCCAGGAAGGCCAACGCCAGGATCCCGGCGAACATCAGCGCCGACCCGAACGCAGTGAACAGGAAGAACTTGATGGCCGCGTACACCCGCCGCTCCCCGCCCCAGACCCCGATGATGAAGTACATCGGGACCAGCATCGCCTCCCAGAACACGAAGAAGAGCAGCAGGTCGAGAGAGACGAACACCCCCAGGATCCCGGCTTCGAGGAACAGCATCGAAGCGGCGTAGAGGTGGATCCGATCCTTGATGGCCGTCGACGCCGCCAGGGAGATGGGGAACAGGATCGCCGTCAGCACCACCAGGAGCAGCGAGATCCCGTCGATGCCGACGTGGTACGAGACGCCCCAGGCGTCGTACCAAGCCACCCGCTCCACGAACTGGAACCCGGCTTCGCCGGCCTCGAACTCCCAGAGCAGGTAGCCGGCGGCTCCCAGCGGAAGGAAGGAGGCGGCGATCGCAGTGGGCAGGGCCAGTTCCGGCCGGCTCCGCGGCATCAGCAGCACGGCGATTCCCCCGGCGATCGGAAGGAGCACGAGAGCCGAGAGCACCGGGAAGTCCATCAGAACGCCCCCCGCGTCAGGAACCAGGCGAGCAAGCCGACCGTCCCGATCAGGACCGCCACCGCATAGTTCCGAACGAAGCCAGTCTGCAGCGGACGCAGCCACTCACTCACCTTCTTGGTGGCGACCCCCACCCCATTCACCATGCCGTCGATCACCCCGGCGTCGAACGAGAACGCCAGCCACGAAGAGGCGACCGAGCCGCCGCCGGCGAACACCCGGGCATAGAGGTCGTCGACGAAGTAGCCCCGGTGCATGACCGCCCAGGCGCCCGAGTCCTCGGCCGGCACGGCGGCCCGATATCGCCCGGCCGCAGCGAGGATGCCGATCACCGCGGCGCCGATCGAGACGAACGCCAGGACCCACGGAGTGGCGCCGTCGGGGATGTGGCTGAGGGCCACCCCCTCGAACGCCGGCTCCAGGAAGTGCTCCAGGCCGAGCCGCCACGGGGTGTTGACCAATCCGATGACCGCCGACCCGACCGCCAGCACGGCCAGGGGTCCCACCATGAACGGGGGCGACTCGTGAGGCTCGACCCCGTCGGTCCATCGCTTCGATCCGCCGAACGTCAGGAACATGAGGCGGGTCATGTAGAAGGCGGTGAGCAACGCGGTGAGGAGGCCCACCGCCCACAGGACGACCCAGAGTCCGCCCCGCTCGAACACCGTCGCCAGGATCTCGTCCTTCGACCAGAACCCGGAGAACGGCGGAATCCCGGATATGGCCAGCCAGGCGATCGCCATCGTGGCAAAGGTCCACGGCATGACCCGCGCCAGACCGCCCATGCGCCGCATGTCCTGCTCGTCGGCCATGGCGTGGATCACCGATCCGGCCCCCAGGAAGAGCAGTGCCTTGAAGAAGGCGTGGGTCACGAGATGGAAGATCCCCGCCACGTGGGCGGCGGCTCCCACCGCCATGAACATGTAGCCCAGTTGGCTGATCGTCGAGTAGGCGAGCACCCGTTTGATGTCGAACTGGGCCATGGCGATGGTGGCGGCGTACAGCGCGGTCACCGCGCCGACCGTGGCGACGACACCGGCCGAGACGGGGGCGAGTTCGAACAACGCGGCCGTCCTGGCCACCATGTAGACGCCGGCGGTCACCATCGTGGCCGCATGGATGAGTGCCGAGACGGGCGTGGGGCCCTCCATGGCGTCGGGGAGCCACACGTAGAGGGGCAGCTGTGCCGACTTCCCGGCGGCCCCGACGAACAGCAGCAGTGTGATGGCCGTGGCCAGCCCGGTGCCGAGCTCGGCCGGCGCCTCGGTGAACACCGCCTCGAAGCCCAGGGTTCCGAAGGTGTTGAAGATGAGCATGAGGGCGACGAGGAACCCCACGTCGCCGACACGGTTGACCACGAATGCCTTCTTGCCGGCCGCCGCCGCCGTCGACCGCTCGAACCAGAACGAGATGAGCAGATAGGAGGACACTCCCACCAGCTCCCAGCCCACGAACAGCACGGCAAAGTTGTCGCCGAGCACCAGGATGAGCATCGAGGTGATGAACAGGTTGAGGTAGGCGAAGAACCTGCCGTAGCGCTCGTCCCCGTGCATGTAGCCGATCGAGTAGAAGTGGATGAGGGCCCCGACGCCGGTCACGACGAGCGTCATCACCGCCGACAGCGGGTCCCACAGGAAGGCGGCGTCGGCCCCGAGGGCCGGCAGCCACTCGAACCAGGTGATCACCTCGGCGTGACCCTCACCGGAGAAGAAGTCGAAGGCGGCCGGGACCGCCAGCAGAAAGCCGGCCGCCACGGTCGCCGAGCCCAGGTAGCCGGCCCACGGTTCCCCGATCCGCTTCCCGAAGGCGAGCAGCACCACGGTCCCGGCCAGCGGGAGGAGCAGGGCGAGGGACACCATGGCTTCCACGGCTACCCCTTCAGCTCCGACAGGTCATCGACGGACGCCGTGGCCCGGCGCCTGAAGATCGTGACGATGATCGCCAGCCCGACGACCACCTCGGCGGCCGCCACGACCATCACGAAGAACACCGCCACCTGCCCGTCCAGCGTGTTCAGTTCCCGCCCCGCGGCAACGAACGAGAGGTTCACCGCGTTCAGCATTAGCTCCACCGACATGAACATGACGAGGGCGTTGCGCCGCACCAGGATCCCCGAGGCGCCGATCACGAACAGCACCGCCGCCAGGGCCATGTACCAGCCGGGGGTGACGGTCACTGATCCTCCTCCCCGCGCCGGTAGAAGGCGAGGGCGATCGTCCCCGCCGCGGCGATGATCAGCAGCAGAGCGGTCACCTCGAACGGCAGGAGCCACTCGTCGAAGAGCCGTTCCCCAATGGCCTCGGCGGTCCCGTTGACCGGGTCACCGACCCTGACCCGCCCGGTGACCCAGGCCTCCCGCCCGGCAACCAGCACCCCGGCGGCCAGCAAGCCGAGAAGGCCGATCGCCAGGGGCCGCTGCAGCAGCAACGTCTCGCGCCGGTCCTCCGCCTTGTCGACACCGATGAACATGATCACGAAGAGGAACAGGGTCATCACCGCCCCGGCGTACACGATCACCTGCACGGCGGCCACGAAGTGCCCGGCGTTCGACACGTAGAACACTGCGATCGAGAACATCGTCAGCATGAGCCCGAGAGCCGAGTAGACCGGGTTCCGGGCCCAAACCATCACCACCGCCCCGGTGACGGCCGCCGCCCCGAAGATGACGAAGAGGACGAACTCGACCATCAGCCGCCGCCTTCCTCGTCGGTGCCACTCTGACCGACCTCCGGGGGCCGGTGCCCGGCGCCGGCGGTCGGCGTCCACCCGGTGGTCCCCTCGTAGGCGGCCCGGCCGGCGGAGGCAGTGGCCCGCATCCATCCATCGGCGATCTTCAGTTCGTCGATGTCGATGAGCCGGTTGGGGGCCTGGGGGTGAGGCACGGTGCCGTCGGGCTCCATCAGCAACTCCGCGCGGGTGTAGATGGCGTCGTCGCGGCTGTCGACCGACATCTCGAAGAGATGGGTCATCGTGATCGCCTCGGTCGGGCACGCTTCGACACACAACCCGCAGAAGATGCAGCGCAACATGTTGATCTCGTAGATGAACCCGAACCGCTCCCCGGGGCTCACCGGGGCGTCGGGTGGGTTGTCCCGGCCGCGCACATAGATGCAGCGGGCCGGACACACCCCGGCGCACAGCTCACACCCGATGCACTTCTCCATGCCGTCGGGGTAGCGGTTGAGGACGTGGCGGCCGTGGAAGCGCTGCGGCTTGGTGCGCTTCTCCTTCGGGTAGCTGGTGGTGACCCGGCGCCGGAACATCTGCCGGAACGTCACGGCGAAGCCGGCCAGCGGCGTCAGCAGGCCCACGGCATCACCTCCCCCGTCATGACCACGGCGCTCCGAAGGTCCGCCAGGCCGTCACCACGGTGAACAGCACCAGCCAGGCCAGGCTGGCCGGAATCAACCGCTTCCAGCCGAGCGTCATGAGCTGGTCGTAGCGCAGCCTGGGGAGCGTGGCCCGCACCCACATGAAGATGAACAACAGGACGTACGTCTTCAGGAAGAACCAGAAGATCGGCATGAGAGCCGACAGGAACCCGGGCAGCACCCCATCGAAGGTCGGACCGAGCCAGCCGCCGAGGAAGAAGGTGGTGGCCAGGGCGGACAGGTTGAACATGTTGATGTACTCGGCGAGGAAGAACAGCGCGAAGCGGATACCGGAGTACTCCGTGTGGAAGCCTCCCACGATCTCAGTCTCCGCCTCGACCAGATCGAAGGGGGCCCGGTTGGCCTCGGCGATCGCCGAGATGAAGAAGATCACGAAAGACGGCAGCAGCCAGAAGATGAACCACGCCGGGATCGGTCCCCGGAACGACCCCTGCTGGAGCTCGACGAGCTGGGACATCGACATCGCCCCCAAGCCGGACGACCCGTCGCCCATCTGGCTCGACGCGAACAGGATCACCGGGATCAGCGACAACCCC
Organism: Acidimicrobiia bacterium; assembly: GCA_041572755.1. Classification (GTDB taxonomy): domain Bacteria; phylum Actinomycetota; class Acidimicrobiia; order Spongiisociales; family UBA11373; genus JBFELU01. The sequence goes on along the minus strand of JBFFRY010000003.1, from coordinate 100,385 downwards.
ATCGCCGCCTCGTAGGAGATCATCTGGGCGGTGGCCCGGACCCCGCCGAGGAGGGGGTACTTGGATCCGGAGGCCCACCCGGCGAACACGATGGCGTACACCGCCAGCGACGACATCGCCAGCACGAACAGCACCGCCACGTTCAAGTCGGTGCCCTGCAGGGTCACCTCCGTGGCACCGATCGTGAACGGCTCCCCGATGGGGATCACCAGGAAGATGAGGAAGGCGGGGATCATCGCCATCACCGGAGCCGCCAAGTACACCCCCAGCTCGACCTTGCGGGGGGTGATGAGTTCCTTGAAGAACAGCTTGGCGCCATCGGCAACCGTCTGCAGCACGCCGAACGGCCCGGCCCGCATGGGGCCGATGCGATTCTGCATGTCGGCCACGATCTTGCGCTCCATCCACACCAGGAGCAGGACGTTGACGACCAGCAGGGCGAAGGCGGCGACGACCTTGATGATGGCCGACCACCACACGTTGGCGAAGAGGTCTTCCAGGAAGCCGGTCACGACACCGCCTCCACCGTCACGGCCCGCCCCGTCCCCACCGACACCCCCAGGTTGAACGGCAGATAGACCGTACCGGGCGCCAGTGACTCGTCGAAGGCGGCGGCGAGCACCGCCTCACCGCTCGAACCGGTGAGCCGCACTTGCGATCCCTCGGCGACGCCGAGCCGTCCGGCGTCTTCGGGATGCAGATAGGCGCCGGGCTCGGGTGCCAACCGGGCGAGTGAGGGCCCGGCACCCACCAGGGTGCCGCCGTCGTAGAGCACCCGCGCCAGGTGCAGGGTCCAATCCGCCGTCTCCGGCGCCGGCGCCTCCTCGGACGGCCGGTACTCGATGCCGCTCTCGCCTTCGGGACCGGGCGCCACCAGGCCTTCCCGGCCGTCGCCCCACGCCAGGGCGTCCCAGGTGATGCCCCGATAGGCCGGCGCCGTGGCGGCGATCTCCTTGGCGAGCGCCGCCGCCGAAGTGGCGCCCAGCGAGCGGTGCATGCGGCGGGCCAGGTCTTCGAGCGCCTCCCAGGACGGACGAGCCAGCCCGGGACCCGACAGCAGGCCGTTGACCTTCTGGACCCGGCCCTCGAGGTTGGTGACCGTGCCCTCGACTTCGCCGAAGCCGAGCACCGGCAACACCACGTCGGCCCTCTCCACCGAAGCGGTGCGGAACATGTCGAGCGCCACCACGAACTGGGCGGCTTCCACCGCCGCCGCCCCCTCCGGGTGATCGGCGGCCGGGTCGATGCCGAAGAGCACCAGGCCCTTCATCTCTCCCGACGTGAGGCCCGAGAGCACCCCTGCGGCGTCGCGACCGGCGCCGTCGGGGAGGGGCCCCCACACCGCTTCGAGGGCCGCCCGAGCCCCGGCGTCGTCGAGGGCGACCCGGCCGGGGAGAAGATCGGGGGCCAGGCCCATGTCGAGGGCGCCGTAGGCGTTGGGGCGACGGACGACCGGCAGGATCGACACGTCGTGGAGCCCGGCGGCAAAACCGGCCACCGCCTCGGCGGTTCGGGGATCCTCGGTGAGGCCGGTTCGGCCCACGATCACCACCACCGGGCCCTCAGTGAGGGCGTGACGAGCCTCGGCGTAGTCACCTTCGCCCGCCGCCAGGCTGCGCAGCACCTCGGCGCCGGCGCCGGGCCGGTAGCGGAAGGAGAACTCGGCCACATCGTCCAACCCATTGCGCCGGGGATGGACGACGATGAGCCGGGCTCCCAGTTCGGCGGCCGCCCGCCGGACCCGCAGGTAGAGAACCGGGAGCTCCTCCTTGAGGTCGGGAGCCCACACCAGGATCGCCTTGGCCCTCTCCAGGTCGGCGATCGTTCCCCGCGAGACCACACCGGTGAGGAGGCGGGGATCGAGACCGTCGTCGAGCTGGGCGTCCACGCTGTTGGTCCCCAGCCCGGCTCTCAGGAACTTCCCGAAGGCGTAGGCCTCCTCGTTGGTGCCCCGTGCTCCACCCAGTCCGGCAACGGCATCGGACCCGGACGAGGCGATAACCGCGTCCAGGCCTTCGGCGGCCCGGTCGAGAGCCTCCGTCCACGTGGCCTCACGCAGTTCGCCGTCCTCTCGCACCAGCGGAGTGGTGAGCCGGTCGGGCGAATGGATGAACTCGAATCCGAAACGTCCCTTGTCACACAGCCACCCTTGATTGGTGGAGTCGTTGTCGACGCCGAGGAACCGCAGCACCCGACCCTGCGAGGCCTGCACCGAGATCCGGCAACCCACGGAACAGTGGGGACAGGAGCTCTCGACCGCCTCGAGATCCCAGGGCCTGGCCCTGAACCGGTACGGGGTGGCGGTGAGAGCGCCCACCGGGCAGATCTGCACCGTGTTGCCGCTGAAGTATGAGGAGAACGGCTCGTCGGGGAAGGTGTTGACCTGAGTGGTGTTGCCCCGGTCGCGGAACTCGATCAGCGGATCGCCCGAGATCTCGTCGCTGAAACGGGTGCAGCGGGCACAGAGGATGCACCGTTCCCGATCGAGCAGCACGAGGTCCGAGATCGGGATCGGCTTGGGATAGTGGCGCTTCTCCTCGACGAATCGGCTCTCCCCCGGCCCGTGCGACATCGTCTGGTCCTGCAGCGGGCACTCGCCGCCCTTGTCGCACACCGGGCAGTCGAGGGGGTGGTTGATGAGAAGGAGCTCCAGGATCCCCTCTTGGGCCTTCTTGACCGTCGGCGACGTGGTGTGCACCACCATCCCGTCGGCGACCGGCATGGTGCACGATGTCCCCAGAGCGACTCCCCTGGGGCCCTCGACTTCGACCAGGCACATCCGGCACATGCCGACCGGTTTCATGCGGGGGTGCCAGCAGAAGTGCGGAATGTAGACCCCGACCTCCTGGAGGGCCTCGATCAGCAGGGTTCCGGCGGCGACCTGCCGCTCGGTGCCGTCGACCGTGATGGTGGCCGTCTCGGCGGGATCAGCCAAAGGGGCACCGCCCTTCGTCGACGTGACGGGTCACTTCGTCCTTGAAATGGGCCCGCAGCGAAGTGATCGGCGACACCGCCGAGGGGCCGAGGGGACAGATCGTCGTCATGGCCGGGGGCCAGCCGAGTCCGGGGCTGATCGTGTCGCCGACGTCGAGGAGCAGATCGAGATCGACGATCCGACCGGCACCCTGCTCGAGGCGAGTGAGGATCTGCTGCAACCAGGTGGTCCCCTCCCGGCACGGCGTGCACTGCCCGCACGACTCGTGGGAGAAGAAGCGGACCACCCTCAGGGCGGCCTTCACCATGCAGGTGGTGTCATCCATCACCACGACGGCGCCCGAACCGAGCATGGTGCCGAGCCGATCGGCGGCATCGATGGTGATCGGCTCGTCGAGGTGCTCCTCCACCAGCCACGGGGCCGAGGCCCCGCCGGGAATCCAGGCCTTGAGAGCGTGGCCGTTCCTGATCCCGCCGCCGAGACCGAAGATGAAATCCCGCCACGTCATCCCCATGACGATCTCGTAGTTGCCGGGCCGCTCCACGTGGCCGGACAGCGAGAACATCCGGGTGCCCCGGGACCCCTCGGGGCCGATGGCGTCGTAGGCGGCGCCTCCGTTGGCGATGATCCACGGCACGTTGCTGACCGTCTCCACGTTGTTGACGATCGTCGGCTTGGCGTAGAGGCCTTCCACCGCCGGGAACGGAGGTTTGAGCCGGGGCTCGCCCCGCTTGCCTTCGAGGCTGTTGAGCAGTGCCGTCTCCTCCCCGCAGATGTAGGCGCCACCGCCGAGGTGCACGGTGACGTCGAGGGAGAACCCTGAACCGAGCACGTCGCTCCCCAGGTACCCCGCTTCGTAGGCCTCGTCCACGGCACGCTGCAGACGCCGGGCCGGCCGGGGATACTCGCCCCTCACGTACACGAAGGCACGGCGGACTCCCAGCGCAAAGGCGGTGATCACGATCCCCTCCAGCAACTGGTGGGGGTCGCGCTCCAGCAGCTGGCGGTCCTTGAAGGTGCCCGGCTCAGACTCATCGGCGTTGACCACCAGGTAGCGGGGCTCGGCGGGAGCGAGGAAGCCCCATTTGACGCCCATCGGGAACCCGGCGCCGCCCCGCCCCCGGATGTTGGATGCCTTCACCTCTTCGGTGAGCTCGTCCGGCGACATTCCCAGCGCTTTGCGAAGCGACTCGTAACCGCCGGTCGCCAGGTACCGGCTCAGGGTGTGACTGTCGGCGGGGTGGGCCTCCATGCGGGTGGTGAGGATCTGGGTGGTCACTCGCCACCCCCGGTGCTGCCGAGCGGACCGAAGGCCGGGACCGGGGCCACCGCCCCCTCCGCCTCAGAGGGACCCCACTCGAACGAACGCTGGCCGCCGAAGCGCTCCTGCATCTCGTCACCGAGGACCACCTCGGGGCGTTCCTCCCGCAACCAGCGACACAGCGCCCGACCCTGCTCCGGTGTCACGCCTTCGATCAGTTCGTAGTTGACCTGCACGGCGGGGGCACCGCCGCAGGCCCCGATGCACTCGACGTGTTCGACGCCGAACACCTCGTCGGCGTCGCCGTCGGCCACACCGGTCTCGTCGGCGACGGCATCGAGCACCTCGTCGGCGCCGAGCAGCATGCACGAGATCGAGGTGCACACCGAGACCAGGTAGCGGCCGGGGGGGCGCCGCTTGAACATCGTGTAGAAGGTGGCCACCGCCTGTATTTGGGCCGCCGACAAGCCGGTCAACTCGGCCACCCGGCGCTGTCCGGCATCGGTGAGGTGACCGTCGGCGAGCATCGCCAGGTAGAGGAGCGGCATGGCCGCCGATCGCCTTTCTGGATAGCGGGCGATGATCGCTTGGGCCCGTTCCTCGAGCTCCGGAGCCCAGGTCATCGGTCCACGTCCCCCAGGACCGGATCGACCGAAGCCAGAGTGGCGACCGTGTCGGCGATCAGCGAATCGGCGAGCATCACCGGCAGTGCCTGGACGTTGGCGAACGACGGTGCTCTCACATGGAGACGCCACGGCTTCGAGCCGCCGTCCGACACCAGGTACATCCCGAGCTCGCCGCGGGGCGACTCGACCGCCTGATACACCTCCCCCTCGGGCACCTTGAAGCCCTCGGTGAAGATCTTGAAGTGGTGAATGAGTGCCTCCATCGACTGGTCGATGCGGAGACGTGGGGGTGGGGTGATCTTGCGGTCCTCGGAGCGGTAGTCGCCCCGAGGCATCCGATCGGTCGCCTGGCGCACGATGGAGAGCGATTGCCGCATCTCCTCCATCCGCACCAGGTAGCGATCGAAGGTGTCGCCGTGTTTGCCGATGGGGACGTCGAAGTCGTACTCCTCGAACCCGGAGTAGGGGAAGGCCTTGCGGAGATCCCAGTCGATGCCGGAGGCCCGCATGATCGGCCCGGTCACCCCGTAAGCAAGGCACTCCTCGGGTGTTATGACGCCGACCGCCTGGGTCCGCTCGATGAAGATCGGATTGCCGGTGAGCAGATCCTCGTAGTCGGCGATCCCCTTCGGGATGAGATCGAGGAGCCGCTCGACGTCGTCCTCCCACCCGTCGGGAAGATCGGCGGCCACCCCGCCGGGCCGGATGTAGTTGTGGTTCATCCGCAACCCGGTGACCTTCTCGAAGAAGTTGAGGATCTCCTCGCGCTCCCGGAACCCGTAGAGCATCATCGAGAGGGCCCCAACGTCCATCCCCTGCGTGGCCACCCACACCAGGTGAGAAGAAAGGCGATTGAGTTCGGTCATCAGGATGCGGATCACCTGCGCTCGGGGCGGCACCTCGATGCCGAGGAGGGCCTCCGTCGCCAGCGAGAAGCACAGTTCGTTGTGGAAGGGCGACAGGTAGTCCATCCGGGTGACGTTGGTGGGGCCCTGAAGGAACGACAACGTCTCGGCGGTCTTTTCCATCCCGGTGTGCAGGTAGCCGATGATCGGCTTGGCACGGCGGATCGTCTCCCCGTCGAGCTCCAACTGGAGGCGCAGCACTCCGTGGGTGGCGGGGTGCTGGGGGCCCATGTTGACGATCTGAACCTCATCACCGACCGCGTTCGGCTCCTCGAGGTAGTCGTCGGCGACCAGCCGGCCCTCCTGGTCGGCCAAGACCTGCCCCTCTTCGGTCCCCAGCATCTCCTGGGCGCCTTCGTCGGTGAAACGGCCGAGATCGGTGGGGGCCTCGGTGCCGGTGAACCACATCTCGTGCGTCCGGCGGCGGTCGACCGCCGGATCGACCGCCTCGGTGGCTTTCGGCCGCTCGAGCGAGGGCGTCTCCAGGTCGCCGGTGCTGAGGTCGGGGGGATTGCTCATGTCGCCTTGTCGGCTCCCTTGAACTGAACCGGCACCGAGCCGACCGGTTCGTCCTTGCGAAGCGGGTGACCCTGCCAGTCGTCGGGCAGCAGGATTCGAGTGAGCGAGGGGTGGCCGGGGAAGCGGATTCCGAAGAGATCGAAGGCCTCGCGCTCGTAGAAGTTGGCGCCGGGGAACACACCCGTGATCGAGGGCACCTCGGGCGGATCGCCGGGCGCCGCCACCGAGATCTGCAGGCGGGCCTTCTCGGCGAGGTTGAGCAAGTTGACCACGACCTCGAAGCGGTCCGGGCGACGGTGGAGATGATCGACGGCGGCCAGGTCGATGAACATCTCGTACCCGGCGTCGCGGGCCTCCTCCACGAAGGGGACCAGGTCCTCAGCGGGGACGCGGGCCCTGCCCTCACCTTGGAAGGTTGCGTTGGGGAAGGCCTCGAGGTTCATCGCAGCGCCGCCTTCCCTTCCATCACCGTGTCCTGCAGCGTGAGGATCCCGTGGATCAGCGACTGGGGCCCGGGAGGACAGCCGGGGACGTAGACGTCGACGGGAACGACCTGGTCGACGCCCTGGACCAGGGCGTAGTTGTTGAACATGCCGCCGGTCGAGGCGCAGGCCCCCATCGAGATCACCCACTTCGGTTCGGGCATCTGGTCGTAGACCTGGCGGAGCACCGGGGCCATCTTCTGGGAGAGCCGCCCGGCCACGATCATCAGATCGGCCTGGCGGGGGGAAGCCCGGAACACCTCCATGCCGAAACGGGCCAGGTCGTGGTGGGCGGCCCCGGTCGACATCATCTCGATTGCGCAGCAGGCGAGCCCGAACGTCGCCGGCCACATCGAGCGGGTTCGCGCCCAGTTGACCGCCTTGTGGAGCGTGGTGGTGAGGATGTTCTCCGAAGGCCGTTCGGCTCGCGCCATCAGGCGGCCTCCTCGGCGTCGGGGGCCACCACTCGGCGATATCGCTCACGCCGGGCGATGTTCCAATCGAGCGCCCCCCGGCGCCACACGTACACCAGGGTCTCGACCAGCAGGAACGTGAAGATCCCGACCGCGGCCACTCCCGGCCACCCCAGGGTCTCGAAGCGGACCGCCCAGGCGAAGAGGAACACGATCTCGATGTCGAAGATCACGAACAGCATCGCCACCAGGTAGAACTTCACCGGGAAGCGCTGCACCGGCTCCTGGAGCGGCACGATCCCGCACTCGTAGGGCTCGAGTTTCTCCGGGGTGGGGTTGCGGGGGGCGATGAGTCGGCCGAGGAGCATGACGAGGACGGCGAACCCGAGCACCAGGAGAAACATGATGGCGATCGGCAGGTAGTCGGTCAGCGTCATGTGGCGCGCTCCACGGGGCGGAGGCTAGCGGGTCAGCAGTCCACTCCGACCGACGACCAGATCACCGAAGAGGTCCACAGCCGGTGTGATGCCCCGCGACTCCCCGGTCAGACGCCTATCCGACGGTGATCAGGAAGGTCTGGGTCGGCGAGAGGTCGATCCCGCCACCGGCGATGCCGCCGTCATCACCGATCCGAACCTCAATGGTGGCGGTACCGATGCCGACGGCGACCGGAGTGAAAGTGAGGGTTCCGTCGGAGGCGACGGCCGGTTGCCCGTCGAACAGTCCCGGGTTGTCATTGGCGGTCACCTCGAAGGTGAGCGCCTGCCAGGCCTCGTTGGGGGGTCCGGCGGTGATCCCGGTGGCCCAGGCCGCGGCGTAGGCGCCGGAGCCTTCGGCCACGGTGACGTCGGGACCCTTGGTGAAGCCGGGACCGTCGTTCACCGGGGTCACCAGGATGGTCAGCATCACCGTGGGTGAGGCATCCTTCCCGCCGTCGGCGACTCCACCGTCATCACGGAGCCGGATGCCGATGAAGGCGGTGCCGGCGGCGTCGGCAGCCGGAGCGAAGCCGAGCGTACCGTCGGCGGCCACAGCCGGTGGAGACGCAAAGAGACCCGCATTGGAGTTGGCGACGATCTCGAAGGAGAGCGACTGGCCGGCCTCGTCTGCCGGGCCCGAACTCATCCCGGTGGCCCAGGCGGCGGCGTAGGCGCCGGAGTCCTCCGACACGACGACGTCGGCCCCACGATCGAAGCTGGGAGCGTCGTTCAGCGCACCCACGGTCACGGTCACCGTACCGGTGGCGAACCCGCCCAGGCCGTCGGTGATCGTGTAGGTGAAGGTGTCGGTGCCGGAGAAGTCGGCGGGCGGCTCGTAGCGGTAGCTGCCGCCGCCGGCGTCGGCCACCGTCCCGCCCTGAGCGGTCGCAAGGTCGAAGCCGGACAGGACCAGCGGATCGAGGTCGGCATCGGTGTCGTTGAGCAGCCAATCGCCGGCCGCCGAGAACACGATGGCCCCGTCCTCGAACACAGGGAACGGACCGTCGGCGGTGGCGGCCGGTGGGTTGTTGGCCGTGGCGTTGTTGGCGCCGCCCACGCTGGTCACCCGGGTGCCGAAGAGATCCGTGTCGATGGTGGCCGCTGCGGTGGCGCATGTGGCGGCACCGGAGGCCGACAACTCCCAGCAGTAGCTGTCGTCGGCGTTCTCGCCGTTGGGCGCCAGGGACAGCGACCGGCCGAGCGCCGCCGGGATCAGCGCCGCCTCGTTGTTGGGCAGTGGGTCCCAGATGCCGAGAGGATCGGGGGGATTCCCGTTGCGGCTGGGGGCCGCATCGGAACCCCAAGCCACGAAGTCGACCAGCTTGAAGTCGCCGTCGTACAGCCACAGCTCGTCCCCGGCGGCGTCGAGCAGCGTGGTGCCGCCGGCCCACAGCTCCAGGTCGGTGCCGCCGACCACGTTGCTGAACCCGGGGTTGGTGGCGGTCTGGTCGACGCCCAGCCACAGCACCGCATAACCGCCGGCCGGGATCACGCTCCCACCGGGGAAGGCGTAGGTGAACGGGGCGGGGGCGTCGAAGGACTCGGCGATGTGGTTCGAGTCGGAGAGCACCCACCCCGACACATCGAGAGGATGCCCCGAGGCGTTGTAGAGCTCGACGAACTCGTCGTTTTCGGTGACGCCTTCCGCTCCGGTGCTCTGCTCGTAGAGCACCTCGTTGATCACCGCCCGGCCGGCATCCGGCGACAGGACGTAGTCGGTCACGGTGACCGCGACGGTGGCGGTGTCGGTGAGGGCGCCGTCGGTGACGGCGTAGGTGAACGTGTCGACGCCGATGAAGGTGCCGTTGGGTGTGTAGGTGCACCCGGCGGCATCACAGGTCACGCTGCCCTGTGCCGTGGCGGTCGGGCCCGCCGGCACCAGGCCGAGTGCGTCCCCGTCGGCATCGGTGTCGTTGTCGACCAGCTCGGCGGCCGGGATCACCAGCATGGTGATCGGGGTCACCTCGAAGTCGGCCGCCGTGTCGCCGCCATCGGGATCGTCGCCGGCCACCGGGGCGTCGGCGACCGGGGTGACCGCGATCAGCACGGTGCCGGTGGCGGGATCGGTGCCGTCGGTAACGGAGTAGGTGAACGTGTCGGATCCGGCGAAGTCGCCCGGCGGGTCATAGCGGTACGACCCGGCACCGAGATCGGTCACGGTGCCGCCGGCTGCGGTGGCCGCATCGAAACCGGTGAGGGTGATCGCACCCCCCTCGATGTCGGTGTCGTTGCCCAGCCAGTCGGTGGCGGCAATGAAGATGAGCGGGGTGTCCTCGGCGGTCGTGAACGGATCACCGGCGGCATTGGGCGGGTCGTTGACCGCGGACACGGTGACCGTCACGGTGGCGGTGTCGGTGCCGCCTGCTCCGTCGGACACCGTGTAGGTGAACGTGTCGGTGCCCCCGAAGTGGGCGGGCGGGGTGTAGGTGTAGGTGCCGTTCCCGTTGTCGGCCACGGATCCGCCCGCCGCCGACGTGCCGTCGAAGGCGCCCACCGTGAGCGTGTCGCCGTCCGGGTCGGTGTCGTTGCCCAGCCAGTCGGTGGCCGCGTCGAACACCTTGGGGGTGTCCTCGTCGGTGGCCGCGGCATCGTCGGTCGCCACCGGTGGGTCGTTGACCGCGCCGACGTTCACCGTCACCGTGGCGGTATCCGAGGCGGTGCCGTCGCTGATGGTGTAGGTGAAGGTGTCGTTGCCGTTGAACCCGGCCGCCGGGGTGTAGGTGTAGGTGCCGTCTCCGTTGTCGGTGATGGTTCCGGCCGCGGTCGAGGCGGTATCGAAGGCGGTGATGGTGAGCGGATCGCTCTCAGGATCGGTGTCGTTGCCCAACCAGTCGGTCGAGGCGGTGAACAGCTTGGGGGTGTCCTCGTCGGTCGAGGCGGTGTCGTCGACGGCGTCGGGGGGATCGTTGACCGCGCCGACCGTCACCGTCACGGTGGCCGTTCCGGTGTTCCCGCCGGGGTCGGTGGCGGTGTAAGTGAAGGTGTCGTCGCCTGAGAACTCGGCCGCCGGGGTGTAGGTGTAGGTGCCGTCCCCGTTGTCGACGACCGTCCCGCCCTCCTTCGAGGCGGCATCGAACTCCTTGATTGCGAGTGCTTCTCCGTCGTCGTGAGTGTCGTTCCCCAACCAGTCGGCGGCCGCGAACACCTTGGCGGTGTCCTCGGTGGTGGTCGCCGTGTCGTCGACGGCGGTAACCGGGTTGATGAACGGATCGACCGTGACCGTCACCGTTGCCGAGTCGCACTTGTCGCCGGTGTCGCAGATCTTGTAGACGAAGGTGTCGGTCCCCTCGAAACCGGCATCGGAGGTGTAGGTGACCTTCCCTTCCACTACCACCGCAGTGCCGTCTCCCGGCTCCTCCTTGATGCTCAACGTGGCCGGATCGAGCTCGCCGTCGACGTCGCCGTCGTTGGCGAGCACGTCGATGGTCACCGCCTCACCGGACTCGGTGGTGGCGGTGTCGGCCACGGCCTCGGGGTTGTCGTTCACCTCGGTGATGGTGATCGTGACCGTGGCCGAGGCGGTGCCGCCGCGGCCGTCGGAGATCGTGTAGCCGAAGGTCTGGGTTCCGAAATCCTCCGCGGCCGGGGTGTAGGTGAAGGTGGTTCCCGTCCTGGTGAGCGTTCCCTTCTCAGGGGCGGTGTTCGTGGTGATAGTGAGCGCATCGCCGTCGGGGTCGGAATCGTTGGACAGCGGCGTAATGGCGATCGGGCCGCCGTCCTCCGCCACCGTGGCGGTGTCGTCGGCCGCCGACGGCGGGTTGTTGGGATCCTCCTCGACGGTGATCTCGATGGTGACCACCGCCGAAGCGGTCCCCCCGTTGCCGTCCTCGATCACATAGCCGAAGGTGTCGAGGATGAGGCCGCTCTGGGTGGGTCGGAACACCGGCGGCGTGTAGAGGCAGGACCCGCCCTCACACGTCACGGTGCCACCGAGCGCCGAGACCGAATCGGGGACGAGGGTGAGCGGATCGCCCTCAGGATCGCCATCGTTGGCCAGCACATCGATCGTGATGGCGGCACCCTCGGTGGTTGCGCCACCGTCGGGCTCCGCAAACGGCGGATCGTTGACGGCCGCCACCGTCACGGTCACTGTGCCCTCGGCACAGGCCCCGTGCAGGTCGCAGACGCCGTAGAAGAAGGTGTCCACACCGGAGGCGTCGGGGGCCGGCTCGTAGAAGATCTCACCGTCCCGAGGGGTGGCGGTGCCCAGCGTCGGGGGGATCGAGACGAACAGCGTCCCCGGGTCGAGCTCGTCTTCGGGGTCCTCGTCGTCGGCGAGGACCGGAATCGTGACCGGCACGTCCTCGTCGGTCTCGGCCGAGTCGTCACCCACCGTCGGCGGATCGTTCACCGGGAAGACGTCGACCGTCAGCGTCGCCACGCCGCCCAGTCCGGCGAGGTTCTCCACCCGGTAGCGGATCTCTGCGGTGCCGAACCAGTTGGGCTCCGGAGTGAAGAAGACGCCCTCGGGCAGCACCTCGGCCGTGCCCCGCTCGGGGCCCACGATGACGACCAGCGTCGCCGGATCGAAGCCCAAGTCGTCGAGGTCGTTGGCGAGCACATCGACGATCACCGGCACGTCCTCATCGGTTGCGGCCTCATCGTCGCCGAGGCGGGGAGGGACGTTCGGCGACGACGCCGACAGCAGGAACTCGAGGAGCGCCACCGCCTCACCGTCGGGTCCGGTGACGAGCACCGCCAAACGATCCTCTCCATCGAACCCGGGTCCCGGCGCATACGAGAGGATGCCGCCGGTGATCGATGCGGTCCCCCACATCGGCGCATCCCAGATCTCCGCCACCAATCCCGAACCCAGGTCTGCGGGATCGAGAACCTCGATGTCGGTCGTGGCATCGGTAGCCACTCCGACCTCGATCTCGGCCTGCCGGGCGTCTCCGAGCCGGACCTGCGGCACCGTCGTGGTGGTGGCGGCCACCGCCTCTTCAACCGCGACCGGCAGCGGGATCTCCGGTTCCACCGTGGATGGGGCGATCACTCCGGCGCCGGCCAGCGCCAGCGTCGCCGACGCCGCCACCGAGGCCAGGCCCACACCGGCGCCGGCGCGCCGCAAGAGCGGGAGCTGACCGAGCAGGGACGCCGGCCCGGCGACCCAGCGCAGCCTGCTCGGGGCGATGCGCAGGAAGGCCCGAACCACATCGGCGTCGAACTGCCCGCCGGCGTTGCGAGCCAGCTCCTCACGAGCCGCCGCCGCCGAAAGGGGCTTCTTGTGGGATCGGCCCGAGGTCATGACGTCGAAGGCGTCGGCGACGGCGCAGATACGTCCGGCGAGCGAGATCTCCTCACCCGCCTTGCCGTCCGGATACCCGGTCCCGTCGAAACGTTCGTGGTGCTCGCCGACCGCACCGGCCCACTCGCCCAGCCACTCTCGGACCGGGGCGATGAGCTCGAGCCCGTGCTGCGGGTGCCGCTCGACCGCCGCCCACTCCGAGCCGGTCAGGCTTCCCGCCTTCCCGAGGATGTTCTCGGCGATCGTGAGCTTTCCGATGTCGTGGAAGGTGGCCGCCCACTGAAGCTTGGTGAGCGCCGCGTCATCGAGCCCGAGCTCGCGACCCAGCAGCCCTGCATAGGACGCCACCCGGCCCTGATCGCCGAGGCGACCGTGCTGGCGCACCGCACTCGCCAAGAGCTCCCCGACGGCCCGGTCGAGGTCCCCCGGATCGAGATTGCCGAGTCCTTCGAGGTGATCTTCGACCGACCGGCGCGACCTTCGGGCGATCTGGAACCGCGACGGGGCCTCACCGGGGAACTCGAGCGCCATCCCCAACAGCGACGCCATCGGTGCCATGGGTCGCAGCAACACTCTGAACAGGAACAGGCCGAGACCCGAAGCAGCGACCACGGCGCCCCACCATCCGGCCTGCTGGAGCGGACCATCGGGGGCCGGCATCAACCGGGCGGCGGCGATGGCGACGCCGATGGCACCGACCAACGGGAGCAGCGCCGAGAGGGCCCGCACTCCGCGTGCCGGCCAGGGACGCTGCTGCCACCGCTCGGCCGCGCCCTCGAACTCCTGAGGGGCTGGATCGGTCATCACCCCTAGGCATCGGAGCGCCGGAGAGCAGACTTAAGGAGACGATGGCGGGGGCAAACCCCCCGGCAGGATCTAGGGCTCGGGCCCCGCCTGCACGATTCGCTCGACTATCCGGTAGGCGTCCTCCGCCATGTGGTGCTCGCCGGGCCGCAGCAGGTTGGCCATCACCCGCAAGACCCACTCCATGAGAGAGCGGGAGCGCAGCCCGACCCGGGTGAGTGCCTTCATCACACCGGGCCGCCCGATCGCCCTCACGAAAGCCCGCGACGTCCGGTAGTAGAGGCCGTAGGTGTCGTCGAGCTCGTAGCGATAGCCGTGCAGAAGCGACGGGTCGTCGGCCACCAGAGCCGCGTGCACGTGGCGGGCGGCGATCCGCCCCGTCTCGTAGGCGTAGGCGATGCCCTCCCCGTTGAACGGGTTGACCGCACCGGCGGCGTCGCCCACCAGGACCCAGTTGGTACCCACCTTGGGACCCACCGAGAACGACATCGGGAGCTTCCCACCCCGCGGCTCGCTGATCTTCGAGTGGGGGCCGAGATCCCAGTACTCGGGGGCCGTCGCCTCGAGTGCGGCCATCAGGGTGGAGGTGTTGACGTCCTTCCAACGGTGGAAGGTCGACAGCACGCCGACCCCCACATTCACGGTGCCGTCTCCGAGCGGGAACACCCATCCGTAGCCCGGAACGGTGGCCCCCTCGGCATCCCTGAGATCGAGATGGCTCTCGATGTAGCGATCGTCGGAGCGGGGGCTGGCGTAGTAGCCGCGAGCAGCGAGCCCGAACGGCAGGTCCCGGTTTCGCTCCGCCGACAGCGACCGGCCGAAGCGGCTCAGCGATCCGTCGGCAACGACGACGAGACGCGGGGTGACGACCTCACGTTCCCCGCCCGTCACCAGCTCGACGGCGCTGAGGCGGCCCTGGTCGAGAATCGGCCTGGCCTCGGTGCCGGCCCGCAGCACGGCGCCCTGCTTCTCGGCGAGGCGGGCGACCTCCCAATCGAGATCGGCGCGGCGCAGCACCCCGCCCCAGTTGGGATAGACCGGGTGCTCGGGCCACTCCAGTTCGAGCGTCAGATCTCCCGAGTAGGCGCGGAGACCACCGACCCGGTGGAACTCCGGCAGGGAGAAGTCGAAGCCCATGTCCTCGAGCTGACGGATCGAACGAGGAGTCAGGCCGTCGCCGCACGTCTTGGGACGCGGGTACTCCTTCTTCTCGGCCACCAGCACGGTGTGCCCTTCGCGGGCCAGCCAGTGAGCGGCGGCGGCACCCCCGGGTCCGCCACCGACGACCAGCACATCGAGACGATCGGCCATTGCGGCGAGATTACCGGTGGTGAGATCGGTAGCCGACGACGCGCTACTCGCCGGCGGTAGCCTCGTCGACCTCGGCGAGACCGCAGTCGACCAGGGCCTCATCGAACGATTGGCCGCCGAACTGGACTCGCTCGTAGAGCACCACGGCCCGGATCCTCTCCTCGGAGAGCGCCCCCTCAAACCCCGGCATAACGGCGCCAGTGCCGCCGACCGGCTTCTCAGTTGCACCGTAGGTCGGCTCCGGCCAGTCGGCCGTGCCGAGCGTCACCCAGTCGACCTGTTGCTGGCATTGACCCGCCGGGAAGGTCTGCAGCAAGGCCCCCCCGGTGAAGCCGGGGAAGTTGCCGGCTCCGGCGCCACCCTCACCGTGGCAGGCGGCACAGGTGGTGTATTCGGCGCTCCCGATCGCAAAGAAGTCGGTCGACGAGAGTCCGTAGGGGCTCCCATCGCAGCCCACGGCAACGCCCGACACCGGATCGACCGCGAGCCGCCCGGCGTCGCCGCAGCTGGGACCGTTGGGGAAGAAGAGGGCGTAGGCGATGGCGAAAGCGGGCACGACGACGAAGAGGGCCACGAGCCAGCGGGGCATTGCCCCGGCGGCCGCCGCCGCTTCCTCGCTCTCGTAGGGGGGTTCCTCATCGAGAACCACGTCGGGCACCGGTGGCGCTTCCTCCCCGATCACTTCGACCCGGGGGCCACCGGTCTCCGCCGGGGCAGACGGAGCGTCGGCGGGAGCCGCCGGTGCCTCGGCAGGCTCGGCGACCGGCGCGGCGGCGGGTGCGGCGACGGCCTCCCCGCCCCCCCAGGCCGCCAGCACCGATTCGGTGGGGACCCCCTGTGCCTTGGCACGAGCTTCGGCCGAGCGGCGCACGAGTACTTCCGGAGCATCGAGTGCTGCGGCAGCGCTGGCGAGTATTTCTTCCATGGGGGCTACTCCAGTCCCGCCACGTAGGCGGCGAGGGCCGCCCGTTCGTCGGCGGACAGGTAGTCGAATGCCGGCATCGTCGACCAGGAACGGTAGGCCCGAGGGTCGGCCAGGTAGTCGCGCAGGGTCACGGCATCACCGGCGAACTCCCGGGATCCGGCATGGGCCAGGTCGGGCCCGATTCGCATGAGGCCCAAGAGATCGACGTCGTCGTTGGCGTAGTCGCCGACGACCGAGACCGGACCCAGGCCCACGTCGGTGACGATCCCCCGCACCTGCTGGGTGTGGCAATACCCGCAGCCTTCGCGAACGTAGAGGTCCCTTCCCAGGGAGCCCACCGGCTCTTCGGGGTCGGGGCGGGTGGCCTCGGCGAGCAGCGAGGGGGGATCGCCGGTATCGGCCGCCGGCAGCACCACCACCGACAACCCCACGAGCGCAAACACCGTTGCCGCACCCCCCAGGACGGTGCGAAGGGGGGCCCGACTGCCGCCGACCGCGTCCACCTCTTCCCGGCGGCCGCCGCCCAGCGTGACGAGGTACCCCAGCGTGAAACAGAGTGCGCCGATCACCACCATGCCGAGTCCGACCACCTGGGTGACTTGGAGTCCCTCGAGCGGCACGACGGAGTCGCGGAAGGCGTCCCCGGCGTTGGCCACCGAGTCCGGGGTGACCGAACCAACCCAGGTGTAGCCCTGCTGGAGGCCGCCGATCCACCGCGAGGCGAGGACCGTACCCAGCCCGGCCAGCACCAACCAGACGTGCGCCGCGGCGAGGGGTCGCGGCCAGGTCCGGTTCGAAGCGGCTTGGACGGCGGCGAACGTGAAGGCCGCGGCAGGGCCGAACAACGCCAGGACCTCGACGGAGCCTTCCCAGAGCGTGAAGTGAAGCACCGAACTCGCACCCCGCAGCGAACCGACGAAGAGGTGGGCCGCGGTGATCACCACCAGACCGACGCCGACGACTGAGAGCTGCAGAGGCCGCGAACCCGAGACGACCGACCACCGTCCCCGCAGGGAGTGGGCGAAGTCTGCGGCGATCGTGAGCGTCGCCACGATCAGGCCGGCGCCGAAGAGCACCGGCACCGTCTCCAGCCAATCCGGGGTCGGTCCGTACTGGAGCTCGCGCGGTGCCGTCCAGAGCCAGGAAAAGATGAGCGACCAGAAGCCGATCGCACCGAGCCGCGGGTGGAACGACCAATCGGTCGACCTGCCGACCAGGTAGTAGGCGACACCGACACCGATCAGGGTGGGGCCGAGGCCGCCGATGATCGTGGTTGCGAACCGGCCCTGGAGCGCCGCGGGGATTCCCTCCAGACCGGGGATCGCCCCGACCACGAAGCCCGCCCACTGCAGCCAGAGTCCGGCCATCAGGTACCAGGCGGGAACCGGCGAGCCTCCCGGCATTGCCCGACCGGCCCGGGTGACGGCGACGGCGATCACCAACAACCCGGCGGCCACCGCCACATCGGACCACCACGGGAGTTCGAGCAACCGGCCACCCGCACTCTCACCGAAGAGGATGCCGGCCGTGCCCGCACCGAGGCCGCCGAGCACGGCCAGAAGACCCGCCGCAGTCAACAGTGGAGCCGGACGTTCCCCGCCGAGGCGGGGCACCAGCCAGATGGCGGCGCCGGCCAGGCCGAGGGTGAGCCAGCCGATGACGAGGACGTTCAGCGCAGCAGGGAGCAGCCGCCCGTAGGACAGCGCAGCTTCGCCGCCCAGGAAATCCGGCCACACCCCCTTGGCCGCAACACCGGCATAGGCAGCCGAGCCGGCCAACAGCAGCACCACGGCCGCCGCGTGATAGAGGCGGGGCGTCCCGGACCGCCGCAGATCTGCGGCGCTTGGGGCGTCGATGGTGTCGCTGCCGGGCACTTCCCCGTTCCTCCGTCGTGTGTCGGCCCGAGAACATTAGCCCCGCAACCCGAGGACGATCACCCCGCCACCCGAGGCTCGTGGGGGGGCGGGCGACAGTCTCGAAGGGCCGGCCGGCGTCGGGGCACCTTCGCCCGGTTCTCCTCCGACGCGGTGGGACGCGTACAATGTCGCCGCTTTCGGAGGAGGAGTCCGGCCCCGTGACCGAGCAGCAGCGCGTCAGGATCGGCATCGCCGGAATCGGCGGCGGCTCGGTGCTGCTCGTGGTCGGCGTGCTCATCGCCCACTTCACCGGACTCGCCGAGACCGACAGCGTGGGTCGCGAGCTCTACCCCCACATTCCCCGATGCCTGCCGTGGGAGAACGACCCCGCCAAGTGCTGGATGCTGCCGACCGGGGGACAGATCATCGGGTTCGTGGGCAGCCAGTTGCTGCTGGCGGGCATCACCTTCGGCTGGCTGCTCGGCCGGCCACTCACCTGGGCCCGGGCCTCGGTGGGAGCAATGCTCTTCACCATCGAGGCGATCCTTCTGTTCGGGGTCGTTCCCAATCAGTGGCTGACGCTGGCCCAAGGGACCTTCGAGTGGACCGAGCAGAAGATCGCCTTCACGCTGCCGCGCTGGCTGGTGCTCAACAATGAGGTCAGCATCTCCTATGGGGCAATCAAGGATCTCGTCTCCGGCGGCTACTCGGCAGTGGTGCTCGGCGTCATCGCCGTCACGGCGTATCAGCTCCAAGAGCGGGCGAAGCGCAAGGACAAACCCCCCGCCCCGAAGCTCTCGGCGTACGGGCGGCCGATGGTGAAGGGAGAGCGTTAGATGGCCAAGACCGACGTCTGGTTCGAAACGCCTCCCTTCCGCGACGACTACCAGCTCGCCGTCGTCGACGAGGAGTACCTCATCGGCGCCGTCAAGCCGAAGCAGTTCCTGCACATCGACCAGAGCGAATGCATACTCTGCGAGGGCTGCGTCGACATCTGCCCGTGGAAGTGCATCCACTACCTGTCGATCGATGCCATCGCCGAGTCGGCCAACGTCGACGATCCCCGGGCCGATGAAGGGAATCGAGGATTCTTCGTCGTCGACGAGGACGAGTGCACCCGCTGTGCCTTGTGCGTCGATCGCTGCCCCACCGGAGTGATCAGCCTCGGCAAGTTCGCCGGGTCGCTGGCGGACCAGGCCGATGAACGCAGCGTGGAGGCCCCGTGGGAGGTCGACAGCGGGCAGCGCGACCACAAGAACGGCTACGCGTACGGAATGCGGTTCTAGGAGGAAGAGGTGGCAGGCAACGGCAACGGCAGGGTGGGGCTGGGCGAGCGGCTTGCCCAGGTCACCGATCGGGTCCGCGACAGCGAGGTGTGGACCAGTATCTTCCGGCCGGGATCTCCCTTCCGCAAGGGTTACGCCGACAGCCCCCGGAACCGGTCCTACGTCATCATGAACAACGTGCTGTATCACCTCCACCCGGTGAAGGTGAAGCGGCACGCCGTTCGCCTCTCCTACACGCTGTGCCTGGGCGGGCTGAGCTTCTTCCTCTTCATCCTGCTCACGATCACCGGCATCTTCCTGATGTTCTATTACACGCCGAGCTCACCCGACGCCTACAACGACATCGCCGACCTGTCGACAGGAGTGGCCTTCGGCCAACTGGTGCGCAACATCCATCGCTGGGGCGCCCATCTGATGGTCATCACCGTGTTCCTCCACATGACCCGGGTCTTCTACCACGGCGCCTACAAGCCCCCCCGGGAGTTCAACTGGGTGGTCGGAGTGGTCCTTCTCCTCCTCACGCTGCTGCTCTCGTTCACCGGCTACCTGCTCCCGTGGGACCAGCTGGCGCTGTGGGCGGTGACGGTGGGCTCGAACATGGCCGGCTACACCCCGGTGTTCGGCAACCAAGTCAGCTTCGTCCTCCTCGGAGGCATCGAGGTCGGGGCCCCGACGCTGCTGCGCTTCTACGTGCTGCACGTGCTGGCACTCCCCTTCCTGATCGTGATCTTCATGGCCGTCCACTTCTGGCGTGTCCGCAAGGACGGCGGCATCTCGGGACCCCTCTAGAAAGGAGCGCCGTTGTCAGACATCCCCGAGTCGCTTCTTCGCCGCTCCGCCGAGGCCAAGGCCAAGGCCACCGGGCGCCCCGTCGAGGAGATCCTCGCCGAGATGAAGGGTGAGGCCCCACCGGAGCCGGCCGAGGAGTCCCCGGCCGCGCCGCCGGCAGAGGCTCCGGCTGCCGCCGAGAGCGTCGCAGACAAGGCCGCGGCGGCAACCGCCCAGTTGCCGGACCACCTGCTGCGCCGCTCCGCCGAAGCCAAGGCCAAGGCCCAGGGCCGTCCGGTGGAGGAGGTCCTCGCCGAGTTGAAGGCATCGGGAGCCGGCACTCCGCCGCCGATGCCGTCCAAGCCCGCTCTCGAAGAGCCGGCCCCCGCCGCAGCGCCGGCTGCGCAGGCCGATCCCGAAAAGGCGGCGGCCGCCGCCAAGATGCCCGAGAAGCTGCTGCGCCGCTCCGCCGAGGCCAAAGCCAAAGCCACCGGGCGCCCCGTCGAAGAGATCCTCGCCGAACTCAAGGGCGAAGCGGCCGCCACCGCCCCCGCGGCGGCGGCCGCTCCGGCTGCGGCGGCGGCCCCCGCTCCCGCCCCCCAACCGAGTCTTCCCCCGGTGCCGGAAGGGGTCCGCACCCAGCGGCTCCTCACCGTCGTCAAGGCCAAAGCGATCCAACAGGTCAAGAGCGAACCCACGGACAAGGTGAACGTGTGGCCGCACCTGCTGGCAATCGAGTTCGTGGCACTCCTGGTGGTGACGGCGCTCCTGGTGATCTTCTCGGTGTTCCAGGATGCGCCGCTCCTCGAACTGGCCAACCCGAACGACCAGCCGAATCCCTCGAAGGCCCCCTGGTACTTCCTCGGCCTGCAGGAGCTGCTGTCGTACTTCGACCCGCAGGTCGCCGGGGTCTTGATCCCCGGTCTGGGACTGGCCGGCCTGGCGATCATCCCCTACGTCGACCGCAACCCCTCGACGCGGCCGGCCGATCGAAAGTTCGCCATCATGCTGTTCACCTTCTTCGTGGTGGCCTCGGCGATCCTCACCATCATCGGCTCCTTCTACCGGGGGAAAGGGTTCAACTTCACCTTCCCCTGGAGAGACGGGATCTTCTTCGACCTATGACCGTGCTCGTCATCGCCTTCGTCGTCATCGTCTTCCTCCTCGCGGCGGCGCTGTTCACCGTGGCCTGGCGCCGCGGGGATACGGTGTCCGCCCCGGTCGAGCGCCCCCGCAGAGTGCGTCGGACCCGGGAAGCCGAGCCGGCCCCCGAGGTCACAGGGGACGAGGTTCCCATCGATCCGCTGGAGGCCCGGCCCGAGATCGATGCCGCCGACTACGACGTCACGAGGCGACAGTTCTTCAACCGGGGGGTCCTCGGGGTCTTCGGCATCTTCCTGGCCCAGTTCGGGGTCGCCGCCCTCGCCTTCATGTGGCCCAAGCTCCGCTCGGGCGGTTTCGGGAGCAAGGTCAACGCCGGGAAGCTGGAAGACATCGAGAAGCAGGTGTTCCTCCCCGACGGCCGGATCGCACCTCTGTTCATCTCGGCCGCCCAGGCCTACGTGCTCCCGTTCCAAGGCGAAATGGCCGGATCGTCGTTCGACGGCCTGCCCGTGGTGGCGGGCGGCTACATCGCCCTGTGGCAGCGCTGCGTGCATCTCGGGTGCCGGGTCCCGGAGTGTGCCTCATCTCAGGGCTTCGAGTGTCCCTGTCACGGTTCGAAGTACAACTACCACGGGGAGTACGAGGACGGGCCGGCACCCCGCAACCTCGATCGGTTCGTGGTCACCGTCAACGAGAGCAACGAGCTGATCATCGACACCGGCCAGGTGATCCAGACCGCCCGGTCGACGACGAAGACGGCCGAGTACCCGCAGGGACCGTCGTGCATCTGAGGAGCCGCTGATGGGGATCGGTGCATTCGTCTTGACGCTTGCGGTGCTCGGCACGCTGGCGTGGCTGTGGTTCCTGCTGGGCTCGAGCAGGGTCCGGCGTCGCCGCGAGGCACCCCCGGCCAACCAGTCGCCCTTCATGACCGACGACGAACTGGAGTCGCGGCGCCTCAACTCGACCCTCATCGGCGCCCTGGCCGCCAGTGCGGTTCTGGCGGTCATTCTTCCCGTCTACTTCCTCGGTGAGACCGACCGCCAGGAAGCCTCGGCCGAGCACTTCGACGAGGTGGCCATCGAACGCGGCGAGCACTGGTACGAGGAGTTCCAGTGTGGTGACTGCCACGGTCCGACGGGTGGTGGAGGCGGTGCCGACTTCGTGGAGAAGCGCAGCGGCCTCACCACCTCGTGGGCGGCTCCGTCGATCAACGACGTCTTGTATCGCTACGACGCCGACGAGGTCCGCTACTGGCTGGTCTACGGCCGGTCGGGCAGCCCGATGCCGGCGTGGGGAACCGAGGGGGGCGGACCGCTCAACGTCCAGCAGATCGACGAACTGATCGCCTACCTCGACGCCTTCAAGGTCTCCCAGGTCGAAGAGGTCTCCGAGGTGGATGGGGCGGTGTCACGCGAACTCGCCCGGCTCGCCAACGCCGACGCCACGATCGCCGATGCGATCGTTCGCCAGGAAGACGAGATCCGCGCCATCGAGGAAGCCCCGGCCGCCTATGCGGTGCTCTCCGACATCGAAGACCGGCTGGCCGGGATCCTGGCCGGGCCGTGCACCGACGACTCTGCAGCGATCGTCGGCAGGATCTGTGAGACGGCCGCTCCCGATCGGGACCGCGACGGATTGGCGGACGAAGCCGAGCAGCAACTGATGGATCTCCTCTCCTTCGTGGTCGCCGAGGCCCCGCCGAGCGATGCCACCGCCGTCCTGGAGCGGGCCGCCTTCGACCCGGATGCGGCGTTCTCGACCTCGGAGGGGGCGACGCCGGTTCCCGATCTGGCGCTCGCCGAGATCGTCGCCGACGAGATCGAGACGGTCGTGCGCGACCTCCGCTTGACGGTAGACACCCAGGACCGCCTCCTGGACACCGCCGCCGCCGGGCTCGAGTACCTCGAGGAAGCCGGCGCCGAACGCCGCTTCGCCATGGACTTCGACGCACTGGCCGCCGCCTTCGACGGCAACGTCTCCGATGCCCGCCGCGGCGCCGCCCTCTACAACGCGTACTGCGCCCGGTGCCACACGGCCGGGTACTCGGCGGGGGTCGCCTTCACCCAAGAGGCGGGCTCGGGCGGTTTCGGGCCATCGCTCACGGGGGGCCGTTCGGTGGTTCAGTTCCCCGACGCCACCGACCATCTCGAGTTCATCGTCAACGGCTCCGAGAACGGCAAGGCCTACGGAGTCAACGGTTTGGGCCGCGGTTGGATGCCGGGCTTCGGCACCGTGCTCAGCCGAGAGGACCTCATGTTGATCGTCACCTTCGAGAGGACCCTGTGATGCGGCGCGACGAGAGGGGTCTGAGCAGCCTGGAGTGGCTCGGCATCGTGCTGGCGGTGCTCGTCCTGCTGTCGCTGATCCCCCAGTTCCGGGCGGCACTGGATGTCTTCTACGAGAACCTGGTCGGGAAGAACAACGTGGGCCCCGATGGCGAGCCGGCGCCCGGGGTCCTGGTCCGCGGCCTGATCGTCGCCTTCGCTTCGCTGGCGGTGTTCGCCGGGTCGGTCTACCTGATCAACTACACGAACCTGGGCCGGCGGCTGGCCTTCCTGGTGACCGGAACCGCCTTCTTCGGATTCCTGGCGGTCGTCGGGTTGCTCTACTCCCTCTATGCACCGCGCGGGTTGCGGCCCACCTCGCTCGAGGGGCTCAATGCCTTCGAGCTCCGGATCCTCCCCGGAGCGTTGATGGTCGGGGCGCTCATTCTGTTCGCGATGTTCGTCACCGCGCTCAATCGCTTCGAATCGGAGAGCGGGGACGACGAATAGGCCCGGGACCTAAGCGTCGGCCCCGGCACGGTGCAGGTAATACGAAAGCACCTTGAGTTCCGTCGACAGGTCGACGCGCCGCACGTCCACCCCCTCGGGGACCTGGATGTGGGCCGGGGCGAAATTGAGGATCGATTTGACGCCGGATTCGGCCAGGATGTCGGCCACCTCCTGGGCCGAGCCGGCCGGCGTGGTGATCATCCCTATCGAAATGTGCCGATCCTTCACCGCAGCGGAGAGACGTTCCATCGGCTCGATCTCGAGTGTGTCGATGTGGGCTCCGATCTTGCCGGGATCGCTGTCGAAGAGACCAACGACGACGAAGCCCTCTTCGGCGAATCCCCGGTAGTTGGCGAGGGCGAGGCCGAGGTTGCCGAGCCCGACGATGGCCACCCGCCAGTCCTTGGTGAGCCCGAGGGCCCGCCGCACCTCGTAGCGGAGGTGCTCCACCTCGTAGCCGACGCCCCGCACCCCGTAGGAGCCGAGATAGGAGAGGTCCTTGCGGACCTTGGCGGAGTTCACCCCGGCCGCGGCGGCGAGTTCCTCGCTGGAGATCCCCTCCTCGGAGACCTCATCGAGGACTTTGAGATACATCGGCAAGCGCTGCACGGTGGCGCGGGGAACGGCCGTCTTCACGAGCGCACAATAGTCCTGCCGCCGGACCTCTCAGCCGTAGCGAGCTCGCAGCATGGCCCGCAGCACCCGGAGCCTCCCGAACCGCCCGGCAAGCAGTTCGTCCCCCTCCGGTCCCAGCACCACGGGAACCCGGTCCCCGTATCGTTCGGCGAGGCCCTCGGCGTCGACGTCGACCACTTCGACCCCGACTTGGAGGCGGTCCGCCCACTCCGCCACGTGGGGCCAGGCCTCGTCGCACAGCGTGCAGCCGCGCCGGGTCAGGAAGGTGACCTTCCTCATCGGGACCGGCCTCGCCCGGCTAGGGTCGGCCTCCGGATGCGCCCGGGGACCGTCTTCGCACTGCTGACACTGCTGGTGATCCTCATCGCCGCCGGGGTGGTCTTCATCGTGCAGCTCCTGTCGGTCCAGCCCTGACCCCGATCGAGACCCGCTCCCGCACGGCGAACGCCTCGTCGGCCCTCCCCCCCCGCACGGCGATCGTCATCAAACCGTAGGAGTCGACGTGCACCAAACCCTCACCTTCCCCGACATCGGCATACGCCGTCACCCAGGGCAGATCGTGACTCGTCGCACCGATCCGGATGGTGACCACGCTCCCCGGACCGAGACCGGCCGCCTCCAGATCAGCGGGCCCGATGTTGGTCTGGGCGTTGCCGAAGGTATCGATCCACCACACTTCCCCCTGCACGTAGCCGTCGCCCTGGTCGGGAAGGGGGAGCAGCAGCGGCATCAGGGTCGTGACGTCGACGTCGGTCCCGAGGTCGCCGATGTCCGCCTCCCCCGAGGCGAGCACCGCCGCCGCCGGCGCAAAGACGTCGCGGCCCTCGAAGGTCGCTCCCTGCGAGGGGAGTCGATAGGCCGGCGCATCGAGCTCCACCGCCCGCTGCGCCCCGCCGACCACGGCCACTGCCGGAGCCAGCAGGCCGTTGTCGGGCCCCAAGAAGTGCCCCCACCCGGTCTCGAGCGCCACGGGGCGCCGGTCCCCACCGACCCCCGGGTCGACGACGCCCAAGACCACGCCTTCCGGCAGGTACTGCACCGCTCGGAGCAGCGCCAGGGCCCCGGCTCGCACATCACCGCGCGGCACCCCGTGGGTCACGTCGATCACCCGAACCTCCGGCGCAATGCGGGCGATCACGCCGTGGACCACGCCGACGAACTCGTCGGCGTGGCCGAAGTCTGAGAGGAACGAGATCGGGGACATCGCCGGCGGAGGATACCCCGGCCTTCGCGAGCCTCACCCCGATACAATCCGCGGCCCGAGGAGGAGGCGGCATCAGCGACATCCACACCGGCCTCTTGGACGATCTGACGCGCCGCCGCGGCGTGGTGATGCTGATCGGGGCCCGCGATACCGGCAAGACCTCCTTCGGTCTCCGATTGCTCGAGGCGGCGGTGCATGCCGGGAAGACCGCGGCGTACGTCGATGCCGACATCGACCAGACCACCACGGGACCGCCGGGATGCGCCGGTCTCCACTTCGTTCGGGATCGGAGCGATCTCGAGGATCTCGAACGGGCCGACGCGATGCAGTTCGTCGGCTCGATCACCCCCGAGGGCTTGGTGCTCCAGCAGGTGGTCGCCACCGCGACACTGGTCGACCGGGCCCGCTATGAGGCCGACATCGTGGTGGTCGACACCACCGGCGTCGTCTCCGGCGTCACCGGCCAGACCCTCAAGTACCACAAGATGGAGCTGTGCCGGCCCGACATCGTGGTGGGTCTGCAGCGGGGTGCCGAGCTGGAGCCCTTGATCGGGATGTTGCGCCGGTTCTTCTCGGCCGACGTGGAGATCGCCCCGGTCGATCCCGAGATCCGGACCCCGTCGCCCGACGAGCGGGAGGCGGCCCGCACCAAGGGGTTCGCCGCCGCCTTCGCCGAGCCGCAGCAACGATGGCGGGTCCGCCCCACCGTGTTTGCACCTACCCTCCCCGCCGGCCTCGATCTCTCCCGTCTCGATCGGGTGCTGGTCGGCGCCCTCGACGGCTCGGGGTGGTGCCTCGGCCTGGGAGTCCTCGAGTTCGCCGACGACGTCCTCCGGGTCGGCACCAATGCCGGGGATGGGATGCGGGGCCTGCGGCTCGGATCGATGATGATCGACACCTCGACCTACGAGATCCAGCGGATCCGGCTGCGGGACCTCATGTTCGGCATCGACTGAAGGGCGCGAAAAAAGCGCCTCAGAAACTTGTCGACACCGCTTGTGCACAACCCCCTGTGGATGAGTGTGGATATGTGGAAAAGTCGCTCGAAGGCGTCACTTCGGGGGGCAGGTATGGTGAGATGGGCTCGATTCCATGCACAAGATCGCGAAATCGATGCTCGGGGAGCCCCGTTGACGAGACCCTCGCCGCTCAATAGGGTCGACCGCGCAAGGCCCGAGGTGCCGATGCGAGACGGCGCTCCGTTTGGGGAAGTGCGGGGCGCCGGCCGTGGAGGTTCCTCGGGCCTTTGCGCATGATCGGTGGTATCCGGCTCCCGGTGCGGTGGTCGGCCATCGGGTTCCCTGCCGCGTTCCGGGCCGAGGCGGTCACCCTCACCGATGGGTCGGCGGCCTGGAGTTGGGAGGGCCGGATTCCCGAACTCGGGATCCCCACGTTCCGGCCTCCCGCAGCGGCCCCGGTCGCGGGTTGGGGCGTCGACCATCTCGTCGTGCTCGTGCCGGCGCTCGAGGTCTCGGTACTCGACATCGAGCGGGCCGGCTACCCGGCCCGGCGCCGAACCGAGGTGCGCGGGAGCCCGGCCGCCTTCTTCCGGGTGGGCCCCGTCCTCGAGGTCATCGAGGCGGCGGTGCCCGAGCCGGCGCTCTACGGGATCGCTCTATGGACCGATGAGCACATGTCTGAGCTCGCCCGGCGCTGGGAGGCGATGGGGGCCGACGTGACCGGTCCGAGACCGGCGATTCAGCCCGGTCGGGAGATCTTGACGGTGCGGGGCCTCGGCGCCGGCGTCGCCGTCATGACGCGACCGACGGCGTGAGCCCGGCGTAGAGCTCGAGGAGGCGATCGACCGTCGCCACCCAGGAGAACTGCTCGGCGTGGACCACCGCGCCGGCCGAGAGCCGTGCCCTCGTTGCCGGGTCGCCGAGCACCCGCACCAAGGCTTCCCCGAAGCCGGCCGGGTCCCAACCGTCGACCAGGAACCCCGAGACACCGTCGGACACCGCATGGGCCAGGCCGCCGACCCGGGAGGCCACCACGGGAGTGCCGCAAGCCTGCGCCTCGGCGGCCACCAGGCCGAACGACTCGCTGCGGGACGGGACCAGAAGAACGTCGGCGGCTCGAAAGGCGTCGGCCATGGCGGCGTGGGGCATCGGCGGCCGGAACTCGATCCGGTGACCGTCGGCCAGGTCGCGCAAGGCGTCGATCTCTCGCTCCCCCCTGGGTCCGCTGGGGCCACCGATCACCACCATCTGAAGGTCGGGGATCTGCTCGGCGGCGGCGACAAATGCCCGCACCGCCACGTCGGCGGCCTTGAGAGGCTGAATCCTCCCGGCAAACATGACCATCGGGCCTTCGGGCAGATCGAGGGAGGCGCGGGCCCGGTCCCCATCGCCGGGATGGAAGATCTCGTGATCCACCCCGGGCGGAGAGACGCAGAGACGCTCCGGGTCTGCCCCGTAGTGGTCGAGAAGCTGTGCCGCCTCGACCGGGGTGGATGCGATCACGCATCCGGCCCGAGTGATGACCTCGGTCTCTGCGGCGATGCGCAGCAAGCTCGTCGGCCGGTCGTCGGCTCGCCGGTTGGCGTCCTTGACCCGCCCCAGCGTGTGGAATGAGATGGCGAAGGGGACGTCGAGAATCTCCTGGAGCAGGACGCCGGCCCACCCCGACAGCCAGTAGTGGGAGTGCACGACGTCGTAGCGCACATCGCGGGTGGCGGCCCACTTGACGACCCCCTCGGCAAACTCCCCAACGGCACCGGCCGGATCGTCGGCGGCGACGTCGATGTGGACCACCCGATAGCCCGCCGTGGTCGTCACCTCGTCGGGAACCTCGGCATCACGACGCCCGGTGAAGACGTCGACCGCCACCCCCCGGTCCGCCAGCGCCCCGGCGAGCTCGCCGATATAGACGTTCATTCCCCCGGCGTTCCCCGACCCGGGGACCGTCAGCGGACAGGTGTGGATGCTCAGGAACGCAACCCGGTCGATCATGTCGTGCCCTCCACGACGTACAACTCCCGCGGGTCCGCTCCCATTCTGAACTTGTATGCCTCGTCACCCTTGAGGAAGTCGAAGACCCCTCGACCCGCCCCCACCGACTCGGACAACAGGAGCTCGAGGAGCACGGCGCCGGGTGACAACGCCCTCGCCGCCGGGTCAAAGGCCGAGTTGTAGAGGTAGTAGGCATCGGGTGTCTCGAAGCCGAATGATGCCGCCAGCGGGATGCTCTCGTCCCCGGTCAGGAAGTGGATGACGGCCCCGGGAATCCCGAGCAGTGCGCCGAAGAACCGCTCCAGAGCCGGGGTCATGAACGACCCCTTGGGCCCGGCCGCGGCCCGATGCATCTCGGTGAAGGGGGCGAGGGCGTCACGTTCGGTCGTCCGGGTCAGTCGGGCCGTCCCGTACGCCTCGGCGAACCGGCGCGTCTTGCGCCGCGCCTCGTGACGCTGCTTCGATCCCAGGGCACCCAATCGGTCTTCGTCGGTCGAGGGGAGACTCAGTACTGCGCTCACTTCATGGACCCGAACCGCCACCGAGTAGCCGGCCGCCTCGAGACCCTCCTTCAAGGGACGGGCGACCTCCGCCGGGAGCGAGTCGAAGGCAAACCTGGTCCCGGCGGGCCGCGTCCCGAGAAAGGCCGCCGCCACCGCCCCCCCATCCGATCCC
The DNA here is from genome assembly GCA_041572755.1 of Acidimicrobiia bacterium. Lineage (GTDB taxonomy): Bacteria > Actinomycetota > Acidimicrobiia > Spongiisociales > UBA11373 > JBFELU01. The sequence goes on along the minus strand of JBFFRY010000003.1, from coordinate 71,220 downwards.
AGCGGGCTGTGGTAGTCGGTCAGGTCCGCCTCACCGACGAACTCGATGGTCCCGGCCACGCCTCGCAGCGGCAGGAGGGTGGTCTCCGATTCCACCAGCCAAAGCTCCCCTTCACCTCGGTGCTCCCACCACGTCTCCAGAAACTCGCGATGCGGAAAGGGCCCCACCGCAGGCGCCGCCGGCCGGCGGGCCCAGTCGACGCTCGACCAGTCGTCGGTGACCTCGATCACTCCGGGTTCTCCAGCGGGCGGATCGTGCCGACCCGAAGTTCCCCGCCGAACACCGGAGGCCGCGCCAGTTCGGCCAGCGCCAGCTCCGGATAGGCCGGCAACAAGCGCAGCCGGCGCAACATCTCGATCACACCGATCACCGCGACTTGAAGCACCCCGGTCCAGGCCTTGGCGGCGATCCCCACCCCGGAGACGTGTGCCAAACCGAGGCACCCCATCGCCCCGCTCTTGACCACCGCCGGAATCCAGCGTGCCAGGCGCGCCTCTTCCCTGTCCCCGTCGGCGGTGAGCGCCGCGAACCGGGAGGAGGCCTGCGCCACCTCTGAGAGTCGGGGATCGGAGGCCAGGGCGGCGTACGCCGTGGCCAGACCGACCACCGTCCCTCCGAAGGTCGGCACGCCGCACCCGTCGACTCCGACCGGGCCGCCATCGTCCCCGGTCGTCTCGGCCAGGAAGGAGGCGATCTCCTTCTGGAGGGGATGATCGCGTTCGGTGTAGTGGAGAGGCCCGTCGAGAGCGACGCAGGCTCGCAACATGGCGGCGTGCTTGCCCGAGCAATTGTGAGCGAGCCGCCGCGGGGATGCCCACCCGGCGGCACCGGCCCGCCGCACTGCCGACGGGCTCATCGGCCAGGCGGGAGGGCACGCCAGGTTCTCCTCCCGCAAGCCGAACTCCCCCAACATGTCGGCAACGTAGGCGAGGTGCACCGGCTGGCCGCCGTGACTCGCCGTGGCAATCGCCAACTGTTCCGGTGACAACTCGGCACCGAGTCGTTGCGAGATCGATGCCTGGAAGGGCTTCACCGCCGAGCGGTAGAAGAACCGCCGATCGAGGTCGGCGCCGAACGTTGCCAGGACCGTTCCGGACGAGTCCGCGGCGGCGACCGTCACCGGGTGCCGGGCCTCCACGAGCCCGGAGCGTTCCACGCCGACCTGCACGTCAGTCCTGCTGCAACAACTCGTGGGGGTCGGCGAGACCTTCGCGATAGCGGCGGGTCAACTCGTGCTGCACCGCATCATGGGCTTCGAACACAGCGCGGCGCTGCTGCGAGATCTCGGTCTCGGCATCGGTGAGCATCGCTTGGATGCGCTCCACGTCCTCGTCGTCGAGTTCGTGGAGGTGAACCAGGAAATCGTCACCGAGAACGCGATCGATGGCGCGGCGACCCCGCCCCGAGAACTCCGGTGCCTCGATCTCGAGCCGGCGCGATGCGACCGGTCCCGCCGCTGGCGTGGCTCCGGCGAGGATCTCGGGGAGCGCTTCGATCAGACTCCGCTCCTCCTCGCCGCTGCGGCGACGCATCTCGAAGGAGAGCAGATCCATGCGCCCGTGCAGCAAGCGGCGGTAGTAGGACAGCTCGGTGTCGAGCTCGTCGCAGATGCGGCGTCGACGCCGCAGCTCGTCGATATCGAGCTCGGTGAGATCGGCCACGAACTCTGGGGATCGGACCAGGTCGATACGGCGGCGGTTCTTTGTCACAACATCACCCTCGGGGCCGAGATCCTAGGGGTCAGCATACGGCCCGGACCGAAGGATACGGGTTCACGGCAATGGTGCCACCCGGGAAGATCCCAAAGTGGAGGTGGTAGGCCCCCGGTGCCGGATTGCCGGTGTCTCCCACGGTTCCGATCACGGTCCCGATGGTGACCACGTCACCGCTCTGGAGGTTGGCGGCAAACGTGTCGAGGTGGGCGTAGAAGAAGGACACGCCGTAGTCGGCATGCAACCAGACCGTGTTGCCGCCGAGCACGCTCGATCCGTAGCGGATCACGCCGTTGGCGACGGCGACGAGGGGCGTGCCGCGGGGCGCCATCATGTCCGTGCCCCGATGGGTGCGTCCCCCGGAGCGAGGCGCTCCCCAGGTATCGATGAAGGATGAGCGTCCGCCCACCGGACAGATGAATCCGGGGGTCAGGTCGAGCCCGATCCCCGCCGCAGGTCCCGCCGCGGCCTGGAGGAGAGCCTGACGCATCCGCTCCTCCTCCTCGCGCCGGAGGCGCTCCTCCTCTTCGCGCCGCCGCTGCTCGGCCAGTTCGCCTTCGACCTGCGTCAGATCCTGATCGGCTTCCGCTAGACCCTCATCCGCTTCGGCGAACAACTCGTTCATGCGCGCCGCCACCGCTTCCGCTTCCAGCCGCAACTCGGTCACCCGATCCGAATCTACGGTGATCTGCTCCTCGAGCCGCTCCATCTCATCGGTGATGGCCAGCAGCGACGCCAGGGCCGCGGCATCGTCCTCGATGGCGCCGGCGAGGATCTCCCGGGCGACCACCGCCTGCTGGGCTCGTTCGGACGCGAAGATGAGCGACACCTCGTCGGCCCGCTCCCCTCGCATGTAGGCGTCGACCGCTCGCAACCGCACAGTCTCGCGGAGCCTCCCGACCTCGTTGTCGTAGGAGTCGATCCGGCTCCGCAGTTGGCCCATCCGGAACGTGAGCTCCTGGAACTCGGCGTTGATCTCCTCGTAGCGAGTCACCGCAGCTTCAAGGTCCCCCAGGGCTGCGGCCCGCTCCGCCGCAGCCGCTTCTCGATCGCGACGGGCCTGCTCGACATCTTCTTCGGTCACGGAACGCGCCGGGACCGCCGTCGCCATCAGCCACAGCAGCATCAGGCCGACGGCGGTCAGCCGCCGACGGTTGGTGGAGAGCGTTCTCATCGAGTGTTCGTCATCGTATGAGGAGACCCAGGTGATTCCTCGGCTTTCATCGGCCACACCATGGTGGCGGTGAAACTGAATTAGGCGAGGATTCGCAGCACCAGCCAAAAGGGGCCGGCAGCCATCAGCAGTCCGTCGATGGCGTGGAAGCTCCCCGGCATGGCCCCCGACGAGTAGAAACCCCCGGTGCGAAGCAGCGATCCGATCGTCCTGCCGGCAACCAGGGCAACCGCCGATGCCAGCGCCGCTATGAGCGCCGGCACCAGGTCGTCCAGCAGGGTCGCCCCCACGATGCCGCCCGCCGCCACGGCCGCCAACGAGGCGACGACAATGGAGTCGAGGCCGGGGATGTTCGCCTGAGCCACGAACCAACCGAGTATCAGCGCGACGACGGCAACGATCAGGAATGCGAGCGCATCGTCTTCCGAACGCAGCCGCAGCAGCACGAGCGCCGAGGACCCAAACCCAGCGGTCAAGGCCAGCATCGCACCACCCGCCACCGATTCGATCGGCCTCAGGTGAGGCCGCACGACCGCCCACACGAGAGCGAGAAGGCCGGCCCCCACCGTGGCTCCGGCCATTCCGGCACCGCCCCACCGGTACGTGGCGAGCGCTCCGCCGACCACCCCTGCGACGAGCGGCCCGAAACCGATGTGGACGTCGCGACTGCGAGCCGATTCCGTGATGTCGTAGGCCCACACCAGACCGGTCAGCACGACGGCGACGGTGAACCATTGCAGCGACACGGCGTTGGCGATGAGGAGAGCAAGCGCGATCACGACGAGGAGGCCGAGCTCCATGCCGACCGGAGATCGGATCGTGGTGGCGCCTCCCGATACCGGAGGGATGAGGGCGATCTCGTCGTCGTCACCGACCGGCGTGCCCGCTTCGGCCTGTTCCCCGTTGACCCACACCTGTGCCGTGGGCAGGCCCCGCTCGAAGATCGGTCCGAATCGGGTCACCGCCCGGCCGAGCACCTCACCGACCGACGATCCCTCGATCTCGGCCGACGCCGAACCCGCCGCCTCGCGGAGATTCGCAAAGAGCCTCAGGCGGGCCATCAGCCGGCCACCAGTCGATCAGGCGAGTCGAGGTGCATGTCCCTCCGGTGGGTCAGGCGCCAGCGTACCGGGAGAGGGAAGGGTGGCCACCGATTAGCTTGCCGATGGTGGGACGAGTCAGCATCGTCGAGGTGGGGCCGCGCGACGGCCTCCAGGCGGAGGACGCGGTGTTGACCGCCGATGTCCGGGGCACTTTGATCCGGCGCCTGGCGAGCGCCGGCGCCGCCCGGATAGAGGTCGCATCCTTTGTCCGGCCCGATCGGGTTCCCCAGATGGCCGGTGCCGAGGAGATCTGCGCCGGCCTCGACCCCGACCGGACCTGGTCGGCGATCGGCCTGGTGCTCAACCGTCGGGGTCTGGAGCGGGCCCTGGCAGCGTCGCTCGATGAGGTCAATCTGGTCGCCTACGCCTCCGACGGCTACAGCCTCCGCAACACCGGCCGGCCCGCCGCCGATCGGAATGAGGAGGTGGCGGCTCTCGCCACCGAAGCGGTCGCCGCCGGTTGCCGCCCGGGGGTGACGGTTGCGGTGGCTTTCGGCGATCCCGTCGATGGGGACGTCCCCGTCTCACAGGTCGCCGACCTGGCCGCCGCCCTTCGGGAAGCCGGCGCCACGGAACTGAACCTCGGCGACACGATCGGCGCGGCCGTTCCGTCGATGGTGGGCGATCGCATCGCTGCGGTCCGAGAGGCGGCCCCGGACCTGTCGGTGAGATGCCACTTCCACAACACCCGCAACAACGGCTTCGCCAACGTGATGGCGGCGCTCGAAGCCGGCGTCGACGCCATCGACTCCTCGATCGGCGGGTATGGAGGGAGTCCGTTCTCCCCGGGCGCGGGCGGCAATGTAGCCACCGAGGACCTCGTGTGGATGCTGGAGCGAATGGGCCACGACACCGGCATGGACCTGAGAGGTTTGATGGCCACCTCCGTCTGGCTGGCGGAGCGCCTCGGCGACGGGCAGCCTCCCTCCATGCTCCCGCGAGTCGGACCGTTCCCCTAGGAGCCGTTCTCGTCGGCGGTCGGCTCGACGAGTGAGAGCGACACCCGCGCCGGGGCCCCGCCCTCGAACCGGGCTATCACGTCGCCCTCACCGAAGCCACCGTCGCCGCTGAAGTCGATGTGGAGTTCGATCCACACCACCGCCGGGATCTCTATCGATGGGTCGAGCGGCACCGCCAGATCGCGATGGGTGCCCCGCTCGAGCAAGTCACCGACCACGAGCGGGTCGCCCGGAGACCCGCCGACGTCGGCGAGTACCACCAGGAAACCGCCGCTGGGCAGTGTGATCGAATCGACGGTCAACTCGATGCCCTCAGACTCCTGCTCGGAGACCTGGATCACGGCGGGAGACCGCAACACCGCGGTGATCGGCGCCGAGTCGGCGGCGTCGAATCCGTCGACACGAAGGGCCACGGCGTCCCCGTCGTCCCCGTCGTCGAGCCCCTCGAGGTCGAGTATCCGGTTGCCGTTGCGGTCGATGACCAGCTGGGCCCAGAGGGTGGCGGAGATCTCGAGACGATCGTCGAGTTCCACCACGACCCCGGTATGCGATCCCTCCGCCAAGAGCTCTCCGGCCCCGACGATCCGGCCCGGAGCGCCGGCTTCATCCGCTCGCAAGACGACGAAGCCTGCGGCGGGAAGCAGGACCTCGGCGACGACGATCTCGACGCCCAGGGACCGCTGCGCCTCGAAGACCAGGTCGCCCGGCGCCAGCGCGGGCAGCAAGCCCACCGTGGCCGATGCCGCGGCGGTCTCGCCGTTGGCCCGAGTGGCGGGAGCATCGACGAAGCCATCCGGGGGCTCGAACGTGAAGACGCCGTCGCGGTCCATGTCGATGTGCACCATGGCGTGCACGACGACTTCGTCTTCTATCGGCACGAAGAGGGGGACCGACACGTTGCCGATGACTCCCGCCGAGAGCCTCTCGCCGACACCGATGACCGCCCCCGGGGCTCCGGCTTCATCGGCGTGCAAGGCCACGAACCCGTCGGCGGGGAGTGACACTGACGCCACGATCACGGTGGAGCCCTCCGTGAGCTGATCCTCGAAGACGAGGTCGGCCGGGCCGGTGGCCGGGGGAAGGGCATTGGGATCGCCGAGCGTCGTCGTGGTGATGCCGGAGGACTCGTAAGCGCACGCCCCGACGATCAGGGCGAGCGCCATCACCACGATGCGGTGGGGAGCGATCACGGTGGCTCAGGGTACTCCATGGACAGGGATGCTCGGCTGCGCCTATCGTGGCGCCTCGCTCTGGGGAGGGGTCCCGCATGCGTATTCGTTCAACAGCGATGGCAGTCCTGCTCTTGGTGGCCGGCTGTGGATCCGACGACGGTTCTGGCGAATCGACCACGACTGCGGCTGCTCCCACGGGATCGGAGGTGTCGATCGCGGCGTTCCGCTTCCAGCCGGCCGATGTGGAGGTTGCGGTCGGCACCACGGTGCGGTGGGCGAACGACGAGGACGCCGTGGCTCACACCACCACGGGCGATGGGTGGGATTCGGGAACCCTGGAGCCCGGGGAGTCGTTTGAGTTCACCTTCTCGGAGCCCGGGACCTTCGACTACGTGTGCACGATTCACCCGTCCATGCAGGGAACGGTGACGGTCGCGCCCTAACCGGCAGACACCCCGGAGCGCCGGAGGCGCCGCACCACCCGGTCGACGATCAGGACGACGAAGAACACCGCCACCGCCAGTCCCGACATGGTCGCTCCCGCCGCGGTGTCGAGATGGAACGAGATGAGGAGCCCGGCGGCTACTTCGGTCGCCCCGATGGCGGCGGCCGCCGCCATCACGGCGGGGACCCGGTGCACCACCAGAACGGCCGTGGCCGGAGGGGCGATGAGCAACCCGAACACCAGCAAGGCTCCCACCGCTTGGAATGATGCGACGACCGCCACCGTGATCAGGCCCATCATGACGAGGTGGGCGATCCGGGGCCGCAGGCCGAGAGCCTCGGCCTTCTCCTCGTTGAAGGACAGGGCCAGCAGCGGCCGGTAGAACCATGCCACGCCGAGGATGACGACCCCCGCCGCAGCCGACTGCAGCGCGAGATCTCCGGTCGTCGTGCCCAGCACGTCCCCGAAGAGGATGGCGACGAGGTCCACCGCAAACGACCCACTGCGAGAGATGAGGATCACCCCGAGCGCGAGCATGCCCACGAACAACAGCCCGATGGCGGTGTCCTCGGTCAGGCGGGTCGTTCGGTGCACCAACGCGATGGCTCCGATCATGACGACGGCGGCGACCGCCGCTCCCAGTGCGAGGTTCACATCGAGGAGGAAGGCCACGGCTACACCGGGGAGAATGCCGTGGGCCAGCGCATCACCCATGAACGCCAGACCGCGGATGATGACCCAGGTGCCGACCACGGAGGTCGTGGCCACGGCGAGCACCCCCGACAGCAGTGCCCGCTGCATGAACTCGTAGGAGAACGGTTCGGTCAGCCAATCCAGGTTCATCGGGTCAGGGCCTCCGTGATCCGCTCGGCGTCGGTGCGCAGCAACGAGAGGTAGGTCTCGGCTCCCGACCCGGGCGGTCCCAACGAGCCCGTGTAGAGGGGCACGACCACGACGTCGAGGCCGGTCTCGGCGGCGACTACATCCGCGAGATCGGTGGGCCGGGTCACATCCACGAGGACGGCCGACACACCGGTGTCGACGATCGTCCGAACGAGGTCGGCGAGATCGCCGGCGCTGGGCTCGGCGAGGGTCGAGCCGCCCGAGATCACCACCCCGACCACGTCGAAGCCGTACCGGTCGGCGAAGTAGGCCAGAGAGTCGTGTTCCGTCACGAGGAGCCGGTGCGCCGGAGGGATCCCGGCCACCATGGCGGCCACCTCTTCATGGACCTCGAGGACCTCGGCCCGGTAGGTCGCTGCGGCATCCCGCAACTCGGCGGCTGCGCCCCCATCGAGATCGGCGAGAGCATCCCCGAGCAGCGTGACCGCCGTCGCCATCCGCACCGGATCGAACCACACGTGTGGATCGAACCTTCCCTCGTGGTCTTCGTCGGCGTCGTGGTCGCCGAACGGGAGCGGGTCCACCGCCGGGCCGATCTCGAGTACCGACACCCCGTCCCGCCGGGCCGCTGCGAGGACGTCGCCCAGCCCTTCTTCGAGACCGAGACCGTTGGTCACCACCAGCTCGGCATCGCGGAGGAGCGCTACCTGGGCCGCCGACGGCTGGTAGGCGTGGGGGTCGACCCCGGCAGGGATCAGCACTTCCACCGAGACGCCTTCCCCCCCGATCCGCCCGATCATGTCACCGAGGATCGAGGTGGAGGCGACCACCTGCAGCCGATCGTCACCGGTGGCACCACCCCCGCAGCCCGCCGAAACCAGTGCGGTGACCATGAGCAGAGGCAACGTGCGGGGCAACGGCGATCCCTTTTCGAGAACGATTCTCATTCTAGTAGGATTGCAGGACATGTCCTCCCCCGTCACCCTTCCCGCTGAGATCGACCGGGCCGTGCGCACCCGTCTCGGTGATAGGGGTGCCCGATTCACCCCGACCCGGCAGGTGGTGGTCGCACAACTCAGCGCCGCCGAAGGCCCGCTGACCCCTGCCGACTTGCACCGTCGTCTCGGAGCCCGGGTGCCGGTGTCGTCGCTGTATCGCACGCTGGCCACTCTCGACGACGGCGGCATCGTGCAGCGGACTCACGATGCAGAAGGCATCACCCGCTTCGAGTTGGCGGAGTGGCTCAACGGTCATCACCACCACCTGGTGTGCGTCGGTTGCGGCGAGGTGCGCGACCTCGAGATCGACGGCGCCTGGGAACACGCCGTGGCCGCCCTGGTGGGCGAAATGGCGGCCGCCAGCGGCTACATCATCTCCGGCCACCGAATCGACATCGAAGGGAAGTGCGCCCGGTGCGCGGCGATCTAGCAGCTGCGGGCTCAGGTGTGGTTCTCGCCTACGACGGGGCCGTCGGCCTCCATGAGTCGGACTTCACCATCCCTTCGGGACGAGTGACGGCGGTGATCGGTCCCAACGGCTCCGGCAAGTCGACGCTGCTGCACGGTCTCGCCGGCCTCCTGGAACCCCGGGAAGGGGCCCTCTCGGTCTTCGGCGGCTCTCCGGCGCGAGCCCGGCGCCGGATCGCCTACGTCCTGCAGACCATCAAGGTCAATGAGGTGATACCGATCACCGTCCGGGAGATCGTGGGAATGGGCCGCTATGCCCTGCTCGGGCCGTTCCGACCCATGGGCCGCAGCGATCGCATCGAGGTCGACCGGGCCCTCGACCGGCTCGAGATCGGCGACATCGCCCAGGCCCACCTGACCGATCTGTCGGGAGGGCAGCGGCAGCGGGTCTTCGTGGCGCAGGGACTGGTTCAGGGAGCAGACCTATTGCTGCTCGACGAACCACTCACCGGCCTCGACCTGGTGTCGCGCGATCGGATCGCCCGAGCGATCCGCACCGAGACCGAACGGGGCGCCACGGTGGTGGTCACCACCCACGACGTCGCCGAGGCCAACTCGGCAGACCATGTGTTGCTGATGTCGGGAAGGGTCCACACCGAGGGACCCCCCGAGGCCGCACTCTCGCCCGACCGACTCTCGGACGCCTACGGGATCGGCATCGTGCACCTCGAAGACGGCTCGATCGTGCTCGACGACGACGCCCACCGGCCCGAGGGGGAACGTCACGTGCACTTCGAGCGGGGCCGGGCCTAGGGAATCGTGGCGGCCCAGGCTCCGCACAACCGCCCTGCCCCTGTTCCGCTGCACCTCGGGCGTGTATCGGCCAGCAACTGACAACCCAGACAGATACCCGGCACCGGAAGCCCCGCCTCCACGGCATCGGCCAGCAACAACTTCTCATCGGCGAGGAAGGGATGAGCCTCCTCCCCATAGGCCCCCATCACGCCTCCCAGCGACACGACGGCGTCCCAGCCGTCGATCCCGGGGACCGCCATCGCCACGATGGAGCATGCGGACGTCGACCGCAGTATCGGCCGCTTCGAGGGCGTCGCCCAGGTATCCGGTGGAGATGCCGTCGCCGTGCTGCAGCACGAGAACCCTGGACATGGGGGAAGTGTATGGGGGCGCCTCCCGGCTATGACTCGCCTTCTCCCAGGGAGAGCTTGCGACGCCGTCCCCAGCGGCGCACCCGCGGCGGCCGGCGGTCCATGGTGCTGCGATCGGAGGTCCACGGGGCGTAGGGCGCCATGGTCGTCTCGGCGAGGGCGAGGAGCACGGTGTCGTAGTTGACCCGCCAACCCGCGAAGTCCCGCCACGCCTGTTCCCGATCCTTCAACGGCAATCCGACGGCCGCCAGCTGCGCATACGCTTCGTCGAACTCGCGCCGGTGCAGGCTGATCGGATCGTCGGGAGCCGGATCGGGATCGAAGTCGATGCCGAAGAACTCGGCGATGCGACGCAGAGCCAGATACCCGGAGCGAATCGCCAGGGCGGCCTGGGGTTGCCGAGGGATCTCCAGCGTCGACAGGGTCAGCGACGCCGCATCGAGCACCGTGCCGGCCGCCGTCACCCAGTGCCGGTCCGGCTGGGGTGAGCGAAAGAATGTGAGCGCCGGATAGGACGTGTGGCTCTCCTCGATCTGGGCAAACCAGACCTCCCAATCACCCCACATGTCGCCGAGCCGATCCGTCCAGCCGATGCGGTGAAATCGAGTGAGCATCTCAACCGCCGAGGGCGGGGTGCCGGCCCGGGTTTCGAGGAGCGCCACCAGCGTCTCACGCCGCGAGAAGGCGCCATACAGAGTGGGGAGGTAGGTGATGAGCAGGGCCAACAAACCGAGGCCCAGGGCGGCCTCCAGAAAGGCGAGTGCCCGGAGCCCGGTACCGTCGACGGGGGCGAAGCCCAGGGTGAGCAGCGACGAACCGCTCACCCAGAAGGCGTCGGTCCAGCCCTCTTGCTCCACCGCCCAAAACACCGCCATGAAACCGACGGTGACCAGCGCCAGCCAGGCGGCGACCAGGGTGAGCATGCCGATCGGTGCGAAATGGGCCATCACCCGGTCGCGCCAGTCGAAGGACGGGCGCAGCGCCGCCAAACCCCGAAACGCCGATCGAAGGCTGCGGAACACGAGACGCGACAGCAAGCTCTGGGCGCTGCGGGGAAGGATCACCGTCCGCACGGCAGAGAGCACCGTCCACGCGGTGAGGGCCACCCCGGCAACCGCCACGAGAGTGCGCACCGTGATCACGAGATCTCCCTCACGGCGGGAAGGGTCCCCGCCCAGTCCCCTCCCGTCAAGCCGTCACTCCACCAGCACCATCCGGGTAGCGGCCCCGAGAGCCGCCACCACCAGGACCCAGCGAATCCAGTTCGCCGCCCCTTCCTTCACCGCCAGGTGAGACGCGGTGAAGGCGCCGCCCATGCTCCCCAACCCGAGGATCAATCCGGCCGCCCAATCGACCTGGGAAGCCCGGGCGAACAACAGCAGCACGACGGGGGCGTAACACAGGATGAGGAGCACCTTGGCGGCGTTGCCCCTGACGAGGCCCAGGCCCATGCCGAGCACCAAGCCGGCGAGCAGAGGGAACCCGACCCCGGCCTGGACGAACCCCCCGTAGAAGCCGATGGCCGCAAAGACCAGTGACCGCCACGGTTCATGGAGCCGGGGATCGGCGGCAGCCACCCACCGGGAGGGCTTGATCAGCACCGACACCGCCACCAGCACCACCGCCACGGCAAACGCCTTGCGCATCACGTCCGGGGACACCCCGGTGGCCACCCACCCTCCCCCGACGGCACCGATCGCCACCGGTGCGATCAGGGGAGCCGCCGCCCGCCACGGCATCGCCCCACCCCGGGCGTAACCGGAGGCCCCCACGATGTTCTGCATCAGGATGGCGACCCTGAGGGTCCCGTTGGCGACGTTGGGACCGACGATCTCGGTGAGCACGGGGATCGAAACCACCGAACCTCCACCGGCGACCGTGTTGACGAAACCGGCCAGCAGGCCGGCGGCGAAGACGGCGACGATCTCGAGGGGAGACACGGCCGATGGTACCGGGCCGTACGATGCGGGCATGGACGACATCCCAACCGAGATCACGTGCGTCGAATGCGGCGGGACCGCCAACCGCATGTCGTACCGCCCGGACGAAGGCTTCACCCCCGGCGACGTCGTCGCCTTCGTGTGCGCCGAATGTGGCCAGCGCCACGACGTCGAGATCGAGGCCGACGACTCAGCCGATGGGCGGTTGCCTTCGGAGTAGCCTGACCGCAGGCGATCGGGGGAGCAACCATGGGGCAAACCGTGCGAACCCTCCTGGCGCTCGGGGTGATCGTGGTGATGACCGCAGGACCGGCGGCGGCCCAGGAGGCCGAACCGGTCATCGATCTGAACGAGTTCATCGCCACCTACATCGGGCCCGGTCCGGGAGGTGAGGACCTCACCGAGGACCGGAACGGGGACGGGATCCCCGACATCCCGATCGGGATTCCGGGCATCTGGGACGAGCAGGAAGGAGCGGCGAGCCCCACCGAGTTCGCCGAACGGGTGTCGACCGGCGAGGGATTCGATCTCGCCGACGTCGATAGCACTCTGGTCGGTCCCTGCGGCGGGGTGGTCATCTCCTACGACAACGAGGGGAATTCGATCGATGCCGCCGTGGACTTCGGCGACGACGGACCCCCCGTCGACATCTACGGAGAACCCACGTTCCAAGCCGGACGGCCGTTCAAGGTGAGGACCGACGGAGTGCTGGCCTTCTATGGGTTCACGCTCGACACCGCCTCCTTTTCGACCGCCGGCGTGTTGGCGGGCGTGGACTACGGCGACCCGGCCCCGGCGTTCCACGATCACCAGTGGCAGCTGGACGTGATGGAGATCGCCGCCGACTTCGGAGGGGATCCCAACCAGCGCGACAAGAACCGCAATGCCGGACTACTCGACCTCGGCGGCGTGCTCGGCGAGGAGAGCGGTGCGACGAGCCTGGATCTTCCCTTCGACTTCCGGGCGAAGGTGAAGGCCCGTGGCGCAATCATCGACCTGTGGGGACCCGACCGGCTCCCCGACTTCGATGAGGATTCGATCGCCGGCCTCGCCGCGGGGAGCGTCTACTGCTACGGGGAAGGCTGGGTGGAGTTCGTCGGCGACGGGTTCCCGCTGTTCACCGCACCCGGCGCCCTGGCAACGGCTCTGGCTGCAGCCGGGTTTGCAGGGCTCCTGTTCAACGCCAGACCGGCACTCTCGTGGAGGGCATGATGGCTGAGACGACTCTGAAGCGTCATCCGGGTCGGGCCGCCGCTTGGGGGTTCCTCCTCGGGTTGGCGGCGGTGCTGTACCTGACGGTCGTGTGGCCGGTGATCGCGTTCGACAACTGGACCACCGTGACCGTGAAGGCCGTCATCGTGATCCTCGTGGTGATGGCGTTGAGCGTGTTGTGGGGCCTGTTCGGACCGGCCAAGAAGCCGCGCGGAGCGGCCCCGGCCGCCCTGCCGACCGCCGATGGTCCGCCGCCTCCACCGGCCGTCGACCCAGAACCGGCACCCTCAACGAACGAGACCGAATAGTCTCCCGCCGGTGATCGGACTGGCGAGGTTGCCGTGAGGGCGCTCGTCGGCTTCCTCGGGCTCCTCGCCGGGCTCGTCGTAGCCGTCGTGTTGTTGTTCACGCGGGGCGAGGTCCTCGCCGTCGTGGGTCTCCTGGTCACCATCGCCGCAGCCTTCGCCTTCGCCGCCGTCCTTCCTCGGGGTGTGGCCGTCGCCCTGGTTGCCGTCGAACTCGCCGTCATCGTCCTCGGCGGAGCCTGGATCGCCCGCCAGACGGTGTCGGTCATCGACGCCCTCACCACGACCGAGGGGCCCGCCGAGCCCGCCGATCCGGCACTCTTTGAGATCGCCTCGCAGAAGTTCGACGACATCGAGGACTCGGCCGGATTTCGTCTCGAGCTCATGGAGGAGGAGCTCGAGGCATTCGTCCAGGACGGACTGAGCGGGGAGGACGTCCCCCTCAGCAAGGTCACGATCGACGTGATCGACGGGGAGGACGGCGAGCAGGGACACCTCGAGTTCGTCGGAGCGTTCAAGAGCGGCGACCTCGAGGTTGAGGGGAGCCTCACCGCTCGGCTCGAGGTGGGAGCCGTGCTGATCGAACTGCTCGACATCGACCTGGGATCCCTCCGGCTCCCCGGTCTCGCTGAAGGTGCCGTCGAGGACCTCATCGAATCGATCACCGACCTGAATGAGACGCTGGCCGCCCAGCAAGCCGACGTGCAGTCGATCGAGATCGGCAACGACCGGATCGTCATCACCGGCACTCAGGGCGGGGGTGAGTTGCTCACTTCGACGACGCTCCTATCGGGGCTGCGGGAGCAAGCCGCCACGGTGAGCGCCGCCGTGCAGCCGCCGCCGGAGCGGATCGGACCCGGCACCGTCGACGGGCTCCGAGCCGACGGGCCCACCTACTACGTCGCCCTCGGGGATTCCCTGGCGGCCAACATCGGCGTCGAGGCGCCGCGCGACGGCTACGTCTCGCGTTTCCACAAGGCGATCGAGGAACGCGACGGGGCGTCGTACGGCCTGCGCAACTTCGGGATCTCCGGAGAGACCAGCGGCACCCTGATCCGCGGCGGGCAGCTCGAGGACGCGGTGGCTTTCCTCGAGGGACACGAGGTGACCTACGTGACCATCGACATCGGCGCCAACGACCTGCTCGGTCACCTGGGCTCGGCCGAGTGCTCGGTCGACCTCGACGACCCTCGCTGCCGTAGCCGCATCGATACCACCTTCCGCGTGTACGGGGAGAACATGGAGCGAATCTTCGACGAGCTCCGAGACGCGGCCCCCGAGGCCACGATCGTCTTCATGCGCGCCTACAACCCGTTCAGCCTCGGATTCGGCGCCTCGATCGGTCTCGAAGAGACGAGCAACGAGATCCTCGACTCGTTCAACGACCTCGCCGCCCGGATCGCCGCCGAGCAGGAAGTGCTCGTCGCCGACGCCTTCACGCCGATGCAGGACACTGCGGCGGCCACCACCCACATGCTCGACGACCCGCCCGACATCCATCCGGTGGCGATCGGGTTCGACGTTCTGGCGGCGGCGCTCCTCGATGCGCTCGGCGGCTGAACGCGCAATCTTTCCCCGACTCGCGAAAACCTTCCCGGGCCCCTGCTTGACCAAACCACACCGGTGGGATTAATACTCGGGTGACGGCCGACCCTTGACTGGACGACACCGGTGTAATTACACTGGTGAGTCCCAAGATTTTGTGGCACTTCCCAAGCCAAACCACAACATCTTGTGGGTGTGGACAACTCGGGAAGGGCGGGTCTGACCCCGCCGGGAGACGGGAGGAGCGTACATGGGTTCGGCGAGCGGACTTCGCATCGGCCGGTTGTTCACCAAAGCTGACGAGGACCCCCTCGACAGCGTTTCGTGGAGCCGGAGGGACTCCAGAATCACCAATCCCGACGGTTCGGTGGTCTTTGAGATGCTCGATGCGGAGATCCCGACCGCCTGGTCCCAGGTGGCCGCCGACATCATGGTGTCCAAGTACTTCCGAAAGGCCGGGGTTCCCCAGTTCGACCGCGACGGTGCCCCGATCCTCGGTGACGACGGCTCGCCGATCCTCGGACCGGAACGATCCGCCCGACAGGTGATCACCCGGTTGGCCTCCACCTGGCGGTGGTGGGGCGAGCGCTACGGCTACTTCGCCTCTGAGGCCGATGCGGCCGCCTTCGAAGACGAACTCTCCTTCATGCTCGTTCACCAGATGGCGGCTCCCAACAGCCCGCAGTGGTTCAACACCGGGCTGCAGCACGCCTACGGGTTGACCGGGCCGCCCCAAGGCTTCTGGTACGTCGATCCCAACACGGGAGAACTGTGCGAGTCCCCCGACTCGTACAGCCGGCCGGCACCCCACGCCTGTTTCATCCAGTCGATCAACGACGATCTCGTCAACGAGGGCGGGATCATGGATCTGTGGGTCCGCGAGGCGAGGCTCTTCAAATTCGGCAGCGGCACCGGCACCAACTTCTCGACGCTGCGCGCCGAGAACGAGCACCTCTCCGGTGGGGGCCGCTCCTCCGGCGTGATGTCCTTCCTCAAGATCGGCGACCGCGCCGCAGGAGCGATCAAGTCGGGAGGCACCACCCGCCGGGCCGCCAAGATGGTGATCCTGGATCTCGACCACCCCGACATCGAAGAGTTCATCGATTGGAAGAAGGAAGAGGAACGCAAGGTCAGGGCCCTCATCGCAGCCGGCTACCCGGCCGACTTCAACGGCGAGGCCTACCAGACGATCTCCGGCCAGAACTCCAACAACTCGGTCCGCATCCCCAACGGATTCCTCCAGGCCGTCATCGACGACGAGGACTGGGAGTTGCGGGCCCGGACCACCGGAGCAGGGATGAAGACGGTGCGCGCCCGGGACCTGTGGCGCCGAATCGCCGACGCCGCCTGGGAGTGCGCCGACCCCGGGGTGCAATTCGACACGACCATCAACGAGTGGCACACCGCCCCGGCCGGGGGCCCCATCAGGGCTTCCAATCCCTGCTCGGAGTACATGTTCCTCGACGACACGGCCTGCAACCTCGCCAGCCTCAATCTGGTGGCGTTCTACGAGGACGACACCGGCAACTTCGACATCGAGGCCTACAAGCACGCCATCCGGCTGTGGACCATGGTGCTGGAGATCTCGGTCACGATGGCCCATTTCCCGTCCCGGGAGATCGCCCAGGGGTCCTACGACTACCGCACGCTGGGCCTCGGATACGCCAATCTCGGTTCTCTCCTCATGCGGAGCGGCATCCCCTACGACTCCGATGAGGGTCGGGCCATCACCGGAGCGCTCACCGGGATCCTCACCGGGGACTCCTACGCCACCTCGGCTGAGATGGCTGCCGTCCTGGGACCGTTCCCCCGCTACTCGGAGAATCGCGATTCGATGCTGCGAGTGATGCGGAACCACCGGAGGGCGGCCTACGACGCCGACGCCTCGGCCTACGAAGGGATCAGCTCGAAGGTCATGGGCATCGATCCCGACCACTGCCCCACCCCACTCGTCGAGGCCGCCCGCACATCGTGGGATGCCGCCGTCGAACTGGGTGAGCAGTACGGCTACCGCAACGCTCAGGCCACCGTGCTCGCCCCTACCGGGACCATCGGCTTGCTGATGGACTGTGACACCACCGGCGTCGAGCCGGACTATGCCCTGGTCAAGTTCAAGAAGCTCGCCGGCGGCGGCTACTTCAAGATCGCCAACCAGTCGATCGAACCGGCGCTTCGGGCACTCGGATACACCGAGCCGCAGCGGCGCGACATCCTCGAGTTCGTCATCGGGACGATGCGCATCGACGGCACGCCCCACATCAATCGGATCTCGCTCATCGAGGCCGGGCTCACCGAGACCGAGATCGACGCCATCGAAGCAGCCCTTCCCGGCGTCTTCGACCTGCGCCATGCATTCAATGCCGTCGCGCTCGGAGCCGAGGCAATGAACCGCCTCGGCATCGACGCCGAGGCGGTCGCCGCACCCGGCTTCGACCTGCTGGAGCGGTTCGGCTTCACCCGTAGCCAGATCGAAGAGGCCAATTTGGTCACCTGCGGACATCAGACCATCGAAGGAGCTCCCCACCTCCATGAGGAGCACCTGGCGGTCTTCGACTGCGCCAACCGCAACGGCAAGACCGGCACCCGCTACATCGAGCCGACCGGTCACATCCGGGCGATGGCTGCGGCGCAACCGTTCATCTCGGGAGCGATCTCGAAGACCATCAACATGCCCAACGAGATCACCGTCGACGAGATCGAGGATTCCTACCGCCTCTCGTGGGAACTGGGCCTGAAGGCCATCGCCCTGTACCGGGACGGTTCCAAGGCCAGCCAGCCGCTCTCGTCGGCCACCTCGGGCGAAGGCGACCACACCGAGGACGAAGACGAGGCCCTCAACGAAGCGATCGACGCCGAAGCCAGGGTCATCACCGGCGTCTTTGCCCCCGGGGTCAGCCCCACGGCGGCCTATCAGGGAGTGACCCGGCCCCGGTTCCTCCTCCCGGCCCGTCGCCGCGGGTTCACCCAGGAAGCCCGGATCGGCGGCCACAAGGTCTTCCTCCGCACCGGCGAATACGACGACGGAACACTCGGCGAGTTGTTCATCGACCTGGCCAAGGAGGGCGCCACGCTGCGCGGGATCCTGTCGTGCTTTGCGATCGCCGTCTCCAAGGGCCTGCAGTACGGCGTCCCCCTGGAGGAGTTCGTCGACACCTTCACCTTCCACACGTTCGAACCCCGTGGTCTCGTGGAAGGCCACCCCAACATCAAGATGGCCAACTCCATCGTGGACTACGTGTTCAGGTCTCTCGGACTCGAGTACCTGGGACGGTCCGACCTGGTCCAGGTCCCTCCCGAGAATGAGCTTCCCGAGCCGCCCAGCGGGCTGGCGGTCGATGCCGGCCTCCAGTTGGAGCTGACCGAGCCGGTTGCTTCGCCCGCTGAGGCGGGTTCGATGCCACCGACCGCCCCCATCTCTCACCCGGCGGTGACCGGCGACGACCAGATCCGCGCCAACGGAACCAACGGGCACCACCCGCCGACGGCGGCCAACCCGGTGGAAGAGCAACCGATGACGGTGCGCTCCTCGAGCGAGCCCGTCACCGGCGCCACCGGCCAGACCGCATCCGTCCAGTCGGCCTTGGGATCGATGATGGGTGATGCCCCTCTGTGCGACACCTGCGGACACATCACCGTCCGCAACGGTTCGTGCTACCGGTGCCTCAACTGCGGCAATTCCATGGGCTGCAGCTGACGCCACACCTCTTGGGCGGCGATGTGGAGGGCCCGGCCGGGCCCTCCACCCGCGTCAGCGCCCGTCGGCGGCGGTCAGCACCCGCAGCGCGTTGCCCCCCAACACCTTGCGAACGTCGACCTCCGGCCACCCCCGGGACAGCAGCAGCTCGGTGATCGCCGGGTAGCAGGACACATCCTCGAGACCCTCGGGGAGCTCATCGACGCCGTCGAAATCCGATCCGATGCCGACGTGATCGACGCCGGCCACGGCGGTGATGTGCTCGATGTGGTCGACCACGTCGGCGATGCTGCCCCGATCCAGCCCGGGCCTCTCCCTGGCGAGCCGTGCCGCTCGATAACCCGCCTCGTCCTCGGGGGCGAAGGCGGCACGCGCCCGACGCTCCTCCTCGAACATGTCGAGTGTGCGGCGGGCCGTGTCGGCGACCAGAAACGCCGGACAGAAGTTCACCATCACCACTCCCCCGTTGCCGGCGATGCCCTCCAAGACGTCGTCGGGCACGTTGCGGGGATGCGGAGCGAGAGAGAAGGCCGAGGAGTGGGAGGCGATCAACGGGTACCGGCTCACCTCCAGGGCATGGCGCATGGTGTCGGCCGACACATGGGAGATGTCCACCAGCATCCCCAGCCGGTTCATCGCCTCGACGACCTCCACGCCGAAGGGGCTCAAACCCCCGTGGCGCGGTTCGTCGGTTGCCGAATCGGCCCACTCGGTGGTGTCGGCATGGGTGAGAGTCAGGTACCGGACACCGCGCGCCGCCAGGCCCTCGAGAGCCTCCAGTGAGTTCTCGATGCAATGGCCGCCTTCGGCGCCGAGCAGCCCGGCGACCCGACCCCCATCCCTGATCCGCATCGCATCGTCGGCGTCGGCCGCCAGCGCCGACCACTCGGCGGCGCGGTCGGTCATCTGCTCCACCAGGTCGATCTGCGCGTGGGTGTCGGCGAGGGGCGTGCCGGTCCAGGCGGGAACGAACACCGACCAGAACTGGACCCCGACGCCCCCCTCGAGGAGGCGGGGGAAATCGGTGTGATACCCGGGGAGGGGCCCGGTCGGGTCTGCCTCCGTGAGGGACCCGCCGGCCCGGGTGCGAATCTCCCACGGCAGATCGTTGTGGCCGTCGACGACGGGAAGATCGCGATGGATGCGACGCGCCGCAGCGCGATGGTCGGTCACCGGGTCGGATGGTAGGCCGGCGTACCATCGAGGCCATGCCCCGGATCGATGACCCTCCCACCTTCGTCACCCATCTCGAGTGCAGCGCCACCGGGGAGCAACATCCCGCCGGCGAGCCACACGGGTTGTCTCGGGCGGGCAGCCCTCTCCTGGTCCGCTACGACCTCGCCGGCCTGGCCGCCGCGGTCGACCGGGACCGGGTCGATGTCCGGCCCGCCGACCTGTGGCGGTTTCGGGAGTTCCTCCCCACCGGCGGCGACGTCGTCTCGCTGGGTGAGCCGGCGACCCCGCTGATCCCACTCACGAGGACGGGCGCAGCCGTGGGTAGCGACCAACTCTTCGTCAAGGACGAGGGACGGCTCCCCACCGGATCCTTCAAGGCGCGCGGCATGGCCGTGGCCGTGAGCATGGCCCGAGAGTTCGGGATCACGAGCATGGCGCTGCCCACCAACGGCAATGCCGGAGCAGCCCTCGCCGCCTACGGAACCAGGGCGGGGATCGACACCTACATCTTCTGCCCGAGCGACACCCCCGAGATCAACGTGCGGGAGACTGCTCTGCAAGGGGGTCGCGTCAGGCGAGTCGACGGGCTGATCGACGACTGCGGGCGGATGGTCGCCGAAGGGGCCGAGGAAATGGGCTGGTTCGACGCCTCCACGCTCAAGGAGCCGTACCGCATCGAGGGCAAGAAGACGATGGGGCTCGAGCTGGCTCAGCAGCTCGGATGGGAGCTCCCGGACGTGATTCTCTATCCGACCGGCGGCGGCACCGGCCTGATCGGGATGTGGAAAGCGTTCCAGGAGCTCGAAGCAGTTGGTTGGATCCGCGGCGGCAAGCCGAGGATGGTGGCGGTGCAGGCTTCAGGATGCGCACCGATCGTCCGGGCCTTCGAGCAGGGCGCCGACCGGGCGCAGCGATGGGAGAACGCTCACACCGTGGCCAGCGGCATCCGGGTGCCGTCGGCGATCGGAGACTCGCTGATCCTCGCGGCGCTCCGGGAGAGTGGCGGTTTCGCGATCGCGACTCCCGACGATGAGATCCTGCAGGCCCGAGACGACGTCGCCGCGTTCGACGGCCTGTTGCTGTGCCCGGAAGGAGCGGCCACCCTGGCCGCCTACCGGTCGGCGGTCACCGAGGGCCTCATCTCGACCGAGGAGAAGGCGGTGCTCTTCAACTGCGCCACCGGTCTCAAATATCCGATGCCGGCGGTCGAGTCCGGCGTCGACGACTCGGCCCTCCGGTGACGGGCTCGCCGACCGCCCGGCCTACCCTGACCGCCATGCGCAGACCCGTTCGAGCGATTGCGATGCTCGTCACTGCAGCGCTCGTCGCGACCGCCTGCACCGGGAGCGGGGAGCGCACCGAACCCGGGAACGATGATCCCTACCTCTCCCTCCTGCGGGGCATCGCTCGGGTGGTGAATCTCGCCATCGACGCCGTGGACAACGCCGTCGATGCTCCCGCCGATTCGCCGGACCAGTTGTTCCTTGCGCTCGCCGACACTCGGGCGGCCCGCGACCTGGCGATAGCCCGGGACAGGGCCCTGCGCCTCGAACCGGGACCCGATCATCAAGCCGACCACGACCGCTATCTCACCTTCATCGACTTCGCGCTCGCCCGGGCTCGCGATCTCGACGTCGCGGTTGCCTCGCAGGACGCCGCCGAAGCGGCGGCGATCGCCTTCGACCTGGAGGCCGCGGCGGGCCTGCTGTTCGTCGGCCTCTCCCCGGGAGCCTGCACCGCCGCCACATTCAACGCCCGCCTGTGCCGCCAGCCCGTATCGGATGAGGAGTTCGCCACCTCGATTCATCCTCACCTGCTGAGGCTCACCGCCGCCTACCTCCCCGGGATCGATGAGCTTCCCCTCGGACTCACGCCGGTGGAGCACAGCGCCTACATCGCCACCATCGGTCCAACGCTCATCGAGGTGCTCCAATCGGCTCTCACGGGTGTTCGTAACCTCACTCCGCCGCCCGAGGTCGCCGCCGACCACGAGATCCTGGTGGCCTATCTCACCCAGACCGCCGCCGCCCATGAGCGTTCCCTGAGCGCCGCCGGCTTCGGCGACATGTGGAGCGCGGCCGGCGCCCACGCGGCGGCGCAACGGGAGTTCTGCACCAGCGGTCCGGCGCTGTCAGCCGAGGGCCGACGGTACATGGCGGTGTTCTTCCTCGACGAGCTCGGGATCTGCTTCGACTCCTAGCGAGCGGGCTCCCCGCCCAGCATCCGCCGGGTCACCAGATCGTTCACCGTGCCGGCGCCCCGGTCGTGGTCGTCGATCGTCACGATGAAGTCTCGCCCCCGATCGCGCACGATCCTGATGCCGGGCCCGCGTCGCACCACCACCGCCGTGGCCTCTCGAGTCATCCGGTAGCCCCAGCCGCCGTAGGCGATGGGACGAACGTCGTCCAGCGCCTCGGCGTGATCGATGTCGGCGAGCAGGATCCGCCGACTCGGCCACCCCCACCATCCGAGACCGACGACGAAGCCTCCTTCCGAGGCCGTGGCCCTCACCGAGGAGAGGAGGGCGATCGGAATCGCCACGGCGATCGGCAACCACCTCCATGCTCCGGGTAGGAACGGGATGGCCGCCAGGGGAAGCAGGGCGGCGGCCGCCGGCCATCGTGCCGAAGCTGCACCCGACCAGTGCGCCTCAGCCCCTGCCTCGAGACCTGCCGAAGGGATTCGACCCGGGCGTCGACGATCCTCGCCGAGCCGGGAGGCATCCTCCCCGAGGAGCCAGCCGGAGATCCCGCCGGCCACCGCCACCACGAGGATCGCCACGGCCACCCACCAGGCAAGCCGTCCGGCCTCCGGCCAGGTTGTGGCGTCGAGGTTTCGCTCGACGATCGAGACCTGAACCGCGGCCAGCAGCGCGCCCAGGAAGTAGGTGAAGCCGACCACCAGAGCCGGCGGGAGAACGCCGCCGCGTCCCGCCACGGCGAGCCCGACCCAGGCCACCGCCCACATCCCGGCGATGAGACCGAGCGACCACCAGGCTCCCATGGATCCGTTTGGCTCGCCTCCGGCGGCCCAGTGGACGGCGAGTGGGTCGGGAAGGCGATGAGCTAGAGCCGACTGGGGCACGACGATGACGGCCATCAGCAGCCCGGGAACGATCCACAGGGCTACGATCCGGCGAGCAGTGAGCCCTTCCACCCCGACCACCTCCGGCGCGCTGTGCCCCCGATGATCGACTCTCGGGTCGTCGAGATCAAGCGAGACGCCGCCACCCTGGCTCGCGCCGATGACCGCCTCGCCAGAGCCTCCAACCTGGCCGGCGACTTTCCGCTGAACTTGCGGCCGGCGGGTTTCGCCACCCTCCTCTGGGTGATCTTGGGGCAGCAGGTGTCGATCGCCGCTGCGGCCGCCATGGAGGCTCGACTCGCGGCAACGCTGGGCACGGTGACTCCGAAGGGCGTGCTGAGTCTGGATCGGGACACCATGCGGCACTGCGGCTTCAGCCGTCAGAAGGAGGGCTACGCCCGGGAGCTGGCAGCGGCGCTGGTCGAAGGGTCGTTCGATCTGTCGGTGGACCACATGACCGATGAGGATGCGATCACCCACCTCACAACTCGCCGCGGGATCGGAGTGTGGACCGCCGAGAACTACCTGCTGTGGGGGCTGGGAAGGCGAGACATCTTTCCGGCCGGCGACTTGGCGCTCCAGATCGGCTGGCAGCGGCTCACCGGCCAAACGGAGCGGCCTCTTCCCGAGGATCTCCGATCAGTTGCCGCGGCGTGGCGGCCGCGTCGCACGGCGGCGTCGCTGCTGATCTGGCACAGCTACCTCGCCACCAACCGGGCCGGCTAGGTCGCGGTCCGCTCCCAGATCGCCCAGTGCCACATCGGGGTGGTGGCGGCGGCAATCTGCTCGAAACCGGCCCGCCGGATGCGCTCGCCGATCGCTTCGGGGTCGTGGACGAAGACTCGAAAGTCGATCCGCCGCAACCGGAGCAGGAGGTTGAGGAACCCGAACTGGAGCTTCACCCACCACCGGCTGCGGGGGTAGCTGAAGGCCGCCTTCGAGGAGGCATGACCCACCGCCTCGTCGACCAGCGCCGCCATGTCGGGGTAGCAACAGACCACCCTGTTGAGGAAGACCACATCAGCGGGATCGACCTCAGGGGCCAGATCCACGAAGTCGCCGTTCAGGCGGGTGAAGCGTCCGGCGAATCCCGCCCGGGTCAGCAGGCCGGCGGCTTCGTCTGCCGTATCGGTGGAGAGATCCACGCAGACCGTGGCGGCGGCGCCGCGACGCAACATCTCCAGCTGGGCGATTCCGCTGCCTCCCCCCACCTCGAGCACCACTGATCCGTCCAGGGAGGCTCCCAGCACCTCGATCATCGGCCCCGCGGTCGAGTCCAGGCCGCGCCTTGCATATCCGCCGATCTGCCGCCGGGCCCGGCGCCGGGTGAAGATCCGATCGTAGGGGCCGGGATCACAACAACTGCTCATGACGGCGGACGATACCGCGCCCGGGGTGCTCTGGCTCGCCGGGGGGGCTATCATCACCGGGAAATAATTAGTGCTAAACGAAAGGAAACTTCGATGGCCCCGCGTAGAGCCCTTTCAGGCCTGCAACTGAGACGCCCCGACCCCATCGAGAAGATCAAGCTGGCATTCTTGGCGGCGGGGTTCGCATCGTTCCTGCTGTCCGTGACCCTGTGGTTCTTCGTCGACAAGAGCCAGGGCCTCTTCGTCGGTCTGTGGGTCCCGGCCATTCACTCCCTGGGCACGCTCATCCTGGCGGGCCGCTCATGAGCGACCTCGCCATCTTCATCGCCGGATCGGCGATCTTCTCGGTCACCACCGGGGCCACCCTGCTGTACGGCTACTTGACGTTCGCCCGCAGGGCCGACGACGAAGCCGCCATCCCCGAACCCGTCGGAGTTGACCGTTGATGGCCCATCGTGACCTTGGCGGCGCCAAAGTCGTCGTGCTCGGCGGCTCTGGAGAACTGGGGCATCGGATCGCCGGGGCCCTCCTCGACAAGGGGGCCAACGTCCTCCTCGCCGGACGCAATGCCGACCGGCTGCGCAACCGGGCGGCTGCCGTGGGGCGGGACACACCGTCGGCCGTGTTCGACCTGCGCCGGGCCGACCACATTCCCGCCCTGTTCGACACCGCCACCGCACTGCTGGGCGGTCTCGACGGGGTCGTGAACGCCGCCGGAGTGGTCGCCTTCGGCCCCCTCGAGGAAGTCGACGACGCCACCATCGACGAACTCGTCGCCACCGATCTCGCCGGACCGCTTCGGATCATGAGGGAAGCCGCATCGCGCCTGGAGGGTGGCTTCATCGTGAACGTGACCGGCATCGTCGCCGAGCAACCCGTTGCCGGCATGGCCCTCTACTCGGCGGTCAAGGCCGGACTCAGCGCGGCGACCCGGGCGGCCGCCAGAGAACTGAGGCGGCGCGGCATCGATGTGCTCGACATCCGTCCCCCCCACACCGAGACCGGACTCGCCGGACGGGCCGTGGCCGGGTCGGCACCACCCATGAAACCCGGCCTCGACCCCGACCGCGTTGCCGCCCTGGTGGTGTCCGCCATCGAGTCGGGGACCCGGGAGGTCGCCGCGGCCGACTTCACCGCCTGAACCTCAGAGGTCGCCGGAGTCGAGAGCGCCCAGGATCTCGGAAGCCCGGGCGCGGGTGGCATCCAGATCCTGGAGGCGTCCGAGACCGCCCAACACGAGGGCCATGCGGTGGTTCCCTTCGAGACGCGACCGATGACGGGCCAGGAAGTCCCAGTAGAGGGTGGTGAAGGGACAGGCGCGCTCACCGGTTCGCCGGGTCGGGTCGAAGGCACAGTCACCGCAGTAGTCGCTCATTCGGGCGATATAGGCACCACCCGACACGTACGGCTTCGAACTCATCCCACCGCCGTCGGCCCACATCCCCATCCCGATGACGTTCGGCACCATGACCCACTCGGCACCATCGACGAACCGGGACCACATCCACTCCAGAAGGGCCTGCGGCCGGACCCCGGCCAGGGTCGCCAGATTGGCGAGCACCATGAGACGCTGGATGTGATGGACCCACCCCCGCCGGCGGACCCCGTCGAGCGTGTCGGCGACGCATCGCATCGCCGTCCCGGCCTCGCCCTCGAAGGCCGGAGGCAAAGGCCTGGTTCCCCCGAGCACGTTGGATCCGGCCATCTCGGGCCTCAGCCAGTAGATCCCCCACACGAACTCCCGCCAGCCGATCACCTGCCGGATGAAGCCCTCCGCCGATTCGATCGACACCGCGCCGCGCCGATACGCGCTCTCGACGGCGCCGCAGACTTCCCCGGGGAGCAAGAGCCCGATATTGAGATACGGGCTGAGAAGCGAGTGAGCGAGATGCCAGCTTCTAGTGGTCATCGCGTCCTCGTGAGGCCCGAAGCCGGGTAGCACCTCGTCGACGAAGTGCCGGAGACGCCGCAGGGCCCCCGCCCGCGTCGTCGCCCAGAGCCCGGTCGGCGCATCACCCCAGGCGGTCTCGGGGAGCAGCGCCAGCACCTCGGCATCGAGATCGTCGAGTTCATCGACCGGCGGCGGGGGCCAGGGCGGCGGGCCCTTGGGCGGCGGCTCTCGGTTTGATCGATCGAAGTTCCACTTCCCGCCGGCCGGCTCGTCGCCGTCCATCAGGTAGCCGAGCCGCCGCCGCTGCCAGCGATAGAAGTCCTCCATCCGCAAGACCCGCCTTCCCTGCGCCCACTCGGCGAAGTCCTCGTGATGGCACAGGAACTGATCGCTGCGATCGAACTCGACTCCGAGACGGTCCAGCAGGATCCACGAGGACCGCGACAACGGCTCGGTGGCCATCACGCGAGAGGGCCCGAAGTCCCGGCGGTGCGCCTCCAGGCCGGCCGCCAGGTGAGGAGCGGCGCGATAGTCGACCTCGAACCCCTCTTCCCGACACTCCCCGGCGAACCGGCGCATCGCCGTCAGCACCAAGTGAAGCCGCTGCCGGTGAAACGGCTTGGAACTGATCTTGGCGGCGCTCTCGACGAAGAGCAGCCGAGCGGTCGACGGTGTTGCAGCCCCGAGCGCGCCGAGCGACCGATTGAGCTGGTCACCGAGGACCCAGATCGTCTCCATCGACTACCGAGGTTGGCACACCGGGCACCACCACGCCCGCCGCCCGCCCAGCACGGTCTCGGAGATCGGGGTTTGGCAGCGGCGGCACTGCTCTCCGCTGCGGTGATAGGTGAACAGGCGCAGATCGGGGGGAATCGCCGCCCGGGATCGCTCCCCGACCTCCCCAGGCCGAACGGTGACGATGCGGCCCATCCGCTCCCCCACGGCCAGATACTCGACCGCCGTGTCCCACAATCGGATCGCTTCCTCCCGGCCGACCTCGTCACTCGGGCGCCGCGGCTCGATGCCGCACAAGAAGAGCACCTCCGACCGGTAGACGTTCCCGATCCCGGCGACGACACGCTGATCGAGGAGAGCCGCCGCCACCGGCGCCCGGCGCAACGCCAGCCGCTCGACGAACTCCTCGACCCGATCGGGATCCCGCAGTGGATCGGGCCCCAGCGGGCCCGTGATCACGTCGACTTCGCCGGGGTCGATGAGCCGGCATGTCATCGGGCCGGTCAGGTACACGGAGACCTCGTCGGTGTGCATCGCCAGACGGGTCTGCGGCGTGGGGTCGGGAGCCGGAACCCGGTGGGTACGGAACTTGCCGATCAACCCCAGGTGGACGTAGAGGCTGGGAGCCTCGTCCCAGTGGTAGAAGAGATGCTTGCCGTAGGCCTCGGTGTCGGCCAGCACCTTCCCGTCGAGTTGCGCCGACTCCACGCTGAAACGGCCCTGAGGGGAGCTCACCGCCACCCGGCGGCCGCCCAGATCGCGCCGGTGCAACCGAGCGAGCCGGTGGATCGTGTGACCCTCAGGCATCGTCGACTTCCGGTGTCGCCCAAAGGAACACCCGGTCTCCCCATCGCCGACGCGTCACCGGCCGTTCGATCACCACGGCACAACCGTACGCAGGCCGTGTCGGCTACCGGACGGCGAGCCACCACCCCGATCGGTAGGCTCCGACGGCACGGATGAGTACCCGTCGCGTCCCCGTCATCGTCTGGCTCGTCACCACCGGCCTGATGGCCGGGGCCGGGTGGTTCGCCTACCGGTCACTCACGGAGGTCGGCGACCTCGCGGGACGCACCGAGCCGGCCGCCCTCTACGACGATCCGACACTCCTCTTCGAAGACCCGGGAATCCTCGGCAGCGCCATCGAACTGCGGGTCACCGAGGCGGTCCGGGCCTGCATGGAGGCCCGGGGCCTCCCCTATCGGGGGCCGGCGGTCGTGAGCTCGATCGATCCCGCCGGTGACGGCTATGGGATCGCAACCGGCGCCCCGGTTCCCGACCTCAGGCTCGGAGACGACGGACCTTCCCGATCCGAGCGAGCGGACTACGAACAGGCCCTCTACGGAGCAAGCGACGAGCTCCTCCCCGGATCCTGCGCCGAGGTCGGGGTTCGGGAACTGAATGCTGCCCTGGGGGCCATCGATTCGTTCGAGTACTCGATCGAGCAACTCGAGGCCGATGCGCTGGCTCACCCGACCTACCGGGAGGCAGAGGCGGCGTGGAGCGACTGCATGGCCGAGAAGGGTTACGTGGCGGCCTCGCCACTCGATCTCATCCGTGACCAACAGGCCCGGTTGGCGACGGCCTCTCCCGATGAGGCCCGGGCCCTCGCCGATCGGGAACGGGACCTTGCCGAGGCCGACTTCGCCTGCAGGGAACGCACCATCGACCCTGCCGGCGAGGCCGTCGCCGCCGAATTGGCTCCGCTCTTCGTCCAGCGCAACCGGCCTCAATTGGAAGCCCTCGTCCCCCCGCCCGCCGATCAACCGATCGACCTGCCGTCCGATCTCGGCAGCGGAGACGTCCAGGTCACCCTGCGCTGGTCGTCGTCGGTGGATCTCGATCTGGAGGTCACCGACCCGACCGGGGCGGTCACCAACTTCATCACCCGGGAGTCGTCATCCGGCGGGCAACTCGATCGCGACGCCAACTACCCCTGCAACGAAGCGGATCGCAGCCCCATCGAGAACATCTTCTGGCCGGAGGGCGCCGCTCCGGCGGGGCCGTACACGGTCCGGGTGATCTACCAATCGGGCTGCGCCGACTCCGGCCCTCAGCCGTTCGAGCTCATCGTCCAGGTCGGTGGGTCCGTGGTGATTCGGGAGCAGCGAACACTGGAGAGCGGTGGAAGCCACCAAGTGGAATTCGACCGATGACCATCGCCCCACCTCCACCTCCACCGCCGCCTCCCTCATCGCCGCCGGCCGCTGAGAAGCCCGCCCGTTCCTGGGTGGCCCGGATCCTCAGGGCGGTGGTGATCGGGGTGATCACCGGTGTCGGGATCATCGTCGGGATCGCCTACCTCCTCACCGGCGCCCTCGGACCGCCGCCGCCCGCCGCCGAGGTCTGCGTCGAGGTTCCCAACAGCGGGCTCGGTGAGCTGCGCAACGGCGTGATGATCGCCACCTATTGCACCCAGATCGACCTCCACCTCAACCTCCCGCTGGGCGGCACCGACGGGTTCGAAGGAGCCTTCCGGAAACCGGCCCCGCCCTCCGATCCGGCTGTTCCCCGGCCCGGCTACCTCGACTGGACCAGCGATGGGTGCTCGGCGCCGGTCCTCGGGGCAGGGCCCTTCGACTTCACCCTGGCGTGCAGCCGCCACGACTTCGGGTGGCGCAACCTCAAGGCCATCGACGGCGCCCCCACCCCGACGTGGCACATCGACAACAAAGACCGCGTCGATGCCGGCTTCCTCTTCGACATGCGGCGGCGGTGTGCGGCACTGCCGTTGCTGGCGCGAGTCGGGTGCGACACGACCGCCCGGGTCTACTACACGGCGGTGCGGCTCAACCCCTCCGGGGTCTCCGGCCTGCCCGGCCGAGGCGGCTGACCTACGATGTCGCCACGCTCTGAGGGAGGAACGCCATGCACGAGCGGGTCCCCGCCTTCTCCACCGATCGCATCAAGGCGCTGACCGACGGCGTCATCGCCATCGTGATCACGCTGCTCGTCCTGGAACTGAGTGTGCCGGTGGTGGCCGAGATCCGCGATTCGGAGGGCCTGTGGCCCGAACTGAGGGGCGAGTGGCGCGAGTACCTCGCCTACCTCATGAGCTTCTTCCTCGTCGCCCTGCTGTGGCTGTACCACCACACCGTGTTCCGACACGTCCGGGGGGCCGACGGCACCCTCTTGTTCCTCAACATGCTGTACCTGCTCGCCGTCTCGGTGACCCCCTTCACGTCGGCGCTCGTCGCCAAGAACTGGGACGAGCGGCTTGCCGCCATCGTGTACGGGTCGACCCTGTTCCTGGCGGTTGCCTCCAATGCGGGAACCTTCGCCTATGCCTCGTGGAAGGGCCGCTTCGTCGATGCCGATCTCGACGAGGCGTTCATCCGCCGTGAGAACCTCTCCGCCTCCGTGCTGCTCGTGTTGCTGGCGGCCGGCACCCTGCTGGGCATCATCAACTCGGTGTGGACCTACCTCGTGCTGGGCACCGTGGTCGTCTTCTACTGGGTCACCACCATCGCCAACCGCGAAGGAGTCTCGGTTCACCGACGAGCCGGCACCGCGATCTGAATGCCGAGCCGCACCGCCGCCTACCTGGAGCGCATCGGCTTCCGCGGTGAAGCGACTCGGGACGTCGCGACCCTCGAGGCCCTGCAGCGAGCCCACCTCACGGCCGTCCCGTTCGAGAACCTCCACGTCTTCTTCCGACGAGGGTTGACGACCGGGGTGGAGCGGTCGATCCCCAAGATCGTGGAGGAGGGCCGGGGTGGCTGGTGCTACGAACTCAACGGGGCGTTCGCCGCGCTCCTGGAAGCACTCGGATTCGAGGTCACCAGGCTGGGAGCAACCGTGCTGCTCGACGGGGTCGTGGATCCGGGACCCGATCACCTGGCGATTCGGGTCGACCTCGATCGGCCCTATCTCGTCGACGTCGGCTTCGGCGACAGTTTCATCCGACCGCTCCCTCTCGACGATCCCGGGCCGCACGACGGGGGGAGCGGCACATTCGGGTTAACCTTCGAGGACGTCACCACCCTCCTGGAGATCACCCCGGATCCCCGGCCTCTCTACCGATTCGACGACCGGCCCCACACGACGAGCGACTTCGATGAGGCGTCCCGGCGCCTCCAGGCGGATCGGGATCGCGGCTGGACCCGGCGGCCGTTCGCCACCCGCCTCCTCAACGGAGGGCCGGACCGCGTCAGCCTCCTGCACGACCGACTCAAGATCCGCACGGCCGGCGAGTGGTCGGAGGAGGCGGTGGCCCCGGAGCAATGGCCGGAGGCGCTGTTCGAGTGGTTCGGGATCAGGGAACCATCTCTCGAGTGATCGGCCGATCGGCGATCGGCACCGACATCACCACGCTGGTGGTCGTCGCCCCAAACCGCCACAGCGGACGCAGGACTCGCTCGAGGTCGTGCACCACCGGCACCACCACCTGCAGCAGATAGGTCTCCGTCCCGGTCACCCGATACACATCGATGATCTCGGGGATCTCCCAAGCGGCGGCGATCACCTCGTCGTCGGCATCGGGTCCCCCGGGAACACTGATGCTCACGAACGCCAGCACCCGCAGGCCGAGGCGCTCGGGATCGACCACGGCCCGATAGCCCGCAATGACCCCGGCCGCCTCCAGCTTCCTGACCCGGGCCGCCACCGCAGGCGCACTGAGACCCACGACGCGGCCCAGTTCGCGATACCCCATGCGGCCCTGCTGCTGGAGCCGATCGAGGATGGCCCAATCGATGTCGTCGAGATCCACCGAGAATCGCACTCCGGAAGGTGTCCGGGGTTTCCCTCGATGCTTGGATATCTGTTCGTCA
Source organism: Acidimicrobiia bacterium (assembly GCA_041572755.1). Taxonomy (GTDB): domain Bacteria; phylum Actinomycetota; class Acidimicrobiia; order Spongiisociales; family UBA11373; genus JBFELU01. The sequence goes on along the minus strand of JBFFRY010000003.1, from coordinate 39,516 downwards.
AGCATACAATTCATTATACCTTATGAAGTATTGCCATATATGGCAATCAGCCCCCTGTTCTATCACCCATATGCTCGACTGACCATTCAAGCTGTGGTCAAATAGGGCCGAGGAAATCGTCATGACGACCACCATCAGTTCCCAGACTCTCACCCCCCCGGTCGAGCACCCCTTCGACCTCGCCTACCGGCGTCTCGCCGACGCCCGCCTCGAGTACGAGATGCTGCGGAGCGCCGGCGCCCCGCTGGGTGCCTTGGCCGAGGCTCGCGGCACCCTCCACCGGGCCCGGGCCGAGATGGCCGCCCAGCGCGGCGGACTGCCACCCATCTAGATTCCCGCCTCCCTCCCACGAGGCAACCGGGGGCCCCGACCGGGGCCCCCGGTCTCATTCACGGGACCAACCGGCGGCGTGACGCAGGTGCTTCGCCGAATCGAACTCGGCTTGCTCCAAGACGGCATCGAGGTCCTCGATCTCGAGGAACGAACCGTAGAAGCGGAAAGTCGGGCCCACCGGCACGGTGAGCCGCCCATCGGGGAAGATCATCACATAGAGCCTGTCGAGCGTCTCGTGGGTGAGCCAGTTGATGGTGATCCGGTGGTCTGATGCCGTCACCGCAGCCCGCACCGCATCGAACTCCTCGGCCGAGACCACCAGATCCTCCCACGCCACCTCGGCGTCCATCGAGCGCGGAAACGCTTGGAACACGTTGTAGAAGACCCGGTTCCCCATCGCGGCGGCGCGGGCATCGAGGAGATCCACGATGTTGGGAACATCATCGAGGTTGCACCGGGTCACCGGAGTCGCCACCTTCACGTCGATTCGCCCATGGGCGGCCAGCATCTCGAGCGCCCTCATCACCGCATCGAAGTGGCCCTCCTTCTTCGTACGCAAAGACACCTCCTCCGAGGCTCCGTCGAGCGGCAGCGACACCAGGTCTATCTCGTCGCCGTGCTCGACCAAGAAGGCCTCGCTCAACTGATCGCCGGTCGTGGAGAGGGCCACTTCCAACCCCCGCCCCGCAGCGCGCCTGATGAGCCGACCGATGTCGTCGCGCTGCATCGGATCCCCGCCGGTGAAGACGATGCGCCGCGCCGAGGTGGCCCCGATCTTGTCGATGATCGCTTCGGCGGTGGCGGTATCGACCGCATCGATCGACTGGGGACCCCAGCAGTAGGCGCACTCCTGGCTGCACTCCGACGTGACGTGGAAATCGACGGTCGCCACCCGGACCATGACCCTGAGTCTATGAGGTGTCGTTCTCCCTCATCGGCCGGCTCATGCCCGGCCACGTCGGACCCACCTGCAACCGCAGCACCGGCATCGGGGTTCTGGTAGATGAGAAGACACATGAACGACCCCACCGACATCGCCCGACTCCCCGAAGCCCTGGCCGACGATCTCGACCGGGCGTTCCCCGACGTGGTCCGGGCCCTCCAGGGCGACGTCTTCAGCGGAGCTCTCCGCATGACCGGCAATCGAGCCGACGCCGAAGACATCGCCCAGGAATCCTTTCTCCGGGCCTATCGAGCCATGCGCGGCTATCCGGCTCAGCGGATCGAGGCGCTGCAACTCCGGGCCTGGATCTGGACGATCGCCGCCAATCTGTGCCGGAACCGGGCCCGGACCCTGGCTCGGCGTCGCGAGACGCTCGACGCCGATCCGATCGTCACCGTCGACGGAGAGCCGGGTCCCGAACAGCGGACCCTCGACCACATCGGCCTCGAGGACCTCGCCGCCCTGGTCGCACAGTTGCCCTGGGCACAGCGCGCATCCGTCGTGCTGCGACACGTCGTCGGGCTGGGGTACGGCGAGATCGCCGAAGCACTGGGGCGCCCCCTCGGCACGGTGAAGAGCGACGCCCACCGCGGCCTCAACCGCTTGCGAATCCTCATCACTCAGGAGGCACCATGAACATCATCGAGCATCTCGCCGGTCTCCGTGAGGAGGCCCCCGCCCACCTCCTCCCCCGGGTCATGGCGGCCACCGGTCTCGCCGACGGCTACGTGGTTCGCGACAGCGCCCTCGGCCCGGTGTTCGTGGCGTTCAACGACCGGGGTGTCTCGGCGATCGACCTCGCCGAGTCGCCTCAGGAGTTCGAAGAGCGCTACGCCGAGAGCCACGGGCGTCCGGTCGTGCCGGCCGAGGAGGTGCCGGCATCGATCGAGACCCACCTCGATCGGGCCATCGCCCAAGGCAAGCCCGGCAAGCTGGCACTCGACCTCACCGGGGTGACGTCGTTCCAAGAGGCGGTTCTCCGCAAGGCAGCCGAGATCCCCTCCGGCGAGATCCGTCCCTACGGCTGGATAGCCGCCGAGATCGGGCGCCCCGGCGCCACCAGGGCCGTCGGCACCGCCTTGGCACGCAACCCGGTGCCTCTCGTCGTCCCGTGCCACCGGGTGGTGCGGTCCGACGGGCGCCTCGGCGACTACTCGCTCGGTGAGCCCTCCAACAAGGGCCGGCTCCTCGAAGCCGAAGGCCTCGATACCGAGCGTCTCGCCCGCGACGCCGCCCGCGGGGTCCGATTCGTGGGGAGCGATACGACCCACATCTACTGCCATCCCACCTGCCGGGATGCCAAGCGGATCACCGAGCGTCATCGGGTCGAGTTCCGCAACGCCGCCGCCGCCACCGAGGCCGGCTACCGGGCTTGTCGGCGCTGTCGTCCGGCCGTGGCGGCCTAGCCCCAATCGGAAGCCCGGGACTCGACGGCCGCGGTGATTCGCCGCAGGGTCTCCCGATAGTCCTCGAGATCCATCCCGTAGGGGTCGTCGATATCGCCGCCCCCCGGGTCGAGGAGTTCGGGTGCCACCGGCCCGGGCCAGGCGGCGACGAGGCGTCGCTGCTCCTCGGTCATCACGTAGATGCGATCGGCGGCCGTCATGAGCCCCGGCGTGAGCCGGCGAGCCCGATGGGCGGAACCATCGATTCCCATCTCGGCGAGCACCGTCACCGCATGGGCCGAGGCCGGCGCGTCCTCCAATCCGTGGATCCCGGCGCTGGCGACCTCGACACCGGCGCCGGCGATGTGCCCCGCCACCGCCTCGGCCATCGGCGACCGGCAGATGTTGCCGGTGCAGACGAAGAGGATCCTCACGACGACGGTTTGCGAGCCGGCCGTTCCTCTTCTGCATCGCCGTCGATCAGCGGGTCGTCGATCACCTCGTGACGGCGCAGGTAGGTGCTCACGAAGGCCTGAATGGTGGCGGCCGTCGGCAAGGCCATCAGCGCCCCCGGCACCCCGAGCAGCGTGCCGCCGGCGATCGCCGAGGCGAACGAGACGGCCGGGTGGAGTGCCATCGTTCGTTCGGTGATGCGCGGCGCCAAGAGGTAGTTCTCCAACTGCTGGTAGACCACGATGAAGACCAGCACCGCAATCGCCTTGGCGGGGCTCTCCAGCAGAGCGATGACGAGGGGCAGAACCCCGCCGATGTAGGTGCCCACCACCGGAACGAACTGCGACAACAAGCCCATCCACAGAGCCAGGGCCAGTGCGAACGGCACCCCGATGATGCGGAACGTCGCCCAGCCCACAGTTGCCGCCACCCCCGCCAGCAGCGCACGCGAGTAGAAGTACCCCCCCGTCTTGTCGATGGCGATGTCGAGCACGCGAAGAACCTCGCGCTGCCGCTCCGGCGGCAGCAGCGAGCACACCGCCCGGCGCAACCGGGGGCCCTCGGCGGTCATGTAGAACGTGAAGAGTCCGATCGTGAGCAGCTGCAACACCGTATTGAGCAGGGCGGTTCCCACGCCGAACACGCTCCCGGCCACATCGGCTGCGACATCCTGCAGCGACGAGTCGAGATTGGTGACCGCATCGGCAACCCGATCGCTGGAGAAGTCGATGCCGAACCGGGCGGCGAACTCGGCGGCCTGATCGATGTACGAGGGGATGCGGTCGACCAGGAGCAGTGCCTGGTCGATGATCAGCGGCACCATCAGGCCGATGAACAGACCGGCCGACACGAGAACGGCCAGGAAGAGCGCCCAAGTGGCCAGCCCCCGCCTCCAGCCCCGGCGGTGCAGGTAGTTGACCCCCGGTTCGAGGGCGATCGACAGGAACACCGAGATGAGCAGGAGGATGATGAGCCCCCGCAGCCGCTGCAGCACGTTGAACACCGCAAACAGCCCGACGATGATGCCCACGATCGTCACCAGCAGGCGGGGAATCCACGGAGGCATGCCCTCGCGGCTGAACCTCCGGCGGCGTTCGATGGTCACCTGCGGAGCGTAGGAACCCGCCCGGCCGAAACGGCGTCTTTCGTCAGCCGGCGAGACCCTCGACAACCTCTGCGTCGGGCATACGAGCGAAGACCTCGGGGTCCACGACGATCTTCATCGACCGGCTCCCACCCCCCACGATCACCTCGGGAAGACGAGGGATCCTGGCATCGACGTAGATCACCATTCGGTCCGGCAAGCCGAAGGGCGTCACCCCGCCGATCGCCATCCCGGTGAGCTCCTCGGTGAGTTCGGCCGTGGCGAACGACAACTTGCGGACATCGAGCAGTCCGCGCACCACCCGGTTGACATCGAGGCGGGTCGTGGCCAGGGCCAGGCACATGCACACCCGCCCCTCCGGCTTGCGCGACGCGACCACGATGGCATTGGCCGACGCGGCCGGGTCGTAGCCGTACCGCTCGCAGAACGCGGCGGTGTCGGCGAAATCGGGATCGCAGGAGACCACTTCGTACGACGCGCCGAGCCGGTCGAGCTCGGAGATCACTGCGGCTTCGATCGACATCGGTCCGACCCTAGGAGGTGTCTAGTGTCGAGGCGACCCGGGAGGTCCGTGAGCCCGATCAATGCCGTCGATCCCCATCCTCGCCACACCATCGAGGTCCTCGACACCACGATGTCCTACCTCGAGGTAGGGACCGGCGACCCCGTGGTGTTCTTGCACGGCAATCCGACCTCTTCGTATCTGTGGCGCAACGTGATCCCCCACCTCGAGGAACACGGTCGCTGCCTGGCGCCGGATCTGGTGGGCATGGGCCGTTCCGGGCCGTCCCGTTCCGGCGGCTATCGATTCGTCGATCACTACGACCATCTCGAGGCCTGGATGGCAGCCGTCGGCGCCGTCGACCGGGTGGTCCTGGTAGTCCACGACTGGGGCTCCGGGCTCGGGTTCCACTGGGCTCACCGCCACCCCGACGCCGTGCGCGGGATCGCCTACATGGAGGCCATCGTCGCCCCGGTGTCCTGGAGCGACTGGCCCGAGGCATCGAGGGGGATCTTCGGGGGTCTTCGCTCCGAGGCGGGCGAGGGGATGATCCTCGACAAGAACGTCTTCGTGGAGAGGATCCTCCCCGCCTCGATCCTTCGCGATCTCTCCGACGAAGAGATGGACCGGTATCGGGAGCCGTTCCGAGAGCCGGGAGAGTCCCGTCGTCCGACGCTGACCTGGCCGCGGCAGATCCCCATCGACGGCGAGCCCTCCGACGTGCACGCCATCGTCGAGGCGTACGGCGAGTGGCTGGCGACGGCGCCGGTCCCCAAGCTCTTCGTGAACGCCGAGCCGGGAGCCATCCTGGTCGGACGGCAGCGGGAGATCTGCCGAGCGTGGCCCCACCAGACCGAGGTCACGGTGCCCGGAGTGCATTTCCTCCAGGAGGACTCACCCGACGAGATCGGGGCCGCAGTGGCCGCATTCATCGCCGGCCTCGACTGACTGGCCCGGCCCGACGGCCGCAGGGAGCGATCGGATCGGTAGCCTCGACCCCATGAGCGACTACCGACCTCCCCTCAGAGACATCCGCTTCGTGCTCACCCACATCGCCGATCTCGATTCGCTGGCCGCCGGGGGCAACTACGCCGTCGACGATCCGGACCTGGTGTTCGGGGCACTCGATGAGGCCGGCCGGCTCGCCGCCGAGGTGATCGCACCGACCAACCGCGCCGGTGACACCGAAGGCGCCGTGTTCGACGAGGACGCCGGAGTCACCACCCCCGACGGCTTCAAGAAGGCCTATCGCCAATTCGTCGACGCCGGGTGGCCGGCCGCCGCCTTCCCCGAGGAGTGGGGCGGGGGCGGCATTCCGTGGGTGGCCGGGTTTGCGATAGCCGAGATGATCACGACTGCCAACATGGCACTCTCGTTGTGTCCGATGCTCACCTACGGGGCCAACGAGCTTCTGATCTATCACGGCAGCGAGGAACAGCAGGCCACCTGGCTTCCCAAGCTGGTGAGCGGCGAGTGGAGCGGAACCATGGTGCTCACCGAGGCCGATGCCGGCTCGGACGTCGGTGCCCTGCGCACCAAGGCGGTTCCGGCCGGCGACGGCACCTGGCGACTGTTCGGCACCAAGATCTACATCACCTGGGGCGACCACGACCTCACCGACAACATCGTCCACATGGTCCTGGCGCGCACCCCCGACGCCCCTCCCGGCACCAAAGGCATCTCGACGTTCATCGTCCCCAAGTACCTCCTCAACCCCGACGGGTCGCCGGGGGAGCCCAACGACGTCTCCTGTGTGTCGATCGAGCACAAGCTCGGCATTCACGGCAGCCCGACCTGCGTCCTCTCCTTCGGGGACGGCGAGGGAGCCGTCGGCTACCTGGTCGGAGAGGAGAACCAGGGCATGCGCTACATGTTCACGATGATGAACACCGCCCGGCTCCAGGTGGGCCTGCAGGGCCTCGCCGTGGCGGAGCGGGCCTTCCAGGACGCGATGGCGTTCGCCATGGAGCGGCGCCAGGGACGAGCGGTGGGAGCACCCCGGAATGAGCGGTCACTCATCATCGAGCACCCCGACGTGCGCCGGATGCTGATGCTCATGAAGGCGCAGACGGAAGCGATGCGCTGTGTCCTCTACAAGAATGCCGAGGCGTTCGATGTCGCCCAGCACCACGCCGACCCGGCGGCTCGGGAGCGCGCCGCCGAACGCGCCGCCATCCTCACCCCCGTTTCGAAGGCGTGGGCGAGCGACCTCGGTTGCGAGGTCACCTCGCTCGGAATCCAGGTGCTCGGCGGGCTCGGCTACGTGGAGGAATCGGGCATGCCCCAGTACTTCCGCGACGCCCGCATCGCCCCCATCTATGAGGGCACCAACGGGATCCAGGCCGCCGACCTGGTGATGCGCAAGCTGCCGCTGCGCGGCGGTGAGGCGGTGGGAGAGATGCTGTCCGAGATGCGGGACGTGGCTGAGCGTCTCGGCGACGACGAGCGCCTGGCGGGCATCGGGGAGCGCCTCTCCGATGCGGTCGACACCCTCGCCGAGGCATCCCACCGGCTGCTTGTCGCGGAAAGCCCCAACGATGCCCTGGCCGGGGCCACCCCCTACCTGGACATGTTCGGCATCACCGCCGGGGGATGGCTTCTCGGAGCTTCGGCCCTGGCCGCCGCCGGCGGAGCCGCCGAGGATCCTTTCCTGGCCGCCAAGGTCGAGACGGCCCGCTTCTACGCGGACCACGTCCTCTCTCGAACGAGAGGCCTGCTGGGAACCGTGACTGCCGGCGCCGACAGCATGTTCGCCATCGACACCGGCCACCTCACCGGCTGAGGATCACCCCCGGGCGGCGGACCCCTAAGGTGGTGCGTCCCGACGGAAAGGCGACGCGTGCAGCAGTACCCCCAGGCTCCCGACCTGACGATCGACCTCGACCGCAGCTATCAGGCCACTCTCCACACCAGCCACGGCGAGATCGTCATCGAACTGGAGGCCGCCCGCTCACCGCTGGCGGTGAACAACTTCGTGTTCCTCGCCCGCGACGGCTACTACGACGGGGTGATCTTCCACCGGGTGATCTCCGGGTTCATGATCCAGGGCGGAGACCCGACGGGGACCGGACGGGGTGGACCGGGCTACACGTTCCGCGACGAACTGGAGGGCGACGGCCGCTACAACCGGGGCACGGTGGCGATGGCCAACGCCGGACCCAGCACCAACGGCAGCCAGTTCTTCATCATGCACCGCGACTACGGCCTTCCCCACCAGTACACGATCTTCGGGGCGGTGGTCGAAGGCATGGACACCGTCGACGCCGTCGCCGATCTGCCGACCGACATGAGCGATCGACCCCGGGAAGATGCGGTGATCCGCTCGGTCACCATCGACGAGAGCTGATTCAAGCCCCGCGGGCCGCCTCGTAGGCCGCCAGGGTCTCGATCCTGGCGGCGGCGTGATCGACGATCGGCAACGGGTAGGACTCACCCAGCACCACACCGGCGGCCGCCAGGATCGCCGGATCGGCCTCCCACGGGGCGTGGATGGTCCGGGCGTCGAGGCCGGTCAACTCGGGAACCCAGCGGCGGACGAACTCGCCCTGCGGATCGAACTTCCTGCCCTGCGACACGGGATTGAAGATCCGGAAGTAGGGGGCCGCATCGGCGCCGGTGCCCGCCACCCATTGCCAGTTGCCCACGTTCTGGGAGACGTCGCCGTCGACGAGCAGCCGGCGGAAGTGACGTTCCCCGAGCCGCCAGTCGATCAACAGGTCCTTGACCAGGAACGATGCGGCGACCATGCGCACCCGGTTGTGGATCCAGCCCTCACCCGCCAGCTGGCGCATCGCGGCGTCGACGATCGGATATCCGGTCCGGCCCTCCGCCCAGGCCCGGAACCCGTCGTCGTCGATGCGCCAGGCGATCCGGTCGTACTCCGGCCGCATGGCCCGGGTCGCCGTCTCGGGGTGAGCGGCCATCAGGTGCCCGTAGAACTCTCGCCACACCAACTGGCGGACGAAGGCCCGCCGCCCGGCTGATGCCTCACCGACGGCGTTCACCAACTCGACGGGATCGATCGTCCCGAACTTGAGGTCCGCCGAGAGCCGCGACGTGGCATCGAAGTCGGGACGGTCTCGCTCCTCGCGGTAACGGTCGACGCGCTCCAGGAATCCTGCCAAACGCTCGTCGGCGCCGGCCTCACCGCCTGCCATCAAGGGCTCGGCGAACTCGGGGATCCCGATACCGGGATCGGCGGCGATCGTCGCCCGACCGGGATCGGGCCGGATGGGAAGCGGCAGGGAGGCCCATCGCTTGTGGAACGGGGTGAACACTCGGTAGGTGCGGCCCTCGTCGGTCAGCACCGACCCGGGCGGATGCACCCAACGGCCATCGTGCCTCGCAGCCCGGTCGCCGAGGGCGGATGACACAACGGCATCGCGGCGCACCGCATAGGGGGTGACATCGTCGTTCCAGTGGACCTCGTCGGCCCCGGCGGCCTCGGCGGCCACGACGGCGGTGGGGTCGCCACGTACCACCTTCAGCCGGCCCCCGAAGTCGCCGAGACGGCTGTCGAGGGCCCCCAGATGGGCGGCGAGCTGGACGGTCCTCGGCGACTCGATCCACAGAGCCGGGTCGATCACAAAGAGGGCAACGACCTCGTCGTGGCGGCCCGTAGCCGCCGACCAGGCCGGGTTCCCGGCGAGCCGGAGATCATTGCGGAACCAGACCAGGCCGATGCTCATGCGACCCGGTCGTCGATCCAGGCGTCGACCTTCTCCCACTGACCGAAGAGCCAGTCGATGCGAGCCTCGCGTCCGGTGGGCATCTCGGTGTGCGAGACCCGCCAGAAGGCGATCTCAACGGACGCCCCGATCAGGCCCCCCTCCCACAGATCCTCGATGCGGGCCAAGCCGTCCAGACCCACGTGGGTAACGAAGACGAGGTCGGCCGGGGTGTGGGAGTCGAGCAAGGCGAGCGAGCCCCCCAGCCGCGGCGGGAGCACGTGGCGAAGCCTCGCAGCCCGGGCCGCCAGCTGCGGGTCCCGCTCCTCGAGCCGAGCGATGATCCGCTCCCTGCGGTCCCGGCTGAACCTCGTCCCCTCCGGGTAGATGAGAACCCCCTCGCTCTCGGTCAACCCGATCGTGAGCGCCCGGACCGCTCTGACCTCGGTATCGCCGTCGGTCGACCGCCGGTCGACGAAGTAGTTGATGAGCCGGTTGCCGGCCAGATCGAGGGCCGGGTCGATCAGGAGCTCCCTCTTGAGCACGTAGCGAAGGAAGATCCCGTGTCGCCGCGTCACCAATGCGTTCGGCAGGAGGGTGTCGGCCATGCTGGCGTGGCGCATCATGACGATGACGGGGCCGGGCCTCACCACCTCGTCGCCCTCGACGCGGAACCGCACCGAGAAGAGCACACGGATCGTACCGAGGAGGATCGCCGCCCACCACGCCTGAAGCCGGTAGGTCAGGCGCAGGGAGAGATCGCGGGCGGTCCCGAACCCGGAGACGACCCAGATCACCATGAGCACCGACAGTCCGAAGATCTCCACGGCCAGGTAGACCCAGCCGCTGAGCGCCAGCCTCACCGCCACGAAGGGAATCCTGCGGCGTACCCATCGCACGAGGTCGGCGCCCAAGGCCACTACCAGGATGAGCGGCAGCAGCGCCGTCAACAGGATGAAGAGGATCACGACGACCGGCACCGTGACCAGCCGCCGCCGCAGAGCCGCCGGACGGGTCTCGCTCCTCAGCCGCGGAACCGTCACAGATACTGGCCAGGGACCTCTTGGTCTCCTTGCCGCATGTCGATCGCCCGGGTTCGCATCTGCTGCAACTGGCTGGCAGCGGCAGCCTGCTGGCTCCACAGGGTTGCCTGGATGCCGGCGAACAAACCCTCCAGCCACCCCACGAGTTGCGCCTGGGCAATACGGAGCTCCGACTCGCTGGCCGAATCACTGCTGAGCGGCAGGAAGATCTCTTGGAGTTCCTCGCGGAGATCGTCGGTGAGCACCTCTTCCATCTCCGAGATGGTCCGTTCGTGTACCTCGACGAGCCGGCGCCTCCCCGGCTCGTCGACCGGCACCTGTCGGGCCTCCTCGAGCATGGCTCGGGTCATCGACGCGATCCTCATCAGCTTGGAGGCATGAATGACGTTGCCCGAAGGGGCGTCACCCACCACTTCCACCTCGACGTCGGGAACCTCGGGGTTCTCCGGGGTTTGTGCTTCGCTCATGAACCGGAGGATAAGGCGTTGCCGGTCACTACCGATTCCGCAGCCGGATCGAGAGGCAGGTGAGCCCGCCGTCCGCTTTGGCGAACTCCGACACGTCGCACGGAACGGCCCGATACCCCAACTCGGCGATCTGGTCCCCCACACCGGCGTCGGACACCAGGATCGACCCGTCGGCGAGCCGCACCACGTTGGCGGCATGAGGGTCGGGACCGACGATCTCCACGGTGTGGAGACCCGCAAAGGGGTCCCCGGCAACCATGCCCGGTGCGAGAAGCACGGTGACGTCGTCGAGCGCCGTCACCGCCGACTTGAGATGCAGCACCCCGGTGACCTCGACGGGCACGACGGTGAAGCCGAGCCGACCCACCCACTCCGACAACCGGGTGACGCCGGCAGCGTTGGTGCGAGCGCTCCGGCCCACGAAGACCACGCCGCCGACCCGGAGCACATCGCCACCGTCGAGGGTGGCGGGTTCCTCCATCACGGTCACCGGGCACCACGCCGCCAGGGCTTCGGCGACCGGACCGACTTCGCCGCGCCGGTTCGGGTGTCCCGGTCGTGACACCAGGGCACTGAGGTCGCTTCCCCCGAGGGTGACCGCGGCATCCTCGACGAACGGGCAGTCCGGATACGCTTCATCGGCCGGGACGGCAACGATTCGAAAACCCGACTCCTCCAAGCGCGCCCGGTACTCGGCGTGCTGCTCCCGAGCCGCCCCCACGTCGATCACGACCTCCTGGGACGTGATGGACTCGGAGAAGGAATCGGGGATCCCGCGAACCACGGCGACCGGCATGTGGCGAGGGTACCCCCGGGATAACGGAACGGCCGCCTTCCGGCGGCCGTTCTGTGGGCTGAGACGGCAGGGCAAGGGAGTTGCTACCTTCCGTGCTTCCCTCTATCGGCCCCGGCAGCACCCGACTTGAGAGGTTTTCGAGGAGAGCGCCCTCAAGGTGCCCTCCGGGCCGGCCGATGCTCTCGAAGCATGCCTTCAGAAAGCCGAGCCATGTCTCTTCGGATCGCCGTATCGATCGCGGCCCTCACCCTCGTTGCGGCCAGCTGTACTTCGTCCGCGGAGGCGGAGAACGACGGGCCCGAGCTCGGCGCCACCTCGCTGTTCTCGGCGGACGAGAACGCCATCGCCCGCCTCATCGAGAACCTCTTTCGAGCGATCAACGAGGAAGAGGAGTACGCCGTCTACGCCATGTTCACTCCCCACGACACATGTCGTCCGGCCGACATCGCCGACCGCCTTCCCACGATCCAGACGGGAGTGTCGCCCGAATCCGACCTCGAGGTGCAGGCACTCAAGCTCCGGGAAGTCGGCGGGGCAACCAGTCTCTCTTTCGATCTCGTCGAGCGGCAGGGTTCATCGCAAAAGGAGTTGGTCTTCGAGGAGTTCTTCCCGGTGGTGTTCCACGGCCAACGCTGGCGGTTCGACGCCAACGTGTGCCTGTGGGCGGATGAGCCGGCCGGGGCAACCGACAGTGGGGTCCGCGACGAGCTGCTGGCAACCCTCACCGCCGCCCAAGCCTTCTACGAGGAGTCGATCACCTACCTCGCCACCGCCAACGACCTCCGCTACCAGGTCTCCGGCCTCTCGGTCGTCGACGTCGACCTCGACCTGACCCCGGGGAAGGTCCTTTGGATCTCCGACATCGAGGAGGCCCTGATGATCGGACAGGGTCAGAGCGGCACCTGGTATTGCGTTGTCCTCATCGGGGCCGGCACCCCCGCCTACGGCTCGGCTTCCAGCTTCGAGCAGGTCGCCACCGTCGACGGGTGCCTCTCCACCGCATCGCCTTCAGGTTGGTAGGCCGTCAGGCCGGTCCGATCAGGTAGTCGCCGGCGCCTTCGTCCCACTCCATCTCCACGATCCCCCGGGCCGCAGCCGCCTTGCTGAACTGCAGGAATCCCCTGAACCCATAGCTCTTCTCGCTGAATCCGGGATTGCGACGGCGGATCCGATCCTTGAGCCCGGACAGCGGCACGCTCTTGCCCTTTCCCGCATCCTCGACCGCCCGCAAGAGGAGACCGAACCCCTCCTCCTCCTGGCCGCCCTCCGCAGGAAAGCCCACCTCGGGATCGCCCCGCGCCGGACCCTCGGTGAGCTCCACCACATGATGATCCGCGAGGTTGCGGAGCAACTCCCCGAAGCCTCGGAACCCGAACTCGGCTTCGCTGAAGGTCGGATCCTTGCGAAGGAGAGCCCGCTTCAGCGATGAGGCCAGCACCGCACCGTTGGTCGAGCGTTGCAGGCCGGCCAGCGTCTGGGTGACGAGCCGTTCCAACTCGGCAAGGTCGTGCTCACCGGTCTGATTCGCCTTGGTCTCCCGCTGCCCCTCGCCTCCCTTGCCGGGAATGTCGATCCCCTCGAGAGACTCGTAGAACAGGAACTCGTCACAAGCAGGAGGCAGAAGAGCAGAGGTGGATGCCCGCAGGCCGATCCCGATGACCCGATGGTTGAGCTCCCGGAGCTTGTGCACCAGAGGAGTGAAGTCGCTGTCACCGGTGCACAACACGAACGTCGTGATGTAGTCGCGCTCGAACGACAGCTCGACGGCATCGACCGCCATCTTTATGTCGGCGGCGTTCTTGCGGCTGGCGCCGAGACGTTGGGGAATCTCGATCAGCTCGACCTGGTGCTCCGTCAGTGATCGACGGGCGTCCTCAAACATCGACCAGTCGGCGTAGGCGCGCCGCACCACCACTCGGCCCCGCTCGGCGAGAGCGTCGGAGATCGGTTTGAAATCGAAGGCCATCCCGTTGAGTTCCTCGCGGGCTCCGATGGCGAGGTTCTCGAAGTCAAGGAACAAGGCGATCCGTTCTTCGGAGGTGTCCATGTGACCAGCGTACCCCGCTCCCGCTCCCCCTCAGGGAGAAGCGTCGAAGCGGGGTTCACGGCGACCGATCGATCCAGGCCAAGAAACGGTCCGGCTCCCAGGTGTTCACCACCCGATCGCACTCCACCCAGCCCCGGGCGGCGTGACGAATCCCCCAGCGGGTCTGATCCAGCTCCCGCACCGTGTGGGCATCGGTGCTGATGACGAAGAGCACCTCCCGGTCGCGAGCCAGCCTGAGCATCTCGGCAGGAACGTCGAGCCGATCGAGGTGGCAGTTGATCTCGAGGGCCGTCCCCGTCTCCTCGGCCGCCGACAGCACCGCGTCGACGTCGAGGTCGATGCCGGGACGGCGCCCTATGAGCCTTCCCGTCAGGTGCCCGATGGCGTTGACGGCCGGGTTCCTCATCGCGGTGACGACCCTACGGGTCTCCGATTCGCCATCCAGGTCGAAGTGACTGTGAACGCTGGCCAAGCACCAGTCGAACGCCGCCAGGAACTCCGGGTCGTAGTCGACGCCGCCGTCTGGGTCGATGTTGAGCTCGACACCGTGGAGGAGCGTCATCGTGGGGTGACCCTCCTGCAAGGAGCGCAGCACCGACCGCTGCTCGATCATCTCGCCGCGTGAGACGCCGTTGATCGTCAGATCCTCGCCGTGGTCGGTGATCGCCAGGTAGCGGTAGCCGCGCCCGGCGGCTGTCGACACCATCGCCTCCAGTGAGTCGTGACCGTCGCCGGAGAGATCGGTGTGAACATGGAGGTCACCGAGGAGCGACTCGACCTCCGGGAGGTCCGGCAGGGCATCGGCTGCGGCCAACTCGATCTCCCCGGCGTCCTCCCGAAGGGGCGGGGGTATCCATGCAAGATCGAGCGCCCGATAGATCTCCTCCTCGGTCTCCGATGCGATCACCGCGCCGGTCTCGGCATCGCTGAGGCCGTACTCGTTCAGGGTCCATCCCCGGTCGATCGCCAGCTGGCGCAGCCGGATGTTGTGCGCCTTCGACCCTGTGAAATACACGGAGGCCGAGCCGAACTGATGCTGCGGAATCACCCGCAGATCGATCTGGAGGCCCGAGGTGGCGACGATGGCCGACTTGCGAGCCCCGTAGGCGACGACGTCGCGAACCACCGGAAGGTCGACGAAGCGCCGCATCACCTCCTCAGCGGCGGAGGAGACCGCGATGATGTCCACGTCGCCGATCGTGTCTCGGAATCGCCGCAAGCTCCCCATGACCTCGGCCCGCTCCACGGCCGGATCGGCCGACAGGGCCCGGACCACTTCTCCGGCCGCCTGCATCGCATCGATGATGGGGGTTCGCTCCTCGGCCGCCCCGAGCCGCTCGAGGGCGCGCACCAGGTTCTCCTCCGTCTTGGCCCCCAGACCGGGCAGATCCCGAATCGCTTCCCGACCGAGGGCTTCCCGCAGATCTCCGATGCTCTCGACTCCCAAACGATCCCTCAGTAGCAAGGCGGTCTTCGGCCCGATTCCCGGCACGCGGGTGAGTTCCTGGAAGGAGGGCGGATAGCGTCCCCGCAGCTCGTCGAGCTTGGCCGTCGAGCCCGTCGCGATGATCTCCCGAATCTTGGCCGCCGTGCTCTTCCCGACGCCGGCGAGGGCCAGCAACTGCGCATCCGACATCTCTGTGAGCGGGTTCGCTGCGCTCTCGACGGCCCGGGCGGCTCGCTCGTACGCCCTTACCCGAAACGACTGAGGCGACCCGTCGTCGAGAGTGGTGAGCCGAGCCAGCTCCCGGAGCCGGGCGGCGATGTCGGCGTTGACGACCACGCCGCCAGGTTATGCCGACCAGCATGGGGGTGTGCACCGCCGAGTTCTGATCGCCGCTGCCTTCACCATCGTCGGGGGAACGGTGCTGTGGGTCTTCCTTGGTCCGGCCGCAGAGCCGGCCCTCTGCATCGCCGAGGGATGCGACTGCGAACGCATCGGTGCCGCACCGGTCCGCCAACCCGTTGCCGCGTGGTCGGCCTGGGCCATCGCAGCGATCGGCTGGGTCGCCATCGCCACGGCTCCCACCGTGGGTGCGGGGCTCCTCGGGCTCTCCGTCGCCGCCACCGGAGCGGCCGCCTTCGCCGCACATGCCCTGGCGACCCCCGCAGCGCGGCGGCTCGACGGACTGGCCATCGTTGTGCTCCTGGCCGCAGTCATCGCCGGTGAAGCGTCACGACGATGGCCTCGGGCGGCGATCCTGGCCGCCGTGCCACCGATACTCGTCGTGATGGCAGGCGATCTCTTCGGGCCGGCCACGGCGATCCTCGGCGCGCTGTTGGTGGCGCTCCTGTGGAGGAACCGGCAGGGGCGGGACCCGGGTTGGGTGATCGCGTCTTTCATCTCATTTGGGATCGGTACCGTGATCTGGTGGATCGGTGGCGGCCCGGGGTGCTCCCCTGACGCGGTATTCCAGTGGCACGGCGCCTGGCATGTGGTCGCCGCAGCAGGTTTGGGCACCGGTCTCCGCTACCTCCGCGACTGAACTGCACTCACTGTCCCCCAACCACCTCTACGCTCAAGGCCAATCGCACCCGGAGCAGACATGGCACGGAGGCGTCGCGACGCCATCAGCTTCTTCGCCGCCGCTCGGGATCGGCGCCGCGACCTGACGTTCATGGACCGGCGGCGCAGCCGACGGGCGATCTGGATGATCTCGATCCTCGGAGTAGCCGCATTGGGGATCGCCGTCTACGCCTGGGTGACCCGCTCCGACGACGGCGGGCCCAGCGTCGCCGGCGACGAGGGTCCACCCCCGTCGCTGCTGACCGCCACACCCACCTCGACCACTCTCGCCGGCAACCCCACCGGGGTCCTGGCCTGCACCGAGGAGGCGATCGACTGGCCCACCTTCCAGGGGCTGATGAGCAGAACCGGTTGCACCGTCACCCGCACGATCACCAACCCGCGTGTCCTGTGGCAGGCCGACGTCGGCATTCAGGGATGGCTCAACAACCCGATCATCGCCGAGGGTCTGGTGATCGTGGGGAGCGCCGGGTTCACCCAGTTCGAGCCGGACGACGGGGACGGGGTGACCGCCCTCGATCTGGCCACCGGTGAGGAGCGATGGTTCTTCGACGCCGAATTGGACGTCAACGGCGTCGCCTACGGTGACGGCGTGGTCGTCGTCGCCGGTGACGAGGGTCGGGTGTGGGGCCTTGCGGTGGGAGACGGTCGGCCACTATGGGCCGATGACTTGGCGGTGGCAGCCTTCGGGAACCCCCTGATCATCTCGGGCATGGCCGTCGTCGGGGACGGCAATGGCAACCTCACCGCGTACGACCTGGGAACCGGCGCACGCCGCTGGGGCGTGAGCGTCTCGGGACCAATCCGGGGCGGAGCCGCCAGCGACGGGACCACGATCTTCGTCATCGGTGAGGACCGGGAGGCGGCCGCCGTGGCGCTCGACGGCACGGTGCTGTGGCGCCAGCGCCTCTCCGGCCGGGGCCCGAACGCCGATGCCGTTCGAGTGTTCGCAGCACCGACGGTGGTGGACGACCTGGTGATCGTGGCGCTCGTTCGAGAATCCGAATTCGTGGAACCGGCCCTCATGGCCCTCGACAAGTCCGACGGCACGGTGCGATGGCGAGCCGTGGACGCCGCCGGGATCAAGAACGACTGGGGCAACATTCGCTCCTCTCCGGCAGTGGTGGGCGACACCCTGGTCTACGGGGAGCCGTACTCGAATCAACTGGTCGGCGTCGACCTGGCCACCGGGGAGACCCTCTGGGCCGTGGAGACCGGAGCTTTCTGTTTTCCCCACTGGCCGTCGCCGGCGGTCACCTCCGGGCAGGCGGTGTTCGCCCGCCACGACGGGGGGCTCTACTCGGTCGACATCGCCGAGGGAAGGGTCGTGTGGAGCGTGTACGTCGGTGACGGGACCGCCGTGGGAACCTTCCCCGCCGGCTTCGGGCCCGATTTCTGCGAGTGGCAGCCCAACACCGGCTACTCGGTGCTGTCCTCACCGGCCATCTCGGTCGACGGGATCGTCGTGGTGGGAACACTCGAGGGCGTGCTGGTCGCCATCGGTGATGAGGCCTGGTAGTCAGGCCCCGGCGAGGGCGAGCGCCTCCGCCAGCGCGGCGCCGCCACTCGCCACCACGTCGGGAACCAGGCCGTTGAGTTCGAGGAGCCGACCCTCCGGATCCCACACCCGCTGATGGGGCACGCCCAGCGACCAGCCGTTCGGCAGGGAGCGCACCAGGATCGGTGACGGCGAACCGGCCGTCGGTTCCCCCACGAAGACGGCCCCCGGCACCTGTTGCAGCGCCAGCGCCAGCAGCTCGCCGGGCCCGGCCGTGTCCGGCCCGATGATCACGACGATCCGTCCCGGATAGGTCCCGGTCGGCATGGGCCGCACCATGATCGGCACGGGCTCCGAGAACTCACCGGGATCTCCGATCCGGACCGCCCGCGTGCCGACCGATGTCTCCCGGGGCACGAACCGCGAGGCCACCAGCAGCGCCGCCGACTCGGTGCCGTCTCTGAGGGCTCGGAGGTCGATGATCAGTGGGGACGGCGGATCGACTTCGGCCAGCGCCCGGTCGAGAGTGCCCGCCAGGCTCCGCTCGGCGTCCTCGGCGTCTCCGGACCCGCCCAATCGGGCGAAGCTGAGGTACCCCGGCCCTCCGGGCATGACTCCCCACATCAGGCCCTCCATCTCCACGAGGTTGGGAACCTCCCGGCGCGTGATCGGCTCCGGAACCGCCGACCACGAGCCGCCGGGCAGAATGGTCTCGTCGTCGGTCGCCAGCCTCAGTTGGGGGTCCGCCAAGGGCGCCAACAGTTCCTGGAGCGTGTGGAGCACCGCGGCCGGGTCGGTCCTTTCTCGGGAGAGGATCGCATCGCGATGTGCCGCCCACCCGGGGTCGCGCTCATCCAGTGACGGATGATGCTCCTCCACCGAGGCCGCCGCCACGGCCAGCGTGTCGCTCGGGTCAACCGCCTCGGTACAGCGCTCCGCAAGCGCATCGAGTTGGTCGAACCGGAGCACCCGCCCTCGCTCCTCCAGCACCAGCGTCCCGTCGTCGTCGAGAGTCACAACGTCGGAGATGCCTCGGGCCGGGCCGCTCGAGATCAGCACACAGGAAACGGCCGTGTGTTCGTAGACATCGACCGAACCCGCTTCGACCACGAGATAGAAGCCGTATCCGACCGACTCCCACACACCCTCGTAGGGAGCCGCCTCCCGGGCCCCGGGGGTGCAGCCGGCGGCGGCGATCAGGGCGGCCAGAGCCGCCGTTGCTCTCCTCATCCCCGTCGGCGGCGGGCGGCCGCCTCACGGGCCCGCCGCGACGATGCCGCCGATCGGCTCAACTCGGCGAGCGCCTCCTCGAATCTCCCGGCCACCGCATCGACGTCGGGCACCAGGTCCCAGTCCGAGAAGAGACACCACGCCACCCGGCCGTCGTAGGAGAACAGCGCCAGGCTGAGACCGTGATTCACCCACAGGGGCACGACCGGGTAGTTGGCGAGCATGCGGGATCCGAGCAGGTAGAGGGGAAGCTGGGGTCCCGGAACGTTCGTCACCGTCAGATTGAAGGGGCGCGCCGCCGACGCCGCCACCCGGGCCGCCAGGCTCAACATCGTCGAAGGCGTCCACGAGGCCCCTCGGGTGAGCATCGCCGCTCCGAGCGCCTGATCGGTCTGCTTGAGGTGGAGGGTCTCCGCGGCAACGGCCCGCATCCGCGCCGCCGGAGACTTCTCGCCGAGGGGAAGATCGACCAGCCACATGGTGATCCGGTTGCCGAGCTCACCCGCCTCATCGGCACCGCGGAGGCTCACCGGCACCATGGCGCGAAAGTCGAGGCCCTCCACGTCGACGCCCTGGTCGTCGGCGAGGTAGCGACGCATGGCCCCGGCGACGATGGCGATGACCGCGTCGTTGACGGTTCCGCCCAGGGCGTTCTTGATGTCCTTCAAGCGATCGAGATCGGTGTCCCACCACGCCACCCGGCGGTTGGGCCCGATGCGCCGGTTGATAGGTGTCGGCGAGGCGTTCTGGAACCATCCGGAACCGGCAGATGCGGCCATCGCCCTGAGCCGATGCTGCAGATCGGTGCTGAGGTCGCGCGACTCCTCGGCCCACTCGCGCAGCTTGCGACCCACCGCCCTGGGGCCCTGCACGCGGCGGAGGAACTCCTCGCGCAACAGCTCGGCGGGTCCGGGGGCGGGACGCGGCTCGTACTCGTCGGGCTCACCCACCACGTCGTCGGGCGACGGCGCCAGCATCACCTTGAGGAGATCGACCCCGGCCATCCCGTCGATCATGCAGTGGTGCACCTTGGTGACGAGAGCGAACCGGTCGCCCTCCAGCCCTTCGACGACCCAGCACTCCCACAGCGGCTTGCCCCGGTCGAGCCGCTGTGACCAGATTCGGGCCGCCATCTCCTGGAGCTCCGCCTCGGTTCCCGGCCTCGGCAGGGACGCATGGCGCACATGGAATTCGAGATTGAAGTGCTCGTCGTCGACCCACACCGGATGACGCTCGAGCGGGATGAACTGCAGCCGCTGGCGGTAGCGAGGGACGTAGTGGAGCCGAGCAGCCACGAAGCGCCGAATGAGGTCGATGTCGACGCCGCCACCCTCGGTGCCGAGAGGGCCACGCTCGAAGATCAGCGTTGCCCCGACGTGCATGGGCGTCGTGGGGCCCTCCATCACGAGGAACGTGTTGTCGAGGAACGACAGACGTTCGTAATGGGTCTTCGCCATCCATCAGAGCGTACGGGATACACCGGCCCGGGGAGCACACATCCCCCGAGGCGGCCGGCGGGCCCTGTTGCGAGACGTCGAGTACCGCTAGAGCACGAGCGGCACGAAGACCGCAAACACGCCCAGCAGCAGCCCACCTTCGATTCGGTTCAGGCGCTTCCCGGAGAGCACGAACACTCCGGCGAGGACCGCAGCGCCCAACGACATCGCCATGGCCAGACGGAACTCGTCGCCGATGGTCCCCGGACCGATGAGGCCGGCCGTGCCCATCACCGCCAGGCTGTTGAACAGATTCGATCCGACGACGTTGCCCAGGACCAGATCGGTCTCGCCCCGGCGTGCCGCCGCCACTGCGGTCGCCAGCTCCGGCAAGGAGGTTCCCACGGCAACGATGACGAGGCCGACGAACGCCGACGAGATGCCCAATTCGTCGGCGATGCGCACCGCGCCGCGCACCATGACGTCGGCTCCGGCGAGGGTGGCGGCGAGAGCCACGACGCCGACGGCGAACTCCCTGGCGACCCTGCCCGACCCCGCCCCCGTGTCGAGGTCCGCCACCGGGTCCCGCCGGGACCACCCAACCATCAGCAGAACCACGAGGGCCATCGCTCCGAGGAGGATCCCGGCCTCGAGGCGATCGATGTGGCGGTTCCACAGCGCGAAGGACATCCCCGCCATCGCAACCAGCATCACCGCACCCTCGCGCCGAATGGTCTTCACCCGCGAGATCACCGGGGCCAGCAGGGCCGTCGACCCGAGCACCAGGGTGAGATTGGCCGTGTTGGACCCGACCACGTTTCCCACCGCGATCTCCACTTCACCCCGGGCTGCGGCCAGACCCGAGACAAGGAGTTCCGGCGCCGAGGTCCCCAACCCGACCACCAGCGCACCGATCAGCACCGGGGAGAGACCAAAGGATCGGGACAGGCGGGCCGCACTGAGCACGAAACGATCGGCACCGAGACCGAGCGCCGCCAGCCCGCCCCCGAAGAAGAACAGTGAAACCAGCATGCCTTCAGCGGCGATCGGTGAGTGCAGCCGACACTCGTTGGCCGGCGCCGGCCTTCGATTCGGCCTTCGCCTCGGTGACCCGCTCGCCAAAGTGATGCTCGATCCCGGCGAGGTGCAGCGGCGCCGCCCGGTGCAAGGTCTCCCGTCCCGCGTCGGTCATGAACACGAACGTGCCTCTCCGGGTCTCATCGGGGCACCGTACCGCCGACCGTGGCGCCAGACAACGAGAGAGTCCCTCGCCCATGGGATCATGAGCGTGATGACACCCGATTGGTTCACCAGGGCGCTCGCCACCCCCTACGACGTCCATCAGATCGATGTGGCCGGAGCCCCCATCAACTACCTCTCGTGGGGAGAGATCGGCTCGCCCGGGTTGGTGTTCATCCACGGAGGGGCGGCCCACGCCCATTGGTGGAGCTTCCTCGCCCCCATGTTCACCCACCAGTGGCACGTCGCCGCTCTCGATCTCAGCGGCCACGGCGACAGCGGACGACGAGAGACCTACTCCCACGAGTTGTGGGCGGCAGAAGTCATGGCGGTCACCGAGGACGCCGGTTTCCCAGGCCCCCCGGTGCTGGTGGGGCACAGCCTGGGCGGGATGGTCGCCATCCAGACCGCGGCGACCCACGGCGATCGGCTTGCGGGAGCGGTGATCGTCGACGCCCCGGTGCGGCGGCCCGATCCCGAATCCGAAGAGGGAAGCCGGGGACGGGCGTTCCGATCCCCGGGCATCTATCCCGATCTCGAGACGGCCATGGGGCATTTCAGGCTCATTCCGCCGCAGCCCAACGACAGCCCGTGGATCATCGAGCACATCGCCCGCCACTCCCTCACCGAGACACCCGACGGCTGGACCTGGAAGTTCGATCCCCACCTGTTCCGCCACACCATGGTGGCGCTGCGGGACCAGTTGGCGTCGGTACGGTGCCGGGTGGCGCTGCTCCGGGGGGAACACAGCGTGGTGGTGCCTCCCGACACGGCCTCCTACATGTATGAACTGATGGGCCGCAACGCGCCCGTCGTCTCGATTCCCGAGGCACACCACCATCTGATCCTCGATCAGCCGCTGGCGTTCGTCGCCGCCCTGCGGACCCTGCTGCGCGATTGGGAACACTCGATCCCGCTCCGCAGCGGTCGCTAGGCGTCCCCGTCGTCGATCTCGAGAGGTTCGACGCACTCCGGGAAGTTGTTCTTGACGCTGTTGACGAGCGTCGAGACCGGATGCTCGGCGAGCACCCCGCCCGACTCCGGGCCCAGCATGGTCTGCAGCGTTTCGACATCGTCGAATTCTCGGTCCAGCCACCGGTCCCAAACCCCTTCGGGGAGGATCACCGGCATGCGGTCGTGGAGGCGGCCGACCAGGTCATTGGGCTCCGTGGTGATGATGGTGCAGGTGACCAGACGCTCCTCCGTCTCGGGATCACGCCAGGAGGCCCACAGCCCGGCCAGCGCCAACGGATCACCGTCGCTTCGGAATATGTAGTGCGGGAGCTTGCCCTTGGCCCGCTTCTCCCATTCGAAGAACCCGTCGGCCGGAATCAGGCAGCGACGCCCCCCGAACGAGGCGCGGAACGCCGGTTTGGTGGCCACCGACTCCGCCCTGGCATTGATGTGCCGTGCCCCGATCCCGGTGTCGTCGGCCCACCAGGGGATGAGGCCCCAGCGAAACGTTCCCAGCAGCCGACGCTCCTCGTGTTCGGCCACTGCATAGACCCGGTCGGTCGGGGCCACGTTCCAGGAGGCCTTCAACGACTCGGTGGCGGCTTCGGCACCGAAGTGCCGGGCGTAGACCGAGGGGTCCTGTGCCTGGACGAAACGCCCACACATGAACCCATCATCCCAGCCTTCGGTCGCCTTCGTGGTCCACAACGGTCGGGCCTCCGAAGCAGGCGCGGACGGTCGGGCAAGGCGGGGTCGGTCCCGGTCGGCGATTGCCGGGCCCCGGACGCGCCGCCCGGGGCCCGACGAGGCCGCTACTCGTAGGCGATGGCTTCCAGCAGATCGGTGCGCGCCCCGCGGAAGGCAGGCCATACCGAGGCGAGCACCCCACCCAGGGCGGCTGCGACCACGTAGAGGAGGAGGTTCCCGCCGGGAATCGTGAGCTTGAGGCCCTGACCGATGGCGAACACCACGGCGATCCCGAGCAACACACCCACGACCAGTCCGATGACGGCTCCGAAGACGGCGATGAGGACGGCCTCCCAGCGGATCATCGTTCGTACCTGACGGCGACTCATGCCAACGGCCCGCAACAGGCCGATCTCGCGCTTCCGCTCGAAGATCGACAGAGCCAGGGTGTTCATGATTCCCATCAGGGCGATGATGATCGCCAGGAACAGCAGCGCCGTCAGTACGTTCAGGAAGGCATCGATCTGGCCGGCCGCCTTTTCGACGTACTCCTCGGCGTTGTTCATCTCGATGTTGGGATAGGGAGCCACGATGGTTTCCAGCGTCGGCCGCACCGCTTCGGCATCAACGCCGTCGGCCAGCTTGATCATCACCATGCGATCGAGACCGAGGTCGTAATAGGTCTCGAAGTCTGCCAGCGAGATGGCGTAGATCGAGCCCTGGAAGAGATCCGCATCGAAGGTGGCCGCAACGGTGAAGTCGACCACTCTCCCCTCGCGAACCTCGAGAGGAATCACGTCGCCCACCGAGATCTCCTCGTCCTCAGCATGCTCGGCGTCGACCATCACGCCGCCGGGACCCAGGTCGGCAAAGGAACCCTCCGGGATCTCCATCCGCACGACCCGGTCGATCACGTCGTCGACGCCGATCAGAAAGGACTCGGCCCCGTCGACGGGATCCCGGTACGGCCCGATCCGGAAGGTCGAGGCCACGGCCACTTCCGGCAACTCACGGAACGCGGCGGCGACCGCCGGACTCACCCCGGTGACCGTCGGGTCGACGAACCCGCCGACCTGCACCTGGTACTCGGCGATCACCTCGTCCTCGACGGCGTCCTTGATCGTGGTCTTGAACGAGGCGGCCAGCACGGCCAGGACGCTCACCAGGGCCACCCCGATCATCAGGGCCGAAGCGGTGGCGGCCATCCGCCGCGGCTTGCGCATTGCGTTCTCCTTGGCGAGGCGGCCGGGGAGGCCCCGAAGCCTCGGGAGCGGAGCACCGGCGATCCGACCGAACGATCGGGAGAAGAGCGGTGCGATCACGGCCACCCCGATGAAGGACACGCCGGCCCCGATCCCTGTGAGGAGCAGGCCGTTGGACAAGCCCCCGAACAGGCCGACGAGAAGCAGCACCACCCCGGAGATCGTGATGCCGGCACCGGTGAAGGCACGCCGCCGCAGCGATGCCGAGCCCCCCAAGGCCGTGGCCCGCAAGGCGGCCACCGGCGGTATCCGCGAGGCCCGGTAGGCGGGCAGCACCGCCGAGACGACGGTGAACAGCAGACCGAATCCCACCCCGAGGAAGATGGCTTCCGGGGGGAGCGTGAGCGGTCCCGATGGGAAGTCGATGCCGAAGGCCGACAGGAGCCGCTGCATCCCGACCGCCAACAGCACACCGACCCCGAGCCCGATCACCGAAGCGGTGAGACCCACGATGATCGCCTCGAGGGTCACCATCCAGGTCACCTGACGCCCCGTGGCCCCCACCGCCCGCAGCATGGCGAGCTCACGGGTGCGCTGGCTCACGATGATCCGGAAGGTGTTGCTGATCAGGAAGGCCGCCACGAAGAGGGCGATCACCCCAA
Organism: Acidimicrobiia bacterium; assembly: GCA_041572755.1. Classification (GTDB taxonomy): domain Bacteria; phylum Actinomycetota; class Acidimicrobiia; order Spongiisociales; family UBA11373; genus JBFELU01. The sequence goes on along the minus strand of JBFFRY010000003.1, from coordinate 14,340 downwards.
TGGCGACCAGGAACGTGTTGAAGAAACCCAGTGCTTCGTCGATCTCCTCGAGCTGGTTCTCCAACTCGACATCGGCGAGCACCACCTCGATATCGTCCGAACCGACGGCAGCGTCGATCCTGTTGCTGAGGTCTTCTGCGTCGGTGCCTTCCTCGGCGATGACGGTGATCGTCGAGTAGGAGCCCTCGTAGTCGAGGACTCGCTGCGCCGTCTCCAGATCGAACGAGGCTGCAGTGGCACCGAGCAGGTTGTCGGCATCTCCAAAGCCGGTGGTCCCGACGATCTCGAACTCTTCGATGCCCGTCGTGAACATGATCTCGATGGTGTCCCCGACGACGAACCCGTTGGCGTCGGCCGTGAAGACGTCGATGACCGTCTCCCCGGGTCCCTGGGGCAGACGCCCGTCCTTGAGCACCGTGATCGTGAAGTCGAGATCCTCGGGAAGGAACGAGAATCCGAACGTGGGAGGTCCGGTCCCTCCGATGGCGTCCCCCTCCTTGTCGATCATCTGAGCCCATCCCTGCACCGTGGGGAACGCCACGGCGACACCCTCGACCGCCTCGACAGAGGCCAAGGTCTCCGCGGGAATCTTTCCGGCCTGGAAGCCGAACGATCCGGGTGCCTGCACGAACACGTCGACCTTGTCCGTCGACCCGACGAAGAGGTCGTCGAACGCGGCCGACATGCTCGACGTGAACACGAATGAGCCGGCGACGAACGCCACGCCGAGCACGATGGCGAGACCGGTCAGCCCCAACCGCACCTTGTGGGCGAGGACGCCCTTCCAGGAAAGCTTGAACACCTCAGTCCCCCATTGCCTTCATGCGATCGAGAATCGCATCCGAGGTCGGGGCTCCCATCTCGTCGACGCAGATGCCGTCCGCCAGGAACACCACCTTGTCGGCGTAGGCGGCCGCCATCGGGTCGTGGGTGACCATGACGATGGTCTGGTCGTAGTCGTCGGCAGCCCGGCGCATGAAGACCAGCAGCTCGTCGGTCGCCTTCGAGTCCAGGTTGCCCGACGGCTCATCGGCAAAGACGATCTCGGGTCGCGCCACGAGGGCGCGCGCTGCGGCGACGCGCTGCTGCTGGCCCCCGGAGAGCTCGCTGGGCCGATGGCGGAGCCGGTCGGCGATGCCCATGGTCTCCACCACCGAATCGAACCAGCCCCGATCCACGTCCTCCCCGGCGATGTCGATCGGCAGCGTGATGTTCTCCGATGCCTTCAGGGTCGGTATCAGGTTGAAGGCCTGAAAGATGAACCCGACCTTCTCGCGCCGCAGCAGGGTGAGCTGCTTCTCACTCAGGTCACCGAGGCGCTGGTCGCCGATGAAGGCGTCACCGGCGGTGAGATCGTCGAGTCCAGCAACGCAGTGGAGCAGCGTCGACTTACCGGATCCCGATGGGCCCATGATCGCGGTGAACTTCCCGGCATCGAAGGCGATGTTGATGCGGTCGAGAGCCCTCACCTCGGTGTCGCCCTCGCCGTAGACCTTGACCCCTTGCACCACCCGGGCGGCCACCCGCGGTTCTTCAACCATTGCCGTTCTCCTCTGCACTGTCTTCGGTTCGTTCGATCCGGATGGTGCAATCGGCGACCACGGCCGCAATCGCCCCCACGGCGACCCACACGGGCAGCAGCAGGGCGCCGACCACGCCGACCGTCAGCGGCACCTCGATGAGGGTGTCCCCCTCCTCGTTGGCGATGATCACCCGCCGAACGTTCCCCTCACGGACCAGTTCCTTGACCTTGGCGAGGAGTTCCTCGCCGCGCACCTTGAATTCCTCGATGTTCTCTTCGTTCACGATGGGCTCCCCCAAGCGCGCGCAATCGCCGTCACGACGTCCAGCCTACGGGTGCCGGGAGTCGGCGCCAGGGTCACTCGACCCGGGCGGTTCGGGTCCTTCGTCGGTGGCTGCGGTGGCCGACGCGGCGCGGTTCCCATCCGAAGAAGCGCCGCGCCGCCACCATGCCGAAGACGGCCCACAGCGCCATCACCCCGAGGTCGCCCCACCGAAACGCGGTGCCGGTGACGAACGGGCTGAAGGCCTCCTGGAAGGCCCGCACGAAGTGCTTGAGCGGGAACAAGTCGGCCGTGAACGTGAGTGCCGCCGGCGGATCGGAGATCGGGATGAAGACGTCGGAGATGAAGGCCAACGGCAGGATCGTGGCGTTGGCCAGAGCGGGAGCCGAGTCGCCGGTCTTGGCCAGGCCGGCCATCGCCAATCCGAGGGCGGCGAAACACGCCACGCCGACGATGAACGTGAGGGCCGCCGCCGGAATAGTCACCGGCCTGACCTGCAGGTCGTAGGCGATGGCCCCCACGGCCAGCATGACCACCACCGCCAGCAAGGCGATCCAGATCGCCGAACCGACCCGGCCCGTCAGATAGATCCACGGTGGGAGCGGGGTCCCTCGCACCCGCTTCAACAGGCCGTCGTCTCTGGCGATGGCGGTTCCCACCGTGAGGTTGGTGTAGGTGGCGGAAGCGGCGGCAAAGACGGCGAGCGAGGGGGCATAGAACTGGGTAACGGTGAGCGGGTCTCTGCCGACAATCTCGATGACGTCGTCGAACAGCAGGTTGAAGAGGATCAGGAACATGAGAGGGAAGAAGAGGGTGAAGAACGCGGCGACCGGCGTTCTCCAGAAGACCCGGTTCTGATAGCGCACCTGGTGGCCGAGGAGGCGGAGGTCCGAGGTTCGCCTCTCAGCCATCACCGGCACCACCGATCAAATCGAGGTAGACGTCCTCCAGCGAGGGACGGGTCACCTCCAGACCCTCGAGTCGGATGCCGCGCTCCACCGCCCATCCGGTGAGCTTGTGGAGCGCCGCCGTCGGATCATCGGTCTCCAGGCGGACCTCGCCCCCGGGTCGGGGAGCCGATGCAAAGGGCTCCGGGAGATTCCCGGCGTCGTCGGGGACCCGGAACTCGATCCGGGCGGCGCTCCTGACACCGATCCCCTCCGGGGTGCCGGTTGCGACCAGCCGCCCCTCCGCCATCACCGCGACACGATCAGCCAGGTGGTGGGCCTCGTCCATGTAGTGGGTGGTGAGCAGAATCGTGGTGCCGAGGGACCGTAGCCGATCGATGAGCCGCCACGACCGGCGGCGGGCGGCCGGATCGAACCCGGTAGTGGGTTCGTCCAGGAAGAGGAGCCGGGGGTCACCGATGATGCCGAGCGCCAGATCGAGACGGCGTCGCTGGCCTCCCGACAGGGTCTTGACCCGGGCATCCTCCTTGCCGACCAGCCCGACGATCTCCACGATCTCGTCGGGATCCCGGGGCGCCGGGTACATCGGGGCGTACAACCTCAGGATCTCGGAGACGGTGAGCTCCCGGCTCATCCCCGATTCCTGGAGGACGATCCCTATCTGTTCCCGGTAGTCCCTCCCCGCCGTCGCCGGGTCGAAACCCAGGACCGACACCGTTCCCGCGTCGCGGGCCCGGTGGCCTTCGAGTATCTCGATGGTCGTGGTCTTCCCCGCCCCGTTGGGCCCGAGGAGGGCAAACACCTCTCCCTCCTCGATGGTGAGGTCCAGGCCGGCAACCGCTTCGGTGGAACCGTACCGCTTGACCAGGCCCTCGATCTCGACGGCGGGCATGCCGATCCCTCGCCGGCTAACGGAGGCCGGGAATGACGTCGGAGGCGAACGCCTCGATGCTCTCCCCCCAGGCGGCATCGGGGAAGTAGAGGATGAAGTAGCTGCATCCGGCATCGCGGTACTCCGCCAGCCTGCTCCCCACCTCGTCGGCCGATCCTATGACCGTCATTGCCGAAGCGAGGTACTTTTCGACCGGGCGGCCTCCCTGCTCGGCGGCTCGGGCGACGGCCGCGTCGTCGGAGCCGACCATGGCGACCAAGTGGATGGTCCGGCCGACGGTGGCGGGATCCCGGCCGACTGCCTCGCAGTGATCATCGAGGATCGCCGACTTGTGCTTGAACGTCTCCAGGTCGCCGGCGAAGTTGGCGTATTCGGCATGTTCGGCCACCAACCGCAAGGTGAGCTTCTCTCCGCCGCCGGCGATCCACAACGGTGGGTGGGGAGCTTGCAGTGGTTTGGGCTGGTTGATGGCCCCCGCCACCTCGTAGTACTTGCCCTGGAACGTGGCCTCGTCGGTCAGCCACATCGCCTTGATGATCTCGACGGCCTCGCGAAGCTGGCCGATGCGAACCGACGCCTTGGGGAAGGGATAGCCGTAGGCGAGGTACTCGTGCTCGTACCACCCGGCCCCGATGGCAAACTCGAGACGCCCCCCGCTGATGACATCGATGGTGGACGCCACCTTGGCCAGGTACGACGGGGGCCGATAGGAGTTGCAGGTGCACATCTGGCCGAGCCGGATCGTCGACGTGGCCTGCGCCAGCGCCGCCATGAGCGTCCAGGCTTCGTAGGTCACCTCCTGGGTCGGTTCGGGAACAGTGTGGAAGTGGTCGTAGACCCACGCCGATTCGTAGCCGGCCGATTCGAGGCGATGCGCCACGTCGGTCATGGTCGCCCACTGCCGCTCCACCGGAACCCCGACGAGGTCCATCCGCCATCCCTGGGGAACAAAGCCTCCGAACTGCACCTGCTACCTCCTCCGAATGCGGCACCAGGGTAGGCAAGCGCCGCACCGGCCAGGTACGGGTAGCGACCGGCGCTCCGCTACTTTGCCGGCGTGACCACCGACACCGGCTACTTCGGGGCGGACAGCCTGACCTGGCGCATCAACCAGGAGATGACCGTCCTGTTCGGCGGGGTGCGAGCACTCCTCATGCACGCCGCCCATCCGCTGGTGGCGGCGGGGGCCCGCCAGACCGCGACCTATCGTCGCGATCCATGGGCTCGGCTGCTGCGAACCCTGTCTCTGCAGCTGCTGCTGCCCTTCGGCAGCAAGGAGGAGGCCGACAAGGCCGCCGATCGGATCAACCGGCTCCACACCGTCATCAACGGCACCGACCCGGCCACCGGTGAGTACTACGACGCCCTCGAACCCGACCTCCTCCTGTGGGTGCATGCCTGCCTCGAGGAGTCCTCGGTGCTGTTCTACGAACTCACCGTCGGGCCCCTCGACCAAGCGGAGAAGGACCGCTTCCACCGGGAGAACCTGCTCGGCGCCGAACTGGTCCTTCTTCCCCGAGATCGGGTCCCGGCCACCTACGCCGAGACCGAGAACTACATCCGAGATGTGATCGAAGGAGATCGGCTCCTGGTCACCGACGTCGCCCGTGAAGTCGCCCTCCTCATTCGGGGAGGGCCGGTTCCGTGGCATCTCAAGGGGATCTGGCGGTTCATCTCCTTTGCCGCCGTGGGCACACTGCCGCCCCGTATCCGGGAGCTCTACGGGTTCCGGTGGGGAGCGACTCGCCAGAAGGTCCTCGATGCCAACATCACCATGCTGCGCCGACTGCGGCCCAATCTTCCGGATCGGTTCCGCCTCATCCTGCCGGCGCGGGTGGCCCGGCGCCGGCTGGCCGGTGAGTCGGTGGCGATGCCCCGGCCCTAGCGACCGCTACTCGGCCCAGCGGTGAGGTCGATCCCGCAGGCCGCCGAATCCCCACCGGTCGCAGAACTCCTCGAATCGCCGCCGAGGTACGCCTCGCCAGGCGAGATCATCGAGGGCCTCGGTGAGGGGTACGTCGCGCCGCAGCGTCGCCAGCTCACGATAGAGGAGGGCATCGTCCATCCCGGATTGCAGAGACTCGGCCAGCCGTTCCTTCCCCCTGACCGCCGGCGTCCACTCACCGGGGTCGGACGGAATCGATTCGATGTGGCGATACTCAGCCAGGATCAGCGAGGACGACTTGGCCCCCCAGCCCCGAAGTCCGGGGATGCCGTCGGCGCTGTCGCCGACGAGTGCCAGGTAGTCGGGGATCGAGACGGGAGCCACGCCGAACTTGTGCCACACCCCGTTCTCGTCGATGAAGGCCCCCTTGCGCCGATCGAAACCGACCACGTGTCCGTCGTCGACGCACTGAGCCAGATCCTTGTCGGGGGTGAGCATGACGATCTGATCGACCTCATCGGCGTACTTGGCGGCGGCCGTGGCAATTGCATCGTCGGCCTCGAATTCCACCATCGGCCACACCACCACGCCGATCGACTGCAACGCCTCCTCGGCCCAGGGGAATTGCGTGAGCAGTTCGCCCGGGACACCGGCTTCGGTCTTGTAGCCGGGGAAGAGTTCGTTGCGGAACGATCGGATCTCACTGTCGAAAGCCGCTCCCAGGTGGGTCACTCCATCTTCGAGAAGGCGCAGGGTAGAGGCGACCAGCCCGTGGACCGCCCCGATCTCGACACCGCCCGACGACTTGCGGGGTGGCGCCCCGAAGTAGGAGCGGAACAACTCGTAGGTCCCGTCGAGGAGATGAAGCCTCATGTGGGGATGGTACCGAGGGGGGCCTCGGGCCGGCCCGGGCCGTTCCGAATCGGTGTCGGAATCGCCTCTCAGTACGCTCAACGGGTATGCAGCAAGCGTCCGTGTCAACATCCCCCCGCTGGCTCCGGACCCTGTACATGGCGGCCGGGGTGTTCTTCCTCGGCCTCGGCGCACTGGGGTTGTTCCTGCCCCTCATCCCCACCACCGGCCCGCTGCTGCTGGCAGCCTTCTTCTTCGGACGTTCCTCGACCCGCCTCCACCGCTGGCTGATCACCCATCCCCGCTTCGGCAAGTTGATCGCCGACTTCGAAACGGGCAAGGGCCTCCCCCGCAGCACGAAGGTGATCGCGGTGGTCATGATGACGGCCGCATTCACTTATTCGGTCATCGCCGTCGTGTCCCACCCGGCGCTCCGGGCCCTCCTCGCCGCCGTCGGAGTCGGTGCCGTCGCTTTCGTGCTCCGCCTGCCCACCGCTCCTCGCTAGATTCCGCGCCATGGAATCCCGCCGGCCCCTGCCGATGCTCGTGGGGGAATGCCGGTTCTTGAGCCACCCTCTCTCCAACGAATGGGCGCTCGCCCGGGGCGATGAGCAGATCGCCACCCTGCGCCGCTTCCCCCGCCGCCACACTTCGACACTCACTCTGCGAGACGGCCGCGCGTTCGAACTCGTCCCGCAGGAGTGGGGCACCGTGGTGGCCGTCGAAGGGGAGACAGAGCGGGGCCGGATCACCCGGCGATCGTGGTGGGGCCGTGCCTGGGATCTCACCAGCGTCAGCTTCGGATACGGATTGACGTCCGACATCCTCCCCCGCCGTTGGACTCTGCGGGTCGGCCACGAGCCGGTGGGGCGCCTCGCCGGGACCCCCTTCTCCTACAACCGGCTTCGGGTGCACACCGACGTGGCGGTGCCGGTGCTTCCCCTGGCATTGGCCTGGCACGTCCTGGCCCGCCCATGGGAGGCGGCTGCGGCTCCCGGTTCCCTGGTCCCGCAGCGGCTCCCGATCACCGAACCCCGCGCCTGACCTAGAGACCCAAGCTCCGTTCGGCGGCGCCGAGGCGCTGGCCGCCGTCCAGCACCGGGGCGAACAGGTCCCCGTGGCGGGCCACTCGATCCCACACGGTGGCGATGGTGAACGCCCCGGGCTCGACCTCGCTCACCTCATCCCACAGCAGGGGGGTGGAGATCGGGGCACCGGGCCGGGGCCGGACCGAGTACACCGAGGCGATGGTCTTGCCGGCCACGTTCTGGTTGTGGTCGATGAACACCTTGCCGCGCCGCTTGGGAATGTCCCACTCCATGGTGGCCAGGTGGGGGGCCGCCGCCACGATCATCCTCCCCACCGCCTCGACGAAGCGACGGACCCGCGTGTAGTCGGCCTCGGGTTCCAGGGGCACGTACACGTGGAGACCGGTGGCACCCGACGTCTTCGGGTATCCCTCGAGTCCGAGCCGCTCCAGCGCCACCCGGACCATCTCGGCGACGGCGACCACGTCGTCCCAGCCGGCGCCCTCGGCCGGGTCGAGATCGAAGACCGCGAAGTCGGGAAGGTCGGCCGCCGTGACCCGGCTCAGCCAGGGATGGATCTCGATGGCCCCGAGGTTGACGATCCACAGCAGCGACTCGACGTCGGGCGCCGTCACGAAGGGGATCGAATCCCCGCGGTGCTCCGACCAGAGCGGTGCGGTGGGGAGCCAGTCGGGCCGGTGCGCCGGAGCCTCCTTCTCGTAGAAGTAGTCGCCTTCGGCCCCGTCGGGGAAACGAGCCATGACGATCGCCCGATCGGCCAGATGGGGAAGGAGGAGCGACGAGACCGAGGCGTAGTACTGCAGCAAATCGCCCTTGGTGTAGTCGTCCCGGGAAAAGAAGACCTTGTCGAGGTTGCCGACCCGCAGCGGCCGATCGAGCCCCACCGTGACGTGGGCGGTCCCGTCGGAGACGGCCGCCACCGTGTCGGGGAAGGCGACCTCACCGGACCCGAGCGTTCGTGTCCCTTCCGCCGGCATCAATGGACGGGATCGCCGCAGCGCCTCCTCGGCCTCCTCCTGGATCGCCCGGTGGCTGGCGGCATCGTGAGCCTCTGAGATGAGCACGAGCCGCATACCCGACTCGACCGCCGCCTCGATGAGCGGGCCGATCTTGAGCGTTCCCTCCCCGTAGGGAACGTGCTTGATCTCCCCCGTAGGCCCGAACTGGTTGTCGGTGAACTGACACTGCAAGGGGTCGATGGCCCATCCCGGAAAGTGCTCTCGCAGGAACCGGATGACCGCTCCGAAGGCATCCCGGGTGGTGAGGGCCCCGCCCGACATGGCGTGCACATGTGCCCAATCGACCACGGGACGGACGAACGAGAACCGCTCCGCCAACAAGGCAATGTCGCCCAGGGTGCCGAACGACCGCTCGGTGCCGCTCGTCTCCAGGCCAAGGGTCACCCCCAGATGGCGCACCTTGGGAGCGATCACTTCGAGCCCTTCGGCGGCCACCTCGTGGAGCTCCTCGGCGGATCGACCGCCCGCATAACCGGTGTGGGCCACCACGGTCCGAGCTCCCAGAAGGCGGCCCAGCTTCATGGTGTGCTCCAGTGCGGCTCTGGTTCGCACCGCCTTCTCGGGGTCGCCGCTGGTGAGAATCGCGAAGTAGGGGGCGTGGACCGACAGCGTCAGGTCGCGCTCGGCGGCGAGAGACCCGAATCGCTCGCAGCGCCGTTCCTTCCACGGAAACCCATGGACGAAGGCCAGTTCATAGGCCCTCTGCCCCCGGTCGACCAGTTCGTCGAGGAAGGACTCGTCGTCACCGTCTCCGGGGGGCAGCCCGCTGATCCCGAACCGCAGCATGGCGGAAGGGTATGCAGTCTCGGAAGCGAACGATCGGACCGCGCGGGCCGCCCGACGATGCGCCTTTTTGGAACCGGTCTCCCGGCACCCTCGAGATCGGGTCAGGCCATGTAGCCGGCGACGGCCGCGAAATGGACGCTGCTGCCGGCCACCACGAAGACGTGAAACACCTCGTGCGATGAGAACACCTGGGGCCACAGCTTGGGACGCCCGATCACCATCAGTGCCATGCCGACGGTATAGAAGACCCCCCCGAGGGTGATGAGCAGAATGGCAGTCCACGGGAGCCGCGTCGCGAGTGGCCACATCAAGGCCAGGGCCATCCATCCCTGGGAGGTCTGCAAGATGATCGACAGCTTCTGCGACGGGTTCTCAATCGCAAACTGCTGGATGGCGCCCCACAGCACGATGCCCCATTGCAGCCCGAGCGTCACCCAACGCAGCCACCCATCCAAGACGATGAAGGCAATCGGGGTGTAGGTCCCGGCGACCAGCACATGAATCATCGTGTGGTCGAGACGCTGCATGCGGCGTTTCCAGATCGTCCGCCACGGCACCGAGTGATACAGGGCGCTCACCGAATACAAGGCCACCAGGCTCAACCCGAAAGCCAGCAGCGAGACGCGCTGCCCCGCTGAGCTCTCGACGGGAAGCACCGTGAGCAGCACGGCCCCGACGATGGACAACACCGCCGCGGTGCCGTGGAGGATTCCACGCACCGGGTGGTGCATTTTGCCGAGCTGAAGCCTCTCGTGGCCTTCGAGCTTCCAGGGGCGGTGCATTCAGTGAGACTAGCCGTTGGACGGGATTGCGGTTCGGAGCTCCGGCGACGGCTCGGAAGTAGATTGGCTCGTCATGGGAGGATCCCTGGTGACACTCGATGACGTTCGGGCGGCAGCCGGCCGCCTCGATGGGGTGGCAAATCGCACCCCGGTGCTCACCAGCCGCACCCTCGACGGGGAAACCGGCGGCCGACTGTTCCTCAAAGCCGAGTGCTTCCAGCGCACCGGGTCGTTCAAGTTCCGGGGTGCCTTCAACGCCATCGCCTCTCTGTCCGACGAGGAGCGGGCACGGGGCGTGGCCACCTACTCTTCGGGCAACCACGCCCAGGCAGTAGCTCTGGCGGCTGCCCTTCACGGCGTTCCGGCGGTGATCCTCATGCCGGAGGATGCCCCGTCCCTGAAGGTCGAGGCGACCCGGGGCTACGGCGCCGAGATCGTCACCTACGACCGCTACGCCGAGGAGCGGACCGCCCTCGGCGAGGATCTCGCCGCCGAGCGCGGCAGGACGTTGATTCCCCCGTTCAATCACTGGAACGTCATTGCCGGCCAGGGAACGGCGGCCCTGGAGTTGTTCGAGCAGGCGGGACCCCTGGACCTCCTGGTGGTGTGCGTCGGCGGCGGGGGGCTGATCTCGGGCTGCGCCACCGTGGCCAAGGCGCAGGATTCGCCGGTGGCGGTGATCGGGGTGGAGCCGGAGGCGGGTGACGACGTGCGCCGCTCATTCCTCGAGGGCCGCATCGTGACGATCCCCACGCCGCGCACCATCGCCGATGGTCAGCAGACCACCTCGCCGGGGGAGCACACCTTTGCCGTCATCAGGGAGAGGGTCGACGACGTGGTCCTCGTGTCGGACGACGAGATCGTCGCCACGATGCGGTTCGTCTTCGAGCGTCTGAACGTGGTTCTCGAACCGAGCGGAGCCAGCGGCCTGGCGGCGATCATGGCGGGGCACATCGACGTCACCGACAGGAAGGTCGGCGTCACCCTGTCGGGAGGCAACATCGGGGTCGATCGATTCGTCGAGCTGCTGGGGAGCCGCTAGAAGTCCTGCCCGGCGGCGAGAGGAAGCCTCAACTCGAAGACGGACTGGCCTCGCCTCCGCTGGTAGGTGAGATCCCCACCCATACGGCGCGCCAATTCCCGTGAGATCGAGAGCCCCAACCCGATGCTCCCGGCGACCCGCCCGCCGTTGTCGGCCCGGTGGTAGGGGTTGAAGATCAGGTCCCGGTCCCCGGGGGGCACACCGGGGCCGTCGTCGAGCACCGTCATGGAGGCGGAGCCGCCGCGCCCCTTCACCTCGATCGCGATGTTGGGGCCGCCGTAGCGAATGGCATTCGACAGGAGATTGCGGATGATCTGTCGCACGCGTGCCGGATCGGCGACTGCCCGAACCGGATCCTGGCTGGTGATCCGCACCCTCTCCCGGTCATTGGGATTGAGGGTCTCGGTGACCTGAGCCGCCTGCGCAGCCAGGAACACCGGGACGCTCGCCACATTGAGGTTCTCCGATTCGGCCTGGGCGCGCGTGAGGAGATCCTCGACGATGTTGGTGAGGTCCCATCCCTCAGCGATGATCCTCTCCACCATGGCCTTTCGCTCCTCGGCATCCACCCGATCGTTGTCCAGGAGCTGGGCATATCCGATGACGGCGGTCAGCGGCGTCTTGAGCTCATGGGACACCGTGTTGATGAGGTGGTCCTTGAGGGCGATCTGGCCTTCGGTGGTACGCAGCTCTTGCAGCGTCGCTTCGTAGCGAGCGATCACCCGCTGCGATTCGCGCCACCTGCGCCAGGAGAAGAAGCCCAATGCGGCGACGACGCACACGGAGATGAGCGTGAACTCGTCGACCGCCCACTGCTCGTGGGATCGGTTCCATTCGGCCAGGGCCTCCGGGAGATCGAGAGCGTGGATTCCCCAGGCGGACACCCACACGAACACGGCGACCCCCACCAGATCGCGCAGGGCACTGGCCGTGGGAAGGGGATGACCCGCCGACAGAACTTCGCCGTCTCCTGTGCGCGAGAGCATGGAATGTACATCGGCAGGGCCGCTCGCTCATTGAGGCGAACGGCTCAGACGGCCCGGAAACACCGACCCCCGGGACGGCGGAGCCGCGCGGTACGCTCGTAGCGTGGTGGTCTCAAGTGATGCCGTGGCCGCACTGGAAAGGAATGCGTGGACGATGTTCTCCATTCTCGGCACCGGTGACGGTGGCAAGGTCATAGACACCCCCACCCGCCTCGTGGTCGAGGCCCCGATTCCACAGCCTCCGTACAACGGTGTGTGGCGCTTCCGCGACGAGCAAGATCGCCCCCTCCCCACTCAGATCGGTGAACTGCTGGCGCCCTTCGCAGATCGGGGCGTCACTGCCATGTGGCTGGTGCATCCCACCACTCCGCCGGGTGTGCGCGAAGGGCTCGAAGGCCACGGCTTCGCATGTGCCGAGGAACTCCCCGGCATGATCACGGATCTCGCTGACCTGGATCCGGTCCCCTCGATCCCCGGAGACGTCGAGGTGATCGAAGCGTCGGCCGCCGAATCGGAGGCCTGGGTTCATCTCGTGTCATGGCGGTACGGTCTCGGCACGAGCACATCCGCCTATCTCCGTCAGATCTACGCCAATGCGATCGGTAGTCACACAAGACTCTGGATCGCCCGCATCGCCGGTGAACCCGTCTCCAAGGTCGCCATGCACATCGATGACGGCGTCGCCGGCATATACGGGGTCGTGACCACCGAGCGAGGGAGACGGCGGGGGCTGGCGACCATCCTCACCCTGTCGGCACTGCACGCCGCCCGCGATCTCGGGGTCGAGGTCAGCGTGCTCCACTCCACCCCGATGGCGCAGTCGCTGTATCGGCGCCTCGGATATCGAGACGTCGCCACCTTCGAGGTCTGGGCAGCGCCGGAGACTCTGCACCTCTGAGTCGACCGGGCAGCGAACCGGGGACCGGCCGCGAGGCGGGGCCACCTCGCAGTTCGCCCCGAAGGTGGGTCAGAGCGCGCGCCCTCTGGGCCGGCGTCGCAAAGTGCCACCGGGTGGTCGAACCGTCACGAAGTGACGGTGATGCTGCCCTGCATCGAACCGGGGTGGAGGGTGCAGATGTAGCCGAACGTCCCTTCGGTGTCGAAGATCCTCTGAAGGTGGTGATCCTGCTTGCGAACACGACGATGGATCCGTGCGGGTCGCCGTCCTCTCGAATCGGTTCGCCCACCGCGCTCCCGATCGTGATCTCGAGCCCGATCTCGGCGCTCGCTGCCTGCAACTCGGCGGCGAACTTCAGCGCGGCGCTGGTCGAGGCGAAGTCGAGGAGCGCTGATCATGCAGCTTTGGCGGTTCCGCAGTCCGACCCTGTTGTTCGGTCGAGCAGTTGAGGCGATTGCCGTTTCGAAGAAGGTCCGTCGTCGAGCGGCCGCGACCGGCGGCGCCTGATCTCGGGCCCCCCAACCGGGTTCACTCGATGATGCCGGGGCGCTCCAACTCGGTGGCCAACGCGACGACGTTGTCCCGATAGGAGTTGAGGGACGGATTGAACGGACCGCCACAGGTGATCAGGGTGAGCACCGCCGGACCGGCCCGGGTGAAGATCTGATCGGTGGGGAGGTCGGTCTTCCCGTAGGAGGTGAGCGAGACGGCCTGGAAGAGGCGAGAAGAGCCGTCCTCGAATTCGACGATGACGATCGCGCCCGGGGAGAGGTTCCGGAGTTCGAAGAAGACACCGCGACGGCCGCCCCAATCGACGTGGGCGGCGAGCACGGACGACCCGGTCTCACCCGGGGCGGGTCCGTGTTCGTACCAGCCGACGACGCCGGCGCTGGCCGGGACCTCCATTTCGCCCACCGCGTATCCGACGCCGTCGATCGGGGCATCCACGCCGATCGAGTCGATGATGAGGCGAACCGGGCGGGCTTCCGCGTGCCCCGTGAGTACGTCGTCGGCATCGCCGGATCGGATCGTGATCTCGCCGAAGACGGTCGTCGGGACGGAGTCCGGCACGGTGGGGTCCGAATCGCCATAGGAGGGCGGGACGGGATCGAGCGGAGCCGTGACCGGGCCGGGTCGAAACTCCCGGGGTGGGCTCGTGACGACCGATTCGCCGGCGTCGCCGTATCCCCAGGCGAGAAGGCCGAAGCCGGTGAGGCCGACGGCGAGACCGACGGCCGCCGTCACCGCGGCGAGGCGAAGCAGAAGGGGAAGCCGCCGTGGCGGCTTCCCCTTCCCATCACTCGAGGTGTGGTTCATCGGCTCCGACGTGCAACAACGGGGGTGACGACCACGGCCGCGACCATAGCGCTGAGGGTGAGGGCGATCCACACCCAGGCGCCCGGGCCATTGGTGCCGGCCAGATCACCGGAGCCCGT
>JBFFRY010000002.1:0-131950 GCA_041572755.1 Acidimicrobiia bacterium | reverse complement strand
GGCACGCCCGGAGGGACTCGAACCCCCAACCTTCTGATCCGTAGTCAGACGCTCTATCCAATTGAGCTACGGGCGCTTGTGGGGCACACGGTAGCGGCGGGGCCCCGACACCGGGAACCCGGCAACTCGTCTCCCCCAAGAGGGGGAGACGGAGCGGAGAGGGAGGGATTTGAACCCTCGAGGGGGCTATAAACCCCCTACTCGCTTAGCAGGCGAGCGCCTTCGACCGCTCGGCCACCTCTCCTCGACGGCGCCCGGAGGAACGCCGGGCGGAGGGAGTGGGATTCGAACCCACGGGACCCCTGACGGGGCCCAGCAGTTTTCAAGACTGCCGCCTTCGTCCGCTCGGCCATCCCTCCTGGGAAGCCGCCGGCGGAGGGGGTGGGATTCGAACCCACGGGACCAGTAATACCGGCCCAACAGTTTTCGAGACTGCCGCCTTCGTCCGCTCGGCCACCCCTCCGATGACCCCCGCCGGCGGCGGGAGCGTCGGGCGAAGATTGTACTCGGGTACCTCAGGCCCGACGTTCCCCGAAGAACTCCTCGAGCATCGCGGCGCACTCAGCGGCGAGAACACCGCCCTCAAGATCGCAGCGGTGGTTGAGCCGCTCATCCTGGGGAATGTTGTATAGGCTCCAGGCGGCGCCGGCCTTCGCATCAAACGCACCGAAAACGATGCGGTCCACCCGGGCCCACACCGCCGCCATGGCGCACATGGCGCACGGCTCCAGGGTCACCACCAGCGTGTGCCCCTCCAGGCGCCAGTCGCCGGCCTCCCGCGCCGCCGCCGCCAGCACCAGTATCTCGGCGTGGGCGGTGGGGTCGGCGTGTTCCTCGCGCCGGTTGTGATCGGCGGCCACGATCGCCCCGTCGCGGTCGACCAGCACCGCCCCCACCGGTACGTCACCGTGAGCCATCGCCGCCCGGGCCTCGGCGAGAGCGGCCTCCATCGCGTTCTCGAATGAAGTCATGCAATCCCTAGACTCGCGTGTCCCGGGAGGGATCGCATAGTCTGGCCTAGTGCGCACGCCTGGAAAGCGTGTAGGTGGTGTAAGCCGCCTCGTGGGTTCAAATCCCACTCCCTCCGCCGACCGGCTCCTTCCGGCCGAGTACCCTTCCCCCGATCGTGCTGAGCGGGGTACTAGGGGTGCCCTGAACCCGAAACCCTCTATATGCGGGGCTGACCCCCCGCCTGAGGACCGCCGACCACCGGGTCGAGCGCCGGGCACGTGGTGTTGAAGTTCGGGTCCTGCGCGGCGGGGCGCCGTGAACCGGGTCAGGTCCGGAAGGAAGCAGCCCTAAGCGGTCGGCCCCGGGTGCCGCAGGGGTGCCTGAACGGAGCCGGCGACCCGGAACGCGCCGGGGATCGCGGTTCGAAGGCGGGGCGCACGATCACCCCTCCGACAGTGACCGGCCGCCCCCGGCCACGATCACCTGCCCCGTCAAATACGACGACCGATCGGAACCGAGGAACGCCACCACCTCGGCGATCTCGGTGGGCGTCGCCATCCGACCCAGGGGAATCGCCTCGATCATGCGGTTGCGCAGATCCTCGGGAATCGTCATCACCATCTCCGTACCCACCAGGCCCGGGGCAACCGCGTTGACCCGCGTACGCGGCGCCAGTTGCAGCGCCAACGCCCGGGTCAGCCCAACCAGAGCCCCCTTCGACATCGAATAGTTGAACTGGCCGAAGTTGCCCAGGTAGGAGCGGGAAGCGATGTTCACGATCGCCGAGCCCTCCCCCAGGCGGGAAGCCAGCAGGCGGACCAGCTCATAGGCAGCGCCCGTGTTGACCTCGAGCACCTCCCGAAACGCCTCGTCGGTCATATTGACGATCCGGGCGTCCCGGGTGATCCCGGCACAGTTCACCAGGACCGCCGCAACCGCAGCCGAGGAGTCCAGGGCGGCACCGACCGCCTCCCTCCCATCGGCTCCGGTGAGATCGGCCTGCACCGGCACCGCCCCCACCCCGACGGCTTCGCAGCGGGCCACCGTCTCGGCGAGCTCCGGAGCGACATCGACCAGCACCATCGTGTGGCCGTCGGCGGCGAGCCTCTCGGCGATGGCCCGTCCGATGCCGCGGGCCGCCCCGGTCACGACGGCCGCGGTCGTCATGGGAGCGCCTTCCCGAGATGATCCCCTCCCAGGCGGACCAGCTCGCCGGTCGGTCCGCCCCGCTCCATGAGGCGAAGAACCCACCGGGCCACCGTCTCGGGATCCCATTCCGCCTCGACGGCGAGCGTGTTCACCGGCACCCCCGATCTGCGGGCCTCGACGGCCGCGGTGCGCGCCGCCGAAAGCAGCCCGGCGGCGACCATGGCCCGTCCCGAACCCCGGCGGCCGAGCAGATCGTCGTGCGCCACCACGAACACGAGGGGCCGCTCCTCCTGCATCGCCGCGCGGGTCACCTCGAATGCCGCGGTCAGTTCGGCCCGCACCGCCTCCCAGTCGTCGCCGACGTTCTCGAGCGCTGCGAAGACGCGCCCCTCGCCGGGCCCATCCCCGGTAAGACCCAGATCAGCCAGCGCCGACGCCAATCGCTCCGGCACGGCCATCACGTTCACACCCTCTCGACGATCAAGGCGATGCCCTGCCCCACCCCGATGCACATGGTCGCCAGTCCGTAGCGGCCCTTGCGGCGGGCGAGCTCGTGGACCAGGGTGGTGAGGATCTTGGCGCCCGTCGCCCCCAGAGGATGCCCCAGCGCGATAGCGCCACCATTCACGTTCACGAGGTCGGGATCCAGGCTCAGCTCGCGAACGCACGCAACCGCCTGGGCCGCAAACGCCTCGTTCAACTCCACGAGATCCAGGTCCCCCACCCTCAACCCGGCTCGGTCCAGAGCCCGCCGCGTCGCCGGCACCGGACCGACCCCCATGACGTCCGGATGCACGCCCGCCACACCGGAGGCAACCACACGGGCCATCGGGGTGAGCCCGCTCGCCTCCAGACCGGCTTCGGTGGCGACCAGGACAGCTGCGGCGCCGTCGCTCAGCGGAGACGCATTGCCGGCGGTCACGCTCCCATCAGGCTTGAACGCCGGCTGCAGCCTCGCCAGCGCCTCCGCTGAGGTGTCTCGCCGGGGGCCCTCGTCTGTCGTCACCTCATCGACCTCGCGGCCCCGGTGGTCCCGAGCAGCCGCCACGGGAATCAGCTCATCATCGAATCGTGCCGCGTCGATGGCGGCCACGGCTCGCCGGTGGCTGCGCAGCGCAAACTCGTCCTGGGACTCCCGGCTCACCGAGAAGCGCTCCGCGACCACCTCGGCGGTCATCCCCAGGGAGATCGGGGGATACCGTTCCTGCATCGCCGGATTGACCAGCCGCCAGCCGAGCACGGTGTCGGCGATCTCCGGCACCCCGGTGGGAAAAGCCCGGTCCGCCTTGCCGATCACATACGGCGCCCGGCTCATCGACTCGGAGCCGCCCGCCACCATGACATCGCCCCAGCCGTCGGCGAGGGCGTGGCCGGCCGAGATCACCGCCTGCAAACCCGAGCCGCACAGGCGATTCACCGTCACCCCCGGAACCTCGACGGGGAGACCCGCCAGAAGCGCGGCCATCCGGGCCACGTTGCGGTTGTCCTCACCGGCCTGGTTGGCCGCGCCCCACACGACGTCGGCAACCGTGCCGGGATCCAAGGACGGACTGCGGTGCAACAGGGCCCCAATGGATGCGGCGGCCAGATCGTCCGGCCGGACGTGCGCCAGCCGGCCCCCGAGACGCCCCACCGGCGTCCGGCAAGCGTCGGCGATGAAGACCGGGGTTTGCGAGGCGGTCATCACCAGGCACGATAGGGTCGGCACCAGGAGTCCGTCGACGAGGAGCGGAAATGGGCGTCACGATCACCGAACTACAGGAACGGGTCGGCGAAGAAGTCGGTGTCTCCGAATGGTTCACCGTCCACCAGGCACGGATCGATGCGTTCGCCGACGCCACCCTCGACCACCAGTTCATCCACGTCGACCCGGAACGGGCCGCGGCGACCCCGTGGGGAACGACCATCGCCCACGGCTACCTCACCCTGTCGCTGCTACCCCACCTGATGTCCGAAGTGCGGCTCGCCCCCGAGAACACGGTGATGGCCATCAACTACGGCAGCGACAAGATCCGCTTCCTCCAAGCGGTTCCTGTCGGCAGCGAGATCCGGGCCCGAGTGACCCTCACCGACGTCACCCACAAGGGCGAGGGCCGCTACCTGGTGCGGTCCGGCGTCACCGTTGAGATCAAAGGCGAGGAGCGGCCGGCCCTCGTCGCGGAGACGCTCGCGCTCTTCGTCGTCGCCTGACTCCCTCACCCCTTGCGCAGCACGGCCCCGTAGACGAATCCGAAGAGCCCCATCCGCCACACCTCCTCGAGGCGCAGCGCACCCCCGGCGAACACCTCCTCAGGCGGCGGCAAGGCGTCCAGGCTGCGGTGCAGGTACAGGTACTCGCGAGGGGACCCGGCCAGCAAACCCACCAGCGGCGTCACGATCCCGGTGCCCCAGCGATGGATCCGTCGCTTCACGGAACCCTCCGGTCGACCCAGGTCGACGATCCCGGCCGCACCGCCCGGGCGCAGCACCCGGTGGATCTCCGCCAGCGTCACCGGAATCGAATCCAGGTTGCGGAACACATAGGCGGAGAACACCGCATCGAACGAGTCGTCGCCAAACGGCAGGCGCTCACCGGGAGCGAGGACCCGGCTCGGTGCGGGATTGCGGACCAGCATCTCGAAGGCCGGGTCGAGGGCCACCACCTCCCGACCACCGAAGAGGCCGTTGGCCGCCCCGGTGCCGGCGCCCAGATCGAGCACCCGGCCCCCGGGCAGCCGGTCGATCGCCGCGCGCCGCCAGGCGCCGTCTCGACCCAGAGACAGGACCCGATTGAGGGTGTCGTACCGCCCGGCAATGCGGCGGAACACCCGGCGGCCGGTCACGGACCGATCCGCTCCATCCCGGCGTAGGGGACCAGAACCTCGGGAACCACCACGGAGCCGTCCTCCTGCTGGAAATTCTCCAGGATGGCGATGAGGGTCCGCCCGACGGCGAAAGCGGTGCCGTTGAGGGTGTGCACCAACCGGGTTCCCTCCTCGCCGCGGAACCGGATCCTGAGCCGGCGGGACTGAAAGTCGGTCGTGTTGGAGCACGAGGTGATCTCCCGGAAGGCCCCCTGGCCGGGGAACCAGGCTTCCAGGTCGTACTTCTTGGCAGCCGGGTCCCCCAGGTCCCCGACACACACGTTCACCTTCCGATACGCCAGGCCCAGATCCCGCACCAGGGCCTCCTCCCGAGACACGAGGTACTCGTGCTCCTCCCACGACGCCTCGGGGTGGCAGAACGAGAACATCTCCAGCTTGTCGAACTGATGCACCCGGAAGATGCCCCGAGTGTCCTTCCCGTAGGTGCCCGCCTCACGGCGGAAACACGTCGAGAATCCCACGTAACGGATCGGGAGATCGGCCTCCTCGAAGATCTCGTCGGTGTGCAGGGCGGCCAGCGGAATCTCCGCCGTACCCGCCAGATACAGTTCATCCGCCTCGACCGGCTCTCCATCCGCCGGACTCACCCCCACCGCATACACCTGATCCCTGGCCCCGGGGAAGAAGCCGGTCCCAAACAGAGCCTCGTCGCGAACCAGCACCGGGGGAACCACCGGCGTGAAACCTTCGGCGACGAGCCGATCCATCACCCAGCGCACCAGCGCGAACTCGATCAGCACGGCCGCCCCGGTGAGATAGGCGAATCGGGCTCCCGACACCTTGGCTCCCCGCGTCACGTCGATGAGCCCGAGGGCCTCGCCGATGTCGAGGTGATCACGCGGCTCGAAACCAAACTGGGGCACCTCACCCCAGGTCTCCACCTCGACGTTGTCCCCCTCGTCGACACCGTCGGGAGCGGAAGGATGGGGCGGATTGGGGATCGTGATCCAGATCGCCCGGAAGCGCTCGTCCAGCTCGTCGGCCTCGGCGACGGCAGACCGGTAATCGGCGGCCACACGGGAAGCGACCTCGATGGCGGCCTCCTTCTCGGCCCCCTCCAGCGCGGCGATCTGCTTCCCCGACTGCTTCTGCCCCGCCCTCAGGGTCTCGGCCCTGACCCGAACCTCTCGCCGCCGCCGATCCAGCTCAGCGAGCTCATCGAGATCGATCTCCACGGCCCGACGGCGCAGCGCCTCCGCCAGGACTTCCGGTTCCTCACGCAGCAAGGCAACGTCGATCATGGCGCCATCGTAGGAGGAGGAAAGCCGCCGGCCGCCGATCAGCGGCCGAGAGCGCGATCGACCGCCGTCTGCTCCTCGGGGGACAGCACCTCGGCACCGCGCCCGCGGCGAACCATCTTCGTGAAGAAGACCGACTCCGACCGACCCGTCAGCAGCGTGAAGACCAGGCCGTCGCCTCGCTCGTCGAGAAGAGCCACCGATCGCGACAACCGGCCGGCCATGTCGCCGTGAGCGTCGTAGGCGACCACCGCCGCGTGACGAATCGCCCCCGGCATCCGATCCATGAGCGAAGCCACCGCCGGCTGCAGCTGGGCGATCGCAGTCTCAGCAGCCGAAAGATCCTCATCGAGGCGGCGAACGGCCTCGAAGAGGTTCCCAGATGCAGGGACCGCCGTGAGTTTGCGGGCCAACACCCGCATCCACAGCCCCAGAGCGCCGACACCCAACAGCGCCACCACACCCAGGGCCACGGCCAGTTCCACCGTCATTCGTCGGTGTTCCTGATGAAGACGAACGACATCAGGTCGTCGGAAGCATCGTCGTCCTGATTGGCGAGGGCGACGGTGACCTCATAGAGACTTCCCGGCTGAACCGGAAGACCGGTGAACGCCACAGTCGACAGCCCACCGGGCTCCAGGCTCTCGATGCCCCGCTGGGTCTCGAAGACCTCGCCGTCGTTCGACACGAGATTCAATGTGACCAGGATCGTCTGAACCGCCACGGTGCCCTGATTGGCGACCGTCGCCTCCACGTCCAGCGACTCACTGAGAGGAACGAGGGGGATCCCCTCCCGCTCCCCGACCGGCGCCGGATCGAGCTTGAGGTCCACGATCGCCAGGTTCTCCACGACCCCGAGACCCGGAGTGATCAGCATGCGCCTGGCGATCACCTCGCCGTCGTACCCCTCGGCGTCGAGTGGGATGAAACGAACCGTAGGCAGTGGATCGGCCAAGACGCCTGACTCCCCGGACCGCTCCGCCGCCTCCACGAAACCCTCGTAGGCGGTGTCGCCCACCTCGAGATCGGTCATGGCACCCTCCAGCACCTCGACCGCATCCGGAGTCAGCGGATCCTCGCTCAGCGCAAGGAGAGCCTCCCGAATAGCGACCACACCGTCGCGCCAACTCAACACCGCCACCGTCAAGAACCCGTGTGCGGTCCCCAGATCACCCTGCGTTGGCGGTTCGGCGGACTCCAGGTCTCGAACCACCTGACGCACCTCCTCATCGACCTCGTCGAGGAGCTCCACCAGCCGGGGGCGCTCGAATTGCTCCAGGTCGGCGATGAGCGTGGCCAGCCGATCGGAGGCATCGATTTCGATCTCGAGCAACTCGACGGCCGTGTCGAGGTACTCGCGAGCCAGCTGGCGGTTCGAGGTGGCGCGGCCGACGGCAATGACCAGGGCGAGCACCGCCACGATCACCACGCCCACCGCCACGATGGTGCGACGTCGTTTGCGACGCCCGAACGCGGAGTAGGTCATAGAAGTGGGCGAGGGGGGACTCGAACCCCCACGGGCTAAATCGCCCACAGGATCCTGAATCCTGCGCGTCTCCCAATTCCGCCACTCGCCCGAGGGCCGGGCATCGTACCACGGGCCCGATCACCCGGACCGTGGCCCACCGTACACTGAGCAGGTGAGCGTTGCCCGTGGCCTGGAACGGCGCCTGGAACGTTTCGTCGACGGTATCGCAGCCCGGATCTTCGGTGGCGAAGTCCACCCGGCCGAGCTGGCGAGCCGCTTGTTGCGCGAGGCCGATCTGGCGGTGATCGAAGGGGAAGCCGGGCCGACGGCCCCCAACCACTTCGTGGTTTCCGCTCCCGTCGATCCCGAAACGCACGACACCGAGGACCTGCGCCGGGAGCTCGCCGCCGTGATCGAGGACGCCGCCGAGGAACAGGGATGGCGTCTCGAGGGGCCGGCGATCGTGGATCTCGAAGCCGGATCGGCGAAAACGATCGAGATCAGGGCTGCCGTTCGGCCCGGAGAACGCCCGGCGTGGGGCCAGCTGCTGGGAACCGAAGACAAGTCGCGTCTCGATCTCCGCCTCAACCGGCTGATCATCGGCCGCTCCAACGAGTGCGACGTTGCGATCCCCCACGGCCCCGTGTCGCGCCGCCATGCCCTGCTGTGGCGCGAGGGGGGTCGCTTGTGGCTCGAGGATCTCGGCTCCGCCAACGGGACCGCGGTCAATGGAACGCCGATTCGAGATGCGTTCGAGGTCTTCGACGCCGACGTGATCGCCTTCGCCGAGTCGTCGCACCTAATGCGGCTCGCATAGTGTCGGCGACGATGCTGACGCTCGCCCGGCTCGCCTTCATTGCCTTGCTCTATGGGTTCCTCTGGGCGGTGGCCCGAACGGTGCGAGCCCAGATCGCCCTCCCCAAGACCCCTCCGGTGTGGCAGATATCCGTACTCGAGCCCGACTCAGAGACGCCGCGTTACGAGACGATCGAGCGTTCCCACATCGTGGGACGCGGGGAGGCGGCCGACATCCTCATCGCCGACACCTCGGTCTCAGATCTGCACTCCCGCATCGCCGTCGCCGGCGGCCGGTTGACCATCCAGGACCTCGGCAGCACCAACGGCACGTTCGTCAACGACCGTCGCGTCACCGGCACCGCCGAACTGGGGTCAGGCGACACGATCCGCATCGGGAGGACCATCATGGAGGTCCAATGATCTTCCACTGGGCCACCGCCACCAACGTGGGCCTCCTCCGGGGACACAACGAGGACGCCGTCGCCCCCAGCGACATGGGCCTCGAGCGGGAGCGCCTCGTGATCGGCGTCGCCGACGGGATGGGTGGCCACGTCGCCGGAGAGGTCGCCAGCCGGATCGCCATCGAGGCCGCGATCGGTGCCGAGGGGAGTCCCGTCGAGCGGGTCGAAGCCGCCAACGAGGCGGTCCTCGCCAAGTCCCGCAGCGAGCCGAAACTGCGTGGCATGGGGACCACACTCACCCTCGCCATCTTCGACCACGAGGCCGTGGAGATCGGCCACATCGGTGACAGCAGGGCGTATCTGCAGCGGGACGATGCCCTCCGCCAGTTGACCACCGATCACTCGCTCGTGGCCGAGATGATCGCCGCCGGGGAACTGGGCCCCGAGGAAGCGGCCGTGCACCCCTACCGGAGCGTCATCACCCGCGCCATCGGGCTCGATGAGAAGCTCCGCATCGATCGCGTCACCGCCGACCTCGAGGCCGGGGATCGGGTGCTGTTGTGCACCGACGGACTCACCAATATGGTCGACGACGACCGGGTCGGTGAGATCCTCGACGCGAACTCCTCTCCGGCGAAGGCCGTGTGGGCTCTCGTCGACGCGGCCAACGCCGCCGGTGGGATCGACAACGTCACCGTCGCCGTGATCGACGTCGCCCGTGACGAAGCGGCTTGAGACGGCGCTGATCATCGGCGCCGCCGGGCTCGTCGCCGGCGGCACCGCGCTCGTCGCCGACACCCAAGGCACCCCCCATGCCGGCGAGATCGCAGTGATCACCGCCGTGTTCCTCGCATCGTTTCTGATGCTCTTGACCGCAGTCCGTCTGTGGGCCCCGGCGGGAACCCGGGTCCTGCTCCCCCTCGTCGCGCTGCTGAGCAGCCTCGGCATCGTGATGGTCACCCGTCTCGACAAGGACCTGGGTCTGCTCCAGTCCTGGTGGCTGCTGGCCGGGTCTGCCATCGCCGGTCTGGTCCTCTTCCTCCTCCGCAACCGCGGGGTTGAGGTGCTGCGCCGCTTCCGCTACCTGTTCCTCGTCGGAGCGATCGGACTGCTGGCCCTTCCACTGCTGCCGGCCGGGGCGCCGCTTCAAGGGGTCACGATCAACGGGTCGCGCCTCTGGGTCCGCCTCGACCTCGGCTCGTCGACCCTCAGCTTCCAGCCGGGTGAGGCGGCGAAGCTCCTCGTGGTGGCCTTCCTCGCTTCGTACCTGGCTGAGCGGCGCCGCAGCCTCATCGAGATGCGCCGGTCGATCGGCCCGGTACGGCTCCCCGAGCCCCGGCAGCTGCTCCCGATCCTGTTGGCGGCCGGCATCGCGTTCGCGGTGCTCGTCTACCAGCGAGACCTCGGCGCCTCACTCCTGTTGTTCGCGGTGTTCGTGGGGATGCTGTTCGCCGCCACCGACCAAGCGTCCTACCTGTTGACCGGCGGGATGCTCGTCGGCGGTGGGGCCGTGCTGGCCCACCGGCTCTTCGACCACGTCCAAGTCAGGGTGGCCGCCTGGCTCCACCCGTTCGACGACCCCACCGGCACCGGGTTCCAGATGGTGCAGAGCCTCTTCGCCCTCGGAAGCGGTGGGGTGACCGGCGTCGGCTTGGGGTCGGGCCGCCCCGATCTCATCCCGGCGGCGGCCACCGACTTCGTCTACGCCGCCGTCGGTGAAGAGTTGGGACTGGCCGGATCGCTGATGATCGTGTCCGCCTTCGCGCTGCTCGTCGGGTCCGGGTTCGGCATCTCGCTCCGGGCCGGCAACAGCTTCCGAACGCTCCTGGCCGCCGGGCTGACGATGACGCTCGCCATCCAGACGGTCCTCATCATCTCCGGCGTGGTCCGAGTCCTCCCCATCACCGGGATCGCCCTCCCGTTCCTGTCCTACGGCGGGTCGGCGCTACTCGCCAACCTGGTGCTCATCGTCGTGTTGATCCGGATCTCGCACGAGGAGCGGGCGTGAAGCGCTCCATCCGCCGCACCGCGTTCGCGCTCCTCGGACTGTTTGCGGCCCTGGCCGTCGCCACCACCTACCAGCAAGCAGCCGCCGGCCCGGACTATCGGACCGACCCCCGCAATCCCCGCATCGTGTTCGAACTGCTCCAGAATCCACGGGGGACCATCATCACCGCCGACGATCAGGTGGTAGCCCGCTCCGTGGTCCGCGACGACGGCACCCACCAACGCACCTATCCGTGGGGCGAGCGTTACGCCCACGTCGTCGGCTACGCCTCGGCGCTGTTCGGTGAAACCGGGGTCGAGAGGGCCCACAGCGATGAGTTGCGGGGGCCCGTCCCGACATCCGTCGAAGCGCTGCTGGACCGACTGTTCGGGGGCGATGCCGGACCCGGAGACCTCCATCTCACCCTGGTGCACTCGGTCCAGGCCGCCGCCGCCGCCGCCATCGGCGACCAAACCGGGGCCGTCGTTGCGCTGGATCCCGCCACCGGAGCCGTCCTCGCCTACCTCTCCCGGCCTTCGTTCGACCCCAACCTCCTCCTCGACCTCGAGGCGGCACCCGCCGGAGACCAACTCACCGACGACCCGGCGCAACCCCTCGTCGACCGAGCCGCCAGACGCATCTATCCGCCGGGATCGACGTTCAAGATCATCACCGCCGTCGCCGCCGTCGAAGCAGCAATCGCCTATCCCGACACCCTGCTGCTCGATCCCATCGCGCTCCCGCTCCCCGGCTCCACGGCCACCATCACCAACTTCGACGGCGGCGTGTGCGGCAACGGCGACACGGTGTCGCTCGAGCAGGCTACGGCGGTCTCGTGCAACACGGCCTTCGCCTCCCTCGGCATGGAGGTCGGCGCCGACCGGCTCATCGAGGCCGCCGAGGCGGCCGGGTTCAACCGGGAGATCCCCTTCGAGTTGCCGACGGTGGAATCGACGATCCCGACCCGGCTCGACGACCTCGCCGTCGTCGCCCAAACGGCGCTGGGGGGCCGCGACGTGCGGGCCAGCCCTTTGCTGATGGCGGTGATCGGTGGGTCGCTCGTCAACGACGGCGTGATGATGACACCCCACGTGGTGGCATCGGTCGCCGACGCCGACGGCGAGATGACCAGGCGAGTGAGCCCCCGCACCTGGGGCACCGCCATGTCGGCGGACACCGCCGCCATCCTGGCCGACCTGCTCGAAGGTGCGGTCCGCAACGGGACCGGATACCGGACCGCCGTCGAAGGCCTGCGGGTCGGCGGCAAGACCGGCACCGCAGAGGTCCCCGACGGACCGCCCCACACCTGGTTCGTCGGCTTTGCGATCGCCCCCGACGGCCGGGCCGTGGCGGTGGCGGTTCTCGTCGAGTCCGGAGGCAATCGGGGCGGGGAGGGCACCGGGGGTTCGGTGGCAGCTCCGATCGCCCGGGAGGTCTTCGAAGCCTGGCTCGAATGGGTGGAGGCAGCCACGGAGGGGTGAGTCCCACTGGCCGGGGTCTCCGGTACCATCGTGCCCGATCGTGGAATCGCTACGCGTCCTATCAGGACGATACGCCCTGGTATCCCATCTCGCCCGCGGCGGAATGGCCGACGTCTACGTGGCTCAGGACCGCAGCCTGGGCCGCCAGGTCGCGGTCAAGGTGCTCCACGGGCAACTCGCCGACAGCGAAGCGTTCGTCGAGCGGTTCCGCCGGGAAGCGACCGCAGCCGCCAATCTCTCCCATCCCAACGTGGTGGGCGTCCACGACTGGGGTGTCGACGGCGACACCCACTACATGGTCATGGAGCTCGTCAAGGGCCGAAACCTCCGCCAGATCCTCAAGAGCGAAGGCACCCTGCTTCCCAATCGGGTCGCCGAGATCGCCTCCGACGTCGCCTCGGCACTCGCCGAAGCCCATCTCGCCGGGCTGGTGCATCGCGACATCAAGCCGGCCAACGTGCTGCTGACCAAGGACGGCACCGTCAAGGTCACCGACTTCGGCATCGCCCGGGCGTGGGACGACTCGGAGCAGCTGACCCGAACGGGTGCGGTGATCGGAACCGCCACCTACTTCAGCCCGGAACAGGCGCAAGGGCACAGGGCCGACGCCCGCTCCGACCTGTATTCGCTCGGGGTCGTGATGTACGAGCTGCTGACGGGCCAGCCCCCGTTCTCGGGAGAGAGTCCCATCGCAGTCGCCTACCAGCACGTCCGCGAGTACCCGGAGCCACCCTCGCGTCTCAACCCCGAGGTCCCCGCAGGCCTGGAAGCCATCGTGCTTCGCACCCTCGCCAAGGACCCGGAAGCGAGATACGCCACGGCCGAAGAGCTGCGCGACGACCTGGAGCGCTTTCTGGCCGGGCTCGACCCCACTGCCCAGACCACGAGCGAGGCCGAGACCCAACTCCTCCACGCTGCGGTCCCCACCCCGGCCGCGCCGACCTACCGCGAAATCCCTTACCAGGAGCCGAGCCGGGTCAGCACCAGCACCTGGGTGATCGGCATCATGGCCGCCACGGCGATCCTGGGCCTCGGCCTCATCCTGCTGCTCCGCGTCCTCTCCTCGACCGGCACGGCCGACCTCGTCACCGTCCCCGACGTTCGGCTCGCCGACGTCACCAGCGCCGAAGCGTCGCTGCGGGAACTCGAATTCGAGGTGGCCAGCGCCGAGGTTCCCGACCCCGAGGTCCCCGAGGGTCTCGTCGCCGGGACCGACCCCCCCGTCGGTACCCAGATGGAAGCGGGAAGCCGGGTCACGCTCCTCATCTCCACGGGACCGGCGGCGGTGACCATGCCCCGCCTCCTCGAGCTCACCCTCGACCAGGCCCGATCCCTGGTCGTGTCCAGCGGCCTGTCGCTCGGTGAGGTCTCCTTCGCCTCGGCGCCGGGGGTTGCGGCCAACACCGTCATCGCCCAGAACCCCGAACCCGACGTGGTGGTCGACTCGGGCACAGGCGTCGACCTCATATTGGCCATCGGGGTGGAGACGCTCACGGTGCCCGACGTCGCCGACCGATCCGAGCAAGATGCCCTCTTCCAACTCTCCCAGGCCGGTTTCTCCGCGGAGCAGATACGGGTCATCCGCCGGCCATCAAACGATGTCCTCGAAGGGTTCGTGGTGGAGATCGATCCCGACATCGGTTCCGAAGTGAGCTCAACCGCCTCGATCACCCTGACGATCTCGAGCGGGGCCGACGCGGTCGAGGTGCCCGACGTGATCGGCCTGGAGCCCGACGAGGCCGGCGACGTGCTCGCCGAAGCCGGCTTCCTGGTCGAGTACGGCGATCCCGTGGAGCTTCCCTTCGGCGACGAGCTCGACGGGATGATCGCCGAGCAGGATCCGATAGGAGGTGACGAGCTCACTCCCGGCGAGGTGGTGGTCCTCCACGTGGGTGAGGCGGCCGAGACGGCCACCGTCCCCAATCTGCTCGGCCTGACACTCAACGACGCCCAAGCGGCGCTGGCCGAACTCGGCCTGGAACTCCAAGAAGGCCTGCCGGTCGAAGTGGAGTTCGGCAGCGAATTCGACGGCCGCGTCGCCGAGCAGAGTCCCCCGCCCGGCACCGAGGTCGACCCCGGCCTCATCATCACCGTGAGCGTCGGTGAAGCAGTGCCCGGTATCCCGGTGCCGAACGTGCTCAGCATGCCCGAGGGGATCGCCCAAGCCCAGATCGAGGCGGTCGGCCTCGTCTTCGTCAAGGAAGTCGAGATCCTGCCGACCGGAGACCCCCAGGCCGGCCTGGCATTGGCCCAGACCCCGGCCGCCGGACTAGAGGTGGCGCCCGGCACGGAGGTGACCGTCACGATCGGCGCCGCTCCGGTTGCGGTGCCGAACGTTATCGGTCTCTCGATGCAGGGATCGGGGGGCGCCAAACCCACGATCCGGGACGCCGGTCTCACGTTCTTCCAGGACAACAGCGACGCCTGCGTCGAGCTCCCGGCGGGCGATCCCAACATCGGCCGGGCCGCCCGGCAATCCCCGGCCGCCGGCACCGTCGTCGACCCGCTGACCCGGGTGCAGGTGTGGCTCGGCATCCTCGAAGGCACGACCTGTCCGTAGCCGATCGCAACACCGCTCTGCTGGCTTGGTATCGCAATCACGGCCGGGACCTCCCCTGGAGGCACTCCTCGGATCCCTATGAGGTCCTCGTCAGCGAGGTGATGCTGCAACAGACCCAGGTGTCGCGAGTGGTCCCGCACTATCACCGCTTCCTCGAGCGATTCCCCACGGCGGATGACCTCGCCGCCGCATCTCGAGCCGAAGTGCTGTCCGCCTGGACCGGGCTCGGCTACAACCGCCGGGCGGTGCGTCTCCACGAGACCGCCCGCAGGGTCGCCGCGGAGGGGTGGCCCGATGACGTCGCCGGGCTCCTCTCACTGCCCGGGGTCGGCCGGTACACCGCGGCCGCCGTCGCCGCCTTCGCCTTCGGCCGGCGCCAACCGGCGGTGGACACCAATCTCCGACGGGTCATCAGCCGATGGCATGGCAAGGCACTCGCAGGCCGCTCGCTCGATGAAGCGGCCCGTCGGTACCTCGACGACGATGCCGCAACCTGGAACCAGGCCGTCATGGATCTCGGGGCGACGGTGTGCCACCGGCGCAACCCGGCATGTGCCCGCTGTCCGGTGGCGACGTGGTGTTCCGATCCGGCCGTCACCCCTCCCCGGCGCCCGCAGGCCCGGTTCGAGGGATCCCGCCGCCAAGCGAGAGGCGCGGTGATTCGGGTGTTGGTCACCCGGGGATGGGCCGGGACCTCCGAGCTCGCCGGTGACACCGGCATCTCCCGCGAGCGGCTCGCCGAGGCACTGGAAGCCCTGGAGCACGAAGGGATGCTCGAACGTGAAGAAGGCCGCTACCGGATCAACCCAGGAAGTTCGCCAGCAGGCGTTTCCCCTCCACCGTCATGATGCTCTCCGGGTGGAACTGCACACCGTAGATCGGCAACGAGGCGTGCCGAACGCCCTGGATCACCCCGTCCTCGCTGGTGGCCGTCGCCTCGAGCTCATCCGACAGGGTCACGGCCGCCAGCGAGTGATACCTGGTGGCGATGAACGGGTTCTCGAGCCCGGCGAAGATCCCCTGCTCATCGTGGGTGATCTTCGACGTCTTGCCGTGCTTGGGGGCAGGGGCCGGCCCCACCGAGCCGCCGAAGGCGACCACGATCGCCTGATGGCCGAGGCACACACCGAGCGTGGGGATCTCCGGTCCGAGTTGGCGCACGTATTCGACCGAGCGTCCGGCATTCTCGGGCCGGCCCGGACCCGGCGAGACCACGAGCCGCTGGGGACGGTGCTCCCGGACCGCATCGGCGGGCGTCATGGTGTCGCTGCGGATCGTGACCGGATCCGCTCCCAGCTCCCCCAGGTACTGCACCAGGTTGAACGTGAACGAGTCGTAGTTGTCGAGGACCAGGATTCTCAACCGACCCTGCCTCCCGTGTCGAGGAACGCGTTGCCGAGCCATTCGTAGCACAGGATCAGCAACACCAGGCTCGCCGCCGCGATGACGATCATCTGCAGGACCCGGACGTAGGTGGGGCCGGGCAGCGACGAGAACAGACGGCTGATCACGGGGACCCCACGATAGCCTCGGCATTCGGTCCACCCACGAGGTGAGCGAACACCACCAGCCGCTCGCGAGAACTGAACCGCGGGTTGCAGGTGGTGAGGGTGAGCCACGCCCCATCCCACTGCCCGGTGACCCAGGTGTCGTTGGGGCCCACGACCCGGGACTCGACCACCTGATAGGCGTGCGTACCGGTGGCGGTGGTGACCGTTATCTCGTCGCCGGGCTCCACCCGGTCGAGATGGAAGAACGGAGCCCCGTAGGTGGTGCGATGGCCGCTGATCACGGCGTTCCCCGGCTGCCCCGGCAGCGGCGTGTCCGGCATGTGCCCCGCACCGGTGCGCAGATCCGCCACGCTCACGCCTTCGACGACTGTCCAATCGACGGCGGCGGCCGGGATCACGATCCGCCCGATGGCGTTCCCCGCCGGGGGAAGCGGCTCGGTGACGATCGCCGTCTCCTCGGAGAGCACCTCCCCCGGCAACTCGCCACCGGCGACCTCTTCAACGGCCGGGTCCATGACGGCACCTGTCTCCTCCTGGGGGGCAGCCATCACGACGGACAGCTCGGCGGGGAGTCGGATCGGCGACTCGGGAAGCGCCCCGGGGGTATAGCCCTCGACACCGGTTGCGACGGTGGCGATCCTCTGATCCAACTCCGCGGTGAGGCCGTCCTGGGCTCGCCGGGCGAACACCGACGTCACGAAGAGCTCGTAGGCCACGAAGCCGAGAATGAAGAGTCCGACACCAAGCAGGGCCTTCCCGGAGACCCGGGCCACAGCGGCCGCGTCGACCCTGCGGCGGGCAACGGTCGGTTTCCAATCGAGGGTCGTCACTCCGGCTCCTGATGCCATGGGGCCCGCCCTCCGGGGACGGCTACCCTGGCCTCATGCCGAAGTCGAAAGGTCGCCGCAAGCCGAAGCGCAGTGGCCCGGTGGCGCCGCCGCCCCCCAAAGAGGACAAGACGTCGCCAACGTGGTACGTGGCTCTGATGTTCTCTCTCATGGCCATCGGCGCAATCGTGATCATCCTTAACTACCTGGGGGTCTTTCCGGGTGGTTCGGACAGCAAGTGGCTGTTCGCCGGGCTCGGGGGAATCGGGGTCGGGTTCCTGATGACCCTCAACTTCCACTGATTACACGCGTGTAGTTTTCCCCAGCGTCATCCCCAGCTGGGGACAACGGTCCCGTGCCTCATGCCGCCCCCCCGACCCGATCCTCCCCCGCCGGCCGGGGGCGCCACCGTCAGGTGGTGATGATCACCTTGCCCCGGGCATGGCCGTCCTCGACGTGCGCCACGGCGGACGCGGCTTCCTCGAGCGGGAAACTGCGTTCGATCACCGGATCGACCGCCCCCGACTCGACGAGGCGCCCCAGTTCGGCGAGGTCCTCCACAGTGGTCCGGGCCAGCATCACCGACATCGACTGGCTGCGGAACAGCCCGGCGAAACGAACCCCGGCAAGGAACCGGATCGGACCGATCCAGTTCCCCATCGACAGCGACCCCACCGCCACGAACCTCCCGCCGGGTTCCAAGACACGGCGACACGCCGAAGGCGGCCTGGTGGCCACGCTGTCGAGGATCACGTGGTACCGCTCATCGCCGGCAGAGAAATCCTCCCGGGTGTAGTCGATGACACGGTCGGCGCCGATCGACCGCACGAGCTCCACGTTCCGCGAACTGCACACCCCGGTCACCTCGGCGCCCATCGCCTTGGCGATCTGCACTGCAAACGTGCCCACCCCGCCGGAGGCACCGTTGATGAGCACCCGCTGGCCGGCCTCGAGCTTCCCCTTGTCCCGCAAACCCTGCAGAGCGGTGATCCCGGCGATGTTGAGAGACGCGGCGTCCATGAACGAGACCCCCGCCGGCTTGGTCACCAGGTTCTTGGGGGAGCCGCACACGTACTCGGCAAACGCGCCGGACGCCCCGCCGAACACCTCGTCGCCCACGCCGAAGGCGGCCACGCCCCCACCGACCGCCTCCACCGTGCCGGCCACGTCCAAACCGAAACCGGGCTTCTTGGGCCGGCGCAACCCGGCTTCCACTCGCACGAAATACGGCTGGCCCCGCAGCATGTGCCAGTCGAAGGGGTTCACCGAAGCGGCACGCACCCGGATCAAGACCTCATCATCGCCGACGGAAGGCCTTTCGATCTCGGCGACCTCGATCACCCCCGGTGACCCGTACCGGTGACGAACGGCTGCCTTCATCCACAGCCTCCAATCTGCTCGCCGCCCCCTCATCGTCGTCCCGCCGGGCCGGGGTGTCCAGCCCGGCACCGGGGTCCGGCCCTTCCGGGGCCTATCAGTACGCCGCCGACGCGGGCACCGTCCTCAGACGGGCTCCATCTCCTCGCGGCAGTGGCGGGGGGCGGCAACCGCGGCTTCGCTGGCCTGGGTGACCGTCAACCGCATCCCGCACACCGAGCACCGGTAGTCGACCGCAACATCGACCACGGCGTCGGCATCGGGTTCCGGGACCGGCCGAGCCAGCAGGCGCACCCCCCAGATGCCGGCCCCGAGGACGGCGACGCCGATGGCGACCGCGATGAGCACCTCGATGAAGGTGCTCAGGTGATCAGCTCCAGCACGGTGGCGTTGGCGGTTCCGCCGCCCTCACACATCGTCTGCAGACCGTAACGGGAACCGGTGCGGGCCATCTCGTGCACCAACCGCGTCATGAGGATCGCCCCGGAGCCACCCAACGGATGACCCAGTGCGATCGCACCACCATTGGGGTTCGTCCTCTCCCAGTCGGCGTTGGTTTCGATCAGCCAGGCCGCCACCACCGACGCAAAAGCCTCGTTGACCTCAAAGACCCCGATGTCGCCGACCGACAAACCGGCCTTCTCCAGCACCTCGTAGGTCGCCGGGATCGGAGCCGACAGCATGATGACGGGATCGGTACCCACCACCGAGAACCCGGTGATCCGCGCCAGCGGCGTCCATCCCATCTTCTCGGCGACGTCCTCACCGGCGATGAGCAGGGCGCCGGCACCATCGGAGATCTGTGACGAGTTCCCCGCCGTCACCACGCCGTCGCTCTTGAAGGCAGGCTTCAGCGTGCCCAGCACCTCGAGGCTCGTGTCACGACGGAAGCCCTCATCGACCGTCATCATCTCCCCGTCGACCTCGACGGGAGCGATCTGGCTCTCGAATCGGCCCTCATCGGTGGCCCGGGCCGCCCTCAGGTGCGACTCGAATGAGATCTCATCGAGCCGCACGCGGGGAATCCCCCACTTCTCGGCCATCATCTCGGCCGACACGCCCTGAGGCACCAGGCCGTTGTCGTAGCGGGCCAGGGCTTTGGGGCCGAACGGGAAGCCCGGACCCTGCTGGAAGGTGACCCCCATCGGGACCCGGGTCATCGACTCGACGCCCCCGGCCACGACCACGTCGTAGACACCGGCCATGACCCCCTGCGCCGCAAAGTGGACCGCCTGCTGGCTCGACCCGCACTGGCGGTCGATCGTCACCGCCGGGACCTCCTCGGGATAGCCCGCCGCCAGCGCCGCCCACCGGCCCAGATTGCCGGTCTGCTCGCCGGTCTGGGAGACGCAACCCAAGATCACGTCATCGACGACGGCGGCATCCATCTCGTTCCGCTCGACCAGCGCGGCGAGCGGCACCGAAGCCAGATCAGCCGGGTGCCAGTCCTTCAACATCCCGTTGCGGCGTCCGATCGGGGTTCGAACGGCGTCCACGATGACGGCGTTGCGCATGAGACCTCCGTTTCAAGGCTGTGGAGATGAGGGGATTCGAACCCCTGACCCCCTGGTTGCAAACCAGGTGCTCTGCCGGACTGAGCTACATCCCCGGGTTCCCGACAGTCTATGTACGCCGCAGCCGCAACCGACCCGTCGCCCCTCCTCGATCGCCCGGTACACGATCACCCCGGCCACCCCCGAGTCGACCCCGAAGGAACGGGGGCCGCCCGTCACGGGCGCACCCCGACGACCCCGTTGGTGAGCACCGCCCTGCCGCTCCCGGCCGTCGACGCCTCGAGCAGGATGCGGTCGCCGTCCTCCCACATCGAGGTGACCACCGTGTCACCCGGAAACACGACCCCCGAGAAGCGGGCGCCGTAACGAGCGACGCGAGACACGTCGCCACCGAACACGGTGTCGACCACCGAGCGGCAGGCGATCCCAAACGTGCACAATCCATGGAGAATGGGTCGATCGAACCCGGCCATCGCGGCAACGGCCGGATCGACATGAAGCGGGTTCTTGTCACCGCTGAGGCGATAGATGAGCGCCTGCTGGGGAAGCGTCGTGAACTCGGCCACGTGATCGGGTTGGCGATCCGGTCTCTCGTTGGCCGTCTTCGGTCCCGGATCCCCACCGAACCCACCCTCACCCCGCAGGAACATCGACCATCGGTTGACCGCCAGCACGGTGCCGTCGGTGGTCTTCGTCTCGGTCTCCACCACCACCACCGCCGCCTTGCCCTTGTCGTAGAGGTCGGCGACCCGGCCCGTGGTGACGACCCGGGCGCGGGTGGGCAGAGCCTGCATCACCTGGAGGTCCTGCTCCCCGTGCAGCAGCAGAGCCGGATTGAACTCGAGGCCGGGGATGCTCATGATGCCGGCCAGCCCGGCCTGAGCCGGGATCACCCCGAAGGTGGGAAGCACCTTGAGGTCGCCCTCGTAGCAGTACTGCAACTCCACTTCCGCAACGGGCGGTGACCCGGCCCCCAGCCCGAGGTGATAGAGGATGACATCGTCGGCGTCCCACGAGGCGGAAACCTCCGGCAACTCGAACCCGATCGCCTTGTCGGGATCAACGGGCATGACGGTCTCCCTTCGCCGCCTCTCGAGGCTACCGACCGGCTCCACCATCGCGACGGGTGCGAGAATCGGAGACACGGCTGCACCAACGAGTCACCGGGAGGAATCCGGCAATGATCAAGACCCGCATCACCGAACTCTTCGGTATCGAGCACCCGATCGTCCAGGGTGGCCTGCAGTGGGTGGCGACCGCCGAACTGACCGCCGCCGTGGCCAACGCCGGAGCCATGGGGTTCATGACCGCGTTGTCGCAGGCCACTCCCGAGGATCTGAGAGCCGAGATCCGCAAGTGCCGGGACCTCACAGACAAGCCGTTCGGCGTCAACATCACGTTGCTCCCCGCCCTCACCCCACCGGACTATCCGGGGTATCTCCAGGTGTGCGTCGAGGAGGGCATCGAGTTCGTGGAAACCGCCGGGAGGAATCCCCAGGAGCTCATGCCGACGCTCAAGGAGGCCGGCATCAAGGTCGTCCACAAGTGCACGTCGGTGCGCCACGCGCTCAAGGCCCAGTCGATCGGGTGCGACGTCATCAGCATCGACGGGTTCGAGTGCGCCGGCCATCCCGGGGAGGACGACGTCACCTCGCTGATCCTGCTGCCCATCGCCGTCGACACCGTCGACCTTCCGGTCCTCGCCTCGGGTGGGTTCGGTGACGGACGCGGGCTGGCCGCAGCACTCAGCCTCGGTGCCGACGGCATCAACATGGGAACCCGCTTCGTGGCCACCCTGGAAGCGCCGGTCCACGACAAGGTGAAGCAAGCCATGGTCGACCACAGCGAAATCGACACGCGGCTCATCATGAGGAGCCTCCGCAACACCGCTCGGGTCCTCCACAACGAGACCGTGGATCAGGTGCTGGAGATCGAAGCCAAGCCGGGGGAAACCCAGATCGGGGATCTCGCACCCCTCGTCGCCGGGTCGCACTCGCGGGAGAAGATCGTCGAACTCGGCGAGATCGACGACGGCGTGTGGAGCGCCGGCCAGGTGATGGGCCTCATCCGCGACGTTCCGTCGGTCAAGCAACTCGTGGACCGCATCGTCGCCGATGCCACCGAGATCATCCGAGAGCGCCTGCCGGGGCTCGTGGCGTGACCGACCGGATCCTCGAGCGGCTCTCCGCCCTGGTCGGCACGCCGTCCCCAACCGGCTCCGAGGAAGCGGCCGTCGATCTCGTCGCCGGTTGGTTGGGGGACTCGAAGGCCGACACCGTCGATCGGTGGACCGACCGAATGGACGACCTGGCCGCCGACGCCGAATATCCCGGCCGCGAGGTGGATCGTGTCGACATCCCGGTCGCGGCCGCCGCAGCTCGAGGATCAAGGCCCGGGCCCACCGTGGTGCTCACCGGGCACGTCGACACGGTCGGTGTCGGCGAGCCCTCCCATTGGTCGCGTCCGGCTCTCCAGGCCACGACCGAAGGCGACCTCCTCTATGGACGGGGCGCCTGCGACATGAAGGCCGGGGTGGTCGCCGCCCTCGAGGCGTTCCTCGCCTTCGCCGACGGGGATCGGGACTTCGCCGGGGAGATCCGGTTCGTGGCGGTGCCGGGAGAAGAGGACGGCGGCACCGGCACCCTGGCGGCAATTCGACGCGGCTGGACCGGGGACATGGTGCTCCTTGCCGAGCCGACCGCCGGCGACATCGTCGTCGCCCACGGCGGCGCCCTCACTTTCACCATCGAGATCGAAGGACGGGCCGCCCACGGTGCGACCCCCCGGGAGGGCGTGAGCGCCCTCGATGCCTTCTACACCGTCTACGGCGCAATCCGCGACCTCGAACAGCAGGTCAACGCAGCGGAGGCCCACCCGCTGATGCGGGCCCTCGGGGTGCCCTATCCCACCACGGTGGGGGTGATCAACGGCGGGGAATGGGCCTCGAACGTCATGGCCGCTCTCCGGGCGGAAGCCCGGGTCGGGGTGACCCTCTCGGAGACGATCGACGCCGCCGAGCGACGCTTCGCCGACGGGCTGGTTGCGGCCGTGGCCGACGACCCATGGCTC
This sequence comes from Acidimicrobiia bacterium, assembly GCA_041572755.1. GTDB lineage: Bacteria > Actinomycetota > Acidimicrobiia > Spongiisociales > UBA11373 > JBFELU01. The sequence continues at coordinate 108,755 of JBFFRY010000002.1, read as the reverse complement.
GGCGGGCATCCGCCCCGGATCCAACGCACCGGTGCCGCCTTCGGCTCCTCGCAGATCGACCCGGAGGATCCGCTCGTCGAGGCGGTCCGGGAGGCCGCCGCCGTGACCACCGGCCGGACCCCCCGACTGGCGGCGGTGCCCTACGGGTGCGACATGGCGCTGTGGAGCCGGGTCGGCGGCGCCCGCTGCCTGGTCTACGGCCCCGGCGACGTTCGCCAAGCGCACACCGCCGACGAGTACGTGTCGATTCGGGACACCGTGACGAGCGCCGAGGTGCTGCAGAGAGCCGTGGGCGCTCTCACCCGGTGACCTGTGAGTTGTGGTGGATGAGACACTGCCACCGGTCGTCCCGTTCTACCCACACCCCGGTGAAGCGCAGCTCCAGCACCCCGCCGTCGGGCAGATCGGTGACCCGGTAGCCGCCGAGCACGATGGCGATCGGACCGTGGTGGGTGACCTCGACGTCGTAGGGGCCGACGAAGGTCACCGTCTCGACGAGACTCCCGACGTGCTCCAGGTAGGCCTGCTTGCCCCGCACCATGCCGTCGTAGTTCGTGTACGTCCACTCCTCGGCGAGCAGTTCCTTGAGGGGGCCGATCCCCTCCTCGGTGATGGCCGCAAACCAATTCTCGTAATAGGCGACGAAATCCTCAGTCATGACACTTCCTCCTCGGTCGATCCTATGACGCCGGGACGTTCCCGGCCTAGCGTCGGTGTCGACGACCATGGGAGGCGTGATGGGTGAGTTCAACGGCAGGGTCGCTCTGGTGACCGGCGGCGGATCCGGCATCGGCGCCGCCACCTGCCGGGCGTTTGCGGAGCGGGGTGCCGGGGTCGCGGTGGCCGACATCGACCACGATGCCGGGGAGGCCGTCGCCGCTGCACTGCGCGACGGTGGAGTCGAGGCCGGATTCTTCCCCGTGGACGTCACCGATGAGGAGCAGGTTCGCAACCTGATCGACGCCGTCGTCGCCCATTTCGGCGGGCTCCACATGGCCTACAACAACGCCGGCGTCGAGGGCCAGCGGGTGCTCCTCCACGAGACCACCACCGACCACTGGCGCAAGGTGATGTCGATCAACGTCGACGGGATCTTCTTCTGCATGAAATACGAACTGGCCCACATGGTCGAACATGGAGGGGGATCCATCGTCAACGCCTCATCGACGTTCGGACTGGCCGGGGGCGCCGGCGGACCGTACCCGGCCAGCAAGCACGCGGTGGTGGGACTCACCAAGTCCGTCGCCCTCGACTACGCCGAGATGGGGATCCGGGTCAACTCGGTCCATCCCGGGGCCATCGAGACTCCGATGATCGACCGGCTCCGCAACGACCCGATCCTCGCCCAGGCGCTGGAAACGATGCACCCGATGGGCCGGATGGGCCGACCAGAGGAGATCGCCGCCGCCGTGGTGTGGCTGTGCTCGGACGCTGCGTCGTTCGTCACCGGTCACACGCTGGTAGCCGACGGCGGCAACCTGGCCCGCTAGAAACGCGGCAGGCGCCAGCCCCCGTCGACCGGGACCGTCACACCGGTCACCGAGTCGAAGAGGGGTCCGCACAGCTCGGCGATGATCGCCGCCACCTCGGGCCGGGTCACCAGGCGGCCGATCGGAGTGGCCGCAATCGAGCGCTCCACACACGACGGATCGAACTCGGCGATGTCCTCGGCGCTCTCGGCGATCTGGCCCGGGGCCACCGCATAGACGTTGATCTCGGGACCGAGCTCGACCGCCAGCGCCTCGGTGAGGGTCAGGAGCGACTCCTTGGAGAGGGTGTAGATCGAGTGGTTCCGCAGGTAAGCGGAGCCGGCCGACAGGTTCACGATCCGCCCCCACCCGGCCTCCCGCATCCCGGGAACCACAGACCGGACCGCCACGTAGGCGACCTTGACGTTGGCGTCCCAGATGCGGTCCCACTCGTCCTCCGGCATCTCGGCGAACGGGGTCATCGAGAACGGGCCGTAGTTGTTGATGAGCACCTGGATCGGAGATCCGAGCGCCTCCCGAGCCTCGGTCACGATCGCCCGGACACCGTCTGGGCTCCCCGCATCGCCCCGCACCGCGGCATGGCCGGAGCCGGGCATTCGGTCCAGCAGCGCCTCGGCCTCGCCCTGCGAGCTGTGATAGTTGACGGCCACCCGGGCCCCACGCTCGGCGAGGGCGACGGCCACCGCCGAACCGAGGTTGCGGGAACCGGCGGTGACCAGGGCGGCCTTGCCGGCCAGGAACTGCTCGGCCATCGTCACCCCCTCAACCGGCGAGCTCCTCGATCGGCACGAACCCGCCGTCGTACTCGAGCACTCCCAGCGCCTTCGAGAAGAGACCGTACGCCTCCGGGGTCCGGAAGGCCGGATCGGCCGCAAAACCGACGTAGGTGATCCCCATGCCCACCTCGATCTCGGCGTTGGAGAGCGGAGCACCGCCCTCGCCGATGGCGCAGATCAGGTCGGGACACACGGCCAGCAGCCGGTCGCCCCGGTAGGCGATCATGTTCTCGTTCTGAACACCGATCTGGATGGGGAGGTCTCCCTCCACCTCGACCCTGCCGAAGTCGAAGCCACCCCGCATCTCCGACTCGGCGACCGACACCGTGCCCTTGCCGAGCACGTAGCCGCCGAGCTCGTCGACGACGGCCTGCGCCGGATCCCCTCCGGCGGCCACCGCTTCCCGGATCGTCCGTCCCACCCTCTCGGCGAGGGTCGTCGTGTCCTTGATGATGAGCCGCTTCAGGTCGCGACCCTGCATGGCGTAGCAGGCGATCGCCGCCACGCTCCCCAACTCGGCCGACACCGCCCGGGCCACCCGTTCCATGTCGTAGGGATCGTCGGTCCGGATGACCGCCGAGATCTTCTCCTCGTTGACGAGCGCCAGCGGCGAGATCCCGATCCCACCCAGGTGGAAGGTCGTCATGTCGATCTGAGGGACCGCCCGGCCCACCGGGTCGCCGTCGACCACGGGGATGCCCATCTGCACGCCGACCAGCATCGGAGTGATGCTGTTGCCGGCTCCCAGTTCGAAGGGGATGACGAACGCCGCTTCGAAGCCGAGCGTCTCGGCGAGCAGCTCCATCGCCCACGTCAGCGAGTAGGTCCGGGGCTTCTTGCGGGAGGCCACCGGCGACCCCATGCCGGCGATCACCGCACCCCAGGCGTCGTCATCGACCTCGTCGACCGCCACCATGTCGACGGAGTCGCCGAACTTGAGGACCCGGTCGACCATCTTGAGCCCCTCCGAGACGGCCCCGCCGCCACCGGCGCCGAGCAGACCAGCCCCCACCGAGATGTCCGACATCTCCGGCTTGCCGAGCTTCCTCATGTCCTCTCCTCCGATCCTTGGTCCAATGCGTCGAGCACGTCCTCGGGGGTGATCGGAACCCGATCGATCGAACCGCCCGTGGCATCGGCGATGGCGTTACCGATGGCCGCCGCCACCGGTACCACCGGCGGCTCGGCGACCCCCTTGGCTCCGAACGGTCCCTCCGATGCCGGGTGCTCCAGGAGCACCACCTCTATCTCCGGCATGTCGAGTGCGACGGGAAGGCGGTACGCCTCCAGGGTGCGCTGGCGGTAGCGGGCATCGGGACCGATCTGCAGGCCCTCGTAGAGGGCGTAGCCGAGACCCTGAGCCACCCCCCCGACGATCTGTCCCATCACACCGGCCGGGTTGATCGCCTTCCCGACCTCCTGCACCACGATGTAGCGGAGCACCGTGACCTCCCCGGTCACCGGATCGACCTCGACCTCGGCGACGTGCACGTGATACGTGGGGGTGGGCCAGATCGGGAACAGCAGGCCGGCGGCCGCCTCCGGGTCGAACTTGGGGGCCGGGGTCGCATAGGAGCCGGTCGATGCGATCGGGCCTCCGGCACCGAGGGCCGCCCTCGCCACCTCGGAGAGGGTCATCCGCACATCTTCCTCACCCTTGATCCGGACACCACCTCCGGCGACCTCCAGGTCGTCGGGGGCCTGACCGAGCACCTGCCCCGCCACCGTGCGGATCCGCTCCCGCATCCCGACGGCGGCGTTGTGAACTGCCCGGCCGACGATATGAGTGGTGCGGCTTCCCTGGGATCCCGCGTCGAAGCCCTGCATATCGGTGTCCGGCATCGTCAACACCACCTCGTCGGCGGTGATCCCGAGCTCCTCGGCCGCCACCTGGCGCACCCCCATCGCCACGGCTCCGGAGCCGTTCTCGGTGGCGCCGGTCACCACGCCCAGCCGGCCGTCGGTGTGAAGTTGCAGCGACACTTCGCCGGCCATCGGGTTCGTCAACCACACCGCCGCAGCCATTCCCACGCCGCGGTTGGGGCCCTTCCCCAGGTCCCGCCACGGGGCGTGCTGCTCCGCCTTGTCGAACGCCGTCGTCAAGATCCCGGCATCGTCGAGGGCCTGGCCGTTGAGCATCACATGGCCGTCGCTCATCAGGTTCTGCACCCGGAACTCCCGGCGGTCCATCCCGATGGCGTTCGCCAGGTTGTCGGTGTGTCGCTCCAGCGCGAAGTACAGGTAGGTTCCGCTCACTCCGCGGAAGGCCCCGGTCGGCGCCGTATTGGTGTAGACCGCTCGGGACACGATCCGCGTCGGCCCGACCCGATACAGCGAACCCACCACGAAGATCGGGATGCTCGTGAGGAACGGGGTGTCACCGGCGTAGGCGCCGGCATCCATGTCGCAGAGAAACTCGCGAGCGACGATCCGCCCGTCCCTGGTGACCCCCGACCGCATCCGGATGACGGCCCCCTCCCGGGAAGCGCAGGTGAGGATGTCGTCGGTGCGATCGTGCACCATCTTCACCGGGGCCCCGACGAGCCGGGCGAGCAGGGCGGCATAGGGCTCCAGTGCCGTGTCGAGCTTGGCCCCGAACCCCCCGCCGATGTGGTGACCCACGATACGCACATCGGAGGGACGGACCCCCAGGGCGGCGGCGCTGCGGTCCCGCACGTTCCACGGCTGCTGGTGGGCGACGTGGATCGTGTAGCGGCCGTCCTCAAAGACCCCGGTGGCGTTCTTCGGCTCCAGGTAGGCCTGGTATTGGCGATCGATGTGAAAGACGTCCTCGATCACGACGTCGGCAGCTGCCAATCCTTCATCGACCCCGGGCTGGTCCACGGTCATCTCCCCGCACACGTTGCCCGCCCGGGGGAAATCGGGCAGCCCGTCGCGGACCGAGTAGGTGTGCCAATCCTCGTGGATCAAAGGTGCGCCTTCGGCGAGCGCCTCCTCGACCGTGGCGATCGCCTCGGTCTCTTCGATCTCGACGCGGACGGCGGCCGCCGCCGCCCGAGCCTGAGCCATGGTCTCCGCGACCACCGCGGCGATCGCCTCTCCCTCGAAACGCACGACGTCGGAGGCGAACAACGGTTGATCATTCACGGCGAGCCCGCTGCAGATGTCGGGGGCATCGGAGGCGGTGAAGACGCCTCGCACCCCGGGCATCGCTTCGGCGGGGCCGGTGTCGACGGCGCGGATGCGGCCGGAGGGGACTCCCGAGAGGGTGAGGGCCCCATAGAGGGTGCCGGCGACTTCGAAGTCGACCCCATAAGTGGCCTCACCACGCACCTTGGTGCCGGCGTCGGCCCGGGGGACGCTGCGACCGACCACGCTCATGTCGACCCCCTCCCGGTGGCGGCCATCACCGCCGCCACGATGGTTGCGTACCCGGTGCACCGGCACAGGTTCCCCGACAGCGAGGAGCGGATCTCCCGCTCGGTCGGCTGCGGCGTCTCATCGAGCAGCGCGGTGAGCGTCACCACGAAACCCGGGGTGCAGAACCCGCACTGCACCGCGAAGTTGTCGACGAATGCCTGCTGAACCGGGCTCAGCGAACCGTCGGGTCCGGTGAGACCCTCGATCGTGGTGACCGAGGCGCCCCCTGCCACCGGGGCCGGCATGATGCAGGAGTCGACGGGCCGGCCGTCGACCAGCACGGTGCATGCGCCGCACTCTCCCTCCGCACACCCCTCCTTGGTTCCGGTGAGCTTGAGGCGCTCCCGCAACACGTGGAGCAGCGTTTCGTCGGGTTCGATCGGAATCGTTCGCCGGGTTCCGTTGACGGTGAGCGTCAGGTCCATCACGACGGGCCCCCCGGCCCCATGGCCCGCAGGCGGCACGCGGCAACGGCCCTCTCGAGGATTCCCGGCAGCACTCGCCGCCGGTAGGAGGCGGTGGCTCGGGCATCGTCGATCGGCGACGACGCGGCGAGAAGGGCGGCACCGGCCTCGGCGACCGCGTCGTCTTCGAGGTGGGAGCCCTGCAAGACCTCCTCGGCAACCGTGGCGCGGAACGGCCGGGGAGCGACCGAGCAGACCGCGATCCTGGCCCGCTCGACGGTGCCCTCCGGGTCGATCGTGAGGCGGGCCGCCAAGCCGACGATGGCGACTTCCATCGCACTGCGGCGTCCCAGCTTCACGTAGGTCTCGCCGGTCTGGGGGGGGACGTCGGGCAGTTCGATCCCCACCAGCAACTCTTCGGGCCGGCGGGCCGTGATGCGCCGGTCGATGAAGAACTCCTCACCGCTCACCGCCCGGTGACCGGAGGGGCCCTCGAGATGAAACAGAGCACCGGCGACCAGCAGGGGCGGGGCGGTGTCGGCGGCCGGTGAGGCGTTGCACACGTTCCCGCCGATCGTGCCGACTTCCTGCGTCTGCCATCCCCCGACGGTGCCTGCCGCTTCCGCCAACGCCGGGTAGCGCTCCCCGATCAGCGGGTCGGTGGCGAGGCGGTGATGGGTCACCAACGCGCCGAGGCGGGTGGCCCCATTGACCGTGACCTCGTCGAGATCGGGAATCCGGCCGATGTGGAGGAGCAGCGAGGGAGTGATCTCCCGCCGCATGTGCTGGATCATCACATCAGTCCCGCCGGCGAGGACCTGGGCTTCGGCACCGAACTCGGTGAGGGTCTCCACCACCTCGGCAACCGTCTCGGCCGAGCGAAACTCCATCTGCGTGGTCCCTCCTTCGGTCGCCGAGATTCTATAGATTCCGGCCGGCGCCCTCCGGTTCGGGTCAGACGTCCCGGTAGCGAGGGAAGTGCTCGTGCACCAGTCGGCAGTCGTTGTTCTCGTGCAGGACCGTGATCTTGCCGTCTTCGACGCGGAAGACGTCAACGCCGTGGTTCTCCCACGGGGCTCCGGCCGCGGTCCGGGCCGTCTCGCTCCAGGTCACCGCGGCCCACTCCCCGTCGTAGATCTTCCGCTCAACCCGAAAGTCCAGATCGGTGAGCTGCGAACCGGAGAAAGCGAAGAACGCCCGGGCCTCGTCGATACCGCGCACCACCACCTGCCCGAGAAAGCGAACCTCGATGTCGTCCGCCATGAGACCCAGCATCGCCTCACCCTCGCCGGAGGTGTAGGCGGCGTAGAGAGCCTCGATCACCCGTCGCGTGTCGGCCTCGCCCATGGTCGTGACGCTACCCGATCTCCCCGGACGGCCCGAACCCCTCCCATGCCAGACTCGAGAACGCCATGCCCCGCACCCTCGACCTCGAAGGCGTCCTCAACGCCCGGGACCTGGGAGGCCTCTCCACCGCCGACGGCCGCCGGGTTGCCGACGGCATGCTCTTCAGATCCGGGTCACTCCACCGGATGCGGGGCTCGGACCGCACCGTCCTGGAGCAAGCCGGTGTCCGCACCATCATCGATCTCCGCTCCAATTGGGAGAGGCGCCGCGACCCCTACGAGTGGGTCGGTCCGATCGTGTTCGCCCCGCTGGTCTCCGACGATCAGGTGGCCTCGATTCATGCCCGCTTCGACGCCGGCACCCTGACCGAGGCCGAACTAGCCGACTGGTGGGAGCTGACCCGGGTTCCCCATGCCCTCGAGAGCCGCACGGAATCGATCAAGACGATCTTCGAGACTCTCCTTCACAGCGAAGTCGGCATTCTCTTTCACTGCACCGTCGGGAAGGACCGGACCGGTCTCGTCGCCGGGCTCATCCTGGCTGCGCTCGACATCTCGGCGAGAGACATCACCGACGACTTCACGGCGAGCACTGCGGCACTGGCCCATCTCTACGACGAGCTCGCCGCACGCTTCCGGACCGTTGCGGGAACCCCTCTGAGTGACACGGCGCTGGCTTCACTCACCGGGGTACACGCCGATTGGCTCGCCGGTCTCGTGAACACGCTCCGGAAGCGCCACGGGTCGGTCGCCGGCTATCTCACCGGGCCCGTGGGGATGACGGCCCGCGACCTCGAGGCCCTTCGCAGCCGCTACCTGCGGCGATGAGAGGCGGCCCGCCGGGTGAGGGAAACGCCTCTAGAGGACAACCGGATTGAGAGGTTCCTCGCCCCGTATCACTCGAATGATCTCGCCGACGCTGTTGCGCTTGGCCTCCTCAACGCTGGTCTGCGAGTAGTAGGCCGTGTGCGGCGTCACCAGGAGCCCGGGAACCCTGCGGACCGGATCGTCGACGTCCGGCGGCTCCTGGGGAGTCACATCGAGCGCCGCCGCCGCCAGATGCCCCGACTCGAGCGCGGCGATCAGGGCCGGGATGTCGACCATCGGACCGCGGGCACAGTTGACCACGATGGCGCCCTCGGGAAGGAGCCCTATGCGCCGCTCGTCGAGCAAGCCCCGCGTCTCATCGGTCAGCGGGGTGTGGAACGTCAGGAAGTCGGACTGCCCCAGCATCTCATCGAGGTCGTCGAACCGCCGGGCACCCTCCGGGTCCGTCTTCAGGTACGGGTCGTAGACCCAGACCCGCAGACCGAACGCCCGGGCGCGTTCCGCCACGGCCGCACCGATCCTCCCGTAGCCGACCATGCCGAGCGTGCGTCCCCCGATGCGCAGGATGGGGGGCAGGGGATCGGGTGTCCAGTCACCCTGTCGCACGGAATCGGAGAGCACCCCGAGATGACGCGCCGAGGCCAGCAGGAGAGCCATGGTGTGGTCGGCGGCCTCAGGGGTGCAGTAGTCGGGCACATTGGTGACCACGATCCCCCGCTCGTGGGCTGCGGGGACGTCGATGTTGTCGTGCCCGGTGCCGTAGCGGGAGATGACCTTGCACTTCTCGAGCCGGCGTATCAGGTCCTCGCGAACCGGGGCGTGTCTGGTGAGGATGGCATCCGCTCCGACGGCCTGTTCTGCCCAGTTCTCCGGCTCGTGAGAGGAGGCGACGAAGGCCTCGAAGCCGGCCTCACTCAGCAGGCTCTCCTCGAGAGTGGTGTCGTCGCCCATGTAGTCGGTGATCACACACAACATGTCTCGACCTTCCTCGTGGTGTCGCGATCATACGGCTGCGCCGGTCCGGCCAGGCAGGGCCGCTCGGCCTAGAAGCGCGGCAACCGCAAACCGCCGTCGACGGGGATCGTCAGCCCGGTCACCATGTCGAAGGCGGGTGTGCACAGCAGGTAGACGACCTCCGCGAGTTCCTCGCGCCGCACCAGCCGGCCGGCCGGAGTCATCCGCACCACCCGTTCCGCCCACTCGGGGACGTACTCGCGAAGGTCGTCCAGGCTCTCCTGGATCTGCCCGGGGGCCACTGCGTTCACGGTGATCTCCGGCGCCAATTCGAGCGCCAGTTGCTCGGTCAGCGTGTTGATGGCCGACTTGGCGAGGGTGTACATCCCCCGGTTCCGAACGTACGCCGAAACCGCCGAGAGGTTGACGATGCGCCCCCACCCGGCCGATCGCATCCCCGGTACGACGGCCTGGACCGCAACGTAGGTGGCCTTGACGTTGGCATTCCACACGCGGTCCCATTCCTCCTCGTCGAGTTCGGCAAACGGTGTGACGCCGAAGGGACCGGCATTGTTGACCAGCACGTCGATCGGGCCTCCGAGCCGGCCGACGGCTTCGGCGACCATCCCCCTGATCTCCTCGGGCTTGGTGACGTCGGCGGGGAGGGCAACGTGGGTCGCCCCGGTCTCCTTCTCGAGGCGCGCCGCCAGCTCCTCGGCGGCTTCGCCCGAGGTGTGGTAGTTGATCCCCACCGACATCCCGGCGCGCCCCAAACGTGTCGCCACGGCCACGCCGAGGTTGCGGGACCCCCCGGTGATCAGGGCCCGTCTTCCTTCGAGGCTCATGGGATCCTCCTCAAACGACTCTGGTCAGCCACTCGACCTCCCCGTGATAGGCCCGGCGGTTCGCCGCGAACACCTCCACCAACCGCCCGGGGAGACGATCGGTCGACCATGCGGAGTGGGGGGTGATCACCACGTTGGGAAGGTCCCACAGCGGGGAATCCCCCGGCAGCGGCTCGGCGGCGAACACATCGAGACCCGCCCCCCGCAGTTGCCCGGATCGAAGCGCCTCGACGAGGGCCTCCTCGTCGAGGACCGACCCCCGGCCGAGGTTGACCAGCCAGCCTCCTTTCAGCGCCGCCAGCTCCGCGGACCCCACCGCCTTCTCGGTCTCCGAGGAAGCCGGCAACGCGACCACCACGGCATCGGCCTCGCGGAACACCTCCAGGGTCTGCGCCGGCCCCACCACCCTCGCGGCGACCCCCCGGTAGTCGTCGGGATGTTGCTTGGTCCCGACGACCCGCATTCCAAGCCCCACGGCGCGGCGGGCGATCTCCTCACCGATCGAACCGAGACCGAGCACGCCGAGCGTCCGTCCCGAGACCTCAAAGGCGGGCTGGGGGGCCCACACCCGGTCGGCGGCGCCCCTCATCGACACCCCGATGCCCCGCAGGACGGCCAAGAGCAACGCCATCGCATGCTCGGCCACCGCCGGGGAATGCGCCCCCCGGGCCGAGGTCAGCGTGATCCCCCGCCGCCGGATCTCGTCGAAGGGGAACTGATCCATGCCCGCCGAGATCGCCTGGATCCAGCGCAAACCCTCGGTGAGGAACCGGTCGTCCCACAGGAACGTGAGCAGGATCGGACGCCCCTGTTCGAGTTCGGCGACGACGCCGTCGCCGTCCATCGGAACCACGAGATCGAGATCGGGGAGCGCGCCCAGCAGCTCGGGGAACCCCGGGGAGTGCAACGGATGCAAGACCACAGCATCGCGAGCCCGGCTCATGGCCCCATACACTACGACCCCCGGCAGAGGGAGAGACGTGGCGCTGCAACGAGTCCTCGAGGCGCTCGACCTGCTCGATGGGTGGGTCACCGGGCACGAGGTGGCCGAGGCCCTGCAACGCAAGGGCCTCGCTGTGGCCCCCACCCCGGTCGGCGAAGGAGGCCGATCGACCACATTCCTGAAGATGGTCATCCCCGGGGCAGAGGGGCGAACCTCGGGCGGCCCGGCACCGACGACCGGCATAATCGGTCGCCTCGGGGGGATCGGGGCCCGGCCCGCCAAGATCGGCATGGTGTCCGACGCCGACGGTGCGGTGGCGGCCGTGGCCGCCGCCATGAAGCTCGCCGTGATGGCGGAGCGGGGCGACCGGCTCCCCGGGGACGTGATCATCACCACCCACGTCTGCCCCGACGCCCCCGCCCAGCGACACGATCCCGTCCCCTTCATGGGCACCCCGGTTCCCATGGAAACGATGAACGAGCACGAGGTCGACCCGGCCATGGAGGCCGTCCTCGCCGTCGACGCCACCAAAGGGAACCGGATCCTCAACCGCCGCGGCTTTGCGATCACCCCCACGGTGAAGGAGGGCTACATCCTCCCGGTGGCACCCGATCTCCTCGACCTGTGTGAATGGGTGTCGGGTCGCTCCCCCGCCGTCCTTCCCCTCTCCACATACGACATCACCCCGTACGGCAACGGGCTCTACCACGTCAACAGCATCGTGCAGCCCTCCGTGGCCACGGCGGCGCCGGTCGTCGGGGTGGCCCTCACCGCCGAGACGGCGGTGCCGGGGAGCGCCACCGGCGCCAATCACCCCACCGATCTCGCCGAGGCGGTGCGGTTCGTCATCGAGGCCGCCAAAGGGATCGGCTCGGGCGCCGTGATCCTCTACGACCCGGAGGAACTCGTCCGAGCCAAGGAACGGTACGGACCGATGACCCACCTCCAGGGAGACGGATCATGACCAGAGTGTTCTTCTTCAACCGGTTGAACGAAGGCGTCGACGGAGCCGATTACGAGCAATGGGTCCGCGAGGTCGACTACCCGACCGCCCGGTCGATCCCCTCGATCGTCTCGTATGAGGTGGTGCGGGTCGACGGTCCGTTTCGGGACTCCGGGGTCGCCTACGACTACGTGGAGGTGGTCGAGGTCACCGGTCTCGAGGACTATCGCCGCGACCTCGAGGGCCTGCTCGGCCGGGACCGGTTCCTCACCGAGCTCCGATCTTTCGTGGGACCGGCCGACGCGGTGCACGGCACCCTCATCGAATAGCCGAGTCCAGAGCATCGAGGGTCGGCGGGATCACCGGCACCTCGGGAAGCGAGGCGGCGGTGGTCCCCACGTCCTTCAGGCCCGACGACGTTCCCAAGATCACGACCGTCTCATCCCGGCCGAGACCCCCGGCGTCGCACATCTGTTGCAGGGCCGGAAGGGCGATGGCGGCCGAGGCCTCCAGGTAGAAGCCCTCCGAACCGGCCAGGCGCCGCTGAGCCTTCAGGATCTCGGCATCATCGCTCACCACGACGGCCGTTCCGCCGCTCTCCCGCAGGGCCCGCACCCCCTGATAGGTGGCCAGCGGGCTGGCGATCGAGAACGCCACGCTCGTACCGCCTTCGACCCCGACCGGAATGTCCCCACCGTCGGCGAGACTGGCCGCGTAGGGCCCGAACGGCTCCACCGCCACCATCCGGGGCAGTCCGTCGATTGACCCGCCTTCGAACAGGTCGACGAAGCCTCGATGGATCCCGATCAGGCCGTCGCCGTAGGCGACCGGCACCAAGACGACGTCGGGAGCCCGGCCCAGTTCCTCCACCAGCTCGTAGGCGACCGTCTTGTACCCGTCGATCCCGTACGGGTTCGACCCCACCGGCGGATCGGCCAGGCCGGAGAGTGGGACCCAGCCTCGCTCGGCCACGGCCCGCCTCATCAGCGTCCATCGATCCGCCGGCTCGGGAACCGCCACGACATCCGCCCCAAGAACCTGCATGAGCACCTTCATCGTCTCCGGCACTGAAGCCAGCGTGACCGCCACGCAACGAAGACCCGCCGCAGCCGCATAGGCAGCGGCCGCGGCACCGTGGTTGCCGGTGGTCCCCACCACGATCGTGTCGGCTCCGGCGGCGACCGCGGCGGTGACCGCCACCGCCGCAAGACGGTCCTTGTACGACCAGGTGGGGTTGCGGGTCTCGTCCTTGAGGAACAGCCGATCGAGACCGAACTCCTCGCCGAGGCGCCCCATTGCGACCAGCGGGGTGTTCCCCTCGCCGAGCGACACCGGAACGGCCCCGTCGGGAATCGGGAGCATCCGTCGATACCGGAAGAGGCCCGGGGCAGCGGGATCGAGATCGGTTCCCCGGCTCGGGTCGTAGATCGGGTGGACGTTGGCCGGCACCCCCTCCGACCGGCACGCCGGACAACCCGCGAAGGCCTCCTCGGGGGCGGCACCGCACCGAGCGCAAGCCAGCTCCCCCGTGAACGCGGTCACGGTTCGATGACCCGCAGCGACCGATCGGACCGCGTGAGCTGGCGGGCTCCGTCGGCCGTGATCGCAATGGTGTCCTCGACCATCATCCCTCCCCACCCGAGCTCGTAGAACGGCGTCTCCACGCACAGCACCATGCCCTCCTCCAGGGGTACGTCGACCCCGGGAGCCACCACCGGGGACTCGTAGACCTCGGTGCCGATCCCGTGGCCGCAGTGGTGGCGCCGGTACGGGCGCAAGCCGTGGTCCTCAACCGCGGCGACGGCGACCTCGAAGAGCCCGGCAGCAGTGAGCCCCGGCCGGGCGGCGGAGAGCTGCGCCTCCTCCCCCGCCAGGATCGCTGCATAGCGAGCCCCCTGCTCGGGATCCGGGGGTCCCACCACCGCCGTCCGGCCCACATCGGACCAGTAACCCTGGTAGGTGCAGCCCACGTCGAAGCGAACCAGGTCGCCTTCCATCAGGGGCCGGGTCGTGGCCCGGGCATCGCTGAGGGCGCTCCGTTCACCGGCGGTGACCACCACGAAACGGGGATACCCGCCTCCTTCGGCCATCACCGCCGCCACGATCCGTTTCAACTGGCGCTCGGTGACGCCCGGAGCGGCCGCGGTGAGGGCGGCATCGATGCCTTTCTCGGCGAGCTCGGCCGCCGCCTCCAGGCAGTCGATCTCCTCCGGGGTCTTGGTGGCGCGCAGGGCCGCCATCCACTCGGCCGCCGGCTCCCCCGAACCGACCCCGGCGTCGCTCCCGATCCGGCCACCGGTCCTCTCCATGGCGGCATCCAGCGCCGCCTCGAACGTCGGGTGAACGCCTGCCATCTCCGGGTGAGTGCCGTCGCGGCTCTCGAAGAAGAACCGCCCGTAGGGCACCAGCCGCTCCGGATCGACCGCCGTCTCGGTCGCCGCCGCGCCGTCGGCCGCCGGCGCCACCAGGACGACCTCCTCGGGGCTCATCACCACCGCCATCCGATGGCTCGCGAAGATGTCGCCCGCCACGCTGCGATACCCGGTGGCATACGTCACGTTCGCCGGACGGGTCAGCACCACCCAGTCGTAGGGCGACGCCTCCAAGGCACGGCGCAGCCGCGTCGACGTTGCGGCGACCAGTTCATCCATGACCGAAAGGCTCCATCACGTCCTCCGAGAAGCGTGCCATGGCCTCCCGGGTCTCGGCGACCGTGTCGGCGGCGAACAGCAACCCGGCGAACGTGCCCACCCCGGCTGCGGTGTATTCGGCCACCCGCTCACCGATCTCATCCGGGGTGCCCACCAGATTCCTCTCCGCCAAGTCGTCGTCGAGCTTGCCCCGCATGGTCGAAGCCGAGAGCGAGCGCAGGTGGGCGTACACCTGGGATGAACGGAATCGATCAACCGCCTCCTCGCGGGTCGAAGCCATCGCGACCACCAACTGGAGCGCCGCCTCGAAGTCCCCGGGAAGAACCCGGTCGGCATCTCCGGCGGCGACCGTGATCTCCTCGAGCCCCGTCCGGTACTCGGCCGGGGTGAGACAGGCCGGGAGCCAGCCGAGCCCATACCGGGCGGCTCGCAACCGGGCATCCGCCGAGTTGCCCCCCGACAGGACCGGCAGCGGGTCCTGAAGGGGCTTCGGGTGGCTCTCCACGTCCTCGAACGATATGTGGCGGCCCTTGAAGGACGCTCGCCGCTCACCGAAGAGCAACCCGAGCGACTCCAGGAACTCGGCAGCGTGCTGCCCGCGATGGGTCTTCTTCCCCGGCCACATCGCCTCGTACTCCTCGCGGTAGGCACCGATGCCGACTCCGAGTACCAGCCTTCCGCCGGAGAGCCGGTCCAGAGTGGCGGCCTGCTTGGCGACCATCACCGGGTGCCGGAACCCCATCACCAGCACACAGGTCGCCAGCCGGATTCGCTCGGTGATCCCCGCCACGTACGACAGGTAGGCGAGGGGATCGAAGAAGTTCGGTGGGTCGGCGAACTCGTCCCGCACGTACCGCTGGGTGGTGACGTGGTCGTTGCCCCACACCGAGTCGAATCCGAGGCGCTCGGCTTCGACGGCGAGCCCGACCGCAGCCTCCGCGTCGGCGTAAGGCACCGGGTACATCATGCCCTCGGTGGCCGTCGGCACGCCGAGGCCGAAACGTGGGGTCCGCCCGCCGCCGGACAACTTGCTCCTCCCTGGGGCGCCGCGAGCATAATCAGGAAGGCGGGACGGGAGGATCCGTGACACCTCAGGAACTCGAGACGAAACGGGTCGTCGACGATCTCTACGGCGCCTACTTCGCCGGCGACCACGAAGGGATGCTGGCGACGATGAGCGACGACGTCGAGGTCCGGTTCCTGGGTCGCGGCACCTACCTCGGCATCGACGAGGCCCGGCGCTTCTTCAGTGTGAACACCGGGATGCTTCGCGAGCTCGACTTTCGGATCAGGACCAAGGTCGTCGACGGCGAATGGGCGGCTGCGGTCTGGGATGAGACCGCACTCACGATCCACGGTGACCCCTACGAGAACCACGGCGTCGACGTCTTCTGCGTGCAGAACGGGAAGATCACCGTGCTGCACGAGAACAACGACGTGATGATCCACCGCGCCGCCTTCGGACGGCCCGTCATCTGACGCCTAGAGCTGCGGCAGCACCTCGTCGGCGGTGAGCCGCACCAGGTCGTCGACCCGGTCCGTCGGCATGGGGAACAAAGCAACCGTGTCGGCACCGGCCTCGTATGCCGCCCGGATCTTGGCCGCGCACTCGGCCGGGGTGCCGGCGATCGTCAGGTCCTCGATCCACTCGTCGGGCATCTCGCGCACCAGGGCTTCGTAGCCGCCCCGGCTGAGGATGGCCGCCAGCTCGTCGGAGATCCCGTGCACGTCGGTGAGGGCGTTGGGTCCGTTCGACTTGTAGAACGCCAGCGGCTCCCGAACCGCGCTCCGGGCCGCCGCTCCGTCGGCATCCACGGAGTAGATGGCGAACATCGTGATCTGGTGATGGTCGGTTCGGCCCGCCTCGGCCCTGCCCTCATCGATGCGATCCCGAGCCCATTCGACGTACTCGTGACTCGCCGCCACCGACAGCACGGTTCCGTCGGCGATCTCACCGCTGAGACGCAACATCTTGGGACCCGACACCCCCATGTGCACCGGCGTCGGCTGCTCCTCCGGGTAGGTGAGCTTGACCGAGTCGAATTCGAAGACCTTGCCCTTCTCGGTGAGTTCCTCACCCGCCAACAGTCGCCGCACGCTGGTGACCGATTCCCTCATGGCCGCCAGCGCCGAGGGCGGATAGAGGCCCATCTGGCGGATCCACCCCGGAACCCCCAGCCCCAGCCCGGCGATCAGCCGCCCGGGGTGAACCCGGCTGATGGTGGACACCTCCATCGCCAGGACCGCCGGGTGGCGGGCCACGGCCGACACGATGCCTAGTCCCACCTTCATCGACTCGGTGGCATCCAGGGCCATCGTCGCTGCCGAGATGCCTCCGGTGAAGAAGTAGTCCTCGGCCAGCCAGAGCTCATCGAAGCCGCCCGCTTCGGCGGCCGCCGCCGCCCCCGGGAGCAACTCCGGAGCGACCGCACTCCCCAGGACCAGCCCGATACCGTGACCCATCATCGCCTCCGCCTCGCCGCAGATGGCCGCATGATATGTTCGTGACAGCCGAGGGAGAGGGCCCGTGTCGGATCCACAAGCAGCCCGTGACATCGTCCACCGCATCGTCGAGGCCTACAACGCCAAGGATGCCGAGGCGGTCGCCGCCCTCTATCACCCCGATGCCCGCTATTGGAGCGCGCTCGGTGATTGGCAGGAGGGCCTCCCGGCCATCAAGGAGCACATCGAAGAGCTCCACCGGCTGCTCCCCGACGAGCAGATGTCGATCCAGTCACTCGTCGGCGGTGACGACATCGCCGTCGCCGAGTTCCGCAGCACCGGCACCGCTCCATCCGGATCGCCCTACACCCTGGACTTCACCGAGGTCATCGAGTTGCGCGACGGGAAGATCGCCACGGTGAAGGTCTACCTCGACCCCGAAGAGGTCGAGCGGATCATGAGCTGACCCCGACCCAGTCGGGCCATGATGCGGTCGTGAAGCGTCAAGATGCCGTGTATCAGGGACTGAGGTCCCGGTGGACAACCCGGCACGTAGACGTCGACGGGCACCACCTCATCCACGCCCTGCACGACGGCGTAGTTGTTGAACATCCCGCCGGTGGAAGCGCACGCTCCCATCGGGATCACCCACTTCGGCTCGGGCATCTGGTCGTGCAACCGCCGGAGCACCGGAGCCATCTTCTGGCTGACTCTTCCCGCCACGATCATCGGATCCGCCTGGCGCGGTGACGCCCGGATCGCGAGCATGCCGAACCGATCGAGGTCGTTGTGCGCCGCGCCGGTGGCCATCCACTCGATCGCACAGCACGCCAGGCCGAAGATCAATGGAAACATGGACCGGCTCCTCGCCCACCGCACAGCCTTGTCGACGGTGGTCATCACGAACCCCGGCGGCCCACTCGCCCTCGACACGGCCACACCCCCTGTCGCAGCATCGAACTCACCCAGTGCCCGGGTCGACCCGGTCAACGCGACACGGGGGGCAGCCGCCTCAGAAGGGCCCGCCTCGGATCCGTCCGGCCGCCGCACCGGGTTCAGAGAGCCGTTCGAGCTCCGTCCAGGTCATCAGGGCCGATCACGAGCCTGGTGCTCGACGCCAGATACGCCAGATCCACGTTCACTCCGGCGTCGGCCAAACGGCGAGCCAACTCTCCAAAGGCCCCCGGACGGTCATCGATGTCGAGGACCAATACCTCGCGTTCGTTCGACACCTCCAGACCGGCGGCTTCCAGCGCGTCGCGCGCCTTGCGGCCGTCTCCCACCAGCACGTGGAGAACACCCTTGCCTTCGCAGGGGAAGCCGCAGATGCCGTCGATGTTGACGCCGACGCCCCCCAACGCCTCGCCGACTTCGGCCAGCGTCCCGGGGCGGTCTTCCAATATCACGGTCAAGTCGGTTGCCATCGATCCCTCCTCGGTCCGTCTCGCGACCCGCTAGGCAGGCCTTGCCATGGAAAGGGCCTGTTCTCTGGTGAGTTCCATGTCGTGGGTCTCCTTGGCGTGGCTCTGGGCCTTGGCGACAACGTCGTCATCGCTGCTACCGGTGATGACCGCCCCACATGAGCACTCGATCACCTTCGGGTGTTCCTCGACCATCCCACCCTCCTTGATGGGTCCTCGGTTGCGAACATATCATCACGACCTTGGCGACTTCTTGGCGTCCACTTGGGGGAATCAAGTGCGCATCTACCTGATGGGACGAGTCATGATCGAGACCCATGATGAGGTCCTCGAATCGTCGGTGTTCCCCGGACGGCAAGGACGGCTGCTCTTCGCCTACCTGGCAAGCGGATCCCGCCGTGCCGAGCGCGACGAGCTTGCCTCTCTCTTGTGGCCGGACATCCTCCCCGACGCCTGGGAGGTCTCTCTGCACGCGCTCGTCAGCAAGCTGCGCAAGGTCCTCGCCCGAACCGGCCTCAACGGGTCCGAGTCTCTTCGCGGGGCACAAGGGTGCTATGAACTGCGCCTGCCGGATGCCTCCTGGGTGGACATGCGGGAGGCGATGACTTCGCTGGATCGTGCCGAAGGGTCGTTGGCGCACGGGAATCCCGGGGCGGCACTGGCGGATGCCGTCGTGTCCTCGACCATCCTCCACCGTTCCTTTCTGCGCGGTGAGTCGGGGCCCTGGGTCGAGAGGAAGCGGCGCCAACTCCATGAGTGGGAGATGCGGGCCTTCGATGCGGCCAGCGCGGCGTGGCTGGGGGTCGGCAATCCGATGGCGGCGCGCCACGCGGCCCAACACGTCGTCGACTTGGCGCCGTTTCGCGAGTCCGCCTATGCACGTCTCATGGAGTGCCACCTGGCCGCCGGCAACCGGGCGGAGGCAATCCGTGTCTACAGCGAAGTGCGCGAACTGCTGGCCGAGTCGATGGGGGTGTCGCCGACACCCGAGGTAGAGGATCTGTATCTGCGGGCTCTCGGCTGAAGATCCAATCTCCCCGCCCGTCGTCTCGGGGGCTCGACGCGCCATGCCGGACAAGGGATTCGGTCACGTTTCCCCGGCTTCCTGCCGATACACCCCGCATGGTGACCGAAGGTTCGTTCGTCACCCCGCCGTGCTGCGTGAAGAACGAAGATCTCGGGATGGATCGCCGCGGCATGCGGGCCCCTTCTCGCGTCGTCACCGTCGGGACTCCGCCGCCCACCGGGAGAGCCCCTTCCCGGCACTTCGAGCACAGGGGACATGCGCCGACGTCGGCCGCCGTCCTGCATGAACTGCGCCCCGAAGGCGCCGCGGCGCCATGACCACCACCCGCGCCGCACCGCGCATCGAGGTTATCGACGAGAGGGCCGACCTCATGGGGTTGGCGGCCGAGTGGGATGAGCTCCTCGACGACTCCTCGGCACCCAACGTGTTTCTGACCTGGACCTGGGTCTCGTCGTGGCTGGAGACACTGGGGAGCCATCACCAGTTGCTGGTAGTCACCGCTCGCGACACCTCGGACGGACGTCTCGTCGGGGTGGCGCCACTGGCCATCGAGACGCGAGCCATTCGTCCCCTCCCCGTTCATCGCGTCCTGGTGATGATCGGCTCCCGCCAGGCCGCTCCCGATCACCTCGATCTGATCCTGCGTCGCGGTCATGAGCACGTCGCCGAAGCCCTCTGGTCTGCAATATCTGGCGGAGGCTGGCATCTCATCGATCTCAATGGGCTACGCATGGGGTCGCATCTGGCTCGCCTGGTGTCGCAACGATCCGGTCGCGCTCCCCTGTCGATCCGCGCAACGCCGTGCCCCTACCTCGAGCTGCCGGCCGCCTGGGACCACTTCCACAGAGGTCTGGGGAGGAACCTGCGTCAGAACTTGGGGCGGTACCGCCGCAAGCTGGATCGGGAGGCCGGCGCCCCGGTGATCGAGCGAGCGGTGTCCGATCCCGCCGAAGCGGAAGCGACAGTGCTCGATCTGGCCGAACTCCACCGCCGCAGCCGCGCCGCCGGGAGCGACGCCACGGCCTTCCACGACGACGGCATGGTCGAGTTCCACCGCCTCGTCGCATCCCGGTTCGCCGCCGAGGGGAAGCTGCGGATGCACCGCTTGGACGTCGGTGATCGAGTGGCGGCCATCATCTACTGCTTCCGTCACGGTGACGTGGTTTCGTTCTATCAGACCGGCTACGACGCCGAGTTCGGCCGGTACGGCCCCGGTCGGCGCATCATGGCCGCCGCCATCCGGGCCGCCATCGAGGAAGGAGCCGGAGAGTTCGACCTCCTCCGCGGCGACGAACTCCACAAGAGCCGCTGGGGGGCCTCGGTTCGCCATGATCAACGCCTCGTCGTCCCCTTCGGGATGCGGGGCCGCCTGATTCACGCGGCAATGAGGACCGTCTGGGCGGTGCGGGCCGCTCGGAAGCGATGGCCCGGTGACCGATGAGCCGGCCTCAGATCACGGCCGCCGCCCGCTGCCGCCGACCTCCAGATCTCCCGGCGGGGAAGCGCCGGCGACCATGAAGCCCTGGCACAGATTCACGTCCAAGGTCCGGGAAGTCGGCTTGCCCTACACCCTGCAGCTGCTCGTCGAGCGCTTCGTACCCAGGATCCTCCTGGATGCCAGGGTGGTCTACCTCTGCGAACTCGACCTCAGCGATGCTCTCACGGCGAATCGCCCCGACCCCGAAATCCATCTGGCCGAGGCCGAGGAGTTCGACCACCTGGTGGCTCACCACGAGGTGGTGAGCACCCTGCAGGAGAAGCTGGGGCCCGGAGTCCTGCTCTGGCTTCTGGGGCGGAGTAGCGAGATCGAGGCCTTCATGTGGCTGAACTCGAAGGCGATCCAACCTTCTCACTGGATACGCTTCGAACTCGCCCCCAACGAGATAGCCGGCATATTCCTGTGGGTGTCACCGGATCGGCGCGGAGCCGGACTCGGCCCGCGGATGAACCGGCACGTCTCACACGAGAGTGCCCGAAGCGGATTCACCCGCATCGTCAGCACCGTCGACGCGCTGAATCGCAACTCGCTGCGAGCCGACGAGAAGGTCGGGTACCGCCGAATCGGAAAGGTCTTCATCATCCGGATCCTCGGCTTCGGCGGCGTCTTCTGCCGAGGCGTCGTGCGCCTGGGCTGGTGGACGACCCGCCGCCCGCTCGCGCTCCCGGTCGCCGAGATCGAGCGCTCCCTGCGCGGCGCCGGCTGACCAGCCGGAAGGATCAACCGGCCGCCTGACGACCCACCTGCACGACCGCGGCGGAGACCCGGGCGAGCGACAGCGCCGAGGAGTAACACGGGATCCCTGCGGCCTGCAGGATCTGGCGGTGATGCCTGAATCCGGGTGGGGCCACCCAGTACGCGAAAACCGGCTTGGGCCGATCGGTGATCGCATGCCGCCGCACGGTCTCGACAACGGCCTCCATGAGTTCCGGCAGGGCCGTGGCCATGTCGATGACGGTCACGATCAGCAGATCGATCTCATCGGACTCCAGGAGAGCCTCCATCAAGGGGGGATACATCTCCGGGAAGTCCGGCCACGCCGGCGTCAAATCGACTGGGTTCCTGACGCTCGCATAGGAGGGAAGGTGGGGCCGCAGCCGCTCCCGGAGAGCCTCCGAGAGCTCTGGGACCTCCAGTCCCTGCTCGACGCAGAGATCGACGAGCTCCGCTCCGATGCCGCCCGAGCCGGTGAGGATGCCGACCCGCGCCCCCCGGGGCAGCGGCTGCCATGTCATCGCCTTGGAGATCTCGAGAATCTCCAGCCCGGTCTGCGCCACGATCGGGCGACCGTCGGGGGGCGGCACCACCGGGTTCGTGCCCGGCGTGAGACCCAAGTGAGCCAAAGTGGCCCGCCGGCCGGCCGCGGTGCGGCCCACCGGCGCCAGGATCAACGGCTTACGTGCCGCGGCCTCGGCGATCGACGATGCCACCGGATCCGGGTTCGCCTCCAGGAACGCCCCGATGATCGCAGTATCCGGGTCGGAGCCGTAGAAGTCGAGCACCTCTGCAATCGAGAGGTCGGAGGTGTTGCCGAGATCGCAGAACTTGGCGATGTCGAACTGATGCTCGACTCCGTACATGTAGATCGCCATGCCGAATCCGCCGCTCTGGGTGACACACGAGAACCCGCCGGTACTGGCGGGGAGCGGCGGTGCCAGCGAGGCGTTCAGTCCGAACCCGGGGTTCATCACCCCCAAGGTGTTCGGCCCGACGACCCGCATGCCCTTGCTCCGGGCGGTGGAGACCAGCTCCCGCTCCAGCGCCTCGCCACGGGGCGGGGCGTCTCCGAAGCCGCTCGGTATGGCGAGCAACACCTTCACCCGGCCCGGGGGGCAGTCCCGAACCAGTTCCAGCAGGCCGGTGGCGGGGATGAGGGCGATCAGCAGATCGACGGCGGTCGGAACATCCTCGATCGAGCGAAACGCCTCGAGACCTTCGATGATCTCCTCACTGGGATGAACCGGATAGACGTCCCCCGGGAAGCGGTCCCGGAGGTTGCGAACGAGGAGGTTCCCCTTCTTGCGTTCGTCGCGACTGGCCCCCACCACCGCCACCGTCCTCGGGGTGAACAGCGCGTCGAGGCGGCCATCCCCGGCGGTCATTGCGCCCGCCACCTCGACCCACCAAGGAAGGCTTGCTGCACGTCGGGATCGTGCAAGAGCTCCACCCCGGTGCCCGTGTAACTCACCCTCCCCCACTCCAAGACGTACCCGCGATCGCTGATTCGCAGGCCCTGGCGCACATTCTGCTCGATCATGAGAACCGTGAGCCCCAACTCTTCGTTCAGCCGAAGCACCGTTCCGAGAACCAGGGACGAGATCTTCGGCGCCAGTCCGGCCGACGGCTCGTCGAGCAGCAGCAAGCGGGGCTCCCACATCAGGGCCCGGCCGATCTCGAGCATGCGCTGCTCCCCGCCGCTCATCTTGCGCGCCTCCTGATCCACCTTGTCGGCAAGCTCGGGGAACAGATCGAGAACGAAGCGCTTCCTCTCCCGCACCCGCCGCTGATCCCTCTCGATGTACATCCCCATCTCCAGGTTCTCGTCGACGGTCATCTGCGGGAAGAGGCTCCGCTGCTGCGGAACGATGGTGATGCTCATCTCGAGCATCTCTCGCGGCGTCGACCCGGTGATATCGCGGCCGCCGAACCTGACAAGACCCTGCCGGACCGGAAGGAACCCGTAGATGGCGCTGAACAGAGTGGACTTCCCGGCACCGTTGGGGCCGATGACGCAGACCACTTCGCCCTCGTCGATCCTCAGATCCAACCCCCTCACGACATCCTGACCGTCGTATCCGGCATGCACGCCGACCAGCTCGAGGAGGGGTTCTCCGGTCACGCTGATCAGGAGTCCGGATCGTGCTTGCCGAGGTAGGCCTCGATCACAGCCGGATTCTGGAACACGGCGTCGGCCGTACCCTCGGCGATTCTCTCGCCGTAGTCGAGCACCACGACCCGGTCGCACAGGTCCGCGACGACATCGATGTTGTGCTCGATCATCAGAATCGTCTTCCCTTCCGTGCCGTTGAGCCTCAGGATCCGCTCCTTGATCACCTCCACCAACGCAGGGGTGACGCCGGAAGTGGCCTCGTCGAGCAACATGACCTCGGGATCGGGCATCATCATCATCCCGATCTCCAGCAGGCGCTGCTGGCCCCAAGACAGTGATCCGGCGGGATCCCCCCGGTGGCCGTCCAGCGTCAAGAACGAGAGCAAATCGCCGGCTCGATCCCGGGTGGCCGCAGCACTCGACCGAAACCAGTCGGGCAGGCGCTCCCCGCTCCAATCGCGGCTCAGCAACATGTTCTCGAGAACCGTGAGCTTGCGGTACACCCGGATGCCCTGGAAGGTGCGTGACAGCCCCATGCGGGCCACCCGATACGACTTCGAGTGGGTGATGTCCTTCCCTTTGAAGAGGACCCGGCCCGCGCTGACGGCTTCCATCCGGGTCAGGCAGTCGAACAGGGTGGTCTTGCCGCTGCCGTTCGGCCCGACGACACCGACCATCTCCCCGGCGTGGACCGCGATGTCGACCTGCTTGAGTGCGGCCAGCCCCCCGTACCACTTCTCCAGGCCCCGACCTTCGAGGAGCGGAGACCGTCGGCCTTCGGCGGCCGCCGGGATGGGTCCGCGGCCCATTAGGCGCCCCCTCGGCGAGTCCACAGGCGCCGCACATCGATGTCGGGACGGTTCCCCACGAAGCTCATGATGCCGTTCGGCATGGCGAGAACCACGATGATCAGGATGGCTCCCTCGATCATCAGGTGCCAGCGAAGGAAGCTGGCCCACAGGATGTCGCGCATCCAGTACAGGAGTCCGCCCCCGATGACCGGCCCCACGATCGTTCCCAGTCCGCCCAGGACGCTGGCCAGAGCCATCTCGATCGTTCGCCTGTCCAAGAAGACGATGTCCGGATCGATGAAAGTGTTCTGGTACGCCCACATCCCACCAACCAGACCCGTCGAGACGGCGGCCACCGTGAACGCCGTCAGCTTGACGAGCAGAGTGTTGATGCCCCGCATCTCGGCGCCGCGCTCGCTCTCGCGAATCCCCAGCATCATCGATCCGAACTCGGTGCCCTTGACCCACCGATACAGCGCGACGACGAGCACCGCCTGGGTGAGCGCCAAGTAGTAGAAGAGGGGCCGGTTCAGGTAGGGGGGGAGGGAGAGCCCCGGACCTCCGCCGGTGAGGGGACGGGCCACGCGCACGATCTCACGCAGTGCGGCGAAGGTCCCCAGCATGGCGATGGAGAAGTAGGGGCCCTTGAGGTGCATCGTGACGCGACCAATCATGATCGCGGCCACCGCGGCGGTGAGCGCACCGACGGCGAGTGTGGGGAAGAACGGCCAACCCGCTTTCGTCATCAGGATGCCGGTGGAGTAGGCCCCCAGTCCGAAGAAGGCGGTGTGCCCAAAGTCGATGTAACCGGTGAGCCCGCTGATGAAGTTCCAGTTGCTCGCCAAGGTGACAAGCATGAGCATCTGAGTCAGCGCGAACAGGGTCGAGTTGTTGATCCAACCGCCGCCCCCACCCCCCAGCGTGGCCAGCGGCAGGGCCGCCAGCAAGGTGATCAGGATGGGGAGGCCCCAGCGCCGGCCGGTTCGCACCCACGGCGTCTCGCCGGTGAGCCTCAGGGGATTCACGGTTCCTCCACCGGGGCGAGACCCCCAAAGAGCCCCTGTGGTCGCAGCGCCAGGACCGTCACCAGCACCACGAAGGTGGCAACCAGGCCGAGGTTGGTCCCGACCCGCGGGACGTAGGTGCCGATGAAGACCTCGAAGGCGGCCAGGGCGAGGCTTCCGAGGAGAGCGCCGCGGATGTTCCCCAAGCCCGCCATCGTCGTGATCGCAAAGGCGCGCAGCGTGAGCGGGAGCCCGACAAAGGGGGCGATGGGCTGGGTGAGGCCGAAGAGGGTCCCGGCCGCCCCCGTGAGGGCGACCCCGATGCCGAACGTCACTGCGAAGACGGCTGCAATGTCGACGCCGACCATGCGGGCGGCCTGTCGGTTCTGCGCCGCAGCCCGCACACTCTTGCCGAGCCGGGTTCGCCGCAGCAGCAGCGACAGCGACGCCATCATGACCAGAGCGATGACGAGGTCGTAGGACTTCACCACCGGGATCGTCACATCCCCCAGCCTCCAGAAGCCGCCCAGCGCCGTCGTGAGGCTGCGCGGTGTGCCGGTGAAAGCCAACTTGAGTACGTTGGCGATCACGATCGCCAACCCGTACGTCACCAGCAGGGACACGAGGTGATGGCGGTCGATGATCCGGTTGATGAGCACCCGCTGCAACAGGTACCCCAAGAGGAACATCACCGGAACCACCACGATGAGGGCCACCAGGGGCTCCCAGCCCAGGTATCGATTGATCACCCAGGTCAGGTAGGCGCCGGTGAGGACGAGCTCGCCGTGGGCGAGGTTGATCACTCCGAGGACACCCCAGATGAGCGAGAAGCCCATGACCATCAGGGCGTAGAACCCCCCCAGCATGACGAGGTTCACCAGGGCCTGAAGGAACTCGCTCAATTGACTCCGCTCGGGGGGAAACCCGACCTCAACGCGCCGGCCGGGCGGGCCGTGAAACGCCCCAAGGGGTGATCACGACCCGCACGGTCGTCGCTTCTCGGTCCGGCGATCAACCGCCGGGCATCGGGTAGACCAGGTCGGCTGCCGCCACGTCGGTGGGCGCCACCACCGTGGCAACACCGTCGAGGACCTGGATCGTCACCATCGGCTTGGCGGTGTTCTTGCCCGTGTCGTCGAAGTTGATCGGACCGTAGAACGTGTCGACGTCCAGGTTCTGCAGAGCCTCCCGGACTGCATCCATCTCCAGCGAACCGGCGTCCTCGATCGCCAAGTGGAGAGCCAGCGCCGCCGCGGTCGAGCTGGCCACCTGATAGGGGGGCCACTCGCCGTACAGGTCGAAGTAGAGCTGGCCGAAGTCGGCGGCGGTTCCGAAGAACTCGTCCTCGTAGGCCATGCTCCGGTCCCACTGCGAATCGCCGAAGATGAAGTTGGCGTCCTCTCCGAGCTCCTCGACGAACTCGGGGCTGTCCGGCCCGACCGTGAGCATCATGGCGTCGGGGGTGAACCCCAGCTCCTGGGCCGTCCGGACGAAGAGAATCGAGTCGTTGAAGTGCCCGGCACCGACGAACACGTCCGGGTCGAGGTCCCGGAACTTGGTCATGATGGCGGTCAAGTCCGAGTCGGGTGGATAGGTCTCGCGGGCCAGGACCTCCATGCCGTAGTCCTCGGTCCACTGGACCGCGCCGTCGGCCGCAGCAGTCGAGAAGGTCTCGTCGCGGTTGGCGATCACGACCGTCTCGGCGCCGGCTTCGGCGAGCGCTTTCAAGGCGGACTCGGTGTAGTACGAGGCGGGCGTCAGCACCGCGAAGAGGTTCGAGAAGCCTCGCGTGAACAGCACCTCGGAGGCCCCATGGGCCTCGACCATGATCACGCCGTACCGCTCGGCGATGGCGCTCGTCCCCATGGTGATGCCGCTCGAGTAGGGCCCGAGCAGGAAGTCGACCTCATCTTCCACGATCAACTTCTCGTAGAGCCGCGCCGACGTATCGGGGTCGCTCTCATCGTCGTAGTAGATGATCTCGGCGTTGCAGGTCTCGTCTCCGACCTGGATCCCGCCGCCTTCGCTGTTGACCCAATCGAGCCAGATGTCGTAGCCGCGTTGGTTCCACTGGCCTTCACGGGCGAAGTTCCCGGTCTCACTGATCGCCGCACCCAGACGAACGGTGCAGTCCGCTTCCGCGACTGCTTCGTCGGAGTCGGAGCCGCACCCTGCCACGAGCATCGCCGCCACGATCACCAGCGCTATCAACCTCTTCATGCTCTCTCTCTCTCGGATTGGTCCGCTGCAAACCTCTCAGTGTGGGGGCATTGTATTCGCAGAGTGATCGTCGGCGCAGGGATCACCGTCGACACAGCCCCGAGGCGCCGATCGACGAGGCCTCCGGCGGCGCATCGTCGGAAAGCCGGCCCCGATTCGATAGCCTGGCGCGGACCTTCCCCAAACGAAAGCCGATGCCCAGAGACACCGTGGTTCGTCTGGCGGCGCCGGACTACAACTTCGCGTTCAAGCAGATCCCCCCGATCCAGTTCCTCCTCAGGTTCGAGGATCGGCTGGATCCGGCGCGTCTCCGTTCCGCCCTCGATGTGGTCCTGGAGGACTACTGGGTGCTTCGGGGCCGCCTCGAACTGGACGCCGACAACGAAGCGGTGATTCGAGTCCCACCACACCGCCGCGACTCGATCCCGGTCCGAGTCGTCGACGACGAAGACCCCCTCGATCCGGGCGCCACCGAGCCCGGCTTCGAGCGCATCGATGAGGCGGCCCGGGGCGCCGGTGGCCCCCTCGCCAGGATCCGGATCAACCAGACCGAGCACTCGACGTGTCTCGGGGTCAGCGTGGCCCATGCGGCCGGAGACGGTCGAAGCCTGTTCGCCTTCGTCGACGCCTGGGCCCGGGCATACTCCGGCCACACCTATCCCATTCCCACCTTCGATCGGGATGCGCTCCGGGTCGAACCCGCCGGGAACGAACCCCCGCTCGGCGAAAGGTACGTCGAGCGAGCCACCGGATACCTGTACCGGCAGGCGAAGTACCCCCCGGCCGGAGCCGTGATGAGAGACCGGCTCATACTCTCCGGTGAGGAGGTCGCCGCGGTGCGGGCCGAGGCCCACCCGCAGGGATTGACACTCAACGACATGCTCACTGCCCGGGCCTGGCGAGCGTTCAGCCCCTACGCTCCCCGACGGGAACCCCACGTTCATACCCTTCGCTGCCCCGTCGACTACCGGCGCCACCTCCCCGAGATCGATCCCGACTACTTCGGGAGCGTGCTTCGCGACGCGGTGATGGAGATGGGCTCGGACGAGTTCGCCGCCGCGTCGCCGATCGAGCTCGCCTGGGTGGTCCACCGCGGGGTGCGCACCATCGATCCCGGAACCGTGGCGAGCCTCCTCGAGTGCTATGAGCGTCTCCGCCGCACGGGAGGGCCCGAGGCGTTCGCCCGCCTGTTCGCCCCGGGCCTCGTGGTGACCAACTTCACCCGGACCCGGGTGGGCGAAGTCGACTTCGCCGGGGCGACTCCGGATTACGTGCTGAATCTCTCCATTTCCACGCGAACGGCCAACATCGTGCCGCAGCGAGACGGGCTGGAGATACAGATCCTGCGGCGGGCGGTGCCCCTCGACGGGTCGGGCCAACCGGCAGGGTGAATCCTCGATCGAGCAACGGCGAGCGACCCGACCACCGAGCTCATGAGCCCGGGCCGGCGGGCACCGCCACACCCGGGCCTACGAGGTCACCGCAAAGCACTCGACATGGCGCCCGTCGGGAAGACCTTCGAGCAGGGGCTGCTCCACGCGGCAGCGGTCGTGGACCAGGGAACAGCGGTCCTGGAACGAGCATCCTGTCGGGAGATCCGTCGGACTGGGGGTCTCGCCCTCGAGGATGATCCGCTCGGCCCGTTGATCGAGGTCCATGGTGGGAACCGCCGAGAGCAGGGCCTTGGTATAGGGGTGCTGAGGATCCTCGAAGATCTCTTCGGTGGGAGCCAACTCGACGATCCGGCCCAAATACATGACTGCCACCCGATCGGCGATCCGCCGCACCGTGCTCAGGTCGTGGCTGATGAAGAGGTAGGCCACGTCACGCTCCTGCTGAATGGAGCGGAGGAGGGCGATGATGCGGCCGCGCACCGATTGGTCGAGGCTCGAAGTCGGCTCGTCGAGCACCACCAGATCCGGGTTGGGCATGAGGGCCCTGGCGATCGCCACCCGCTGCTGCTGGCCCCCCGACAGTTGACGGGGGCGCCGGGAGCGATAGATCGGCCCGAGACCGACGAGCTGCAACGCTTCGTTGATGCGGGCATCCACCTCTTCGGCGCCGGCCACCTTGAGCAACCGAAGCGGCTCGGACAGCGTGGTGACGATCTTCATGCGCCGGTTGAGCGACTGTGCCGGATGCTGGAAGACCATCTGCACCCGCCGCCGGTATTCGGTCTGCGACAGCCGCCCGTCGAGCGGCTCACCCTCGAAGAGGATCTCGCCGCTGGTGGCCTCCTGGAGGCCCACCACGACCCGACCGAGAGTGGTCTTGCCGCACCCCGACTCGCCGACGAGGCCCAGGGTCTCGCCGCGGTCGATGGTGAGATCGACGCCCCGCACCGCCGGTACGGCTTGGTGCCCATGCCCGAACGTCTTGTGGAGATCGCGAGTCTCAAGGAGTGCCAATCGACTCCTCCTCCCGGTGCAGGAAACACGAAGATCGATGTGCCTCGCCCACGTCGTACAGGGGCGGGAACTCGCCGCACGCCTCGAAGGCGTGCGGGCACCGATGCCCGAAGCGGCACCCCTTCAGGGCGAAATTGACGTCCTCCTCCAAGACGCGCGGGTCCACCTCGCGCTCCACCGAGTCGAACAGATACTTCGTGTACGGGTGCTGCGGGTTGGTGAACACCTCGCGCAGGGTTCCGGTCTCCATCACCTGGCCCCCGTACATCACCGTGACCCGGTCGCACATCTCGGCGATCGCGCCCAGGTCGTGGGTGATGAACAGAACCCCACAACCGGTCTCGGCGACGAGGTCCTTGATCAGGTCGAAGATCTGCGCCTGGATCGTCACATCGAGGGCCGTCGTCGGCTCATCGGCGATGAGGACCCGAGGCTTGCAGGCGAGCGCCATGGCGATCATCACCCGCTGGCACATACCCCCGGACAACTGGTGGGGATACGCCCTCGCCACCCGGGCGGCACCCGGGATGCCCACGTGCCCCAACATGTCGACGGCGGTGTTGCGCGCCTCGGCGCGGGAGAGGTCCTGGTTGATCTCGAGCACCCGGGCGATCTGGCGCCCCACCCGCATGGTGGGGTTCAGGGCGTCCCGGGGGTGCTGGAAGATCATCGTCATCTCGCTGGCGGTCCGCGACAGCACACCGGTTTCGGGTTCGACGAGGTCGCGGCCCTCCAGCGTCACGTTGCCGCCGCGCATCTCGATACCGACCGGCAGCAGGCCCATGATGGCGAGCGACGACATCGTCT
The DNA here is from genome assembly GCA_041572755.1 of Acidimicrobiia bacterium. Lineage (GTDB taxonomy): Bacteria > Actinomycetota > Acidimicrobiia > Spongiisociales > UBA11373 > JBFELU01. The sequence continues at coordinate 77,746 of JBFFRY010000002.1, read as the reverse complement.
TCCCCGAACCCGATTCGCCGACCAGGCCCATGATCTCGCCCGGCTCGACGGTGAAGCCCACCTCCCGCAGCAGCGTCTGCGGGTTGTGCTTCACGCCGACGGTGACATCCGAGACTTCCAGAAGGCTCACAGCGTCTCCGCCCCGAGATCGTCCCCGATGAACTGGAACGCCATGGCGGCGGCCACGATCATCCCGCCGGGAAACAGCGCCGTCCACCACTGGCCGGTGATGATGTCCGGCGCCCCTTCTGCGACCATCACGCCCCACTCAGCCGTAGGAGGCCGGATCCCGACACCCAGGAACGCCAGCCCGGCGACGGTCAGGATCGCCCACCCGGCTACCAGAGCCGCCTGAACGAAGGACGGGCCCATCGAGTTGGGCAGGACATGGCGGAAGGCGACCCGCCAAGGGCGGTTCCCGGCCAACTTGGCGCCGTCGACGTATTCCAGCTCCCGCTCCGCCAACACCTGGGCGCGGGTGAGCCGAATGAAATAGGGGATGTACGCGACCGTCACCGCGATCACCACATTCATGGTGCTGTTCCCGATGGCGGCCACCAGGATCAGGGCGAGCACGAAGCCGGGGAACGCCAGCACCACGTCGGTGAATCGCATCAGGATCTCATCGACCCAGCCGCCGAAGTAACCGGACACCACCCCGATGGCGGACCCGATGACCATCGCCGACACTGCGATCACCACTCCGACCGTGATGTCGAGCCGGGCGGCGTGCACGGCCCGGGCGAACACGTCCCGGCCGAATTTGTCGGTGCCGAACAGGTTGTCGCCGGAGGGCGCCTGATAGAAGTTGGCCGGATCGGTGACCCGCGGGTCGTCGACGAAGAAGGGGCCGATGATCGCCAGCAGGGCGTAGAGGCCGAGGATCGCCGCTCCGATGACCAGCAGCGGCTTGCGGCGCCACAGCGGACGCCGGACCGCCTCCTCGGAGATCTCCGGAGCGACGAAGTCCCGGTCGCTCATGCCGAGACCTTCTTCCCGAGCCGGATTCTGGGATCGATCCAGGCGTAGACGAGATCGATCACCACGTTCAGTGCCACGTAGAGGATGCCCACCACGATCACGAACCCCTGCAGGGCCTCCAGGTCGTTCACCTGAATGGCGCTGTAGGCGTAGCGACCGACGCCGGGCCAGGCGAACAGGAACTCCACGATGATGTTGCCGCCCAGCATGTAGCCGAACACGATCCCGATGGCAGTGGTCACGGGCAGGAGGGCATTGCGGAAGCCGTCCCGGAACAGAATCTGCCACCGCGAGACACCAATCGCCTCCGCCGTGCGCACGTGCTCGCTCTCCAGCGCCTCGATCATCGAGGCCCTCACCATCTTGAGGATCGGGGCCGCCAGCACCAGGCCCAGCGTGAGCACCGGCAGCGCCAGGTAGCGGAACGCCTCGACCATCACGCCCCACTGGCCGCGGAGGGCGGCATCGATGGAGTAGAAGCCGGTGATGGTGCCGGGGGCCTCGGTGCCCACGGCGAGCCTATCGATGGGGCCGGGGAACCACCGCAATCGGAAGAACAAGAAGTAGATGAGCAGCAGTCCCAGCCAGAACAGTGCCATCGAGGACCCCAACACCGCGAACACCCGGGCCACGCCGTCCACCCAGGTCCCCTTGCGAGCGGCGGCGATGATCCCGAACGGGATCCCGATCAGCGCGGCCAGAAGGACGGAGTAGAACGCCAGTTCCAGCGAGGCGGGGAGCCGCTCCAGCAGTTCGTCGGTGACGTCGCCGTTGGTGCGGATCGAGATCCCCAGGTCGCCGGTGAACACCCCGGTCATGTAGTCGGTGAACTGCTCCCACATCGGGTCGGAGAGGCCGTACCTCTCGGCGATCTCGGCGACCTTCTCCTCGTTGGCATAAGGGCCGGCCCGCACCACCGCCGCGTCACCGGGGAGGACGCGCACGATGAAGAACACGATGATCACGATGCCCACCACGGTGGCCACCGAGATCAGCAAGCGCCTACCGAGGTACCTCCACATGGTCTCTCAATCCACCAGATAAGAGTTTGTGGCCGGGCCCCCTGAGCGGCCCGGCCACATCCTCGCAGATTGTCTGTTGCTCAGCAGTCGTCGGTCTTGGACAGCGTCTGGAACACCGGAACCTTGGAGTAGCCCCCGAGGTTCACGCCGGTGACACAGCTGCCGGCGACGACGGTACGCGTCGTCGACCACAGCGGCGCCCACACCGCGTTGTCGAAGAACATCTGCTGCACCTGCGACGACACGTCCTGGCGGACGTCCGGGTCCACCGAGAACTTGCCGGTGTTCACCAGTTCGTCGTAGGCCTCATCGCACCAACCCGAGTAGTTCACGAACGACCCGCACTGGGTGAGGAACTGCATCTGATAGAAGGGATCCTCGCCCCATGAGAACCAGTCGTGAATCAACAGCGGGAGCTCGCCGGCGGATGCTCGCGTCGCCCAATCGGCGTCGGGGAGCACCTGCACCTCGACGTCGATGCCGATCTGACGCAGGTTCTCCTGGATCAACACGGCGGCTTCCTGGTCGACGAGGCGTGACTCGCGCACACCCAAGACCAAGCTGACGTCCGCCTCACCCGACTCCGCCAGGTGTGCGGCCGCTGCCTCGAGGTCGGTGACGTACTGGCCGCCGACCGCCGGATCGTAGGTCTCCATCGAGGAGGTGACCACGCCGCCGGCGGGGGCCGCCAGCCCGAACATGACCTGGTCGATCAACGCCTGGTAGGGAACCGCGTTGATGATCGCCTTCCGAACGTGCACGTTCGGGATCAGGTTGACGTTCATCGCCATGTAGTGGACACCCGAGGTGGGGATCTCGTACACCACGACGTTCGGGTCTGCCTGCAGCTCGGGAATGAGCCGCTCCGGAATGCCGGTGGCCAAGTCGATCTCACCGGTACGCACCAGCTGCGCCCGCTGGTTGGCATCCGGGACCGTCCGCACCACGACACCGGCATTCGCCACGCTGCCCGCATCCCAGTAGTTGGGGTTCGGGGACAACACGACCTGGGTGTCGGGGCTGAAGTCCGAGATGTAGTACGGGCCTGAGCTGGCGCTCTTGTCGTTCAGATAGGCGAAGCCCCACGGATCGTCGTCGGTGGCATTGGCCTCGACGAGCGCCTGGTTGAGGGCGCCGAAGACCTGGAACGTCATGAACCGCTCGAAGAGCGGGCTCTGCACGTCGGCCTTGATCTGGAACGTGTAGTCGTCGACCACCGTGAGCTGATCGGCAGAGGACACTCCGATGAACGGCAGCAGCACCCCGATGTACCCCGGGCCCTCGATGGAGCGCCGGAAGATGTACTCGTAGTCACTCGCCGTCACGTCGGTCCCGTCGTCGAACTTGGCGTCCTGGCGCAGCACGAACGTCGCCAGCATGCCGCCGTCATCCGTCAGTTCGATCGTGTACGACTCGGCCCCGGCACCGACGTGCTCGGTGCTGCTGAACTCGACCTGCCCGTCGGCTCCGACGGTCTGCGCCTGGACGATCAGCGGTTCGAAGACCGCGTGCGTCACGGCGTAGGCCGAGGTCGATCGGAAGGTGTGCGGCTCCACCAGGTTCACCGTGTCGCTCAGCGCCACCACAATGGTCGGCTTCTCGGCCGCCGCCGCCGTGGTCGTCGTCTCCTCGCCACCGGCCGCCGTGGTCGTCGTCTCCTCGCCACCGGCCGCCGTGGTCGTCGTCTCCTCGGCAGCCGCGGTGGTGGTGGTGTCGGCGTCGTCGTCACCACACGCCGCGGCGACGAGCGCCAGGGCGAGCAGCAGGGCGGATACCTTGACGCCGCCCAACCACCGTCTCCTTCTCATCATGCTCTTCCCTCCCTCGATTGCACCTCAGACCGACCTGAGAGGGCCGGATCGCCAAAAATATACAGGAGTGACCCAGACCTCGCGCCTACGCAAGGTCGATTATCGCGAGTGCAGCCCGTCCAGACGGGTCCCGGAAGGATGCTCGACGACGCCCACTCCACGGCGATACACCCGGGCCGCGGCTCCCTCCAAGACGATCTCGCCATCCGACACCCGCAGCAGGGCGCCCTCTCGCAACGCCACCACCACCGCATCGTTCATCTCCAGGAACTCCGTGAGGCGCTCCTCCCGAGTCTCTCCCTGATGCGACGAATCGGGGTCGCGGTCGACGTAGTGAGGATTGATCTGAAAAGGAACCAGCCCCAGGGCCGCAAACGAAGGGGGCTCGACGATCGGCATGTCGTTGGTCGTCATGATGGTGAGGCAGGCCACGTTGGTGCCGGCGCTGGTTCCCACATAGGGGAGGCCGCCGCGCACCGCCTCCCGGATCGCTTCGAGCATCCCGGTGTCGTACAGCCGATCGAGGAGCCGAAAGGTGTTTCCCCCACCGACGAACACCGCCCCGGCACTCTCGAGTTGCCCCAGCGGGTCCCCGCTCCTGTCGGCCCACGCCGCCTTCACTCCCATCCGGCGGAGCCGCTCGCAGGCCTTCTCGCCGTAGGCCTCCTCATCGTCGAGGGCGAACGGCACGAACAGCACCGGTTCGGATCCCCGCAGGAAGGCGGTGAGGGCGGCGGCGCAATGATCGAGGTAGCCCCCGTCGGGCCCGGTCGAGTTGCTGATGAGCAGCAGTCGCACGCCCGGACCCTACACCCGCCGGCCCACGGCCCTAGATTGGTGTCACTCGACAGGGGGTGATCGATGGGGGCCCGCGCCCCGGAGAGCGTCGGGGCCGAGAGCGAGCCTCGCACGAGAGCCGATTGGGTCGACCGGAAGCTGCGCGAGGCGATTCTCTCGGGGGACCTGGCTCCGGGCCAGCGACTCCACACCGGGGAATTGTCGAAGCGCTGGTCGGTGAGCCACACCCCGCTGCGCGAGGCCATGCAGCGTCTCGCCGTGGACGGTCTCGTCGAGATCAACCCGCAACGGGGCGCCCGGGTCGCACCGGTATCGCTGAAGGACTCCCACGACGTGCACGAGTTGCGGGTCGTGCTGGAGCCGATGGCGCTGCGCTCCGCCATGGCACACCGAACCGACGGGTGGCTCAACAGCCTGAGCACCGCCTACGAGGCCCTCTCGGAGGAGCTGCGGCGTGGCGCCCCGGACCGGGGGGTCATCGAGGAAGCCCACCGTCGCTATCACCTGACCCTGATCGAGGCCTGCGACTCCCCTTGGCTGTTGCGGATTCTCGACCTCCTCAACAGCCACATCATCCGTTACTGGACGCTGACCGCAGCCCCGCGGCGCAACACCGACGAGGTGCTGGAGGAGCACCGCCGAATCCAGACCTTCGTGGCAGACGGGAAGGTCGATGTCGCCGTCGCCGAGTTGACCGCCCACCTGCAGCATGCCCTCCATTCGGTCGCCGAGCGGATGGGAGAACAGCCCGGCTAGCGAGCAGCCCGGGCGGACGCCAGCCTCTCCTCGGCCATCGCCACCGCCGCCCGGCGGGTCGTGGTGCCGCTACGGCTCGCCCGCTCCAGGACCTCGGTGGTGGTGTCACCGATCTTGCGGACCCGCTCCAGAGCCCGCTCCGGCGAGTAGCCCCCGGGGTTGAGCTCCTCGACGATGTTGATGATGCCGCCGGCGTTGGCGATGAAGTCGGGGGTATAGAGGATCCCGGCCTCGGCCAACCGATCGGCATCGGCCGCATCACCCAGCTGGTTGTTGGCGGCGCCGACGATCGCCTTGCAGCGAAGACGCGGGATCGTCTTCGGGTTGATCGAAGCTCCCAGAGCACAAGGCGACACTATGTCGCAGGGAACTTCGAGGATCTCGGAGGGATCGACGGCCGATATCCCGAGTTCGCCGGCGGCCTTGTCGACGGCGGCCCGGTCGACATCGGCGGCCACCACCTCGCACCCGGCCTCGACCAACAGTTCGACCAGCGTGCCACCCACCTTGCCGACCCCCTGGACCGCCACCGTCCGGCCAGCCAGATCGGCGGTGTTCCACAGGTGCTCCGAGGTCGCTTGCATCGCGGCGAGGACCCCGTGGGCCGTAACCGGCGATGGGTCTCCCGAGCCGCCCATGGCAACGGGAAGCCCGGTGACGTGGCGGGTGGACCGTGCCACCACCACCATGTCCTCGACCGTGGTGCCCACGTCCTCGGCGGTCACATAGGTGCCCCCGAGGGCATCCACGGCTCGGCCGAACCCCTCGAGGAGCGCCTCGGTCTTGTCGGTCCGGGGATCGCCGATGATCACCGCCTTGCCGCCCCCGAGCGGGAGACCGGCGGCGGCAGCCTTGTAGGTCATGGCGCGGGAGAGGCGCAGCACGTCGGTGAGCGCTTCGTCCACGGTGGCGTAAGCCCGGTACCGGGTCCCGCCGAGGGCGGGGCCGAGAAGGCTGGAGTGCACCCCGATCACCGCCCGCAGCCCGATCTTCGGATCCGAGGCGAACCACAGGCCCTCGTGCCCCCGATCCGCCATTTCCTCGAAGAGTTGCACCACGACCGCCCGTCTCGCGTCCCGTAAAATATAGATTCTTGATGACCAACTCTGCCGAGCCGGGTCTCCTGTCCGAGGCGTTGGACCGCCTCCCCGTCGTGGGGATCTTGCGCGGCGCACCGGTGTCCACCGTGGAGTCCATCGCCGCGGCCGCCGTCGCCGCCGGATTCCAGGTTCTCGAGGTCACCCTCGATTCCCCCGAACCGCTGCGAAGCATCGGCCTCCTCCAGAGGGCCCATCCGGATGCCGTCATCGGCGCCGGCACGGTGCGCAACGGTGCCGAGGCCCGCATTGCGCTCGACGCAGGGGCGCAGTTCATCGTCACCCCGATGCTCGACGCCGAGGTCGTCGCCGCCTGCGTCGCCGACTCCGTCCCCATCATTCCCGGTGCGGCGACCCCGACCGAGATCTGGCACGCGCTGCGACTCGGTGCCACCGCCGTCAAGGTATTCCCGGCCCGGGAGCTGGGCGGCCCCGCCTACCTGCGAGCGATCCGGGGACCCCTGGGAAATCCCCCGCTGGTGCCCACGGGCGGGGTGGGTCCCGACAATGCTGCCGCATTCCTCGAGGCCGGGGCTGACGCCGTCGGTGTCGGCGGGTCGGTGTTCCCCTCGGATGCACTCCGCGACGGCGACGCGGGGCGGGTAGGGTCGCTGGCGTCCGCGCTCGTTCGGGCGATCACATGAAACACGACATCGTCACCGTCGGGGAAGCCATGCTCCGGATCTGGGTTCCGGCCGGCGAGCGCCTCGAAGACGCCCCGCGATACCGCGTCGCCGTCGCCGGCGCCGAGGCCAACGTCGCCATGGCCGCCGCCCGCATGGGAGCGAGCACCGCCTGGCTCTCCTCACTGCCCGACAATCCGCTCGGCAGCCGGGCCGCCCGGGAGATCGCATCGCACGGCGTCGACGTGAGCCACGTCCACTGGACGGCGGCAGGCCGGATGGGCACCTACTACGTCGAGCTGAGCGTGCCCCCTCGACCGATCACGGTCGTCTACGACAGGGCGGGGTCGGCCGCCTCCTCCATGGACGCGGCGGCAATCGCCTGGCCGGTGGTCGAAAGCGCCCGGGTCCTCCACCTGAGCGGCATCACCCCGGCGCTGTCACCGTCCTGCCTGCAACTCTCCCGGGACCTCGTGGCGCGGGCCCGGTCCGCCGGAGTCAAGGTTTCGATCGATGCGAACTACCGACGCATGCTCTGGTCCCCCGAGGAGTGCCGGGAAGCCCTCACCGGCCTGGCGGCCGGGGCAGATCTCCTCATCGTGACCGCCGAGGACGCCCGGGACGTGCTCGGCCTCGAGGGCTCACCGAACGCGGTGCTCGACGGAATCCGCGACCTGATCCCCGCCGACCGCACCGTGCTGACGGTCGGCGATGCCGGGGCCCACTGGGACGACCGGGGCTCGCGGGGCGCGGCACCCGGCTATCCCGCCGACACCCTCGACCGGATCGGGGCCGGTGACGCCTTCGCCGCCGGAACCCTCCTCGGGCTCCTCGACGACGACCTGCCGGCGGGAGTCGAGATGGGGCTCGCCATGGCGGCACTCAAGTTGGGAATCCACGGCGACCAGCTCACGGTCAGCCGGGGCGAAGTCGAACGGTTGATGCGAGGTCACGACCGGGAGGTATCTCGATGAAAGAGCTATCCGCGGCGATCCGGGCCATGGATCGATCCGGCATCCGGGTGATCATGGACCTCGCCGCCCAGCAACGGGACGTGCTCAACCTCTCGGTGGGGGAGCCCGACTTCCAGACGCCCCCGCACGTCATCGAAGCCGCCGCCAAGGCCATGGCCGACGGCTACACGAAGTACACCCCGAACCGCGGCCTGCCGGAGGTCCGCGAGGCGATGGCGGCGAAGATCGCCCAGCGCAACGGATTCGAGGTCGGGATCGATCAGATCGTGGTCGGATCGGGTGCCGTGGGGGGCATCGTCGAGAGCCTCATGGCGATCTGCGACACCGGGGACGCCGTCCTCATCCCCGACCCGGGATGGCCGAACTACGCCATGATGGCGTCACTCACCGAGACGGAGGCCGTCTTCTACCCGCTGGTCCCCGAAGACGGGTTTCTCCCCGACTTCGAGGCCCTCGATGCGCTCTGCCGAGCTCATCCCAACGCCAAGGTGCTCATGATCAACTCGCCTTCGAATCCGACCGGGGCGGTGTTCGATCGGTCGGTGATGATCCCGCTGCTGGAGATGGCGGAGCGCCACGACCTCTACATCGTTTCGGACGAGTGCTACGAAGACATCATCTTCGAGGGAACCCACTTGAGCCCGGCGTCGATCGACGATTCGGGCCGGGTGGTGAGCGTCTACACAGTGTCGAAGTCGTATGCGATGACGGGGTGGCGGATCGGTTATGCCGTCGCGTCTCGCGAGTTGGCGTCGCTCTTGGAGAAGCTCCAGGAGGGCCTCGTCTCGTGTGCCAGCGCCGTCGGCCAGAAGGCCGCCCAGGCCGCCATCGAGGGCGACCAGACCTGCGTCCACGAGATGCGGGACTCCTACCACCAGCGACGGGATCGGGCGGTGGAACTGCTGTCGGAGGCGGGGCTCCTGCTGAGCACCCCCCACGGCGCCTTCTACGTGATGGCCGACACCTCGCCGACCGGGATGGAGGGGTACGAGCTGTGCAAGCGGCTCGTCACCGACTACGGCGTGGCGACCGCGCCCGGCGAGACCTTCGGCCCGAGCGGCACCGGCATGGCCCGGATCTCCCTGGCGACGGCCCTGAAAGACCTCGAAGCGGGCATCGGCCGCTTCGCCGAGGCCGTGCGAACCTTGTCCTGAACACCACCTGTGGGGCTTCTGACCCTGGTCTGGGTAGCGTTCGGGCGGCATCCTGAACACAGAGTTCGACGAACGGGGAGGCAGCGGCCTCCCCGAGTGGGAGGACCCATGGGGTTTCGCATCAAACGCGTGGGGGTACTCGGCGCCGGCGTGATGGGGCAGGGCATCGCCGCCCATCTCGCCAATGCCGGGATCCCCTCCTACCTGTTCGACATCGCACCCGGTGAGTTGACCCCCGAGGAGGAAGCCAAGGGGCTCACCCTCGGCGACCGGGCGGTCAGGGACCGCATCGCCGCATCCGGCAAGCAGACGATGATCAAAGCCAAGCCGGCTCTGCTGTTCAAGAGCGGTCTCGCCGACCTCGTGACCCCGTGCAACTACGAGGACGACGCCGCACTGCTCGGGGAGTGTGACTGGATCGTCGAAGCCGTCGTCGAACGGTTGGACATCAAGCAGAAGGTCTTCTCGATGGTCGAGGAGCACCGCAAGCCCGGCAGCGTGGTGTCCTCCAACACCTCCGGCCTCTCGGTGGCCGACATGGCCGAGGGGCGCGGTGAGGATTTCCGACGTCACTTCATGGTGACCCATTTCTTCAATCCGGTCCGCTACATGCGGCTGCTGGAGATGGTGCCGCTCCCGGAGACGGATCCGGAACTGTTTGCGGCGATGGCCGACTTCGGCGAGAACGTCCTCGGCAAGGGGATCGTCTACGTCAAGGACACCCCCAACTTCATCGCCAATCGCATCGGCACCTTCGGGATGACGTCGGTCTTCCACTGGATGTCCGAGTTCGGCATCGGGGTGACCGAGACCGACAAGGTGTTCGGCTCGGCCATGGGCCGCCCCAAGTCGGCGATCTTCCGGACCGCCGACGTCGTCGGGTTGGACACGATGGCACACGTGCTCAACACGATCGCCGAGGGCTGCCCCGACGACCCGTGGATCGATCGCTTCGTGCTGCCGGGGCCGTTCGCCACCCTCGTCGAGGAAGGCCGGCTTGGGGCAAAGACCGGGGCCGGCTTCTACAAGAAGTCGAAGGACGCCGAGGGCAAGACGCAGATTCTCGCCCTCGACTTCGACACCATGGATTACGTCGAGCAGCCCCCGGCCAAGCTGCCGTCCATTGGGGCGGCTCGGGTGAAGGACACCACCGCCGAGATGATCAAGGAGATGGTGTGGTTCGACGACGACCACGGCCGCATGGCGTGGAAGGTCACCGCCGAGAACTGCATCTACTCGGCACAGCTGCTCGGTGAGATCGCCGACGACATCATCAACGTCGACCGGGCGCTGCGGTGGGGGTTCGGCTTCGAGCTGGGTCCCTTCGAGACCTGGGACGCCATCGGCCTCGAAGCCTCGGTGCAGCGGATGCGTGAGGAGGGCATGGACGTCCCCGATGTCGTCGAGCACCTGCTCAAGCGGGGCCAAGGCTCCTGGTACGTGACCCGCGACGGCGTCCGGTACTACTGGGACGTGGTCGAGGAGGACTATGTGCCGGAGCCGGTGGCCGAACGGCTCATCTTCCTCCCATCGCTCGCCGATCGGGAGATGATCATCGACCGCAACGAAGGGGCCACCCTCTACGACATGGGCGACGGGGTGGGTTGCGTGGAGTTCCACACCAAGATGAACTCCCTCGATCCTTCGATCTCCGAGATGCTCGACAAGGGCTGCGACCTGGTCGACGCGGGAGAACTGGTCGGCCTGGTGGTGGGAAACGAGGCGCCCAACTTCTCGGTGGGGGCCAACGTGGGCCTGATCGCCATGGCGGCCATGAACCAGCAGTGGGATCAGATCGACGAGGCCCTCGTCGAACTCCAGCGAGTCGTCATGAGGATGAAGTACTGCGACGGCCCGGTCGTGGTCGCTCCCCGCGGCATGGCCCTGGGCGGCGGCTGCGAGATCGTGATGCACGGCAACGCGGTACGGGCTTCCGCCGAGAGCTACATCGGGCTGGTGGAGCTGGGTGTGGGGGTGATCCCGGCCGGCGGCGGATGCAAGGAGATGGCCTTCCGCTTCTACGGGAGCATCCCGCCGGGAGTGAAGGCCGACACCTTCCCGTTCATGGAAAAGATCTTCACCACGATCGGCTCGGCGACGGTGTCGACCAGCGCCGAGGAAGCCCGCGACCTCGGGTTCCTCAAGCCCACCGATCGCATCACCCTGAACGCCGACGCCGTACTGGCGGATGCCAAGGCCGACGTCCTGGCGATGGGGGCGATGGGCTTCAAGCCCCCGATGCCGAGCACCGTACCGGTCCCCGGTGACGGCGGCATCGCTGCGCTCACGGTGGCGATCCACGGCATGCGCGAGGGCGAGTACATCAGCGAGTACGACGAGCACATCGGCAGGAAACTCGCCACCGTGCTGTGCGGCGGCTCGGTGCCGAGCGGCACCCGCAGGACCGAGCAGGACTTCCTGGACCTCGAACGCGAGGCCTTCCTGAGCCTGTGCGGCGAGGAGAAGACGATGGCTCGCATCATGCACATGTTGGAAACCGGCAAGCCGTTGCGGAACTAAGGAGCACACCAATGAGTACAGGAGTCGTGGTGACTCACGCCTACCGCACCGCGGTGGGGAAGGCACAGCGGGGCGCTTTCAGCCAGACGCGCCCCGACGAACTGTTGGGTCTGCTCATCGAGGGGTTCCTCAAGCAGGTTCCCGAACTGGATCCTGCCGTGATCGACGACGTGATCGTCGGTTGTGCGATGCCGGAAGCCGAGCAGGGCATGAACGTGGCCCGCATCGCTTCGCTGCGGGCCGGACTGCCGGTCGAGGTGCCGGGAATGACGATGAACCGCTTCTGCTCCTCCGGGCTGCAGACGCTCGCCACCGGAGCCGCCCAGATCAGCGCCGGATTCTCCGACGTCGTCCTCAGCGGCGGCGTCGAGTCGATGACGATGGTTCCGATGGGGGGTCAGAAGCCGTCGCCGAACCCGTGGCTGGCGGAGAACTTCACCACCGCCTACGAGTCGATGGGCATCACCAGCGAGAACGTGGCCGCCCGCTACAACGTGACCCGCGAGGAGCAGGACGCCTTTGCGCTCGAATCGCAGAACCGGGCCGTCGCCGCCCTGCGCGAGGGGCGCTTCAAGGAGGAGATCATCCCCATCGAGACGCGGCTGAACGGGCGGGACATCGTCGTCGACACCGACGAGGGGCCGCGGGAGAGCACACTCGAGGGCCTGGCCAAGCTGCGGCCCGCCTTCAAGGCCGATGGCGCCTCGACTGCGGGCAACTCCTCGCAGATGTCCGACGGGGCGGCGATCGAGCTGCTGATGAAGAGGGAGAAGGCAGCCGAGCTGGGCTTCGAGCCGCTCGCCGAGCTGATCACCTTCCAGGTGGCCGGGGTCCACCCGGACGAGATGGGTATCGGGCCTTCGGTGGCTATTCCCAAGGCGGTCGACGCGGCCGGCATCACGCTCGCCGACGTGGGACTCGTCGAGCTCAACGAGGCGTTCGCCAGCCAGGCGCTCTACTGCATCCGGGAACTGGGGCTCGATCCCGAGATCGTGAACGTCAACGGCGGCGCCATCGCCCTCGGCCACCCGCTCGGGTGCACCGGGGCCAAGCTGACCGCCACGCTGCTCCACGAGATGCAGCGGCGGGCGGTGGAGTACGGCGTCGTGAGCATGTGCATCGGCGGCGGCATGGGTGCCGCCGCGGTGTTCCGGAGGGCCAACGGGGCGGGGTAGAGGGCGCTCGCCTCGAGACGGGACGGCCCGGAAGGCAGCGCGGTCGCCTTTGGTACACTCGCGCGCCGCGGGGGCCCGTAGCTCAGCCCGGTTAGAGCGCATCCCTGATAAGGATGAGGTCGCTGGTTCGAATCCAGCCGGGCCCACTCCTCAGGACTCCATGACTTGCGGGGGGTCTGGATAGGTTGGGTTTTCGGGTGGGTGAGTGACACCCCCACCCGAAAGAGAGAAACGGGCCTCGGAGCTTGAACTCCGGGGTGTCCCGGGGGCTCTGTCGTGTTCGGATCCGGTAGGTGGCGTCAGGAGGCGTCTTCGCTGAGGCCGATCTCGATGCTGTACGAGGCGTTCCCGCGCGTCGACCCAACTGTGATCCAGTATTCGCCGCCCGCCTCGAGTTCGAGATCGACCGTCGTTGCCTCGCTCGCCAGCAGCTCGCCCCCGGGCCCGTAGACCGAGAACACTGCGTTGCCTTCGGGTGAGCTGATGGTGGCGTACAGCGTGTCGCCCTTGCAGCACGACCGGTAGTCGACGACGTAGGCGTCCTGGGTGCCCCGCACGATGGCGCCGTCGCGGGCCACGGCGAAACCTCCCAGCTCAGGGGCCAGGGCTTCGACCAGGTAATAGGCCCTCGGGTCGGTGGCGACGTCACCGTCCGGCGAGCAGCCCGGCCCAAACCCGGCACCGATGTGGCGAACCACTGCGGTGTCGGGAGGCTGGAAGCCGGAGGGGCCGGTGGCGAAGCACAGGATCCCGAACTCTCCGTTGCCCGCCTCGAGTTGCCACCACGCCCCCTCGACCCACTCGAAGAGGTTCAGCCCGACGTCGGGCCGGTATACGCTCACGGCCGCCGTCACCTCACCGATCGTGCTGCCGACCGTGATACCCGGCATCACCGTCGCGATACCGCCGGGTTGCCCGCCAAAGGAGAACCCGTTCAAGCACACCGGGTCGCACAGGAGCCCACCGGGTGTCGTATCGAGCTTGCCCACGTCGTTGGAGAAGTAGAGGGTGAATCCCGAGCCCGGGGTCCGCACCCCTTCGGTGACGTCGCCCCACACCACCCGACGCCGTTCGGCACCGGGGGTGTTCGGGTCTGGCTCCCATCCGGAGTCGAAGACGGGAGGCCACAACCAGTCCGTCATCACGGCGACGACCTCGTCGTCGTCCACACCGTGCCCGAATCCCAGCGGGAAGAACGCATCGCCCACGCTGAAACCGTTGTGGCCCAGGACCACGAACTGGGCCGCGATCCTCCGATCGTCGCCCACGTCGTCGGGCTCGACCAACCCCGACGACGCTTCACAGGGAGCGGCGATCAAGAACCACGATGCAACCCATGCCGTGCCGTCACCGACGGCGACTTCGAACCACGGCCGACCCTGCTGGTCGTAGGCCCCGGCACCCGTGTTGCGGACGCCCGTGGCATCGAACGCCAGGTCCCCGATGTCCTCGAACTCGGTTCCGGGCCCCGCCCGCAGATTGAGCGTGTCGTCGGAAGCGGTCCCGGTCACACAGAACTCGCCGACGGCGACGTCGAAGCCACCGGCGATCGTGGTCGACGAGCCCGCGGTTCCCTCTGAGGCGAGGCTGGTCGTGGTGGTTGGGGCAGAGGTGGATGGAGCCGCCGTCCCCTCCGTCGATGAGGAGGAGCCCGGACCCGTTGTGGTCGACGTGCCCGTCGAGTCGCCACACGCAACGACCACGAGCGCCATCACCAGCACCAGTCGACGGATCATCCGGTTGTTGCCCATGGCTCTCCTTGAACGGACAGACGGCCACTCCGGTCCAGAGTGGCCGTGCGGAACGGTCACTGTAGCGACCGGATGGGTTAGCCGTCGGGGCAATCCGCACCATCGCGCCTCGAACGAGGTTCCTGCCGGATGATCCCGCATTGGGCCATGTCCTGGAGCCGGTGCATTTGCGCGGGGGAAGTGCGGCATGTGTTCCCCGTCCCCAAGGGGGGCGGCCTCCTCTTGTGCATGGGCACCCCAAAACCAAGCTGCAGCCCAACCACCTGTTTGGTTGTCTTGTGGAGTCCGCATGGAGTCCGCGCGGCCCCGCGAAGCAGTGCACCGAGGCGCACCGGAGTGCCGGGTGGAAGTTGTTGTCACCTATGGGGTTTCGGGCACGACCCCGGGTCAACGAAACACCCCTCTCGTCCCTGATAAGGACGAGGTCGCTGGTTCGAACCCAGCCGGGCCCACCAGCCACCCCTCGACTCCCGGAACTTTGTGCGATTGTGCACAAGCCCGACCCTTGTCTAGAGTCCGGGCCGATCTGAGCGACGCTCAACAGGAGGGGGTACCCGCCGCCCAGCGCGGCGGGCACAACGAAAGGGGAGTGAGGAACGATGTCGCATCCCAACACCGATCTGGTGCGCAAAGGGTTCGCTGCCTTCGCCAGCGGAGACATGGCCGCCATGGATGCACTGTTCAGCGACGACGCCGTGTGGCATTCGTCCGGCAAGAGCATGATGGCCGGCACCTTCGAGGGCAAGGAAGCGGTGTTCGCCAATTTCGGCCGCTTCGCCTCCGAGGTCGAATCCTTCAATCAGGATCTCCATGCCGTCCTCGCCGACGACGACCACGCGGTGGCCCTCGTCGACGTCACGATGACCCGCAAGGGCAACACCGTGACGTTGCAGCAGGTCATCACTTTCCACGTCGCCGACGGCAAGGTCACCGAAGCCTGGATCTCGTTCCAGGACCAATACGCCGCCGACGCCTTCTGGGAGTAACCCCTACCGCTGACGTCGCCACCGCCGCCGCTCGCGGCCGCGAAATGGAAACCGCTCCCTGATCCCGCCGGGACCACCTGGCGCTACCCTTCGGTCGGCATCCACCCGAGAGGAAGCCGTGTCCATCGACGTCAGCGTCGTCCTGCCCGTCCACAACGAGGCGGGTCACCTCACCGACGAGATCACGCGCATCCGCAAGGGTCTCGACGGCTCCCCCTACGCCTACGAGATCATCGTGGTCGACGACGCTTCCACCGATGGGTCCACCGAGATCCTGCGGGGGATCGACGGGATCAAGTTGATCGAGGTGGCCGAGAATCAGGGCTCGGGTTACGCCCGCAAGCAGGGGACGCGGGCCGCCCGGGGGAGCATCGTGGTGTGGTCGGACGCCGACATGTCGTACCCGAACGACAAGATCGCCGACCTGGTCGACGAGTTGACCCCCGGATACGACCAGGTGATCGGGGCCCGCCGCACCGAGGAGGGGACCCATCGCTGGGCGCGGGTCCCGGCAAAGTGGTTCATCCGCAGACTGGCCTCGTATCTGGTGCGCAAGAAGATCCCGGACCTCAACACCGGGTTCCGGGCCTTTCGCAGGACCGTGGCGCTCCCCTACCTCTACCTGCTGCCCAACGGGTTCTCCTGTGTCAGCACCATATCCATGGCGTTCCTGTCACGAGGCCACCCCGTCAAGTACGTGCCCATCGAATACCACCCCAGAGCCGGCAAGTCGAAGTTCCATTGGCGCCGCGACACCGCCAACTACTTCATGCAAGTGGTACGCATGATCATGACGTTCAATCCGCTCCGGGTGTTCATGCCGCTGGGCATGCTCCTGTTGGTGATGGCGGCCGCCAAAGTCGGCTACGACGCCTTCGACAAGAACCTTCGGATCACCAGCAACGCGATCATCCTCACCATCGTGTCGCTCCAGATCGTGGCCATCGGGCTGATCGCCGACCTGATGGCGCGCCTGGCGCGCCGTGACGAGTAGCAGCCGAGCCGCCGCTCTCCTCGGCTCTGCGGCGGCGCGCCTCCGACGGCTCCCCGACTGGGCGGTGGCAGCGCTGCTGGCCGCCGGTTACCTGGTCCTCCAGATCGTCTTCCTCGAGGCCCCGTTCCGCCGCGACCCCTTCTTCTACTTCGATGCCGCCGACCATCCCCTCGATCTGGAGCCGGAGCACAAGACCACCCGCATCGGGCTGCTGTTGCCGGTCTGGCTGGCACAGCGAGCGTTCGGCTACTCCGAGGCGGCGTTCTACGCCGTGCCGTTCATCGTCGGCGGCCTCCTCGTCATCGCCACCTACTACCTCGGGCGGCTCCTGTTCGGCCGCCTCGTCGGCGTCACGGCCGCCGTCCTGGTCTTCTTCAACCCGTTCGTCCTCACCCGATCGAGCCAGGTCTGGCCGGACCTCCCCGCCACCGCACTCCTCACCGGCGGCATGGCGCTGCTCATCGCAACCGCCGTCCGCATCGAGGAGGGCCGGCCCTGGACGCGAGCCACCCACGTCATGCTCATCGGATCCGGGCTGCTGTTCGGCGGCGCCTACCTCTCCAAGGAAGTCGTCGTCTTCCTTGCTCCACTGGTGCTCTTCGTCTGGTGGCGGTACCGCCTTCCGTGGCGCAAGATCTGGTGGCTGGCCGGAGCCGGACTGGCGGTCCTGGCGGCGGAACTCGCCTGGAACTGGGTGGCGTTCGGTGACCCCTTCACCCGGATCGAAGTGCTCCTCGGCCGGGTCGGTACCTCCAAGGGAGACGTGGTGCGGCAGGTCTCGGCTCGCGAATTCCAGGGAACGTTCCTCAAGGCAATCACCGCGCTGCCGCGACTGCTGCTCCGGGAGACGGGAGGGTGGCTGTTTCTCGGCCTGGCCGCCATGGCCGCCCTCTGGACGTCCGTCGAGCGTTCCCGACGGTTCCTCATCATGGCCCTGTGGCTGTTCGGCCTGTGGGTGGTGTTCTCTGCCATCGGCTGGTTCGAGAAGCCCGGTGGAGGCCGAGTCCTTCGCCTCGACAAGGACCGCTACTGGTTCCCGGTCCTGCCGGCGCTCTTCATCGGCGGCATTGCCGCCATCACCGAGGCCGCCAAACGGTTCACGGCAATCCGGTGGCGCCCCATCACCCTGGCCGTCCCGCTCGTCTTTGCCGCGGTCTTCGTCGGGTTCACCGCATCGGCCACCGTCGGCGACGACAACTACTTCCTCAACCGCGACAACGGCTACCGCGAGATCCGCACCTGGCTGGCCGAAGAGGCCCAGGGGTATGACACCATCTGGTCCGACACCAACAGCCTCCGCCTCGCCGACATGTACTCCCGCACCAGCTTCGGTGGCGGCTTGTGGGAAGGCGACCTCAAGAGCCTCGCTCCCACAGTCACCAACCGCTTCCTCCCCGGCAGAGGGCTCGGCGACGAGTGGCTCATGCCCCCCGAAGCGCTTCCCACCGGCTCGATCATCCTCTACGACACCGACGGGTGGAGATTCGCCGGCGCCGAACAACAGATCCCCGACTACCTCGTGACCCGGCCCCCCGGTTGGTCCCTCCTCCACGTGACCCGAGACGGCCGCATCGCCGTTCTCACCAACGCGCCGACCCGCGACGAGTGGAGTACCGGACCTCTCGGCGTGACCGATCATCCCTGGGTCGTCCGCCAGTTCACGTTCGGCGACCTGCAGCCCGGGGACCAACTCGACCCGGCCGTCGCCGCGCCCATCCAGTTCGCCACCGACGCCGAGACCGACCCGGTCCGCCTCGACAGCCCCCCCATCGGCAGAGCCGTCGAAGTGCCCCCCGGCTCATACCTGACGGCGCGCCTCGATCTGGCCGCCATGACACCGCTCCAGAAGAGCCCCAAGATCACCTGCCGCTTCGAGGACGAAACCGGCGAGCGGCGGTTGGTCGAGGCCGCATCCAACTTCACCACGCCCCGGGCCTTCGGTCCCGTCGACTTCATGTGCGCGGTCCCCGAAGACGGGATCCAGCGGGTCTTCATCAGGCTCGGATTCGACGCGGTCGGCAACGTGTGGGTCGGCTCCGGGGAGCTGTGGGTGACGGTGCCCGAGCCCCGTCCCTAGGTGGGACGGCGCAGCGGATAGCCGTAGCGCAGCATCCAGGGGAAGCACACGGCAGTCACGACGGAATTGGCGAAAACGCCGCTGGTGGATCTCCACGCCTCATCACCGCGAATCTCGATCGGCCCGGTCGCCATGCGGTCCGGATTACCGGCCACCGTATGGCTCACCGCCCCCCCGGCCACCGAGGACGCCAAGACCTCGTTCGTCCGCCCCACCAGGCTCACGATCCCGGCGAGAGCCTCGTCGGGATCCTCCACCAGGTCCTCGTAGCGGACCCGCAGCCATCGGGGACCGGCCCGATGTCGAGCTCGTTCGGCCAGAAGGTTGCGAGCCGACCAGCTGAGGGCCGAATAGAGGGGCGAGAAGCGAGGCATCTCCCCGCCCTCCGGATAGCGCTTCTGGCGCCGCCACGAGTAGGCCACCGCTCGGGGGTCACGCACCAGATGGACCCCGAAACCCTCCACCCCCTCGACCGCCGCAACCAGGCCCGGATCCAGCGGCCACTTCGACGAATCGATGACCACCTCCGCACCGGTCGACTCGGCCACCGTGCGGTACACCGATGCCATGGCGACCCCGTAGGCCGTCAGGGCACGCCCGAAGCGGCGGCTCCTCAGCCGCCCCCACAACATGGCCGGGGCCGCCGGCCAGGAAATCACCCTCCGTTGGTGGTCGAGCATCTCGCTCCGGACCTCCGCGGTGATCCCCAGTCGATCGATCACGGTCGCCCAGACCTCACACTCGGTGAGCAGCCTCCCGCATCCGCAAAGGGTGACTGCAGGGTCGTCCTGCCACAGGCGCCACAACTCCCCGACCGATGCGAAACCCTCGGCCCGGCCGAGGAGGTTCCCGAGAAGGGTGGTACCGCTGCGGCCCTTCCCGACGACGAAGAGCACCTGGGTCGGCTTGGGGGTCATCGGCCGCGCAGTATACGGAGGCGACGCCGGGCCGGCCGCTGGTAGGGTCGCCGCGTGCGCATCTCCCTGGTGGGTCCGTTCCCTCCCCTGCGCGGAGGGGTGGCCCAGCACACCGCCCGGCTCGCCGCCGCACTCGACGATCTCGGCCACGACGTCTCCGTGGTCTCGTGGCGCTCCCAGTATCCGCCGCTCCTCTACAAGGGTGCCCGGATCGACACCTCCGCAGCCGACGACACCCGGGTTCGCTTCCTGCTCCGATGGTGGAACCCACTGTCGTGGCACCGAGCCGGCCGGGACCTGCGGTCCGCCGATCTCGTCGTCGTCCAGTGGATCACCCCCTTCCACGGTCTTCCGTTGCGCCGGGTGCTCGGCACCGCCCGCCGACCGGCGGTGGCGGTCGTCCACAATGCGATTCCCCACGAACGGCTGCCGTTCTCCCGGTCGCTCACCCGGGCAGCTCTACGCCGGGTCGACGCCGTCGTCGTCCACGCCGCCGCGGTCGCCGCCGACCTGGCAACCGTGATCGAGGTCCCCCGGGTCGAGGTTGTGCCCCATCCGCCCAACCTGGATCTCCACCCCACGCCACTCCCGGCGACCGAACCTCCGGGGATCCTCTTCCTCGGCTTCGTGCGCCACTACAAAGGCGTCGATGTGGCCATCGAGGCGATCGCCAAGCTGCGCGACCGGAAGCGACCGGTCCGCCTGACCGTTGCCGGGGAGTTCTGGGACCCAGTCGCCGCCTACACCCGACAGATCGACGCCCTGGGTGTGGGCGATCTGGTGACGCTGCACCCCGGGTATGCCGGGGACGACCAGGTGGCCGACCTGTTGCAACGCCACCACCTGGTGGCCACCCCGTATCGGGCCGCCACCCAGTCGGGGATCGTTCCCCTCGCCTTCGCCGCCGGCCGCCCGGTCGTCTCCACCACGGCCGGCGGTCTGGCGGAACGCATCACGGAAGGCGTCAACGGAACGTTGGCGCCGCCCGGAGACGCCGATGCATACGCCGATGCGATCGAGCGGGCCCTCGACGGGTTGGAGGCGCTGGCCCGGGGCGCCGCGGCGTCCCACACCCCCTGGACCGAGGTCGCCGCCGCGGTCGCAAGACTGGGGGGCAAGCGATGACGGCCGTCCCCCTCCCCCACCGGCCTCTGCGGTGGTGGCGGATGCCCCTGCTCGCCGCCAAGACGATCGCCGCCGACCTCCGCTACTCGCCCGGTCATCGGCGGCGCCGGTCCCTCCACCGCCTCCGGGCGTCGCTCGCTCCCGTCCTGGGCGACATGGTGTTCATCGTGGGGGCGCCCCGATCGGGCACCACCTTCCTGGGAAGAGCCCTGGCTGCGGTTCCCGAGTTCTCGTACCACTTCGAACCGGTCCTCACCAAGGCGGCCGCCCCCTACGTCTACGCCGGGCTGTGGAGCACCGAGAGAGCCGCCTCCTTCTACCGGCGCACCTATCGGTGGCTGGCCCGCTTCCGCTGCGACGGCGACCTCCGTCAGGTGGACAAGACGCCCCGCAACGCCATGATCTTGGGCTTCCTCTCCACTGCATTCCCCGATGCCCGGTTCGTGCACATCATCCGGGACGGACGGGACGCCGCGATGTCGTGGAGCCGGCGGCCCTGGCTCGATCCCGCCGGAGCCGAGCTGGGCCGCCACGAACCCGGCGGGTACCGCCACGGCCCCTTCGCCCGTTTCTGGGTCGAGCCGGGCCGCGCCGCCGAGTTCGAGCAAACCACCACGGTCCACCGCTGTGCGTGGGGCTGGCGTCGCCATGTCACCGCGGCGCGGGAAGCCGGGTCGCTGATGCCCGCCGACCGCTACCTCGAGGTTCGCTACGAGGCGCTCGTCGCCGATCCCCAGGCCACCGGCAACGCCGTCCTCGAGTTCCTCGGGGTCCCGACCGGATCCCGCGCCGCGGCCCTCGACGTCTTCAACGAAGCCCGGGACGACCGGCAGGGGCGCTGGGAAGCCGAACTCGAGGCACACGACGCCGAGCTCCTTCGGCGAGAGATCGGTGATCTCCTCTCCGAGCTCGGCTACTGAAGCGAATCCCGCAGGTGGTCTCGACGACCCACCGCAAACTCATACAGGCGAAGGTCTCTGGGGTTCTCCTCATGGAGGCGGGCCCGCATCTCGTGGTCGACGACCATCCGGCGCTGAACGCGCCGTTCCTCATCCGGATGGTCCAGTCCTTCGAGATCCCGCTCGGCCCCCGCCACCCGCCTCGTGCGGAACCCGGGCGGGAGCCCGAGCGCCCCGAACACCCGGGGCAGGTCCTCGTCGAGGCGCTCGGTGACACCGACGAACCAGAACCCGCGCAGGGCCTCGGTGATCTCCTTCAACGACCGGGGGCCCCCGAGGCGCTTCCGCAGCCACTTCACTCCGGCGTTCCGAGGGAACCCGGCGTACCAGGACCAGAAGTCACCGACCTCACCCCGGGCGGCCCGGAAGTTGTAGGTGGAGACGATGCGATCGGCCGGGTCCCGCACGATCGTGAGGTAGCGCGGGGTGGTGCCTTCGATCAACCCGTGGATCCCGTAGTAGGTGCCGTGCCCGGTGAGCACCCGAATGCGCGCCCGCTCCTCGGCCGATCGCTCCTGCAGTGAAGGGCGCCGTTCCCGAGTTCGGTAGCGATCCCCCCACTTGCCGAGGTGGACCACGTCGACGTCCCAGTCCATGTGGTCGTAGAAATGGCCGTTGATGGTGGTGCCGCCCGTCTTGGGCAGGTGCATGAAGACGTACAGGAAGCGACCCCGACCCACGGCCGGGATCCTATCCATCCTCGAAGTGGACCTCGACCAGCGGGCTCCGCTCCACCCAGGTGTCGAGGCGGTCGGCGTGCCCCAGCCGGCCGGTGATCTCGGCGAGGATCGGCCGTCGATGTTCGGGGTCGGTGACGGGAACCGCCACCGCCGCCAGATCGGCGGCGACGCTCTCCTTGAGATGGAACGTGAACTCCGGGTTCGCCACCAGATTGGCGTACCAGTCGCGGCGACCGGGCATCCCGGTGATGAAGATCCGGCCGTCGACGTTGTGAAACCACATCTCCAGGCGCCGCTCGGCACCGCTGTGACGGCCGCGGGTGGTGATGTCGATGGTCCGGTCGGTGTTCAATGCCTGACGAATGGCCGGGTTCATGGTCCTAGACGTGGTTGCGGAGCATCAGCTCCGACGGATACGGATCGAGATAGGTCTGAGCCAACACCCAGTCGGTGCCGTGGCGCCGAAAATGGTGCCGGAACAAGGTCAGCGGCACGACCAGCGGCACCTCGCCCCTTCCGTAGTCGTCGATGACCTCGACGAGCTCCCGGCGATCGTCCCCGTCGAGCACCTTCTTCAAGTGCCCGATCAGGTGCTGCAGCACGTTGCGATGCCGGCTGCGCGTCGCCCGATGCCTCAATATGTCCATGTAGGCGGCCCCGTACTCGGCGACGGCCCCCCGTCGCCGGCCCGCCTCCGCCACCCACCGGCCCAGTTCCCGGTACTTCTGCGGATGGTGCGACAGCAGGGTCATCTTGTTCGCCGTGTGAAACGCCACCAGACCCCCGGGTCCCGGCTCGGTGTCGAGGAACTCACCCCAGCGGCGATAGGCGAACACCCGCTCGATGAAGTTCTCCCGGAGCACCGGGTCGTTGAGCCGGCCTTCCTCCTCCACGGGAAGGAGCGGATACCCCTCCGTCAGAGCGGCGGCGAAGATGCCCGCCCCATCCTTCCCCACCAGGTTTCCGTCGTCGGTGTAACGCTTCACCCGCTCCATGCCGCACGACGGTGAGTCCTTCTTCAGCACAAAGCCGTGGAGAGCGGCGAAACCGGGGAGGCGTTGCTCGGCCCACGTTCGCATGCGCTCGGTGAGGTCCTCGCCGGTGCTGCGGACCACCAGGCGAGCCCCGGTGCCCTCGGCCACGAGCCGCATCGCCGGACGCGGTGTCCCGAGGCCGATCTCGACCTCGGGACACACGGGTACCCAATCGACCCAGGTGCTCAGCGTTTCCGTCAGGAACCGATCGTGCTTGTGGCCTCCGTCGTGGCGCACCTTCCGGCCCAGCAGGCATTCCGAGACACCGATCTGCAGCTTCATGCGACGATTATCCGCCGCCCCGCGCTCCTATCCCAACGGGATCGTGTGCTCCACCTCGAGGCTGTCGAGGGCGTTGGCCTGGAGAGCCCGCCACGAGAGCGTCCACAGCGAGTCTCCGATCACCAGGGACCGTTGGATCGCCGCCCGGCTCTCATCGTACGGCGGGAAGCAGATCTCCAACCGATCGTCGTCGCCCATCAACTCGTCGACGTCGTACCCGATCACGTCGAAGTCCTCGGAGTACAACCGGGCCTCTTCGGCGGGAATCACCTCGCAGTCGTGAGCCCCGTAGCCGCCGACGTCGTCCGTTCCACAGACCTGCACGATCAGGCCCGGTTCGTAGTACTCCTCCGGTATCTCGACCTCACGGCAGTCCGACGCTCCCTGCACGGATCCGAGCTCGTGGGTGATGCGACCGAACTCGCGCAGACCGTCGTCGGTCCGCAACGCCACCCCGCCGAAGAAACCGGTCGACCAGTCCTGGAGCGGGAGCACGGCGAGGTTCTCCGGCGCCCAGTAGAGGAACGCGTGGTGATCCCACTCCACCTCGGTGTAGCCGCCTTCGAGCACCCAGGTGTCCACCTCGCGTGGATCGGTCGGATCCGAAACGTCGAACAGCGACACCTTGGCCCCGATCGTGAAGCCCTCGTCGGTGGCTTCCTGGCCCACGCCGATCAGCCGGCCGTCGCCGATCGGATGCAGGTAGGCCGAATATCCGGGGATCTTCAGCTCGCCCGTGACGGTGGGGTTCCCCGGGTCGCGCAGGTCCACCACATACAGGGGATCGGTCTGTCGGAACGTCACCACGTAGCCGACCTCACCGATGAAGCGCACCGAGAAGATCCGCTCACCGCGGCCCATGTCGCCGACCCGGCCGACCTCGACCAAACGGTCGCCGTCTTCCTCCAGCACGACCACGAACGACTCCGATTCGTCGCCGAAGCCCCACGGGGGGCCGTCGGTGGTGGCGATCCGGAGCCTGCCTTCGTACTCGTCCATGGAGAACTGGTTGAGCAGGTGGCCGTCCACGCTGCCGGAGGCGCGGTACTCGGCGGGACCTTCACCGGAGATGTCGAACTTGTGGACGGCGGTGCTGTACTCCTCCTCGAAGTCGCCCAGGCTGGTGTCGCCGATCCATTCACCGGGGACCCAGACGTTGGTCGCCACATAGAGGCTCTCCGTCGAGGCGTAGATCGTCTCGCCGTTGGCGATCACCCCGACCGACTCGGAAGAACCCAGCCCCTCTGAGAAGTCGACGGTGACCACCGAGACGGTGTTGAAGCCGGCGAACTCGGCGGGGGCATGCACGCCGTCACAGTCGACCAGCAGGCCCTGATCCACGATCGAGTCGCCGTCGGTCACCGTGTAGTTGGGGAGCCAGTCGTCCAGCATGCTGTTCTGCACGATCTGGCGGTTCGTCTGCTCGGCGATCGGCTCGGCCGCCGGCCCGCTCGGGTAGACGAAGGCGAGCTCGGCGGGGTACGAGGAGAGCACTATCCGACCGGTGTCCCCGATCGATCGGGCACTCAGCAGACGACCCTCGACCGTCATGGTCCGCACCACCTCGAGATCCTCGGGATCGGAGAGGTCGATCTCCTGAATCACGGTCGTCTCGCCGTAGGAAGGGATCACCGAGGATTCGGCCGTAGCCGGAAGCGGGGCGATCCCGTAGCCGGTGGCGAACACGAACGCCCGATCACCACTCACGAACATCGTGTGACCCCACGCATCGCCCAGGTAGAGCGATCCGAGCAACTCGGGCACCGATCCGCTCACATCGACGTAGTAGAGCTTCCGCTCGACGATGGCGACGATCCGATCACCGTCCGTCTTGATCACATCCGGCTCGTCGACACCGGCGACCTGCACGTTCGTGCCCGAGAAGTCGTCGCCTGGTCGGTCGAGGTCGGTGACCATCGTGGTCATAGGAGCAGCCGCCTCGTCTCCCTCGGCGGCGAAGGCGACCCCGTCCTCCATGATGACTACCGGTCCACCGCCGTCCAGTCCGTAGGGACCGACCCGTTCGAGCGCCTCGGCGATGAAGTGCTCGAGCACCCCCTCACAACGATCGAAGCGCTCCAGGGCAGCCTCGAACCTGATCGACGAGGGGTCGAACCGCTCGGCAATCGCCGAGGTGCCTCCCGTGGTCGTCGCCGTCGGGAACGACGTCGTCGTGGCGGTCCCCTCCGACTGGCTGCAGCTCACCGCCGTGAGGGCGAGAGCAACGGTGAACGTGAGCAGTTTTCGCATGTAGCCTCCTCGTCCCCGCTGGGACGACGGCAACCCACCGTCCGGTTCCCACGGTAGACCCGGGAGCCGGTGATACGGTGACACCATGCCATCGATCGGCCCCGCCGTCGGCGACCGCGCCGAGGTGATCGCCACCGTCCAGCGCAGGGACACCGCCGTCGAGGTCGGATCGGGCGACGTCCAGGTCCTCGCCACTCCCCGACTCATCGCCCTCTGTGAAGCGGCCACGGTCGCCGCCGTCTCCGAGCGAGTCCCCGACACCGCGACGACGGTCGGGGTGGAGGTCCACCTCGAACATCTCGCCGCCTCGCCCATCGGCGCCGAGATTCGCGCCATCGCCACCCTCCACGAGGTGAACGGCCGGCGCCTTCACTTCACGGTCGAGGCGTTCGAGGGTGACCGGCAGATCAGCCGGGGAACGGTGGTGCGGGTCGTCGTCGATCGCCACCGGTACCCATGACGTCGCCTGCGTCGACCTGGATCCTGGTCGTCAACGACGACGGCATCGACGCCCCCGGTCTCGCCCCGCTGGCAGCGGCCCTGTCGGCGGTGGCACCCATTCGAGTGGTCGTGCCCTCCCGCGAGCGGAGTTGGGTCGCCAAGGCGATCACGAGACTCGAGCCGGTCACCGTCACCCCGGTCGAACGCCAAGGGATCCCGATGCTGGCGGTCGACGGCTACCCCGCCGACTGCGTCCAACTGGGCGTACACATTCTCTTCGACTCGGCGCCCACCTTGGTCGTGTCGGGCATCAACATCGGCTACAACCACGGGTCGGCCTTCCTCCAATCGAGCGGAACGGTCGGGGCCGCGCTCGAGGCGGCTATCGCCGGAGTGGCCGCCGTAGCGTTCTCCACCGGTTCCAAGGAGCCGTGGGGACCGTGGAGACAGTGGGTCGAGAGCGCCGAGTCGCGCCCGGTGTGGGAGCGTCTTGCGGCCGTCGCCGCCCACCTCACGGAGGCTCTCCTCCTCGATCCCGACCCGGCCGTGCCGGTGAGCATCAACCTTCCCGACGACGCCGACCTCCACACGGAGCGGCGGATCACCACGATCGCCGACATCGGTTACGACCGCCTCTTTCGGGAGGAGTCACCCGGGACCTACGTCCACGACTTCGGCGGCGGCGTCCACTACCGGGACACGCTGCAGGGGACCGACATCGAGGCCGCCATGGAGGGAGTCGTCGCCATCACCCCGCTCCGCGGCACCCATGCGGTTGCTCCCGCCGCCGAGTTGGCGGCCCGGCTGCAGGCACATGGGGCGCCGTGACGGGTCGCTCGATCGTTCTGGCCGCCGCATTGGCGAGGTCGGGTGGCTCAACCGGGAGGTCTCCTGCGACGACGAGGCCTACTGGGCGGAGCGGGAGGCCTCGATGTCGATGAGCGGCGTCGCCGTTCCCTATCTCCGCATTCAGACCGAACACGACCACGTCCAACCCGACAACGCCCACGCCGTCGTCCTGGTCAATGCCGCCACCGAAGGCCTCTCCCCCTGGACCCGGCTCAACGACGAGGCGCCCAACATCACCTACGACCCGGAGGCCCCACCGGCCATGCTCCCCGACAGCATCGATCGGGAGCTCATGGTCCTGGTGACCGACCGTGCCTTGGAGCTGGTGGCACTCCACGGTTAGGGCGCCTCGCTACCCTCGGCGCTGATGAGACCCCCCCGGCGTGCCTTCGTTGCCGCTCTCGCCGCGAGTTTGATCGTCGCGGCTCCGGGCGCCGGAGCCCAGGAGCAACCACCCGAAGACGAACTGGCCGCCGTCACCCAGCGGCTCCGCCTCGAAGTCACGGTGGTCGCCCGATCCAACCGGTGGCTGGCCGGCGGCGATCAGACCGCCCGTCTCGGGGCGCGCCTCTCCTCCGTGGAAGCGGCCCTCGACGAGGCCCGGGCCGGGGCCGGGGCCGTTCTGCTGCCCATCGTCGGGCGGGTCGACGAAGGCCTGGTCGCCACCGAGATCATGAAGCAGATGCTCGGCGCCGAGCCGGATCGGCTGGAGTCCCTCCGCCGCCTCCTCGGGGCTTGGGTCCTGCATCAGGATGCCGTCACAACGGCGCGAAAGGTTCGGGTCGCCGTCGGCCGGCGTCTCGGTCTCGACTTCGACCTCCACGGCCGTGTCTGCCCGGTCGAGGGATGGCACCACTACGAGCACGACTGGGGCGAAGGACGCCCCTGGGGCCGGACCCACAAGGGCATCGACCTTCTCGCCGAGTGGGGCACCCCCCTGGTGGCCATCGAAGACGGCTTCGTAACCCAGGCCGATTGGCACTGGGCCGGCGGCTGGGGCCTCTACATCCACGGAGCAATCACCGGCCAGGACTACTACTACGCCCACCTCGCCGGATATGCCCCGGGGGTCGGGCCCGGTGATCCGGTCGAGGCCGGCGACCTCGTCGGCTGGGTGGGCGTGACCGGCAACGCCGACACGCCGCACCTCCACCTCGGCTGGATGCCCCGCGGGGGCGGGCTCGACTACCTCGTCGACCCCTATCCGCTCGTCACCGACCTCTGCCGCTGATCGCCGGGCTCACGGCGTTCCACCGGTATGGCCGGCGTGGGAACCCCCCGTTGTATGGCGATGATCGAAATGCTCACCAGAGTCCGAAGCACCAGGAAGGCCGTCACGAAGACGACCGGGAAGAACCACACCGCCAGGTTCTCCTCCGCCGGGAGAACCGGATCCCAGTCGATCGGCCGGTCGGCGAACAGTTGCACCGCCACCCGCTCGAAGCCATCGGCCGCTGTGGACAAAGCCGCCGGTCCCGGCTCACACGGGTGACGGGGTGCAAGCACGGCGACAAACGGTGCTTCGCCCGGCCGCCACCGGATCAAGTAGCAGTCTCCGCCGAAGTCCCCGGTGATCACCCAAACCTCCTGCTCTCCGGCGGTGCCGACCTCGAGCAGGAATGACGCCGCCCGAATGTCCCCGTCGGGCTCCACCACCGATCCGGCGATCGTGGCGCGGGCTTCTGCCTCCATGCGTTCGACGAAGGCGCGCGCCGGGTCGTAGTCCGGATTGGCGACATGCCGGAATTCGACGACGAGACCCACAGCGATGAGGCACACGAGCAGGGTGATGCCGTTGCGAACCACGGCTCGCCTCGTCCTGAATCCACGCTCCACCGCCCGGGCGTGCTGCACCGCGGCTCGGTAGGACCGGTGATCGGACTGCGGTCTTCCATCGACCGAAAGCACCCACTGCAACGGCGCCACCCGGTCGGCCCGATACACCCGGGATCTCCGGCCCGCCATCACGACCTCCGCAGTTGAGGTTATCGGCCGTAACATGATCCGGCCCGATGTTCCCCGACCGCTCCTCCGGCATCCTGCTTCACCCGACCTCGCTCCCGGGTGCCTTCGGCATCGGCGACCTCGGGCCCCAATCCCACCGGTGGATCGATTGGCTGGCAGGTACGGGTTGCCGCCACTGGCAGATCCTGCCGATCGGCCCGACCGGGTACGGCGACTCTCCCTATCAGAGCTTCTCGGCGCACGCCGGGAACCCGAACCTCATCTCCCCCGAGCTGCTCGTCGAGGACGGACTCGTTCCCGCTGCTCGCCTCGACGATCGCCCCTCATTCCCCGACGACATCGTCGATTTCGGCGCGGTGATCCCCTGGAAACAGCGGCTGCTCGAAGAGGCGCATCTCAACTCACCGGACCATCCTCTTCGCACCGACTACGAAGGGTTCTGCGCCCAAAACTCCTGGGTCGGTGACTACGCGCTCTTCATGGCCCTCAAGGAGGCACAAGGGGCGAGGCCGTGGTGGGAGTGGCCCGAGGAGCTCCGTCTCGCCGAACCCGGGGCCATCGACCGGCGGAAGCACGCCGCCTCCGTCGACCGTCACGCATTCACCCAGTTCCTCTTCTTCCGGCAGTTGGGGCTCCTCCGGGAGCGGGCCGGCCGAGCCGGAATCCGCATCATCGGCGACATCCCGATCTTCGTTGCCCTCGACAGCGTCGAGGTCTGGGCCCGACCGGACCTCTTCGAACTCGACGACCGGCGGCGGCCCAGCGTCGTGGCCGGCGTCCCCCCGGACTACTTCTCGAAGACCGGCCAACTGTGGGGCAACCCGCTCTACGCCTGGGCGGCTCACGCCGCCGACGGCTACTCCTGGTGGATCGAACGCCTCCGCAGCGCCCGCCGGCTCGTCGACGTGGTCCGCATCGACCATTTCCGGGGCTTCGTCGACTACTGGGAGATACCGGCGGGTTCCCCGACGGCCGAGACGGGCCGCTGGGTCGACGGTCCGGGACGGCCGTTCTTCGATGCCGTCGAGGCCGCCCTCGGAGGGCTTCCCATCATCGCCGAAGACCTCGGTGAGTTGCATCCCGCGGTGCCCGCCCTGCGCGACGAGTTGGGCCTCCCGGGGATGAAGATCCTCCAGTTCGCCTTCGATGGCGACCCGGACAATGCCTTCCTCCCCGAGCACTATCCCGAGCACTGCATCGCCTACACCGGAACCCACGACAACGACACCACCCTCGGGTGGTACCGGTCGGCTTCCAACGCCGAGCAACGCCGGGCCCGCCGCTATCTGGGGGTGAGCGGCTCACAGGTCGTCGATGCGATGATCGAAGCCGTGTGGGCTTCCCGGGCCCGGCTGGCCATAGCCCCCCTCCAGGACTTCCTCGGGCTCGACACCGCCGCCCGGATGAACACTCCGGCGACCGTGCGGGGAAACTGGTGTTGGCGTGTCGGCCCGAACGCCCTCACCGGAGACCTTTCGCAGCGCATCAACGGCCTCAACCGCCGCACCGAGCGGGCCTAGAACCGCTCCTCGATGAACGTCTGATCTTCCATCGGCGGCCGGACGTAGCCGCGCCGCTCCTCGGGTCGCTCCGGCAGCGACGTCATCTGGCGGGTGAGGTCCTCGTAGGAGATGAGCGTCAGCATGTGGGCAATGCAGTTGAGGCGGGCCGCCCTCTTGTCGTCGGCGGGCACCACGTACCACGGCGCTTGCTTGATGTCGGTGTGAGCCAGCATCTCGTCCTTCGCCTTGGAGTACTCCTGCCACCGCATGCGCGACTCCAGGTCCATGTCGCTGAGCTTCCAACGCTTCTTGGGATCCTTCATGCGGGCCTGAAAGCGCCGCTCCTGCTCTTCGAGGCTCACCGAGAACCAGTACTTGATCAGCGTGATCCCGGAGCGCACCAACATCCGCTCGAACTCCGGACACGATCGGAGGAACTCCCAGTACTCCTCGTCGTCGCAGAACCCCATCACCCGTTCCACACCCGCCCGGTTGTACCAGCTGCGATCGAACAGCACCATCTCCCCGGATGCGGGAAGCCGCTCCACGTAACGCTGGAAATACCACTGCGTCTTCTCCCGCTCGGTCGGGGTTCCCAACGCCACGATCCGACACACCCGGGGATTGAGCCTTTCGGCGATCCTCTTGATCACACCGCCCTTCCCCGCGGCGTCCCTGCCCTCGAAGATCACCACGACCTTGAGCCCCTTCTGGCGGATCCAGGACTGCAGCTTGGCCAACTCGATCTGCAGCTTGGCCAACTCGTCCTCGTAGTACCTCCGCTTCAACTTGCCCCGGCTGTTGCGGTTCCGCGGTACCTCCGCCGCCTCTGCCGTGATCTCCTCAGCCACCGATCCTCCGTCGACTGCTCCCCGCGAGGCTACCCATCGAGCCCCCGACTCGCCGGGGGGGCGTTCACCGCTCATCCGACGAATACACTCCTCCCCGATGGCAACGCCCAAGGACACCGCCGTCGAGGCCCCTCCCTACCGTGAACACAGCGGTGTCGCCCGCCAATACATCCGCGACATCATCCTCGGGGTCAACGACGGGTTGGTCTCGATCTTCCTGCTCGTCGTCGGGGTCGTCGGCGGTGGCCTCGCCAACCGGGAGGTGCTGCTGGCGGCGCTGGCGGCCTCGGTCGCCGGAGCGGTGTCGATGGCCGCCGGTGAGTACATGGCGACGAAGTCCCAGGAAGAGGTCTTCGACAAGGAGATGGAGTTGGAACGGGAGCACCTCCGGTTCCATCGCGATGTCGAACGCGACGAGATCAGGGAGATGTTCGGCGATCTCGGGTTCCCCGCCGATGAGATCGAGCGGATCGTCACCATCCTCGATGCCGACGACGAGGCCTTCCTGAAGGTGATGATGGCCCTGGAGTTCGGGGTCGTCGACACCGAACGGCGCTCGCCGATCACCGCCATGGTCATGTCCGGACTGCTGTTCCTCGCCGGATCGCTTCCCTCGGTGCTCCCCTTCGCATTCATCACAAACACCGGCATGGGCTTGCTGGTGGCCGCCGCCGGCAGCGGGATCGCCCTGTTCGTGGTCGGCGCCGTGAAGACCGTCACCACCCACACGAACCCGATCGTCGCCGGACTCGAGAACATGGCCGTGGCGGCCGGGGGGGCCGCGGTCTCCTACGCCATCGGTTCGCTGTACAACAACTACGCCTGATCCCTCAGGGGCACAACGATCGGATCACCATCGGGGCTCCGCAGCACCGTTACCCTCGCACCCGAGAACCGCGCCAGCACGTCGGCCGTGAGCACCTCTGTGGGCGGTCCGTCGGCGACGATCACGCCCCCGTCGAGCAGCGCCATCCGATCCGCGTATTGGGCGGCGAGCGTGAGATCGTGGAAGGCCGCCAGGACGGTGATCCCCCGCTCCCGACGAAGACCGTCGACGAGGTCGAGCACCTGCTGTTGATGCCCGATGTCGAGCGATGTCGTCGGCTCGTCGAGCAGGAGGATCTCGGCATCCTGGGCGAGGGCTCGGGCCAGTACGACCCGCTGCCGTTCCCCTCCCGACAACCTGCCCACCTGGCGCCGGGCGAGTTCCCCACAGTCCAGTCTCTCCAGCGCGGAGCGGGCGATGCGAACGTCCTCGGCCTGCTCCATCTCCCAATAGCCGATGTAGGGGGTCCGGCCGAGCAGGACGTAGTCGAGGGCCGTGGCCCCGCTGGGAATCACCGGATGCTGGGGAACGACCGCGATCGCTCGGGACGCCTCGCGTCGTGACATCGAGTCGATCGGCACGCCGCCGATGAGCACCGACCCCCCAAAGGGCACCGTTCCGGAGACCGCCCGCAACAACGTCGTCTTCCCGGCCCCGTTGGGCCCGATGACGGCCACCCATTCACCGCCGGCCACGCGCAGGTCGACGCCGTCGAGGACGGCGCGCCCGTTGTAGGCCACGGTGACGCCCGATGTCGCGATTCCGCTCATGAGGTCCTCCTCCGCACCGAACTGCGAAGCACCACACCGAAGAACGGGGCACCCAGGAAGGCAGTCACCACACCGATCGGGACCTCGGCGGGTGCCAGCACGGTACGGGCGGCGAGATCGGCGAGCACCAGAAACGCGGCTCCGCCGATCACGGCCAAAGGAAGGATCGAGCGGTAGCTACCCCCGAACATGAGGCGGATCGTGTGAGGCACGATGATCCCGACGAAGCCTATGAGGCCGCTCACCGCCACCACCGCCGCCGTCCCCAGCGTTGCTGCGAGCACCACCGTGAGCCGCACCCGGGCCGGGTCGACGCCCAGTGTCCCGGCCTCGTCCTCGCCCACCGCCATCACGTCGAGCAGCCTGCGATGCAGCAGGATCACGACCACCGACACGAACGCATAGGGAATGACCAGCCGCACCTCGTGCCATCCGGCCGTCCCCAGCCTTCCCAGGATCCAGGCGAAGACCTCCCGGATCGTGTCGGCGTTGCGCTGCTGAACATAGGTCTGTGCCGCCGTGAAGAAGGCCGCCACCGCCACGCCGGCGAGGATCAGCGACGACCCCGTCATTCCCCCGGCGCTCCCCAGCCCATAGGCGGCGGCCACGGCGGCTACGGCGCCGACAAAGGCCGCCAGAGGCACGAAACCCCCGGTCGACTGGCCCCCCACGATGGCCAGCGTCGCCCCGAGACCGGCACCGGCCGCCACTCCGAGGAGATACGGATCTGCCAGGGGGTTGCGAAACACGCCCTGATAGGCGCCACCGGCCACGGAGAGCACCGCCCCAACGATCGCCCCCAACACCACCCGCGGCAACCTGAGATCCCAGACGATGGCGGCCTCGCGTTCCGTCAACCCGCTGTCGACGGAGACCAAAGGCAACCGGTCGACGATTTCGGCGAGTACCCGCAAGGGATTGAGCGAGACGGGCCCGACGAGCAGGCCGGCCACCACGGCGCCCAGCAGGACCCCCAACATGAGGGTCAGGCGGCCCGGCCCGGCGCGGCGGGACTGCCCGGTCACCCGGCGCCCTCCCAAACTGCCTCCGCCACGGTCTCGAGGAACTCGACGATCCTCGGGCCCCATCGCGAAGCCACCGAGTCGTCGAGCACGACGACCCGGCCGTCCGCCACCGCGCTCAGTGAATCCCACCCGGGCCGCTCGGCGAGTGAATCCACCGTCGCACCACAGCACAGGGTGTCGGCCAGGAACACGAAATCGGGGTCTGCGTCGATGATGAACTCGGCGTTCAGTTGCGGGTAGCCGAACCCGGCATCGCTCGCCTCATCCGCGATGCTGCGCAGGCCCAGCAACCCGTAGAGCTCCCCGAGGAAGGTCTCCGAGGTGATGGTGAAATACGTCGGGTCGAGCTCGTGGTAGTAGCTCGTCGGCTCACCCCCACCCACCGACCCGGCCAACTCATCGATCGAGGCCTGCATATCGGCGGTCAAGGTCGCCGCCTCCTCGGGCCGGCCGATCGCGGCACCCAGGGCTTCCACCTGGTTCCAGACGTCGACGAGCGCTGCCGGGGCATCGAAGAGCAATACGGGGATGCCGAGGGTGGCGAGACCGGCGGTGACGTCGCCCGGGTCGAAACCGAGGATCACCAGGTCCGGTTCCAAGGCCGCCACCGCTTCGACGTTGAGGTTGAACGCATCGATCTTCTCGGTGGAAGCGGCCTCCGGCGGATAGTCGCTGAAGAGGTCGGTGGCCACGATCCCCTCCCCGGCGCCGATCGCATACAGGATCTCGGTGTGGGAGGCGGAGGCCGAAACGATTCGCTCGGGGCGGGATGGAATCTCCACGCCCAGCACAATCGTCGGGAAGTCCGGTGCCGCAGGGGCCGAGGTGGTGTCGACTCCTCCGTCGGCGCCGCATGCGGATGCCATGAGGGACAGGGCGAGAAGCGCCCAGCAAGACCGGCGGGTCATCAGACCCCTCTCTGTGTCGGGGAGGAGGGGCCTCCGCCGGAGCGGCCACCCTTCCTCCGAGAGCGTCCTTCCGGCCCGGTGGCAGGCGACCTGGCTTGTCCCCCGCAGGGGCTTCACAGTTGCGGGACAGCGCCGGATTCGAACCGGCTTCGCTCTTGCCTCCCTCGGTGGGAACCACCGAGCCACCCGGCCACGAGTACCGGGCCCCCTCATGATAGGCCCCCTATGGGTCGCCCTAGGATGTCGCCATGACCCTCCGGCGTATCTTCGTCGCCGTCGCCGTGACCCTCACCGGGATGATGCTCCTGCGCCGCCGGGCGGTGCGGACCCCCGACCGTGCCGGCTCCTGGCAGCCGATCGACTGAGCGTGCGAGTCGCTCTCCACGCCACCGGTGAAGTCGGAACCCGGGCCGGGCGGATCCTGCTCGCCGAACCGGACCTCACCGCCCTCGGCCTCTACGGGCAGACCGGGAGGACCGAAGACCGTCGCACGATGGCCATCGATTCACTGGCCGGCTTCGACGTCTTCGTGTCCGACGACCCTTCGCCGGGGTCCCCGGCAATGCTCGCCGCCGAATCCGGTCTCCACTGCGTCACGGCCAACCGACCTCGAGGCCGGTCGCTGGGACGCCGGTTTGCGGCCGCCGGGACGACGCTCCTGGCGCCGGCCGATCTCGCCATGGGTATCGCTGCAACCCTGGCCGCCCACGAAAGTGCCCGCGCCACGACAGCTTCCTCGGTGGTCGTGGCCTGGACCACCGAAGGACGCCCCCTGCGGCGCGGCACCGCAGTGCCGTTCCCCGATCCCGTGGGACCCCGGTGGGCACACAAGCGTCGCCGGACACGCCGGGGAGGTGCCGTCACCCGTCTCATCGCCCCGGCACCCCCACCATGGGCGGGGGCCCTGGCGCGCATCACCGAAGGCGGCTCGGAGTTGATTCTCGGGGTCGCCGATCACGGATCACACCTGGCGGCGATCGCTCTCGCCGCCGGTGCCCTGGCCGTGGTCGGGGACCACTACCCACCGGGTGTTGCCGAACCGGCCGACGCGGCATCGGCGTACCTCGCCGCAGCAGTGAGGATCGGTCTCGGGGTGGCCGGCTACTCGGGCTCCGGCTAGCTGCCAGTCTGTTTGACCGCCGTCTCCCCCTCGCTCGGAGGCTTGGCACTCGTGGCCCGAATCATCGGCTTCACGGTTGGGAGCGGCCTCACCCGGCTAGGGGCCTCAGAGGTCTTGCCCGTCGCCGGCGGGGCTCCGGGTCGGCTCGCACTCGGCACTGCGGCGGTCTCCTCCAGCACCACCACCTCGATCCCACCGACCAGGTCGGAGATGAGGTTGTAGATCACCGCACCGAGAGTGAAGAAGCCCGTCATGAGGATCGTGCCGATCACCGCCAGCAATACGACCATCCGGAAATAGACCGGCCCGTCGAGGGTGATCCCATTCTCGAGGCCCACGAGGAGGGCCAACTCGTTGATGCGGTCGGGAATGCCGGCGTTCACGAAGACCGACCAGAAGATGACGGTGCCCAGCACGAACACCAACGCCATGATGGCGTTGAAGACAAGGGAGACCTTGAGCACCGTCCACGGGTCGATCTTGCGAATCACCCTCCGGACTCGATGTACCGGCATGACCCTCCCGGGCCGACCAACAACGCTGGGTAGTGTACCGGTGACCTTCCGGATCCGGTTACGTTTCCTCGCCGTTCTCCTGGGGTACCAGATCGAACGCCGACACCGACGCCCCCTCGCCGAGATTCATCACCTTGACCCCGCTGGCGTCACGCCTCTGGCGGCTGATCGGGTCGGTCTCCATCCGAATCACCACTCCGTCGGTCGAGGTCACGAAGATCTCCGACCCCGACGGAACGCTGCGGGCCGCCACCAGGCTGCCGCGGACCCTGGTCAGCTTGATCGCCTTGACGCCGAGACCTCCCCTCTTCTGGAGCGGGAAATCGGTGATCTTGGTCCTCTTCCCATACCCGCCGGACGTGAGGAGGATCACCTCACTGGCGTCCTGGCTCGATGCTGCAGACACGACGAAATCGCCCTCGCGGAGCCTCATCCCCCGGACCCCCATCGTGTCCCGCCCCATCGGGCGGATCTCGCTCTCCTTGAACCGGATCCCCTGACCCTGGTTCGTGAAGATCATGAGGTCCTTCTTCCCGGAGGTCGTGCGGACCGCCACCAACTCGTCACCCTTCTGGAGTCTGATGGCGATCAGGGCCGACTGACGGGAGTCGTAGTCGGACATCTTGGTCTTCTTGACCTGCCCGTTGCGGGTCACCATGACGAGATAGTTGCTCGTCTCGTAGTCGCGGGTGTCCACCACCGCCTCTATGGCCTCGTCGGGGGCCAGAGGAAGCACCGACTGGGCCAGAACCCCCTTGGCGGTTCGGTCCTTGCGCGGCAACTCGTGTGCCTTGATCCGATAGACCTTCCCCCGGTTGGTGAAGAAGAGGAGATAGGCATGCGCCGTGGTGAACAGCACCCGGGAGATCACGTCGTCCTCGCGGAGGGCGGCCCCCTTCACCCCGCGGCCTCCCCGCCCCTGGCGCCGGTATGACGCCGCACTCACCGACTTCAAGTACCCGTTAGCCGTCACCGTGACGACGAGCTCCTCATCGGCGATCAAGTCCTCGAGGGAGAGATCCCCGTCGTCGGGGATGATCCTGCTCCGTCGGGGGTCGGCGTACTGCTTCTTGATCTCCTTGAGCTCGCTTCCGATCAGCGCCCGCCGTTTTGCCGGACTCCGCAGCAGCGACTTGAGGTGCTTGATGAGCTTGGCCAACTCGGCCTGCTCCTCGCGGAGCTTGGACGTCTCGAGGGCGGTGAGCCGCCGCAGCGGCATGTCGAGGATGTGGGTCGCCTGGACCTCGGAGAGCTCGAAGCGCTCCATCAGGGCACCGCGCGCCGCTTCGACGTCCTCGCTGGACCGGATGATCTCCACCACCTCGTCGATGTTGTCCAACGCGATGATCAAGCCGTCGACGATGTGGACCCGGGCCTCCGCCTTCTCGAGCCGGAATCGGGTGCGTCGCTCGATCACCTCCATCTGGTGATCGATGTAGTGCCCGATCATCTCGGCGATATTGAGGGTCCGGGGGACCCCATCGACCAGAGCGACCATGTTGACGCCGAACGTCTCCTGCAGCTGGGTGTTCTTGTAGAGCTGGTTGAGCACGATCTGCGGCACCGCATCCCGCTTCAGCTCGATCACCAGCCTGGTGCCGGAGCGATCGCTCTCGTCGCGCAGGTCTGCGATTCCGTCGAGCTTCTTCTCGCGTACCAGCGTGGCGATCTTCTCCATGATGCGGTCGCGCGACACCTGATACGGGATCTCGGTGACCACGATCGCCGTTCTACCCTTGCGGACCTCGACGATCTCGGTGACCGCTCGCATCTTCACGGAGCCCCGGCCCGTCTGGAGCGCATCCTTGACGCCCTTGTTTCCAACGATGTAGGCCCCGGTCGGGAAATCGGGCCCCTTCACGAAGTCGAGGAGGTCTTCGATCTTGCAGTCGGGGTTGTCGATCATGTGGAGGGCGGCTTCGATCACCTCACCGAGGTTGTGGGGAGGGATATTGGTGGCCATGCCGACGGCGATGCCCGTGGAGCCGTTGGCGAGCAGGTTCGGGAAGCGGGCCGGCAAGACGACCGGCTCTTGGCGCTCGCCGCTGTAGTTGTCCTCGTAGTCGACCGTGTCCTCGTCCAGGCCATCGAGCAGGTTGACCGCCAGTTTCTCCAGACGGCACTCGGTGTAGCGCATGGCCGCCGGCGGGTCGTCGACGGTTCCGAAGTTCCCCTGCGGTTCGATGAGGGGGTAGCGACTGGCGAAGTCCTGACCCAACCGGACCAGGGCGTCGTAGATGGCATCGTTGCTGTGCGGGTGGAACCATCCCATCACGTCGCCGACCACCCGGGCGCTCTTGCGGAACGGGGTACCCGGTCTGATGCCGGCGTCGTGCATCGCAAAGAGGATCCGGCGGTGTACCGGCTTCAAACCGTCCCTCACGTCGGGCAGCGCCCGGGCCACGATCACCGACATCGCGTACTCGAGGAAGGAGGTCTTGACCTCCGCCTCGATGTCGATCAGTTCGACCCTGCCCTCTCCGGATGGCTCGTCTGCCATGTGTCCCCTCTCAGATGTCGAGGAATCGCACGTCACGGGCGTTCTGCTGGATGAACGTGCGACGCGCCTCGACGTTGTCGCCCATCAACGTCGTGAAGATGTCGTCGGCGAGACCGGCGTCGTCGAGCGACACCTGCAACAGCACCCGGTCGGCGGGATCCATGGTGGTCTCCCAGAGCTGCGCGGCGTTCATCTCGCCGAGACCCTTGTAGCGCTGGATCGTGGTGCGTTTCCCGTCGAGGTCGGAGCGGATCTCGTTGAGTTCTCTGTCCGAGTAGGCGTACCGCGAGTCCTTGCCGGCCTTGACCAGATACAGCGGGGGTTGAGCGATGTAGACATACCCGGCCTCCATCAGGAGCCTCATGTGCCGGAAGAAGAAGGTGAGCAACAGGGTCCGGATGTGCGCCCCATC
The DNA here is from genome assembly GCA_041572755.1 of Acidimicrobiia bacterium. Taxonomy (GTDB): domain Bacteria; phylum Actinomycetota; class Acidimicrobiia; order Spongiisociales; family UBA11373; genus JBFELU01. The sequence continues at coordinate 38,096 of JBFFRY010000002.1, read as the reverse complement.
GACATCGGCGTCGGTGAGGATGACGATCTTGTGGTAGCGAGCCTTCTCCAGATCGAAGTCGTCGCCGATGCCCGTGCCGATGGCGGTGATCAGCGCCTGGATCTCGGTGTTCTGCAGCACCCGAGGCAGGCGGGCCTTCTCGACGTTGATGATCTTGCCCCGGATCGGCAGGATCGCCTGATACTCGCTGTTCCGAGCCTGCTTGGCCGACCCGCCCGCCGAGTCGCCCTCCACGATGAACAACTCCGACGACCCCGGTTCCCGTGACGAGCAGTCGGCCAGCTTTCCCGGCAAACCCGACGACTCCAAGAGGCTCTTCCGCCTCGTCAGATCGCGAGCCGCCCGGGCCGCCATCCGCGCTCTGGCGGCACTGGCGCACTTGTCGACGATCTTGCGGGCTTCGCCGGGATGACGGTTGAGCCACTCCGGCAACAGCTTGTTGAGGGCAACCTCGACGAAGGAGCGCACCTCGGTGTTGCCCAGCTTGGTCTTCGTCTGGCCCTCGAACTGGGGTTGACGAACCTTGACGGAGACCACCGCGGTCAGACCCTCGCGCACATCCTCACCGACCAGGTTCTGGTCCTTCTCCTTGAGGATGGAACGGTCCCTGGCGAACTCGTTGACGGCACGGGTGAGAGCCTTGCGAAACCCCTCCTCGTGGGTGCCGCCCTCGTGAGTGTTGATGTTATTGGCGAACGACAGAACGCTCTCGGTGTAACCCGAGGTCCACTGCAGGGCGACGTCGATCTCCATGCCCTCGGCTACTTCCTGCATCGTCACCACGTGAGCGTGGAGCGGTTCGCGCTTGGCATTCAGGTGTTTGACGTAATCGACCAGCCCTCCCTTGTACTGGAAGGTCTCCTTGTCGGGTTCTCCGTCCCGCTCGTCGAAGAGCCTGATCTCCAGCCCTTGATTGAGGAAGGCCATCTCCCGCAGCCTCGAGGCCACGGTCTGGTGAGAAAACTCGGTCGTCTCCTCGAAGATGCCCGGAGACGGCCAGAACGTGACCGTGGTGCCGGTGCGTCGCGCCGGCTTGACCTTGGCCAGCTTGGACTTGGGCTTCCCGTCCGTGAATTCTTGATGCCAGAGGTGGCCGTCGCGAACCACGTCGACTTCGAGTTTGACGGACAGTGCGTTCACCACGGAGACACCGACACCGTGCAGTCCCCCCGAGACCGTGTAGGCGCCGGACTCGAACTTTCCGCCCGCATGCAGCGTCGTCAAGACGGTGGTGAGGGCGGGAAGCTTCGTCTTGGCGTGCCGATCGACGGGGATGCCTCGCCCGTTGTCCTTGACGGTCACCCCTCCGTCGGCCCGCAGCGTCACCTCTATGCGGGTGCAGAAGCCGGCCATGGCTTCGTCGACGGCGTTGTCCACCACCTCCCAGATGAGGTGGTGGAGGCCGCGGGGGCCGGTACTCCCGATATACATCGCCGGGCGACGACGCACCGCTTCCAGGCCCTCGAGAACCGTGATGTCCTTGGCCTGATACGACTTGTTGGCGCGCTGCGATTGTGCCACGAGCCTCCTCAATCGGCGATGGTGACAGCCACGTCAGGAACGATACGGTCCCCGGGTGACACCTCTGTAAGTATAGCCGCCGGAGGACCTAAGACGATGACTTCGTCGGGGCATTTCCCCAGGTCAGAGGCCCTTTTTGCCGCGAGCCACCCGGATGCGAATCGCTGTGACCAGCGCTCCCCCGAGACCCTTTGTCAGGCGCTTCATGAGTGCCTCCGCCTCGTAACGGAGCAAGGTCGCCGTGGTGCCGTCACCGACTTCTACCACCAAGACGCCGTCCCGCCAGCCCACCGGGGTGGCCGTGTCGGCCCACGGGTCCCCGGCCAATTCCACCCAGTCCTTGACGAGCCGCTCCAGGTCCACGGCGTCGGGCATGCCCAGTCGCCGCAGCAGACCATCGAGGCCCATACCGACGTGTTCGAGATCACTCACGCCGATCGATTCCTCCCGCCGACACCGTCCAGCGCATCCCCCTCACCGGCACTTCATCCTCGCGAGCCGAACTGACGAATACCTGCCCGTCCGGCAGCCTGCCGACCAGGCGACGACTCCGTTCGGCATCGAGTTCGGAAAAGACGTCGTCGAGGACCAGCAGGGGCGTTGCCCCGCGCTCGCGACGCAGCACTTCGTAGGCGGCGACCCGCAGACTCAGCGCCACCGCCCGCTGCTCCCCCTGGCTGGCTCTGGTTCGCACGTCGCGTCCGGAGAGGTGAAAGCCTATCTCGTCACGATGGGGCCCGACCGTGGAGACTCGCCGCTCCACATCGACGGAACGGGCCAGGGTCACGGCCTCGGCGAGGCGCTGTTCGACGGAACCCGTGCCGTCGCCCACCGAAGCAGACTCGTAGCGCCAGGCGAACGATTCGACGACGGCCGTCATCTCCGCATAGAGATCCTCGAGCCGGCTGCCAATCAGTTCCAACGAACGAATCCGGCGTCGGACGACTGCACTCCCCAACCGCACCAGGCGCTCGTCCCAGACGTCCAGGGAGGTCGGGTCGGCCTGCCTCCCCTCGCGCCGAAGCAACGCGTTGCGCTGTCTGACGGCTCGCTCGTACTCCTGTTGCTCGACCCCGGCCTGGGGCCACAGGGCGGCCGCAACGTCGTCGACGTACTCCCGTCGATAGGCCGGGCCCCGCTTCACGAGGTCGAGATCGTCGGGCAGAAAGGCGACCAAGGGGATCGATGCAACGACTTCTGCCCGGTTCTTGGGTCTCTTGCCGTTGAGGAGAACACGGCGCCGTCCTTCGGCCGGAATCTCGATCTCGACCCGAATCGTCCGTTCACCATCGCCGAACTCACCTCTGATCACGGCCGCATCAGCCCCTTGCCGCACCAAAGCAGCGTCCGGAGCTCGCCGGAACGACTTCAGCGAGGCCAGGTAGCCCACGGCCTCCAACAGGCTCGTCTTGCCCGAGCCGTTGTTCCCGATGAACACGTTGACGGCCGGATCCGGTCGGATCTCCAGCGACTCGTGGCACCGAAAGTCCCTGAGGTCGAGCCAGGCCAGATACACGGCCGGCTCAGAGCCGGACCGGCATCAGCAGATAGAGGAAGTCCTCATCGCCCGCACCCCGAATGACCCCCGGCTTCAGAGGATCGAGCATGTCGAGTACCACGTTGTCGGAGTCCACCGCACTGACTCCATCGTTCAAGTACCTCGAGTTGAAGGCGATAGTCATCTCCTCGCCCTGATAATCGGCGGTCACGTGCTCTGTCTCGCCTCCGACGTCTTGCCGGGTCACGCTCAGCTCGACGCCCCCTTCTTGCACGCGCATACGGATCGGGATGTGATCCTCAGCCACCAGAGCGGCGCGATCCACCGCCTCGAGAAGCGCATCACGCTCGATCGTCAGCCGGTTGGGATAGGCCTCCGGAATCAACTGCCGATAGTTGGGGAACGTGCCCTCGATCAATCGGGCCGTCAATGTTCCCCGTTCTGATTGGAAGGTTGCCTCCCGAGCTCCGATGGCAACTTTGAGACGCGCTGCCCCGATCGTCCGCCGCAGTTCACGCAACGCTCGGACCGGAACCAGCCCCGAAATGTCGGTTTCCACCTGAGGGAGATCGCGAACAGCCAGCCGGTAGGAATCGGTGGCCACGACGCGGAGGCTGCCTCCCTCGCTCTCGAAGTAGACGCCGGTCAGGATGGGGCGGGCATCGTCGGTCGAGGCAGCGGTGGCAACCTGGACCAGGGCATCCCCGAAGACCTCCCCGTCCACCTCGATCGCCCCGTCGAGATCCGGTTCGGCAACTTTCGGATAATCGTCGACGGGCAATTCACGAAACCGGAAGGTCGGGCCTCCCCCTGCAATCTCGACTTCGCCATCTCCAGCCTCGATCACCACCGCTCCCGGCGGGAGTTTGCGAACGGCCTCTCCCGCCAGGCGGGCGGGAATCACAGTTCGTCCTTCCCTGATGACCTCGACCTCGAGTTCCGTTCTGATCGTGACGTCCAGGTCGGTGCCCGTCACTCGGAGGGTCTTCCCCTCCACCTCGAGCAGCAGTCCTTGAACGATCGCCAAAGGCGACCTGGTCCCGATGGCACGACCCGCTCGACCCAGGACATCGGCGAGGTCGTCTCGCTCCGCTCTTATCCGCACCTTTGTTGTCCTTCTACGAGTTTCTTTCCTAAGGATTCAAAGAACAGTTGTAGTCGTAGGGGTTGGGGATTGTGGGCAACGTTGCGAAAGCCCAGGTTAAGGCCCCTATTGATCGTGCACACCGGCTGAGGACGAATCGCGAGTTCTCCCCATGCGGGTGCAACGGGATGGAGGGGCTGGGGAAAAGGCTTCAAGAATTCCTCAGGCTTTGTAACAGGGCGGTGACCTGATCGAAGAGTTGCTGGTCGGTCTGAATCAGGCGCTTGACGTTGTTGATGCCGTGGAGCGCCGTCGTGTGGTCGCGGCCGCCAAAGAGCGAGCCGATCTTGGGAAGAGAGAGATCGGTGAGTTCCCGGCACAGGTACATCGCCACCTGGCGTGCTCGAGCGAGAGGCTGACGCCGACTCGGACCCTCCAGGTCTGCGATAGAGAAACCAAAGGAAGAAGCCGTCATGGCCAAGATCTGCCCCGTGCTGATGGGGGCCGAAGTGTGCTCCGGTCCCAGGTCTTGAAGGACATCGGCAGTCATGTCGAGGTCGATGGGTTGATGGGTCAACGCCGCGTACGCCGTGACCCGGGTGAGAGCACCCTCGAGCTCGCGGATGTTGTCGACGACTCGATTGGCAATGAATTCCAGGACGGCTTCGGGTACCGGCTGGGAAGCGAAGGCGGCGTTCTTTCGAAGAATCGCCAACCGGGTTTCGACGTCCGGCGGCTGGATGTCGGTGGTGAGTCCCCATTCGAAGCGGCTTCTGATGCGGTCTTCGAGCGTGGAGAGGTCACGCGGGGGCCGGTCCGACGAGAAGACCAACTGCTTGCCGGTCTCGTAGAGAGCGTTGAAGGTGTGAAAGAACTCCTCGAGGATCTGCTCCTTGCCTTCCAGAAATTGGACGTCATCCAACAAGAACAGGTCGACGCTCCGGTAGCGGGCCTTGAACTCGTCCATGCGCTTGCGGCGGATACCGTCGATGAAGTCGTTGATGAAGTGCTCAGATGTCACATAGCGAGTGACGAGGCGCGCATTGAGATCGCGGCTGTGCAATCCGACCGCCTGGAGGAGGTGGGTCTTGCCGAGGCCGGCGCCGCCATACACGAACAGGGGGTTGTACTGGCCCCCGGGATGCTCGGCGATGGCCATGGCCGCAGCGTGGGCAAAGCGGTTCGAGGGCCCCACCACGAAGTTCTCGAAGGTGTACTTGGGGGCAAGACGGGGCCGTCCGTCGGTCGCCGGATCCGGCTCTTGCACGAAGGCGTCGGGCCCGGAATCCTCCTCGGCACCTTCCAGGGTGTAGATGGGTTCGGGGCGGGCGTCCATGACCAACTCGGCGTTGGGACCGAACACGGCAGTCACCGCATCCTCGACGACGGGTCGGTACTTGTCGTTGACCCAGCGGAGGTGAAACTCACTGGGTGCCAGCAAGCGGACGACGTCGGCGTCTACCGCTTGAGGTTTGAGTGCGTCGAGCCAGGTCTGCCAGGTGATCGGGGTGACGCGGCCCCGGAGGTCTTGCCTGAATCGCTCCCAGCTGTCAGCGGCGGAGTGCGCCTCCACGTCCCTGCCTCTCGTCTTCCCGATACCACTCCCGCTTCTCCACAGCCCTATCCACATCTGTGGAGAAGATCCACGGTCGGGGGGGGCCGCCACTTCGGCTGCTCACCGACCTGCCGTCTCTGTGGGAAGTCAGCCGGAAGCTCCGGCGACGACGGAGTCTATGGAGAGGGCGAGTGGCGCACAAGAACGACAAATCCGACCTTGCACGGTGGCACCCCAGACCGGTCGAGTGGGCGAAATCCCTTGAAAATCAAAGAGAATCGACCCGAGAAGGGAGCCAGACCCGGTCGCTGAGAAGGCGACGAAGTCGCCAAAGCACCGAAGGGATTGTTTCGCGGGTCAAATGCATTTTCCGCGATCCGGGTTGGGATGACGGCGCGACCCACCCTCCGACCTTTGACATGCTCTCCGGGTGTTCGTAACCTGTCGCGCCAGCGTACTCTTCCCTACTCGGGACTCTCATGAAGCGCACGTATCAGCCGAATGTTCGACGCCGCAAGCGGAAGCACGGTTTTCGCGCTCGGATGCGCACCCGCGCCGGCCGGGCGATCATCAAGCGGCGCCGCGCCAAGGGTCGGGCCCGTCTCTCTGCATAGAGGCCGGCCCTACACGTCGCTGCACCACCGTTCCGATCTTCGAAGGGTCCGCCGGGCCGGGTCTCGAAGACGGGTCGGTGGCGTGGTCGTCGTGAGTGCCGTCGGCGTGCCCGGTCCACCGCGCCTCGCGGTGATCGCCGGTCGCCGGGTGGGCACCGCAGTGGCTCGGAACCGCGCCAAACGCCGATTGCGAGAGGCGGCGGCCCGGTCGCCGATGAGAGGCGAGCGGGATTACATATTGATTGCCGATCCGGCGGTCAACGAGGTGCCGTTTCACCAGTTGATCGCCTGGGTGACCGAGGCATTGGAGGCATAGGCCAGGTGGAGACGACGAGGACATCGCTGCGGGCGCACCAACCCGGCTGGTGGCTGCAACGCGGCATCCTCGGGTACCGCAAGGTCCTGTCGCCGGTGATGGGCCGGCGGTGCCGCTACCTCCCGACCTGCTCGGAGTACGCCTACCAGGCGATCGGCGAACACGGCGCCTGGAGGGGTTCGTGGCTGGCGATGCGGCGGATCGGTCGGTGCCACCCCTTCCGGGAGGGCGGCTACGACCCCGTACCGAGGAAGGGCAAGTAGATGTGGGATGCACTTCGCGAGTTGCTCGGCACCATCGTGTCGTTCTTCTACGACCTGATTCCCAACCTCGGGGTGGCGATCATCCTGCTCACCATCGTGGTGGGCATCGTGATGTTTCCCCTCACGTTGAAGCAGACCCGGTCGATGAAGGCGATGCAGGAGATCCAGCCCGAGCTGAAGCGCCTGCAGAAGGAACTCAAGCACGATCGCCCGGCATTGCAGCAGGCGACCATGGAGCTCTATCGGGAGAAGGGGGTGAATCCCGCCGCCGGTTGTCTTCCCTTGCTGCTTCAGATGCCGATTTGGTTTGCGCTGTTCCAGGTGTTGCGGTCGTTTGCCGATGCCACCAGCCCGGAACGGTTTGTTCCCGAGGGAAGTCGGCTGGCGGATGCGCTCGTGGTACGAGACACCGACTTCCTGTGGATGGACATGACGCGAACGCCGTCCCGGGTCTTTGGAGACGACGGCATGGTGAGTGCCATTCCCTACCTGATCACCATTATCGTGGTCATGGCCACCGCCTACTGGCAGCAACGACAAACGATGGCGCGCAGCCAGCAGCAAGGCCAACAACAACAGCCGGGCCAAGCCATCATGAAGATTTTTCCATTTTTCTTCGGCTTCATCTCGTTCACCCTGCCGGCCGGTCTGGTGGTATATTTCGCCGCCAGTCAGATCTTCCGAATCGGGCAGCAAGCACTGATTCTCAACCTCGATGATCGGAGAGCGGCCGCCGAGCCGACCCGACCCGAGGTCTCCCAGCCGGATCCTGAACCGAAGCCGACCACCCCGCCGGCCCGTCCCACCGGACAACGCCGGCCACAGGGGTCCAAGAAGAAGCGGGGCAAGAAGCGGAGAAGGCGATGACGGAATGGGTGGAGGTCGAAGGCCGCACGGTCAAGGACGCAGTGGCAGCGGGTCTCGCCGAGCTGGGGCTGGATTCCCCGGAGGCGGCCGAGATCGAAGTCTTGCGGGAGCGCCAGGGAGGGTTCCTCGGGATGGGCGGCCGCAGCGCCCTGGTTCGGGTCAAGGCCAAGCCCAAGCGCCGCCGGCGGCGTCGGCGGGGCCGGGGCAAGGGTGACGACGACCGCTCCGACAAAGGGGAGTCGCCCCGGGGCGGCAAGGGTGGCGAGCGCCGCTCCGGCAAGGGCCGAGGTACCGATCAGCGGGGAAGGGGAAAGACTCGCCGGGATACCGGCGGGGGTACTCGGTCGGCGGGACCGCCCCAATCGCAGCCGAGACCGAAGCGGACTTCCCAGGGTGCAGGAGTGCGACAGAAGAAGGAGACGGCGGTGACGGTCGAGATCGAGGAGCAGGCACAGGTGGTGAGGGAGTTCCTCGAGGGCCTCCTCGACGCCTTTGGGCTCGAGGGGGGCGTTGAGACCCGGGTCGATGAGGATGTTATCTACGTCGAGTTGACCGGGGATCAGTGCGAGGCGCTCATCGGCCCTAAGGGTTCGGTGATGCAGGCGCTGCTGGAACTGACCCGGACGGTGGTGCACCGCAAGACCCAAGCCGGCGCCCGACTTCGCCTCGACATCGGGGGCTACGCCGAGCGCCGCCGAGAGGCGTTGCGGATCTACGTGGCCCGCTTGGCCGAGCAGGTTCTCGCCGATGGGGGCGAGGTGATGCTGGAGCCGATGAATCCCGCCGACCGCAAGGTGGTCCACGACGCCGTCGCCGAGATCGACGGGGTTCGTTCCTACTCCGAGGGCGAAGAACCGGAGCGATCCGTGGTGGTGTCCGCCGAGGCATAGCGGTGACCCGCTTGTTTCACGTGAAACAGGGCCGACCCCGATGACGCCAACGGCCGCCGACCGGGCGGCTGAGTGGAGCGGTTACCCTCTTCTGCCCCGACAACGCAACCTTCTCGACGAGTACGCCGATTGGCTGCGCTGCGAAGCCATCCCCGCCGGAGGGTTGGGACCTCGGGAGGGGGATCGCTTGGAAGCCCGCCATGTGGGCGACTCGCTCACCTTCGCCACCGGATGGCCGGAACCCCCCGAGGAGATTCTCGACGTGGGAACGGGGGTGGGCCTTCCCGGGATCCCTCTGGCCATCCTGTGGCCCGCCACTCGGATCACCCTCCTCGATCGGGGGGGCCGGAGAATCAGACTCCTCCGTCGGGTGGTGCGCATGTTGGCGCTCGACAATGTGGTGATCGCCCAGGGCGACGTGTTCGCCGTCGCCGACGAATGGGCTGGGATCACCTATCGGGGCTCGGTACGGGCCCCGGAAGCGGTGGCCCTCACTGCCCGCTTGTTGCTCCCCGGGGGTACGGCGGTGTTGGGGGTGAGCCGCCGATCGGAGCGCCCTACCCGGGCCACCGAGCTGACGGTGTTGGCCGAGACGTTGGGCCTGGAGGCCGAGTTACGTCGGGTGCCCGAAGAGGTCCTTGACGGACCCTCCTGGCTGCTTATCATGCGCTCCTAGTGTTTGACACGTCCGGCTCACTGGTGGTCGCCGTCGCCAATCAGAAAGGCGGCGTGGGCAAGTCGACCACCGCCATCAATCTCGGAGCAGCCCTGGCCTTTCAGGGGGAAAGGGTGCTCATCGTCGATGCCGACCCGCAGGCCAACGCCACTTCCGGTCTCGGTATAGAGCATGGCGGGGTGCGGGCCTCGGTGTACGACGTCATCGTCGGCGAGGTCCCCATCGAGGATGCCATCGAGCCCACCAGCGTGCGCGACCTCTTTGTGGTCCCCTCCTCGATCGACCTGGCCGGCGCCGAGATCGAGTTGGTCAATCAGATGTCGCGGGAGCGCCGACTGGAACGGGCGTTTGCCGACCTGGACCGCCGCTTCGATGCCATCTTCATCGATTGTCCTCCGTCGTTGGGGTTGATCACCGTCAACGCGCTCACCGCCGCCCGGGAAGTGTTGATACCGATTCAGTGTGAGTACTACGCCCTGGAAGGATTGAGCCAGCTGCTGCGCAACATCGGCTTGATCCAGCAAAACCTTAATCCTCCACTGGAGATCGAGGGTATCGTGCTGACTATGTACGATCGCCGCACCACCCTGGCGGCCGATGTGGCGCTCCAGGTCCGGGAACATTTCGGAGACAAGGCTTACAAGACGGTGATCCCCCGTACGGTGCGACTGGCGGAAGCCCCCTCGTTTGGGGAGCCCATCGAGTCGTTTGATCCGGCGAGCCGGGGGGCGATCGCCTACCGGACCCTCGCCGACGAATTCAGGAGGAGACATGGGCGCGCGTAAGTCCGGGTTGGGTCGGGGTCTCGATGCCCTGCTTCCGGCCGAGCGGGGAGAGTCCGGCTTCGCCGTCATACCGATCGACGACATCACTGCCAACCCGCAACAACCCCGGTCCCTCTTCGAAGAGGAGCCCCTCGAGGGGTTGGCGGAGTCGATTCGCCAGGTCGGAGTGCTGCAACCCATCGTGGTTCGGGAAGCGGACACCCCGGGCAGCTATCGACTGGTGGCGGGAGAGCGGCGCTGGCGGGCCGCACGCCTCGTCGGCCTCACCGAGATTCCGGCGATCATCCGTCAGGGAGACGACGAGTCGGGATTGACCGAGGCCCTGGTCGAGAATCTGCAGCGGGAGGACCTCACCCCACTCGAGGAGGCCGCCGCATACCGGCAACTCATGGAAGATTTTGGCATGACGCACGAGGCGATCGCCGAACGGGTCGGGAAGAGTCGTAGTGCGGTGTCGAACACACTCCGGTTGTTGGCGCTGCCGGCAACGATCCAGCGGTTGCTCGAGTCGGGGGAGTTGAGCGCCGGACACTGTCGGCCGCTTCTGGGGTTGGAGGATGCCCGGTATGCCGAGCACATTGCCAAACGCGCCGCCGAAGAAGGGTGGCCGGTGCGTCGTGTCGAAGAAGCTGTGAGAGCCAGGTCGGGGCAGCCAACGCCGGCACGCAAGAGCCGCCGGGAGCGCCCCGCCGAGATCATCGCCCTCGAAGAGCGCTTGGCCGATCGCCTCGGGAGCGCCGTTCGCATCGACTACGGGCGACGGGGAGGCGGTCGCCTCTCGATTCGTTTCGGCAGCCTCGACGATTTGGAACGGATCTATCGGGCGCTTGCTGCCGAGTGATCAGCGGTCGGCGAGCCACGCCTGGAGGCCGTTTGCCACCGCAGCCCCCAACGCAGCATCGAGTCGGGGCACGGCCACCACGATCGCCGGAGCCCGGGTCCCCTGCAGAATGGGCATGCTGCGACCAATCGGTGGCAGCCCGAGACGGCCGGCGATCTCGGTGGCCAGCTCCTCGCCCGCCTCGCTCCGACTGAGCGTCGAGGCGAAGAAGAAGACGCCGGGGACGTCGGTACGGGGGAGCGCAAACGAGATCACCATGTCGGCGGCGACCTCGTTGGCGTGCTGGGCCCGATGTCGTTCCGGGGGCCGGGTGTCTGCGCTGCGTGACAGGACCGGATGTGCCCCGAGGCCGGCGAGCACGGTCACCGCCGCCCCGGCGGCGTCCCAGGCCGTTTCGGCCTCGTGGTCGTCCCGACAGAAAGGGTCGACGAAGATCCGCTGTCCGGCCACGTTGCCGGGAAGCCGGCGGAGCCACTCGCGTTCCCGAACGACGTGCCGACCCATCTTGCGGGTCGCCCGCACCATCAAAGAGAGTTCGGAGATGATGCGCGTTCCCGCCACCCCGTCCTCGGCCATCTCACGATTCTGTTGGAAGTCGAGCAGGGCCTGGAGCGTGTGGGGGCCGAAGATGCCGTCGACGATTCCCGCATCGAAGCCGAGTGCGTTCAGGTCCTGCTGGAGCGTGGCCACGTCGTCCCCGTGCAGCATGGGCAGCCGGTAGTACAAGAGGCGGTCGCCGAGGCGGAAGCCGGCGTCGACCAAGGTGCGCCAAGTCTCCTCGCCCACCAACCCATCGGCGGTCAGATTGCGGGACCGCTGGAAGGCTTGGACGGCCGCCGTCGTCCCATCACCGAAGACACCGGGCGCGTCGGGTTCCGTGGAGAACCCCAATGCGGAGAGCCGGTCCTGGATATCGCGGACCGGCTCCCCGGAATCACCGTTCCGGTAGAGCGCCACGAGGGGTCCCATCGTGGCAGATTCAGCTCAGGAACTCGCCCAGTTCGGCGACGAGAGCATGCTTGGGTCGGGCGCCGACGATGCGCTTCTTCTCGGCGCCTCCCTGGTAGAGGATCATCGTGGGGATGCTCATCACGTCGTAGGACATCGCAGTCTGGGGGTTCTCATCGACATTCAGCTTGGCGATCGTCAGCCGATCGGCGTACTCCGACGCCATCTCCTCGAGGATGGGGGCGACCATGCGGCATGGACCGCACCACTCGGCCCAGAAGTCGACCAGCACGGGCTTCTCATCCGAGATCAGGTCGGAAAAGCTCTGATCGGTTGCGGTGATCATGTTGTCGGCCATGTCATGAGGCCGCCGGCGGCGGCCTTCACCTCCTTCTCTGCGACGACCCGTCGGCCGTCATTCCTGACTCTCCAACCACCGCTCGGCATCGATGGCGGCTTGACATCCCATGCCGGCGGCGGTGACCGCTTGCCGATACGTGTAGTCGACGACGTCACCTGCGGCGAACACGCCGGGAACCGAGGTGGCGGTGTTCTCGAATGTCTGCAGGTAGCCCAGGTCGGTGACCACCAGCTGGTCCTGGAAGAGTTTGGTATTAGGGTCGTGGCCGATGGCAACGAACATCCCTTCGGCCGGGAGCTCCTCTTCCTCGCCCGTCACCACGTCGCGGATCCTCACGCCCGTGACCCCATCGTCGCCGAGGACCTCCTCGACGACCGCGTTCCACCGCACGTCGATCTTGGGGTGGTCGAGAGCCCGGGTGGCCATGATCTTCGAGGCGCGGAACTCGTCGCGTCGATGGATGATCGTGACGTTGGAGGCGAACTTCGTGAGGAAGAGCGCCTCCTCCATCGCGGTATCCCCCCCGCCGACCACCACGATCGCGCGGTCCTTGAAGAAGAAGCCGTCGCAGGTGGCGCAGGCGGAGACACCGTAGCCGCGGAGCCGTTCCTCGCCCGGCACTCCCAGCCACCGCGCCGAGGCGCCGGTCGAGATGATGACCGACTCGGCGGAGAACTCATCGTCTCCGACTGCGATCGAGAAAGGCCGAGAGGAGAAGTCGACGGACGTCACGTCGCTGGTGACGAAGCGAGCCTCAAAACGCTCGGCTTGCTTCCGGAAGAGCTCCATCATCTCCGGCCCCATGATCCCGTCGGGGAACCCGGGGTAGTTTTCGACCTCGGTCGTCAACATCAGCTGCCCTCCCGGGGCGGAACCTTCGATCACGACCGGGCCTAGATCGGCTCGGGCGGCGTAGATGGCGGCGGTCAAACCGGCCGGGCCCGAACCGATGATGACTACTCGCTCGGCCACTCCGTCTCCTCGGTCTTGTCGGTCCTGGTCCTCATCAACCAGAGGAACGCTCCGAGCAAGAGGAATAATCCCCCAACGATTGCGTAGGCGAGTTCCATGTCGCCGACCAGTTCACCGAGGATGCGGAACACGCCGATGAAGAAGAAGATAATGGCGACGAGTACGAGCATCGCGGCCACCATCCCGAGCGTGGCGATCTTGATGAATCGGGCCACCCGATCGACGGTCATCGAACGGACGCGCTCGGTTGCCCGCTCGAGGAAATCGGGAATGCGAGTCGGCAAGTCCTCCACGGAGGGGAGGTTAGTCGGGCGGTCCGGGGTCCCCGCTCAGGGGAGCACGAGGACCAGGGAGCAATCGTCGGGATTGAAGGCGACCAGGCGATCGGTGCCCTCGACATCTGCCATGAAGGCCACCACGGGCATCTCGGCATACATCACCGGCCCGGCGACGAACTTCATGTCCGGCCCCAAGATCTCGAGTGCGGCGTCGGCACACGCTTGAGCGTCGCGTTCGATCGTGGATTGGTCCTCCAGGGTCGTCTCGAGGTCCCCCGGAGACTCCCAGAGCGCCATCAGATCACGACCGGCGGCGATCTCCTCGGCGGCGATGGTCGTGGTGGGAGTGGTAGTCGTGGTGGGGGCGGCCGCCACCCCCTCGTCTACGGCTTCGGCCGGCTCCGGCGCGGCGTCGAAGTCGTCGCCGGGTGATCCCTCGACGGCCTCGAGACGGTGCTCGGGTTCCGGTTCGAGAGTGGCGGCCACGATGTCGGTCGCTGTGTCGCCGTCTCCGGATGTGGAGAGCAGCCCGAGCAAGGGAACCGCGGCCACGATGGCCGCCAGGGAGGCTCCGGCCAGGGCGATGGCGCCCCAGGGGATACGCCGCTTCGGGGGCGGTGAAGAAGCTGCAACTGCGGCGAGACCGATCGCATCGGCGACTGCGGCGCGCAGTGTCGATGCCTCGTGTTCCGTGAGGGCCAGTGGCGTGGCGGAGGCAATGGCCGCAAGCGCCGTACGATGCCCCGCCAGATCGGCCGAGCAACGGGCACAGGCGTTGATCTCCGCCTCCGCGGATGCAGCCGCGTTCGCCTCGAGCGTGCCTTCGGCGAGGGCGGCGATGAGATCGAGATCGTGACTATGCATGGTGCTCTTCTGTTGGAGGGTCTGAGGGTGCCTGCAGGTTCCCGAGCTGCTCGGCGAGAAGTCTCCGTCCGCGAAAGACGCGAGACTTCACGGTTCCGATGGGAACGCCGAGGATCTCCGACACCGTCTGGAGGGCGAGCCCCTCGACGTCGGCGAGAACCACGGCGGTGCGAAACTCAGCCGGGAGAGCGTCGAGTGCCCGCTCGATGTCGGGCCGAAGCTCGACCGATGCCAGGAGATCGCCGGCGGCGGTGTCCGGGGGATCGTTGGTCTCGGGGAGCGGCTCGGTTCGGCGACGGAGTCCACGGCGGGCTGCGTCGTGACACGTGTTCACCGCCACCCGGTAGAGCCAGGTGCTGAAAGCAGAACGACCGGCGAACTGATTCGCCTTGCGAAAGACCGTGATGAACGTCTCTTGGACCGCATCGAGCGCCGCTTCGCGATCCCGGAGCATGCGGAGGCAAATCCCAAATACCCGGTCCTGATGCGCCAGCATCAAGTCGTCGAACGCAGCAACGTCGCCGCGAAGATACCTTTCGACGAGGAGCGCATCCTGATCGGCGCGATCGGTCACGGAGGCAACTTACACCTCAGGACGTTCAGGCGAGGCGATAGACCACCCCGACGGCGCCGGGCCCGACGTGGGTGCCCACCGTCGGCCCGAGACGCGACAGAATCGGCTCTCGGCCTGTGACCGCCGTGACCTTCCCCACGAAGGCATCGAGGTCCGGTGGGTCGGAGTGGATCACGCCGAGCGAGGCGATGCCGTCGGCGACCTCGGCGACGTGCTGGACCACGGCATCGACCGCCTTGCGGTGAGTGCGCACTCGGCCCGCCGCAGTCACCACGCCGTCGGTGAAGGAGATGAGCGGCTTCACGTCGAGGAGACCGCCGAAGAAGGCGGCCGCTGACCCGATTCGACCGCCACGGCGGAGATACTCGAGCGTGTCGAGAGCGGCCAAGAGACGGGTTGCCGCGGAGGCCTCTTTGGCGGCGGCGGCCACCGTTTCGATCGTTCCGCCGTCGGCAGCGGCCTCACTCGCCTCGATGACGGCCAGTCCGAGGGCCGCCGACACGAGTCGGCTGTCGATGACGCGAACCGGCACCGATTCGAATGCGTCGGCGGCGAGGACCGCAGACTGATGGGTGGCGCTGACCTCCGAGGAGATACAGATCGTGAGGATGCCGGACGCGCCTTCTTCGGCCAGGCGCCGGAACGCGGACTCGAATCGTCCCACCGACGGCGCCGCCGTCTCAGGGGTGACTTCGCCGGTCGTCAACCGCTCCCAGAAGCGCTCGTTGGTGAGTTCCTCCCGATCGGCGAACTCCTCGGGACCGAACCGGATGGTGAGAGGAACGACCGTGATCCGGTGTTGCTCGATCAAATGCTCCGGCAGGTCGCAGGCCGAGTCGGTGACGATCCTGATCACGATGGCTCTTCCGTGGTGAGGGGCCCACTCTGGCAGGCCGGATCGACGGACGCTCGGTCAGGCGGTGTCGCGAAGCACAGCGAGCGGCTCGTCGAGCGTGCGAAACCCCTCGGACGCATACAGTTGGAGGGCGGGCTCGTTGTCGGTCTGGGTGTTGAGCATCAGGGCGTGGGCCCCCTTGCGCTGCGCCCATCGTGCCGAGGTCCGCACGAGGGAGCGACCGATGCCCCGGCCCTGGTTGGCGGGATCGACGGCGACCCGCTGGAGGTAGGCCAGGGTCACCCCGACTCCGGTGATCGCAAACCCCGCCAGGCCACCGGAGGCGTTCCGTACCACGTGGATCACCGACGTGCGGGTCGAATCGAGCGCTTCGAGCATGGCCGACCGATCGAAACGCCAGAACTCATCGAATGCAGCGGAATCGATGCGAAGGGCTTCCCGGAGATCCGAAGTGCTCCCCGTGACGACGAGGTGACTCGGCGGAGGGACCCTGTCCAGATCGAGCCGCAACAGGAGCAGATCGGCGTGATGGACGAAGTTGGCTTCCTTCCAGATTCGTTGCGCGGCCTGCGGAAGCGGGGGTGAGAGCACACCGGGAGCGCCCAGTTCCTTCAAGGTGTCGACGCAATCCTCGATGAAGGCGGCGCTGCCGCGCAGCATCCGCAGGTGGGCCAGCAGCACGGTGTCGTTCCAGGGTCGCGAGTTGGCTCTCGCCCACCCGCGGCGCAGGGTGATTGCGCCGGGCCACTCGCCGCTGACTTTGACCTTTGACATCGTTGGCGGATGGTACGACGACCTCGAAACGGGGCCAAGATGACGACCGGGTGTCGAAGCCTCCGGAGCGCGCGAGGATGGCCTCGTGCGCCTGCTGCTGTATCACCACGACTCGTTCTCCCGGCACGATTCCGGGCCCGGGCATCCGGAGCGACCGGAGCGGCTCCGTGCGGCGATCGCCGGCACCCGCGGGTCGGGAGCCGAGATCCTCGAGCGTGATCCTCCCGAAGTGGATCTGGCGCTCCTCTCGGAGATCCACGATCCTGAGTACGTGGAGTCGGTACGCCGCTTTTGTGCGGATGGGGGAGGCCGACTGGACCACGACACGGCTGCCTCGCCGGAGTCGTGGGAAGCAGCGTTGCGGGCCGCCGGCGCCGGACCGGCGGCCGTTGCCGAACTCAGGGAAGGCGGCGCCGATGCCGCGTTTCTCGCCGTGCGCCCTCCGGGACATCACGCCCTCGCGGCGCGGGCGATGGGCTTTTGCTTGTTCAACAACATCGCGGTGGCGGCGGCGGCGATCGTTGCGGCCGGGGAGCGGGTGGCCATCCTCGACTGGGATGTGCATCACGGCAACGGAACTCAGGACTCGTTCTACGAGTCGGGGGATGTCGTGTATCTGTCGATGCACGAGTTTCCCCTCTACCCCGGCACCGGCTGGATCGATGAGAACGGCGATCAGGACGGCACCGGACACATCGTCAACGTGCCGCTGCCGGCCGGGACCGCCGGCGACGCATACGAGGAAGCCATGGAGCGGGTGGTTCGCCCGGTGCTGACGAGCTTCCAACCGGACTGGCTCCTGGTGAGCGCCGGATTCGATGCTCACGTCGCCGATCCGCTCGCCGACCTTCGGCTCACTGCAGCCGACTACCGGCGGATGGCTGCCGTCGCCGTGGGGGAGGTCCCGGCGCAGAGGACGATTCTCTTCCTGGAGGGAGGCTACGACTTGGCCGCCATCGAGGCATCGGTGGCAGAGAGCATTCGGGGGGTGGCGGGGGAGGCCCCGGTGACGCCACCCGACGGCGTGTCCCCGGAGCGCGCCTTCCGGATCATCGATCTCGTCGCAGCACAAGTTGCCGACGTCTGGGGGTCGTCGTAAAGCGGGGCCGGTCGGGGGCCGATAGGACATGCAATCCTGTCGAAAGGAAGCGGTGTCCGAATCCCTCCCCACCATCGATGAGTTGCTGTCCTGGGCGGTGGGGGCCAACGCCTCCGATCTGCACTTGAAGGTCGGCAGCAAGCCTGCCATTCGCGTGGACGGCGACTTGCGGCTGTCGGCGGTCGGCCCGTTGCGCACCGAGGATCTCGAGTACTACCTGGGATCGTTGCTGCCCGAGCGTCTCGAGGTTCCGTTCAAAGAGACGAATGAAGCGGATTTCGCCTACGGGGACGATCGCATCGGCCGGTTCCGCGTGAATGCCTTTCGGCAACGGGGTCAGATCGGGATCGTGCTTCGCGCCCTGCCGCCGGCCGGTTTCACGATCGAGGAATTGGGGCTCCCCCCGGTCATCGATCGTCTGGCGCGGGAGCCTCGCGGCTTGATTCTGGTCACCGGTCCGACCGGTTCGGGAAAGACCACAACGCTGGCCGCGATGATCGATGCCATCAACAGCACCCGCCGGGCCAACATCGTGACGATCGAGGACCCCGTCGAGATCCTGCATACCGACAAGTTGTCTCTGGTGAGCCAGCGGGAGGTCGGGGTCGACACCTTCAGTTTCGGCGAGGCCATGCGGCGGGTTCTCCGCCAGGATCCCGACGTGATACTGGTGGGCGAGATGCGCGACATGGAGACGATCGACGCCTCACTGAAGGCGGCGGAGACCGGTCATCTGGTGCTCTCCACCCTTCACACGCTGGATGCCACCGAGACGATCAACCGGGTCCTCGACTTCTTCCCCTCGGGGCTGCAACGCCAGGTGCGTCTGCTCCTCGCCGGGAGCCTCCGAGGGATCGTCAGCCAGCGTCTCCTGCAGCAGGTGGATGGAGCGGGCCGGGTGCCCGCCGTTGAGGTGCTCGTGAACACGGATCGGGCGGCGGAACGAATCGCCGATCCGGAACTGACGTCGTCGCTGCCCGACGTGATCGCCGAAGGCTCCTACTACGGCATGGTCACGTTCGATCAGTCGATCCTCACCCTCTTGGAGCGAGGGGAGGTCGACTACCCCGAGGCCATGCGCAGTGCCACCAACCCGTCGGACTTCAAGGTGATGGCTCAGCGGCGGGGACTGGCCCCCACCTAAGAAGCCGGTCGACCTGCCGGTACGATGCCGGGAATGATCCCGTCCCGGCTCCAACATCTTCTGCGCGGCGACGGTGCCCCGCGGCAACTCGCGCAACGCTTTGCGGATGCAGGCCGGATGTTGTATCTCGTCGGCGGCAGTGTGCGGGATGCACTCATGGGGCGGGATCCCGATCTCGGCGATCTCGATTACGCCAGCGACGCCAGGCCCGACGAGATCGTCGGAATCCTGTCTCCTTGGGCAGAGTCGGTCTTCACGGTGGGTGCCGAGTATGGAACGGTGGCGGCCCGGCGCGACCACGTCATTCACGAGATCACCACCTTCCGACGGGACGTCTATCGGGAGGACTCGCGAAAGCCGGTCGTCACCTTCAGCGACGACATCGAGACGGACCTCTCCCGTCGGGACTTCACGGTGAACGCCATGGCTCTCCGGCTGCTCCCCGAGCCCGAGATGGTGGACCCGTTTGGGGGATTGGTCGATCTGGGGGCAGGGGTGTTGCGCACCCCACTCGACCCGGAGATCTCCTTTGGGGACGACCCGCTGCGGATGCTCCGGCTCTATCGGTTCGTCGCCACATTGGGTTTCGAGGTCGAGGAGTCGTCGGACGCCGCGGTTCGCTCCATGGGGGAGCGCCTGGGGATCATCAGTGCGGAGCGAATCCGCGACGAGCTGATCAAGCTGATCATCGGCGATCACGTGGCCCGGGCCCTCGGCGGCCTGGTGGATTCGGGGCTGGCCGGTGTCTTCGTCCCCGAGTTGGCGGCTCTGTCGAATCAGCACGATCCGCTGCACCGCCACAAGGACGTGCTGGCCCACACGATTGCGGTGGTGGCGAAATGCCCTCCGGATCCGGTGGTGCGGCTCGCGGCACTGTTCCACGACATCGGCAAGCCGGATACCAGGGCGTTCGGTCCGGGCGGGGTGAGCTTCCACCATCACGAGGTCGTCGGCGCTCGCCTGACTCGGGCGAGATTGCAGGCATTGCGCTTCTCGAACGAGGAGGTCGACGACGTGTCCCGCCTGGTCTACCTCCACATGCGCCCGCACACCTTCAAGATGGGTTGGACCGACCGCGCCGTCCGTCGCTACGTCCGGGACGCCGGACCCTTGCTCGAGCGGCTCAATGCTCTCGTCAGGTGTGATGTGACGACGGGCAATCCCAAGAGAGCGAGGACGATCGCCCGGCGTATCGACGAGCTCGAGGAGCGGATCGAAGACCTCAAGGAGCGCGAGGAGCTCGATGCGATGCGGCCGCCGATCGACGGCCACCGGGTCATGGAGGCCTTGGGTATCGAACCCGGCCCCCGGGTCGGGGAGGCCATGACGATGCTGTTGGAACATCGTTTGGACCACGGCCCGTACTCCGAGGAGGAGGCGTTCGAGCTGCTTCGCTCCTGGTGGGCGGCACAGGGGGAGGAGTGAACGGCCGGGGCGAGCGAGCCCCTCGACGCCGACCGGCGGCGTAACCTCGGGAGCAATGAAGAGCAGATCCGCATCGATCGCAGTGGTCATTGCAGTGGCCGTGGCGGCCTGCGGCGACGACGCCGTGTCGACGACGACGACCACCATCCCCGAGACGACGACGACCGTTCTCGCGCCCACGACGACGACGAGCGGGCTGGTGGAGTTGGTACCGAACGACGAGCCGTTCATCCGGCTCGGCGATCGGGGAGAGTACGTCGCCGCGTTGCAGTTCCTCCTCATCTGCACCGGATATGAACGGATGGGTGAAGACGAGCCGGGGGTCACCGTCGATGGGGTGTTCGGTCCGATCACCGGGGGCCTCGTGGCCTACGCCCAGGCCGAGATGAGACGCGTGCCGACCGGGGAGCCCGACGAAGCCACCTTTGCGGCCTTGGCCAGGCGGTGTGGTGCCGAGCGCCCGGTCGAGTTCGCCGAAGGTGAGTCGGAGTTGCGGGTGGCCGGAAACGTCGACCCGAACGACGATGATTCATTCCTTCTCGAGGGGGTGGGAGGTCAACACCTCAGCCTCGAGATCCTCGACGGGCCGGTGCAGATCACGATCCAGACGTCTGACGGAACCACGATCAAGGCGGCGGGCGACGAGGTGCCATGGTCGCAGGAGTTACCGGCCGATGGTGTCTATCGCATCAGGGTGATCTCCGATGAGACCGCCTCGTACGCGCTCCGTATCGAGCTGCGGGCGGCGGCGGCGGTCACCATCGACTTCGGGCCGATGGTCTTGGCACCTGATGGTCTCGGCATCCTCACCTTCGGCGATGAACCTGCCTCGGTGTTGGAGACGATCGGATTCATCCTCGGTCCCCCGACCACGGACACCGGCTGGCAGGCCGGCGTCAGCACCGGCCGCACTTGCGAGGGCTTCAATCGTCACGTGACCTGGGTGGTCCAGGAAGCCGAGGAGGGAGACGCCCATCCGGCGGTTCTCTTCATCGATTTCAGTGACGTGGGATTCAGCGACCCGTCCTTTGCGCAATACGCCTACCGGTCGTTCGACCTGGAGGTCCTGGACGTGGGGGCTCGGGGACTGGGGACGGCCGAGAGGGTGAGCTTGGGCAGTTCGATCGGGGAGTTCTCCTCGGCCTACGGTGATCCCGCCTACTTCGATCCCGATCGGGGGCTCGCCGAGATCGCCCCGGGATTCGTTGCCGGCATCGATCGTGCTCCCGATGACGAGGACGACGAGCCGGAGGAGCCGCTCACGGAGAGGATCTGGTACTTGAGTGCCGGGGCCGACGGCTGCGTCGATTTTGGCTGATCGGCCGGGCTTCGCCGGCAACGATGGGAGTCCATGCTTCTGCTCGATCGACTGAAGAAGCGTTTTGGAGAGGTGGCGGCACTCGAAGGGTGCCGCCTCTCGGTGGAGCGTGGGCAGATGGTCGGGTTCCTCGGTCCCAACGGCGCCGGGAAGACGACCGCCATGCGAACGATCTTCGATCTCGTGACGCCCGACGCCGGCGCCGTGTTGTGGAACGGACGGCCGATCGGGCCGGAGGAGAGGCTTCGCTTCGGGTACATGCCCGAGGAGCGGGGCCTCTACCCCCGTATGAGGGTGCGAGATCAGGTCGCCTACTTCGGGCGCCTCCACGGGATGTCGCGTGCCGCTGCGGTTGCGGCTGCGGAGCGGCTTCTCACCGAGTTCGGGCTCGGTGATCGAATCGAGGCACGTGTCGACGAGTTGTCGCACGGCAATCAGCAGCGGGTGCAACTGGCGGTTGCCATGGTGCATGAGCCCGACCTGCTCGTGCTCGACGAGCCGTTCTCGGGCCTCGATCCGGTTGCGGCCGGGCTACTCGCCGGTGTGCTTCGCGATAAGGCGGCGGGCGGCGTCGCAGTCTTGTTCTCGAGTCACCAGCTCGATCTCGTCGAGCACCTGTGCGAGGAGGTGGTGATCCTCCACCGGGGGCGGGTGGTCGCCGAAGGCCGGGTCGACGACCTCAGGGCCTCGTTGCCGCGTCGATACTTGGAGGTGGGGGTGCGTCCCGGGATTCGGGTCGATTGGACGCCCCTGCTGGAACTGGGGAGAGCGGTGGAGGTGGGCACCGAAAGGCTTCGAATGGTGATAGAGGGCCACATCGACCTGGAGAGTGTTGCCCGAGCGGCGGGCGACCTCGGGGAGATCCTCGAGTTCTCGCTTCGGCCCCCGGACCTCTCGGAAGTCTTCGCGGAGGTGGCGGGGCCATGAAGCCGTGGCAGACGATCTTCTTGGTGGTCGAACGGGAGCTCGGAGCGCGAAGGAAGGCCGCGGTGATGGTGACGGGGGCTCTGGTGGCGACGTCGCTGGCCGGCCTGGCGGTTCTCCAGGTCGTCGGGTCGGAGAGACCGAATCCGATTCGGTTGGCAGCCGATGAAGCGGATCAGGTCGTTGGGTTCGTCGGTGTCGTTGTGTTGTTCATGGCGATCATCATGACCGGCCAGGTCATCCTGCTCGGTGTTGCCGAGGAGAAGAACAGCCGGGTTGCCGAGGTGGTGTTGGGTGCGATGAGACCACGGCATCTCCTCATGGGCAAGGTGCTCGCGATTGGTCTTCTGGGGCTGTTCGAGGTGGCCGTCACGGGTCTCACCGTGATGCTGGTCGGGACGGCGTTGGATCGTATTGAGCTGCCGTCGGCAACGCCGGAGACGGTTGGCATCGTGGTCGCGTGGTTCGTGCTCGGCTTCGCGTTCTACTCGGTGGTGTACGCCGCGGCGGGCTCTCTGGTGGCCCGCCACCAGAACGCTGCCAATGCAGCCGGTCCGATCAACATCGTGCTGGTGATCGGCTACCTCATCGGTGTGACGTCGTCGTATGGCGAAGCGGACAACGTCGTGCTCCGGACGGCTTCCCTGCTTCCCCCTCTGGCCCCGGTCACCATGCCGCTCCGAATGGTGCGTGGATCCGCACAGCCCTGGGAGGTAGGGGTCGCCGTGGCCCTGATGGCGATCTCTGCATACGGATTGATAGTGGCCGCCGAGCGCATCTACTCCGGGGGCCTCTTGAGGAGCGGGAGAGTGGGTCTGCGGGAGGCGTGGCGGTCGGCCGCCCGTTAGCCACCGGTGCTGAGCCGGAGGCGGGCCAGATCCTCCTTGTCGGCGAGCGCCTCGAGCACACCCGCCACCAGTTGGTCGCCGCCGGGCACCTCGAGGAGACGCTGTGCATCGTGGGCGCCGATGGGTGAGGCGACGATGGCCTGGAATGCTGCGGCGATGGGCTCGGCGGCCAGCTCCACGGTGACGGGTGGGCCCGGCTCGTCGAGTTCGGCGAGCAAGGCGGCAAGGCGTCGGACCGATGACTCGAGGGCCTCGCGTTCTTCGGCTCCAACCATGCCCGGCAGGGCGGGGTGCGGTTCGACTTCGGCCTTGGGATAGGGGTCTTCGGTCGTCCAGCGTCGCACGCGAATCCGTTCGAGGCCGACCACGATTGCGATCCAGCGCCCATCATCGAGTTCTTCGGCATCGGCCATCCGGCACAGGGTGCCGACCTCGCTTCGTATGTCGCCACCCCCCACCTCGCTGCCGCGTTGGATCATCACGACTCCGAGCCTGCCGTCGCCGTCGAGCAGATCATGGATCATCCGTCGGTACCGCTCCTCGAAGATGTGGAGGGGTATCGCGGTGTAGGGGAAGACGGGGTTCTCGAGCGGAAACATCGGGAGTTCTGCCATCAGGGGCGACTCTATCTTGCATACATCGACAACTATCGATATATTGATGGCTGTCGATAGGAGGACCCATGGTGAGTATCAAGGAGGCGGTCAGGAAGCGGTACGCGCAACTGGCTTCGGCCCCATCATCCGACTGCTGTGCTCCCGACCTCTACCCGGGCGAGAATCTCGAGGGTCTGGAGGGCGCCGCAGACGCTTCGCTCGGCTGCGGTAACCCGGTTGCCATGGCCGACCTGGCGGAGGGGCAGGTCGTGCTCGATCTGGGGAGCGGGGCGGGCCTCGATGCCTTCCTGGCGGCCCGTCGAGTCGGAGCGACGGGAAAGGTCTACGGCCTCGACATGACCGACGAGATGCTCGACGTGGCCAGGAAGAACCAAGCCGAGGCCGGGATCGACAACGTCGAGTTCCTCAAGGGCGACCTCGAAGACATCCCGCTGCCCGACGCCTCGATCGACGTGATCATCAGCAACTGCGTGATCAATCTGTCACCCGAGAAGGACCGGGCCCTCGCAGAGGCATTCCGGGTGCTCCGGCCCGGGGGAACCTTCGCGGTGAGCGACATCGTGCTGCTCCACCCCCTGCCGGAAGACGTTGCCGCCGACGTG
Source organism: Acidimicrobiia bacterium (assembly GCA_041572755.1). GTDB lineage: Bacteria > Actinomycetota > Acidimicrobiia > Spongiisociales > UBA11373 > JBFELU01. Next base: position 13,582 of record JBFFRY010000002.1, on the reverse strand, counting down.
GCCGCCTGGACTGGCTGTGTGGCGGGTGCCCTGGAGGCAAACGAGTACCTGCAGATGTTGATCGATGCGGGCTTCCGGCGTCCGGGGATCGAGATCACGGGCCGGCTCGTCGGTGCTCCGCCGGCGGTGGTGGGTGCTTCCATCACGGCTCGGCGACCCGGCTAGCGGACGCCATCGACCGAGATCGAACCGGCTCTAGCATCGGGGGGTCCATCGAGGAGCCGATGACCGCTGTCATCCGCACTGAGGGCTTGACGAAGCACTACGGCACCGTCGAGGCGCTGGTCGATCTCGACCTGGAGGTCCTGGCCGGCGAGGTCTTCGGCTTCCTGGGGCCCAACGGCGCCGGGAAGACCACCACGATTCGCACGATCCTGGACGAGATCAGGCCCACCGCAGGAAGCGCCGCGATCCTGGGGCTGGATACACACCGCGATTCGGTGGAGATCCGCCGCCACATCGGCTACGTGCCGGGCGATTTGGCGATGTACCCGAACCTGACGGGGAAGGACACGATCACGTACTTCGCCAATCTGCGGGGGGGCGTCGACTGGTCACACGTCGACGAACTCGCTGAGAGGCTCGAGGCCGATCTCTCCAAGAAAGTCGGTGATCTCTCCTCGGGCAATCGTCAGAAGGTGGGCTTGATACAGGCATTCATGAATCGACCCGAGTTGCTCATCATGGATGAGCCGAGCTCCGGCCTGGACCCCCTCATGCAAAGGGAGTTCCAGGCGATGGTGCGTGAAGTCGCCGCGGACGGCCGAACCGTGTTTCTCTCCAGCCACACTCTCTCGGAGGTCCAAAGGGTGGCCGATCGAGTGGGCATCATCCGGCGGGGATTTCTCGTTGCGGTCGAAGCGGTTGCCGAACTCCGGTCGAAGGGTCTGCGTCGCATCGAACTCGAATTCGCTTCCGCGGTCGATCCCGGGGTCTTCCGGGAGGTGGACGGGGTGCGGGACGTCGAGGCCGCCGACCATCGAGTCGTGCTCTCGTTCGATGGGACGATCGACGCCGTGTTGACCACCATTGCCGGCCGCTACGACGTCGTCGACATCGTCACCCATGAAGCCGATCTCGAGGAGGTGTTCCTCACCTACTACCGGGATGAGGAGGGGAGCAGCTGATCCTCGCCGCCATCTTCACCAAGACGCTCTTCGATCGCTGGAAGGGAGTCGTGATCGGTGCGGCGGCCGTTGCGGGGATGCTGCTCTTCGGGATGCTCGTCTATCGGGACATCGATCTGTCGTTCTATACCGACCTCCCCGAGGGCTTCCGGGCACTCATGAACATCGCCGAGGACTCGGATTCCGCGGGCCTCGCCTACGGCGCGATCTACAGTTCCTACGGCGCGCTCACGTTGGCGTCGCTGGCGCTCTCCATGGGGGCGGCTTCGATCGCAGGAGAAGAGCGCAAGGGAACCCTCGGACTGCTGTTGGGGAATCCCGTGAGCCGGACGGGCGTGCTCCTCTCCAAGACCGCTTCGATGGTTGCGCTCACGGCGGCCGGCTCCTTGATCTTGATCCTCAGCGGATGGGCTGTGCCGGCGATCCTGAACGTCGACATAGCGGACATGCGGGTCGGCGCGCTCGTGTTGCACATGTTCGTCGTGTCGGTCTTCTTTGGTGCGGTGGCCACCATGGTCGGCGCCTGGACCGGCAATCGTGGCGCGGCCTCGGGGGCGACGGCCGTCGTCATGGTGGTGTCCTTCGTCGCAGTGGGCCTCTTTCCTCTGATCGAAGGGTGGGAGTGGGTGTCCGAGGTCTTCCCGTGGCACTACTACGACGCCGGCCAGCCGGTGCGCAACGGCGTCGATTGGGGTCACTTGGGCGTCCTTGCTGCATCAAGCGTCGTCTTCCTGGCGCTGGCGGTGGTTGGAGCCAATCGCCGCGACCTGAAGGAGCGGGGCGTGTCGGTCACCCTGGTCGATCGCCTGCGGGCCAACCCCCGGACGAGGAGAGTCATCGAGAAGATTGCGGGATCCGCTCGGGTCTCACGCATCGCCACCAAGACGGCATCGGACCACCAGACCGTGACGATCGTCGTCGGCTCCGTGGTACTGCTGATGAGTGCCTTCATCGGACCGTTCTATCTGCTGATCGACGATCTGATCGGAGACTTCTCGAGCCAGTTTCCGGAGGCGATCCTCGCCATGGTGGGGTATGCCGACATGGGCACTGCCGAAGGGTGGTACCAGACAGAGATCTTCAGCCTGACCGTGCCGATTGCCTTGCTGGTGGTGTCCGGTGTCGTCGGATCGAGGGCGTTGGCCGGGGAGGAGACCGAGAGAACCATCGGCTTGCTTCTCGCCAATCCCGTCCGGCGCAGGGCATTGGTCGCCGAGAAGTCGGCGGCCATGGTGGGGATCGCCACCATGGCCGGTCTGCTCACATTCGTGGGGACCGCGCTCGGATCGGGAATGGCCGGGCTCGGCATGAGCCTCGGCAACATCGCCGCGACGTGCCTACTGGCCGTCCTGGTCGCCTTGGTCTTCGGGATGGTTGCGATGCTGATCGGTGCCGCCACCGGCCGGCCCCGGTTGGCGTCGTACGGCATGGCCGGCCTCGCCCTCGTCCTCTACGTGGCGAACGCATTTCTGCCGCTGAGCGACCGCATGGCGGGCTTCGCCAAGTGGTCACCCTTCTACTACTACTTGACCAGCGACCCGCTCAACAGCGGAATCCGCTGGAGCCACGCCGGAGTCTTGGCTGCGCTCATCGGGGGGCTGCTCGTGATCTCGGTGCTGCTCTTCGAGCGCCGCGACCTGATTGCAGGGCGGGGCTAATCCCGGGGGGGTCCGGGGAAGAAGGCGTTGGTGCGGCGCACGTAGTCCTCGTATCCCTTGCGCCGTTTGGTGATGGTTCGCTCCAGCATCGCCACGCCGCTGACGCGCAAGAGGAGAACGGACATCACCAGTGGCCCGATGATCGTCCACCACGTTCCCCGGGCCTCCAAGGCAATGACGAAGAGTCCCCACCACACGAGGAAGTTGCCGAAGTAGTTGGGGTGGCGGGTGTAGCGCCACAGCCCCCGATCCATGACCTCACCTTGATTGGTGGGGTCCGCCTTGAATCGGGCCAACTGGAGGTCGCCGCCGGCCTCGAAGAGGAATCCAACGGCCCACACGGCGGAGCCGACCCATGCCAGCCATCCGAGGCCCTCCGGGATATTGGGGATCTGACCCGCCTGGATGGGGAGCGAGACGATCCACATGAACATGCCCTGGAGGAGGAAGACCTGGAACAGGCTGATCAGCCAGTACCGCGGACCATACCGACGCCGGAAGGCTTGGTAGCGGTAGTCCTCACCCTTGCCGAGGTTGCGCCACGCCAGGTAGGCACCGAGGCGGACACCCCAGATGGTGGTCAACAGCGCCAGCAAGAGGCGCCGAGAATCGGTGCCGTCGGCCACGACGAAGACGGTCCAGGCGACGATGACGAATCCCGGCCCCCAGAAGATGTCGACGATGCTGGCGTCCCGCACGAGGACGCTCACAATCCACAGCAGCGTCATCGATGCCACGATGACGATGGCGGCGGTCGTGAGCGCTTCAGGCAGTCCGGACATCTACGAAGCGCAGGAGTAGCCCCGCTCCTCGGCGGTGGCCGCGATGCGGCATGCCATGCGGGGGAAGATCACCGAGTGAAACGGGGCCATGACGAACCAGTAGAGACGCCCCAAGAGCCCCCGCGGCCTGAAGCGGGCGACCTGCACCAGATCGGAGCCCTCGTCGGTGGGCACGATGTTCCATTCGAGCCACGCCTGTCCGGGGAGCCGCATCTCGGCTCGCAACCGGAGCGTCTCATCGGAGACCACCCGTTCAACCCGCCAGAAGTCAATGGTCTCGCCCTCACGAACGTCTTCGGGGTGGCGCCGGCCGCGGCGCAGGCCGATGCCCCCAACGAGCCGGTCCAGAAGGCCGCGCAGCCGCCATGCCCAGTTGACGCCGTAGTACCCGACGTCGCCACCGACCCGGCTGAATGCCCAGAAGACGTGGTGGGGTGCAGCGTCGGTCGGCACCACCCGGCGGTCTTCGAAGACGGTTCCGCCGCTCCAGGAGGGATCCCCGGGAACCGGGAGGGCCGGGCTCGGCTCGGCGTCGTACCAGCGGGTGGTGACATCCTCGCTCATCAAGGCGCGGCGCACGGACTCGCGATAGGGCGTCGGTGGGTGAGGGAGAAGAGCATCGGCCGCTCTGTCCCCCACTGTCACTTCGCTGCGCAGGCTCTCGACCAGAGGACGGGCAACGCTGGTGGGGAGCGGTGTCACCAGGCCCACCCACAGCGATGAGAGCCGTGGGGTCAGAAGCGGTACCGGAATGATGAGCCGCCGTCGCAGACCGGCCTCCTCGGCATAGACCTGCATCATCTGCTGGTAGGAGAGCGTGTCGGGGCCGCCGACTTCGAGGATCCGGTCAATGGGAGCGTCGTCGTCGACCGCTCGCACCAGGATCTCGAGAACGTCCCGGATGGCGATTGGCTGGCAGCGTGTCCGTACCCACTTGGGGGTCGTCATGACGGGCAGCACTTCGGTCAGGTACCGAAGCATCTCGAAGGAGAGGGAGCCGGACCCGATGATGACCGCCGCCCGGAGTTCGGTGAGCGGCGTCGGTCCCTCGGCGAGCAGTCGGCCCACCTCCCGTCGGCTGGCGAGGTGAGCGGACAGGGGGGCGTCCTCAGGGCCGAGACCCCCGAGGTACACGATGCGGCGCAGACCAGCGGCCTCGGCGGCTTTCCGGAAGTTTTGGGCGGCCTGCCGATCCTGTTCGGCGAAATCGCTTCCCGCTGCCATCGAATGCACCAGGTAGTAGGCGGCGTCGCAGCCTGCGGCGGCCTCCTTTGCCTGACGGGCGTTGAGGACGTCACCTTCTACGACCTCGACGTCGTCGAACCAGGACCGGCCGGCGAGCTTGCTGGGGCGGCGCACCGCGCAGCGAACCTCGTGCCCGGCCTCGATGAGGCGGGGGACGAGACGGCCGCCGATGTAACCGGTTGCCCCGGTGACCAGGATTCGCATGAGACCTCCGCGAGGCTAGGCCCGTCACGATCCTTACGTGGGGCGCCCCTACAGAGGTGGCCCGCATCAACCGATGAATGAGCAGCGAAACGGGAGTCCGATGACAGGCCGGCCCTCGCCCCTGCGCGTGTGCCACGTAATTCATGATCTCCGCCGCGGCGGCGCCGAACACCTGTTGCTCGAACTCGCCGAGTTGGCGCCCGCGGTGGGACTCGAGATGACCGTGCTCAGCCTGATGGCGGAAGGGAGCGGTGCCGTCGCCGGCAGCCTCAAGGCTGCCGGGGTGGAGGTCGGGACGCTGGGGCTGCGGACCCGGTGGGATCCCCGGGCCGCCCGCCGAGCGGTGCGAATCCTCCGCCGGTGGCGGCCCGATGTGGTGCACACCCATCTCAGGCACGCCGACATCGTGGGAGCGTCGGCCGCCAATCGCCTGGGGATTCCGATGGTGTCGACGTTGCACGTCCTCGATGACGCAAGGGGCCCGGTCGGCCGGCTCAAGCGATGGGCGGCGGTTCGGGCGCGAGGGAAGGCGGCAACCCGGACGATCGCCGTGTCGGATGCGGTGCGCCGCTGGTACCTCGAATCCCACCGGGCGGACCCGACGACGGTTGTCACCATCCGCAACGGCATCGCCGATCGTCGCAGTGAGCCCGCCCATCGGGATGAGGTGCGGGACGAGTGGGGCGTGGGTGAGGATCAGGTGCTGGTGGTGATGGTGGCGATCATGCGCCCCGGCAAGGGGCACGACGATGTCGTCGAGGCTGCCGCCCTCCTCCCGGGCGGCTCCCCTGTGGTCTTCGCACTCGTCGGTCTCGGTCCCGAACACGATCGGCTTCTCGCCAGGGCCGGTGAACTGGGGGTCCTTGGGGAGCGGGTGCTCTTCCCCGGCTTCCGGCAGGATGTGGACCGGGTGTTGGCGGGCGCCGACATCGTGGTGCAGCCGAGCAGCGCCGACGCCCTTCCGACGGCCCTGATCCATGCGTTGGCCGCCGGGAAGCCGATCGTGGCGACCCGGGTGGGAGGTATTCCGGAGATCGTCGGTGATCAGGCGGGGACGCTCGTCGATTCGGGCGATGCCGAGATCCTGGCACGGGAGGTCTCGCGCCTCGCAGAGGATCCGGCAACCCGCCGGCTGATGGGGAAACGGGCCAGGGAACGGTTTGAGGGGGAGTTCGACGGGCGCCTGTGGGTGGCTCGTCTCCGGACCCTGTACGAAGAGGTGTTGGGCCTCGGACCGAATCGGCGGTCGTGAACTAGGGTGACCGCGTTCTCGCGGAGGGCCACCGTGACCGCATCGATCGCCATCGCTTCGCTCGACTCGGACAAGGTTTCTGCCTGGCGGGAGTTCCAGGCCGAACTGACCGGACCCCGTCGTGGTGAGTGGGCGCAATCACAGAAGCGAAGAGGCATCACAAGAGAAGTCGTCTTCCTCTTGGAGGCGCCGGTGCGCTCCGCGATCTACCTGTTCGAAGGCACGGAGGCGGGCGCGGCAATTGCCGCCCTGGAGGGGTCGTCGGATCCCTTCGACGAGTGGCTGTTGCGGCGGCTGTCCGAGATTCACGGTGAGGTGATGTTCCCGGAACGGGTCTACGACACTCGGCCGGGCCCGGGTGCCTGGCGGGGCTGGCTTGGCTGGCGGGGACGGACCCAGGGGGAAGGATGAGGCGTCTGCTCGGGGTGGTGACGGCGTTGACCTTGGTGGCGGCAGCTTGTGGCGACGGCGACGGTGCCCTGACCATCCCGACCACCGTTGCGGCAACATCGGCACCGACGACCACGACTCCCGGCACCACCATGACCCCGGAGACGACCACCGCCCCGGATACCACCGTTGTCTCTGCGCTCGAGGGTGATTACCCGCAGGCCGTCGTGGACGTCTACATGGAAGGATGCACCGAGAACGGTGACGCGGAGTTCTGCAGGTGCACGATCACCGAGTTCCAGGCGCTATTGAGCTTGGACGAATTCGTGGCGCTGGGCCAAGGAGACCCCGCCGGGGCGGATGTGGTCCTCGATGTGACCGAGTTCTGCCTGGCGGAAGCCGGTCGGCCGGAGGAACCCGGGGTGGTCGGGGACGGCGAACCGGTCGCGTTGGACCTCGAGCAACTGCTGGTGCTCACCCAGGACGATCTGGTTTCGTTCTGGGGAGGGACGCTTCCCGACCTCTACGGCGTCGCCTATGAAGATCTCGCGGCCGTCATCCCCTACTTCCCGTCCCAGGGGGACCTGCCGCCCTGTGGGCCAGACCCGCTCCCCATAGAGGCGTACCAGGAGAACGCCTTCTATTGCCACCCGGGCGACTTCATCGCCTGGGATGCCGAGGTGCTGATTCCCGGCCTCTACACCGAATTCGGCGATTTCGCCGTTGCCTTGGTGCTCGCGCACGAATGGGCCCACGCCGTGCAGGCCCGGGCTTCGGTGGACGGGCTCACCATCATGACGGAGCTGCAGGCCGATTGCTTCGCCGGGGTTTGGGCCGGGGCGGTCGATGCCGGTGAGAGTGATCTGCTGATTCTGGAGTCGGGAGACCTGGAGGAAGCGATGGCCGGCTATCTGCTGTTCCGCGACCCGCCGGGCACCGATCCCGGCGATCCGCAGGCCCACGGCAGCGCCTTCGATCGCGTTAACGCCTTCCAGGATGGGTTCCTGAACGGTCCGGAGAAATGCCGTGCCTACGAGCAGGGCGAGTTCCTCGTGGTGGACGTTGCCCTCACCGAAGAGGATCTGCAGACCGGCGGCGACCTCCCCTTCGCCGACGTGGCGCCGCTGGTGATCGAGGCCCTCGAGTTGTATTGGTCGCTTCTGTACCCGCAGCTCTTCGGCACCGACTACATACCGATGACCAACTACGGGCCCTACCTCCCCTCGACCGGGCTCCTGCCGCCCTGTGGGCCGGGGGAGCCGAATCCCGACGACTACCTGGGGAACGCCTTCTACTGTCCTCCGGGCGACTTCGTGGCGTGGGACAACGAGAACCTGTTCCCGGCGCTCTACCAGCGGATCGGCGACTTTGCCATCGGCATGGTCCTCGCCCATGAATGGGCAACCGGCATCCAGGCCCGAGCGGGACTCCCCACCGAGGGCCTCATCGCCGAATTGCAGGCCGATTGCCTGACCGGGGTGTGGACGGCCGACATGGTGCCTTTCGACAACCCGTTGGGGCTGGTTCTCTCCGCCGGGGACCTCGACGAAGGGGTGGCGGGATTCTTGGCATTCGGAGACGACCCCGCCACCGGGGAGCCGAGCGGCGGCACTGCATTCCAGCGGTTCAACGCCTTCAAGGACGGGTTCTTCAATGGGGCCGCCCAGTGCCTCACCTACTCGGGGTGACGCCGGACCACAGGGGTACGGCGAGCCGCTGATCGTCGCCAACTGTTCCGGCTTCTACGGAGACCGTTTCGAAGCCGCCGAGGAGATGGTCACCGGCGGCCCGATCGATGTGTTGACCGGCGACTACCTCGCTGAACTCACGATGGCGATCCTGTGGCGTAACCGGAGCAATGACCCCTCGGCGGGATATGCCTCTACCTTCCTGCAGCAGATGGAGGTGGTGCTCGGGACCTGCCTCGACCGGGGGGTGCGCGTGATCGCCAACGCCGGCGGTCTCAATCCGGCCGGTCTGGCGGAGCGGCTTGGAGAGTTGGCGCATCGGCTGGGCCTTACCCCTTCGATCGGTGTCGTGAGCGGCGACGACCTGGTGGCGCGACTCGGCGAGATCTCCGGTGTCACCGATCTGATGAACCTCGACACCGGAGCGCCGTTCTCTGAGGTGGCCGAGCGGGTCCTGACCGCCAACGCCTACACCGGGGGATGGGGGATCGCCGCTGCTCTGGGGGCGGGTGCCGATGTGGTGGTGACGGGCCGGGTGGCCGACGCCTCGCTGGTCTCCGGTCCGGCCGCCTGGCGATTCGGATGGGAGCCGGACGACTGGGATTCGCTGGCAGGCGCCGTGGTGGCGGGCCACATTGTGGAGTGTGGAGCCCAGTGCACCGGCGGGAACTACTCCTTCTTCGCCGAGATCCCAGGTCTGGAGCACCCCGGCTTCCCCATCGCTGAGGTTCACGCCGACGGATCGGCGGTGATAACCAAGCACCCGGGGACCGGAGGGGCCGTCACGCTCGGCACCGTGACTGCGCAGCTGCTCTACGAAGTGGCGGGACCGTCCTACCTGCACCCCGATGTGGTAGCCCGCTTCGACACGATCGAGCTCATCCGGGAAGACGAGGATCGGGTGGCCGTCCGGGGGGTGCGCGGTGAACCGGCCCCGGCGACGATCAAGGTCGGCATGAACGTGCTCGGCGGGTTCCGGAATTCGGTGACGCTGCTGGTGCCGGCGCCGGAGGTCGAAGCCAAGGCTGCGTTGGCGGAGACCAGCTTGCGGCAGGTGCTGGCTCCTCTCGAGATCGAGTTCGATCTGGTGCGGAGTGATCGGCCGGGTGCGGAGCGAAGTGCCGAGGGGTTCGCCATGCTCCGGGTCAACGTCCGGGGTTCCGACCCCGCCTCTGTGGGCAGGGCATTCTCAGCGCGGGCCGTTGAACTGGCACTCGCCGGGTATCCGGGCTTCACGATGACGGCGCCGCCGGGCGCAGCGACACCGGTGGCGATGTTCTGGCCGACGCTGGTGCCCGCCGAGTTCGTGGGGGAGGAGGTGGCGGTCGATGGCAGGACCGTGACGCCGCTGCGCCCCACCGCGAGGGCGGTTCCCGATCCCGACGAGCCGGACGACCACCGGGCAGTCGCGGCCGGACCGGAGCCGACGTCGAAGGTGCCGCTGGGGATGGTCGCCGGTGCCCGTTCGGGGGACAAGGGAGGGAACGCCAATCTCGGGGTCTGGGGTCGGTCTCCCGAGGCGGCCGCCTGGCTTCTCGAATCCTTGACGTCCGATCGGTTGCGGGCACTGCTTCCCGAAACGGATGGGTTCGCCATCGATCGGTATGAGTTTGCCAATCTGGGGGCGGTGAACTTCGTGATTCGGGGGCTGCTCGGCGAGGGTGTGGCTGCGTCGACCAGGGTGGATCCGCAGGCCAAGGGCCTCGGCGAGTTCGTCCGGACCCGGGAACTCGAGATACCGATCGCGGTCGCCGAGAGCGGGGCGCCGTATGATCGACCGGACACCGAAGCGGGGATTCGATGAGCCTGCGGCATGCGATCCGTCACCCCCTCTACCGCCTCTACGAGGAACGGTTGGTTCGATCCCTCGATCGGGATCGCCTTCCCCAGCACATCGGAGTGATCCACGACGGGCACCGCCGTTTCGCTCGTAAGGCCGGACTCCCCGACTACGCCTCCTCCTATCGAGTGGGGATGGAGAAGTTCCTCGAGTTCCTCGATTGGTGCGATCAGATCGAGATCCCCGCCGTGACCTGCTGGCTGCTCTCGAAGGAGAATCTCAGCCGGCCGACCAGCGAACTGGAGCCCTATTTCGAAGTGCTCAAGGACCTGTTCTCCAAGCTGCCGGTCAACGGTCACAAGATCGGGGTGATCGGGAGTCTCGACCTCCTGCCGGAGGATCTCCGGAACGCCGCAGCAGGGCTTGTCGAGCGATCCGTGCACGGCCGGCAACGACTCACCATCGCCCTCGCCTACGGCGGTCGCCAGGAGATCGTCGATGCCTGCCGCGACCTGATCGGCAAGTTGGCGGCCGAAGGAGTGGAAGCCGGCGACCTGGCCTCCCACATAGACGCTGATGCCCTTGCCGCCCACCTCTACACCGCCGATCTCCCCGACCCGGATCTGGTGATCCGCACGAGTGGGGAGTCGCGGTTGTCGGGGTTCCTGCTGTGGCAAGCCGCCTATGCCGAGTACGCCTTCGTCGACGTGTATTGGCCGGCCTTCCGTCGCGTCGACTTCCTGCGGGCGCTGCGCGACTTCTCCTGGCGCGAGCGCCGGTTCGGGCGCTGAGCCGCTCAGATACGTTCAGTGGTAACTAGCGCTCGGTGACTAGTCATTCAGGGTTGATACGAAAGCCCAAATTGGCTACTCGGCGCGTTCAGTAGTTCTCAAGGGGGGGCCGGAATGGCCCGATACTCGCCCCACGATCAATCAGGGAGAGGATTTGTCTCGACGTCATCGGGCCCATTGGAGGCATCTCGCCTCGCAGCGGGTTGCTGCCTTCAGCGCATTCCTGCTGATTGCGCGGCTTGTCCTCATTGGGGCGGTGTTGGCGGGTGCTGGGGTCGTCGCCTCCGGCACGGCGGAGGCCCATTCGGTGGGACTTCGAAACACCCGCGTCTTCATGGATCCCGACACGTCTCAGATGCTCACCGATCGTGCCCTCGGTTCGGGCCAGGGCGTCTTGGCGGGGGACGTCCTGGAGTACGTCGTTGAGTTCGAGCCCTACGACAACGGGGCGGACTTCGGACCCAACGGGTGGGTCACGTTCTACCCGCCGCCGTGGGCCGAAGTGGTCGGCGCATCCTTCGTCGACATGATCGACAACGACTTCGTGGACATCCCCGTTCCCGAGCCGGGAGAGATGTGGGATGGCGTTGGGTCCCGAGGCGGTGAACTCCCCTACGGGGCTCCATTCGACGCGACTCTCGACGGGTCGCTCGCCCAGTTGTACGGGGACACCGGGATCTTCTTCTCGTCCTCGCCCGATACCGCCAAATACGTCGGGGGTGCCGATCCGGCGACGACGCCGTTGGGCAACAACGGCTACTTCGTCGACCCGACGGCTTGCGGGCAGCTCGAGCCCGCCGAGTGGGACAACTGCTGGGCCCACAACCTCTGGGACAAGGAGATGACGGATCGGATGGGCACCTCCGGCGGCTCGATCATCAACAGCGGGCGAGGTACGACGCCCTACCTGGCCGGATCACCGGTGGCCGGACCGGACAGCTACTACTCCCTCGACTACACGGGCTCCATCGGCCCGTGGCAGCGGATCCAGTACCCGGGTTCGATGATCGGAACCGGTCCCGTGCCCGATCCTGCAGACGGCGATGGTCCGATCGCACCGACCGCTTCGACTGCGTGGGTACCGGTGACGGCGGGAGTCAACGACGGGCGTCTGCTCAACGAAGCCAACCCGCTCCCAGCAGGCACGACGGCGGTGAGGTTCGCGGTGGGGGAGCTCGAGGTCCTTGCGGGGACGGATGACTACATGTGGGTGAAGCTCAGGCTGCGGGTCGTGTCGACCCCCCCGACCTGCACCACCGTCGATGCCGAAGTGTTCGGCGGCGATGCCGGAGTGGCCGACAACGGCAAGGACCACCCGTGGCGCTATTACGTTCCGATCTCGGCGGTGAACTCGTCGTGTCTCGTGATCGACAAGGGCGGGCCGGCCTTTGTCGCCACCGACGGATCGCTGGTCTACTCGGTGGACGTCGTCAACTCTTCACCCGATCCGCTCACGGACGTCGTGATCAGCGACACGATCGACCCGAATACGACGTTCGTGGCGGCCTCCGACGGCGGCGTGTTCGACGGTGGCTCGGACACGATCACGTGGCCGACCATCGCCTCACTGGCACCGGGCGCGGGCGTGTCGTACACGGTCGAGGTCACGGCACCGGCCGGTTCGGGTGTGACGATCACCAACCAGTCGTTCGCTACATCGAATGAGACGGCCTTCGTGTTCTCCGTGTGGGAGACCGTCGTGGTCGACGACCCCGTCTCGGGCCATGTGTATCGGGATGATGACGGCAACGGCAATCAGGATCCCGGGGAACCAGACCTACCGAACATCGATGTGGTGGTGACCGATGTGGGTTCGTCCCAGACGCTCACCACCGATGCCGACGGTAACTGGACAGCCGCCGTCCTCGCCGGGCCCGTGACGATCGACGTGGTCGATGCCACTGTTCCGGCGGATCTCACCCTGTCGACGGCCAATGACCCTCAGACTGTGACCGCAGTCGCGGGAGGCAACACGTCCTCCGATCCGGTCGGCTACGAACCGGTGCCTCCGACGATCTCGGTCACCAAGAGCGCCCCCGGCATCGTCTACGCCCCCGGTGGAGCGGTCACGTTCACCGTCGATGTCGCCAACACCTCGCCGGAGGAGGTGACGCTGACCTCGCTGCTCGACGACGTGTTCGGCAATCTGTTGGATGCCGGGAACGGGGAGGTGGCCAACAACACCTGTGTCACCGAGCCGAAGGCGATCCCTCTCGGTGGGTCGTTCACCTGTTCGTTCGACGGCGATGTGACCGGCAACGTCGGGGATCCGGATCACGTCAACACCGTCACCGCCACCGTCGACGACGGCGAGGGGAATCTGGCGACGGACTCGGATTCGACGACCGTGGCTCTCGATCATCCGCCTCCGTCGATAGTCGTGTCGAAGACCCCGTCGGCGGGGACCGTGGCCGAGCCGGGGGGCACGGTCACCTTCACCGTCGATGTCGCCAACACCTCGGGTGAGACGGTGACGATCATCGTGCTGTCCGACGACCTTTTCGGCAATCTGTTGGATGCCGGGAACGGGGCGGTGGCCAACAACACCTGTGCCACCGAGCCGAAGGCGATCCCTCTCGGTGGGTCGTTCACCTGTTCGTTCGACGCCCTCGTGGCCGGCAGCGTCGGGGACCCGCCCCACGTCAACACCGTCACCGCCACCGTC
>JBFFRY010000001.1:0-133619 GCA_041572755.1 Acidimicrobiia bacterium | reverse complement strand
TCAGTGATGGGATTGACCCCCACCACCAACTAGTGTCCATCGTTTATGGCTAGGACTACCAGGGTATCTAATCCTGTTCGCTCCCCTGGCCTTCGTGCCTCAGCGTCAGGAACGGACCAGAAGGCCGCCTTCGCCACTGGTGTTCCTCCCGATATCTACGCATTTCACCGCTACACCGAGAATTCCACTCACCTCTACCGGACCCTAGTCATAGCAGTTTCGACCGCAGTCTCGGGGTTGAGCCCCGACATTTCACGATTGACTTACTAAACCGCCTACGAGCCCTTTACGCCCAATAAATCCGGACAACGCTTGGCCCCTACGTGTTACCGCGGCTGCTGGCACGTAGTTGGCCGGGGCTTCTTCTGCAGGTACCGTCATTTTCGTCCCTGCTGAAAGCGGTTTACAACCCGAAGGCCTTCATCCCGCACGCGGCGTCGCTGCATCAGGCTTTCGCCCATTGTGCAATATTCCCTGCTGCTGCCTCCCGTAGGAGTCTGGGCCGTGTCTCAGTCCCAGTGTGGCTGATCGTCCTCTCAGACCAGCTACCCGTCGTCGCCTTGGTGAGCCGTTACCTCACCAACAAGCTGATAGGCCGCGAGGCCATCCCGGAGCAGCGGACTCTTTCCTCGGTCGGACATGCGACCATCCGAGGGCATCCGGTATTAATCCAAGTTTCCCTGGGCTATCCCGGTCTCCGGGGCAGGTTCCTCACGTGATACTCACCCGTTCGCCACTAGGCCCCACTCAACGGTTACCCGCTGTGTGGTCCTCGTTCGACTTGCATGCATTAGGCACGCCGCCAGCGTTCGTCCTGAGCCAGGATCAAACTCTCCGACGAAAGATTCGGCCCGAAGGCCGAAATCCTCAACCATCGAGTTTGGTTGGCGGGTGACTGGCCATACCGTTCACCCGCTTCCGGCATCAGCGCGTTGCCGATGCTTCTTACTCGAGTACGGCCTTCCACCGGGCGCGAAAAACGAACCCGAATGGAGGCCTGCTCACTGGCTTTTGGCACACTATTCAGTTGTCAAGGAGCCGAACTCGCCTAGGACGGCGCGACACGCCGCCCCAGCGGACCCGTGATAGTAGCGCGCTCCCCGGCAACCGTCAATCTCCAGCGGACCCCGCCGGGAGGAAGATTGGCGGGGCCGGCCGACCCGGCTACCGTCCCCGCGATGAACGCGCCCCTGGACGTCCTTGCCGCCCGCGGCTTCCTCCACGACGTGAGCGATGCCGGGGAGCTGGGCCGCCTCTTCGAGACCGAGCGGGTGACGTTCTACGTGGGGTTCGACCCGACGGCACCCTCGCTCCACATCGGCCATCTCATGGGCATGATCGTGATGGCCTGGCTGCAACGGATGGGGCACCGCCCCATCGCCGTAGCGGGCGGCGGCACCGGTCGGGTCGGCGATCCGACCGACCGGGACACCGAGCGGGAACTCCTCGACGAAGAGCGGCTCGCCCGCAACCTCGCCGGGATCCGCACCCAGCTGGGCCGGGTCGTCGATCTCAGCGCACCCGAGCAAGGCCTCCTCGTCGACAACCACGACTGGCTGGGCACCCTCGGGTTCATCGAGTTCATCCGCGACGTCGGCAAGCACTTCTCGGTCAACGCCATGATCGCCCGCGAGTCGGTGAAACGTCGCTTGGAGGGACGCGACCAGGGAATCTCGTTCACCGAGTTCTCCTACCAGCTGCTCCAGGCCTACGACTTCGCCCACCTCTATGCCGCCGAGGGATGCCGGCTCCAGGCGGGCGGCTCGGACCAGTGGGGCAACATCACGGCCGGGATCGACCTCACCCGACGCCTCCACGGCGCCCAGGTGTTCGGATTGGTGTGGCCCCTGGTGGAACGGTCGGACGGGCGAAAGTTCTCCAAGTCGACGGGCGAGGCCGTCTGGCTCGACGCCGACATGACCTCTCCGTACGCCTTCTACCAATGGTTTCGCAACCTCCCCGACGCCGACGTCGCCGGCTTCCTACGGTGGTACACGTTCCTACCCATCGCGGAGATCGATGAGATCACCACCGAGCACCAAGGGAACCCCGGGGCCCGGCTGGCCCAGCGCACCCTGGCCGAGGAGGTGACCCGGATCGTGCACGGTGACGAGGGGTTGGCGGCGGCCCAGCGGGCTACGGCGGTGCTGTTCGGCGACGAGCCCCTCGAGGGTCTCGACGATCGCACCCTGGCCGACGCCTTCGAGACCGCCCCTTCGACCACGCTCGAGGCGGGCCGGCTCACCGAAGGCCTCGGGATCATCTCCCTGCTCGTCAAGACGGGGGCCGCCGGTTCCAACAGCGAGGCCCGTCGGCTGCTCTCCCAGGGCGGAGTGAGCGTGAACAACCGCCGGATCACCGATCTCGACCACACCCTCGGGCCCGGCGATCTGGCCGGGGCCACCACCCTCGTGGTGCGGATCGGCAAGAAGCGCTACTTCCTGGCCCGCTTCCTCTGAGCCCCGGTCGTTCCCGGGGCTGTGGACAACTCGGCAGGCCTGTGGAAAAATCCCCGGCCGAATCCCGGCAAACCGCTAGCCTCGCCCCCAAGGAGACCACAACAGAATGCCTCGCCTCGCGGCGGGCGCGCTGGTGATCGCGCTGGTTGCCACCGCCTGCTCCGTTGAGCCCATCGAGGATCCGGGGATTGGAGCGGGCAGCCTCACGAGCACGGTGTACGCCGCCGACGGTACGGCGCTCACCGAGTGGCACGCGGGCGAAGACCGAGTCCTCGCTGCCTACGACGATCTCCCCCGCCACCTTCTGGACACCGTGGTCGCCATCGAGGATCAGCGCTTCTGGTTGCACACCGGCATCGACCTCCAGGCGATCGCTCGCGCCGCTCAGGCCAACCTCGAGGCCGGCGAGATCGTCCAGGGCGGATCGACGATCACCCAGCAGTACGTCAAGAACGTCATGCTGGACGCAGAGCTCACCTTCGACCGCAAACTCGAGGAGGCCGGGCTGGCGATGCGAATCGAGGAGACCCTCAACAAGGAGGAGATCCTCGAGCGTTACCTCAACACCGTCTACTTCGGCCGGGGCGCCTACGGCGTCGCCGCCGCCGCCGAGCGCTACTTCGACAAGACCACCTCCGAGCTGACCCTCGGTGAGTCGGCTCTCCTGGCCGGGATGATCGTTGCCCCGGCGCGACTCGATCCCTACCTCAACGCCAACGCGGCCCTGGCGCGCCGCCGAACCGTCCTCGAGAAGACGGCCGAACTCGGCTGGATCACCACCCAGGAGGCCGAGGCCGCCGACGCCGAGCCGCTCCAACTGGCGCCGCCCCCCGAAGTCGGGGAACGCTCCGCCGCTCCCTACTTCACGGAAGAGGTCAAGCGACTCCTCCTCTCCGAGCCGATCTTCGGGGAAGAGCAGGCGGAACGCTTCGACACGATCTTCAGAGGTGGTCTCCGGATCTACACGACCCTCGACCCATCCGTGCAACAGGCCGCAGAAGCGGCCCTCGAATCCGTGCTCCCCGCCGATGGCCCTTCCGGAGGACTGGTCGCCATCGACCCCCGCAACGGACACGTCCTGGCGATCGTCGGCGGACGCGACTACTACGACCCCGACGATCCGATCGCCAAGTTCAACCTCGCCACCCAGGGCCGACGCCAGCCGGGCTCGGCCTTCAAGCCGTTCACCCTCGCCGCCGGTCTCGAATCCGGTCTCCGCCTCGAGGACGTCTTCACCGGCGGCCACGTCACCTGGATCCCCACTCCGAGCGGCACATGGACCGTTACCAACATCGACGGGTTCAACTTCCCCGAGCTCAGCCTCCGCGAGGCGACCGTGTTCTCAGTCAACACCGTGTACGCCGAGCTGATGAACGTCGTCGGGCCCCAGCAGGTCGCCGAGTTGATCGCCGACGCCGGCATCGATGGTCTCGAGCCGGTGCACAGCCTGGCGCTCGGCACCGAGGAGGTCACCGTCATGGAGATGGCCTCCGCCTACGGCACGTTTGCCACCGGCGGGATCCACGTCGACCCGGTCCTCGTCACCCGGGTCGAGGACGCCGACGGCAACGTGCTCTACGAGCAAGTCCCGTCGGTCACCAACGTGATCGACGCATCGATTGCCGACCTGGTGACCGAGACCCTGACCGAAGCGGTCCGCCGCGGCACGGGCCAGCAAGCCAAGATCGGCCGGCCCATCGCCGGGAAGACCGGCACTACCGAAGGGAACCACGACGCCTGGTTCGTCGGCTACACCGCCGAGCTGGTGGCGGCGGTGTGGGTCGGCTTCCCCGAGGGAAACCGGGCCCTGCGGGCCCCCAATACCCCCTTCACCATCACCGGTGGGACCTGGCCGGCCCAGATCTGGGCCCGCTTCGCCGTGGGCGCTCTCTCCGGCGTCCCCTACGGAGGCCTGGCCACCGGTATCGCATCCGGCGATTCGATCGTCGTGGAGGTCGACCTCGCCACCGGTTTCCTCGCCGGACCGCTGTGTCCCCGGAGCCATGTGGCCACCCTTCATCTCAACCCGGAGGCGGTCCCGACCGTCGTCTGCCCGATTCACAACCACGGTGGCTTGGAGGCCCTCGAGTCAGGGGTCGTTCCGGACGTTGCCGGGACGGCATTCCATGAGGCGGTGGCACTCCTCGAGGCCGCCGGATACGACGTGACCTTGTCGTGGGCCGCTTCCGTGGAAGCACCATCGGGCACGGTGCTCCTCCAGGTGCCCTCGGGTCGATCGGAGGCTCGATCCGGGACCGTGGTCTCACTCACCGTCGCCGGTCCCGAACCGGGACTGGCGGTGCCCTCCATCCTCGGCCTGAGCGAAGAGGAAGCGAACCTGAACCTGCAGAGGATCGGTCTGGAAGCGGTTTTCATCCTCCAGGCCGAGACGGATCCCCAAGACGCCATCCGGCGCGCCGGCCTCGTCTGGGCCCAGCTGCCACCACCGGGCACCGATATCGACGGTCCCATGACGGCATGGGTCAATCCCCCGGTGGTGCCCTCGATCCTCGGACTGAGCCAAGAAGAGGCGGGGCTCACCCTCCAGGAGATCGACCTGGAGGCGGTCTTCATCATGGAGGCCGAGGCGGATCCCGAAGACGCCATCCGGCGCGCCGGCCTCGTCTGGGCCCAGCTTCCGGCGCCCGGAGCCGGCATCGACGGACCGGTGACGGCTTGGGTCAACCCCCCACCGGACACCGTCATCCCCTAGCCGGCGAGCACGAACCGCCAGGGCCGATCGGCGGCCCGGCTGATCCCGACACGGGGCCCCGCCTCCATGGCGATCTCGCTCGATGCCTCCCCGAGGATCCGCACCGGACCATCGAACACCGAGGTCCCATCGTGGGCTCCGGTGACGCCGAGGGCCTGGGCCAGCTTGCCGGGACCGTCGGCGAGGTGGCCGCTCCTCCCCCGCCGCCCCGCCATGACCGCCTCACCGAGGACCGGGAGCCCGCCCCTCACCAGGACCGCCGAAGCCGAACCCGCCGGGCCGGTGACGACATTGAGGCACCAGTGGATGCCGTAGGAGCGGTAGACGTAGAGGGTGCCCGGCGGACCGTACATGGCGGTGTTGCGGGGAGTGGGCCCGCCGGCGGCGTGACTGGCCGGATCGTCGTCACCCCCGTAGGCCTCGACTTCGCTGATGATCACCTCGGTCGGGCTGCCGCCGATCTCGGTCCTCAGGCGACGACCGAGAAGGCCCCGGGCTGCGGCGACCACCGGACCTTCGAGCAATCGCTCGAGAGTCACGTCAGATGAAGCAAGAGGGCCTTGAAAGCGTGCATCCGGTTCTCCGCCTGATCGAAGACCCGGCTCCGGGCGTGATCGACCACCTCGTCGGTGACCTCTTCGCCCCGGTGGGCCGGGAGGCAGTGCAGGAAGATGGCGTCGTCGGCGGCCAGGCCGAAGAGTCGCCCATCGACGCGGTACGGATCGAAGAGCCGGCGCCGTTCGGCGGCCTCGTCCTCCTGGCCCATCGAGGCCCACACATCGGTGTAGACGGCGTCGGCGCCGCGCACCGCCTCTTCGACGTCGTTCGTGACCATGATCTCCACGCCGTCGGCTGCTCGGTCCCGGGCCTCGGCCACTGCATCGTCCGCCGGCTCGTACCCGGGCGGCGCCGCCACCCGGACCGAGACCCCGGTCATTGCTCCGGCGATCATCAGGGAGTGGCAGACGTTGTTCCCATCGCCGACGTATGTCACGACGGCGCCGTCGAGGGGACGATGCTCGGCCAGGGTCTGGAGGTCGGCCAGTGCCTGACAAGGGTGCTCACGATCCGAGAGCAAGTTGACGACGGGGACCTCGGCGTTATCGGCAATCGCCACGAGATCGGCGTGATCGAACACCCGGAACGCCAGGACGTCCAAATATCGATCGAGAACTCTGGCCACGTCCTCGACGGCCTCGCGGGTGCCCAATCCCACTTCGTCTTGCTTGAGGACCAGGGGCACCATGCCCAGATCCGCCGCGGCGACCTCGCAGGAGACCCTGGTCCGAGTCGACGGCTTCTCGAAGAACAGGCCGACCCGGAGCCCGGAGCGGGACCCGGCGACCGCTTCCCGCTCGCGCTTGACGCGCCCCGCCGACGCCACCACCTCCTCGAGCCCATCGCGACCCAGATCGGCAACGTTCACGAAGTCCATGTCATCCTCCTCGGAGACGCCCGCCGATGCTCTCCGACACCGCTGCGACGATTGCCCCCCGGACCGGGGCGACGTCCTCATCGGAGAGGGTTCGCTCCGGGTCCCGCACGGTGAGCCGGACGGCGAGGCTCTTTCGGCCCTCGGTGAGCGGTGGACCGGTGAAGACGTCGAACAAGACGACCCGCTCCACCCCCGGTCCGCCGGCATCCCACACCACACCGATCAAGTCGGACGCCGCCACCTCATGCCCGACCTCGAAGGCGAGATCGAAGACCACCGGCGGGAAGGCGCTCGGTGTTCGGAACGAGCGGTCGCCGCCACTCCTCACGAGATGTCGAAGATCGAGCTCGCCCGCCGCCACCCGGCCCACTACCTCGAAGCCGGCGGCAACCGACGGGTGGATCTCACCCACCACCCCGATCACCTCGTCATCGACCAAGATCCGACCGGCCCGACCGGGGTGGAAGGCCGGCTCGACGCTCTGGGAGATGCGATACGAGAGGCCCAGCGCCGCCGCCAGTGCCTCCCAAGCGCCCACCGCGTCGTAGGCATCACGTCCCGCACGGCGGCCCTCCCACAGCGGTCCCGGTGAGGCGCCGACGGTGGCAAAGGCCAGATGATCGGGCTGATCGGGGATCGCACCGTCCGAGGCCAGGAACACCTTCCCCACCTCGAAGAGGCTCACATCCTCGATGTTGCGGCTTTGGTTGTGGCGGAGTGCCTTCAGCAGACCCGGCAGCAACGAGGTGCGCAGCACACCCTCCTCTTCGTTCAGCGGATTGCGCACCGCCACCGGGGAGGCCCGGGGGTCGTCGGCGGGAAACCGCATCGCTGCGATGTCGTCCCGGCCAAGGAAGGAGTAACTGAGCATCTCGTGATATCCGGCGCCGACCATGGCGCCTCGCACCGCCCGCCGACCGACTTCCTCGGGAGGAAGGCCCCCGCCGGGCCCGTGGGGGACGCGCACCGGGATGTTGTCGTAGCCGTGGAGCCGGGCCACCTCCTCGACCAGATCGGCGGGGCGGGTGACGTCGGGCCGGTACGTGGGCACCGTGACCACGAAGGGATCGGTGCCCTCGACGGCAAACCCGAGCCTGCCGAGGATGTCGCCGATCTCGCCGGGCGGGATGTCGGTGCCCAGCAGTCGACTCACCTCGCCGCCCGGAAGGGCCACCGTCCACGGCTCGATGGGCTCGGGATAGACATCGATGAACCCCCCGCACACCACCCCGCCGGCCAGTTCCGCCATCAGCGCCGCAGCACGATCGGATGCGAATGGGGGAAGGGCCGGGTCGACACCGCGCTCGAAGCGGGCCACCGCCTCGGTGCGCAGAGCGTGGCGCTTGCCGGTCAGCAACACCCCGGGAGCCGAGAAGTGGGCCACCTCCAGCAGGATCCGCGACGTGTCGTCGGCGACCTCGGAGTCCTCCCCACCCATCACGCCGGCCAGGGCCAGACCATCGGTGGGCCCGGCCACCAGCAGATCATCGGAATCGAGGGTGCGATCGACCGAATCGAGCGTCGTCAGCCGCTCCCCCGGCTCGGCCCGGCGGATCACCAGCGTCTCCTCGGGGATGCGATCCAAGTCGAAGGCGTGCAGCGGTTGCCCCAGCTCGAGCATCACGTAGTTGGTCACATCCACAACGTTGTTGATCGGACGCACCCCGGCGTCTCGCAGCCGCAACCGCATCCACAGAGGGGAGGGAGCCAGGTGGACATCGCGGATCTCTCGAGCGGTGAAGCGGGGACAGAGGTCGGGATCGCGAATGGTGACCGTGGCCCCGGTGTCGGGACCGGTGACGTCCACCGTGACCTGCGGAGTCGTCAGCGGCAGGTCGAAGAACGCCGCCAGATCGCGGGCCACCCCATAGACCGACATCGCATCGGGCCGGTTGGGTGTGATCGCCAGATCGAAGACGATATCCGGATAGGGCAGGGTGCCGCCGAACGGCGTACCCAGCGGGGCATGGTCGTCGGCCAGGACGATGATGCCGCCCGCCTCCTCGCCGATCCCCAGCTCGATCTCCGAACAGATCATCCCCGGGGATGCGACGCCCCGGATCTCCCTCTCCCCCACTTCGAGACCACCGGCGAGGACCGACCCCGGCAGCGCCAGCGGCACCACGGCACCCGCCTCGAAGTTCCAGGCGCCACACACGACCTCGTGAGGCCCGCCGCCGGTGTCGAGGCGGGCCACCCGCAGCTTGTCGGCGTTGGGGTGCGGGTTCACCTCGAGGACCCGGGCCACGATCACCCGATCGTTGAAGTCGATCGAGACCTCGTGATACTCCTCCACCTCCAGCCCCATGGCGGTCATCACCGCGGCCAACTCCGCTGCCGGGAGCTCGGGCAGGTCGACGAACTCGGAGATCCAACGCCGTGAGACCTTCATCGGTACTGCTCCAGCACTCTGAGGTCGGGATCGAAGAAGTACCGCAGCTCGGGGACCCCATGGCGGATCATGGCCAGTCGGTCGATCCCCATGCCAAAGGCGAACCCGGTCACCTCGGTGGGGTCGTACCCGACCGCCTCGAACACGTTCGGATCGACCACGCCGCAACCGAGGAGTTCGATCCATCCCGTCCGGGCACACACCCGGCACCCCGATCCATCGCAGGCGAAGCAGTCGACGAGCATCTCGCCGGACGGCTCCGTGAACGGGAAGAAGTCGGGCTGGAAGCGCACCTTGCGGTCGGCGCCGAAGAACTCCTTGGCGAAGTACTCCAGCGTGCCCTTCAGATCGGCAAAGGTGATGCCCTGATCGACCGTGAGCCCCTCCATCTGATGGAACACCGGCGTGTGGGTGGCGTCGGTGGTGTCGCGCCGGAACACCCGGCCCGGCACCACGATGTAGACGGGGGGCCGGTGCTCTTCCATGTAGCGGGCTTGGACCGGCGAGGTGTGGGTGCGCAGCAGCACCCCTTCCGGATCGTCACCATGGGCGACGTACAACGTGTCGCTCTCCAAACGGGAGGGGTGGGTCTCGGGGGTGTTGAGCGCATCGAAGTTGTAGAACGCCGTTTCCGCCTCCGGCCCGGATACGACCGTGTACCCCAGCGCCACGAAGATGTCGACGATCTCGTCCCAGACCTGCATCACGAGGTGGGAGGTGCCGCGAGCCGGGGCCCGGCCGGGCAGCGTGATGTCCAGCACCTCGGCGCGCAAGCGCGTCTCCTCGGCGGCCGCCTCGAGGTCGGTCCGCCGGGCGGCGATCGACGCCTGCAGCGAAGTGGCGATCTCGTTGATGAGCCGGCCGAGCCGGCGACGCTCGTCCTCCGCCACTTCCTTGAGCCCGCGACGCGCCTCCACGATCGCCGACGACGGACCGAGGACCTCGGCTTCGAGCGCGTCGAGAGCCGCCGGCTCGGAGATGGCGGCGAGACGCTCGGTGGCGTCGGCCTCGATGTCACGGAGCCGCTCGGTCGTGCTCATGGCGGGGCAGGTTAGTCCTGGGGCGGGTTGGGCCGGTCGCCACGGCGGCGGAGCGCCACGCTCATCTCGTAGGCCACGATGGCTCCGGCAACTGCCGCATTCAGGCTCTCCGTCCCCCCGGGCATGGGGATGGTGACGCGAAGGTCGGCAGCCTGGACCAACGTCGCCGGCAGGCCGCCGGTCTCCGAACCCACCAGGAGGGCAGCATCGGCCGGAATGACGACCTCTGAGGGGTCAACACCCCCGGCGACGACGGTGGCGACGAGGGGGCGCTCAAACGCCCTCAGGTCATCCGGTGACCCCACCCGTCCGACCGTTGTCCGGAAATGGGCACCGGCTCCGGCGCGAACCACTTTCGGCGACCACGGATCGGCAGTCTCCGGTCCCGCCAGGAACCCCATCCCGAAGGCGGCTGCGGTCCTGAGCAACGTACCGGCGTTGCCGGGGTCGCCCACCCCCCAGGCCACGATGAGGGGCCCCCGATCCGGCACGCGGGGAGGCGGGATCGGTATCACCGCCACCGGACTCTGCGGCTGCCGGGTGGTGGCCAGTCGGTCGAGGACCTGTGCAGAGACGAGTACCGTCTCCACGCCCAACACGGCGGCCTGATCCTGGGTCGCCCCGTCCTCCGGGAGACAGAAGAGCTGCTCGATCGCAGTCCCGGCCGCAACTGCCTCCTCGAAGAGGTGGGGGCCCTCGATGAGCGTCAAGCCTGCAGCATCGCGGTGCCGGGAACGGTGCAACCGGATCGCCGCGGCCACCCGCCGATTGCGGGGGCTGTGAACGACGGCCTCGGATTCAGCCGTTGACCGCCTCCGAAGCCGTCTTGACGATCTTGCCGAATGCCTCGGGGTCACTCACCGCGAGATCGGCCAGCATCTTGCGGTCGACGTCGACCTCGGCGGCCTTGAGTCCGGCCATCAGCCGGGAGTAGGTCGTGCCGTGCTGCCGGGCCGCCGCGTTGATCCTGGTGATCCACAGCCGTCGGAACTCGCCCTTGCGGGCCCGCCGGTCCCGGTAGGCGTCCTGCATCGCATGCATCACCTGCTCGTTGGCGGTGCGGTAGCGGCGACCGCGAGCTCCCTTGTAGCCGGAGGCGCGCTCGAGGACCTTGCGGCGCTTCTTCTTGGCGTGCACCGAGCGTTTCACGCGAGCCATGAGGTCCTCCTACTGTCCGAGCATCCGGCGGACCCGCTTGCGGTCTCCGCCCGACACTTCGGCGTCGCCGTCCAGCCGCCGGATCCGGCGGCTCGTCTTTCCTACCTTGAGGTGAGAGCGCCACGCCTGGCGCCGCCGCACCCGTCCGGTTCCAGTCGTCTTGAACCGCTTTGCGGCGGATCGTCTCGTCTTCATCTTCGGCATGTCGTCTCTCTCTCACTCACTCTTCGCTGTCGCTCTCGACCGCCGCGTGGGCTTCTTCGGCGTCGGTCTCCGAGACGTCGGATTCCGATGACTTCCGCTTGCTGCGGGGCAACGGGGCCAGCAGCATCGTCATGTTGCGGCCTTCCAGTTTGGGGCCCTGCTCCACCGTCCCGGCCTCCTCGACATCCTCGGAAAGCCTGCTCAGGATCCGCTGACCGATCTCCGGGTGGGTCACCTCCCGGCCCCGGAACATCATCGTGACCTTGACCTTGTCGCCATCCTCGAGGAACTCCACGGCCCGCCGCATCTTGACTGCATAGTCGTGCTGGTCGATCTTCGGGCGGAACTTCACCTCTTTGATCACCGTCCGAGTCTGGCGCTTGCGGGCCTCCCGCTCCTTCACCGACTGCTCGTACTTGTACTTGCCGTAGTCCATGAGGCGGCACACCGGCGGGCGGGCGTCCGGCGCCACCTCGACCAGGTCGAGGCCTAGTTGGTTGGCCAGCCACCGTGCTTCATCGATCGTCTTGACCCCGATCTGCGAACCATCGGGGGCGACGAGCCGGACCTCGCGGGCGCGGATCCGCTCGTTCACACGGAGTTCCTGTGCGATCTCACCCTCCTGTCGATAGCGAAAAGAAAGACGGCAGGGTGCTGCCGTCTTCTCGAAGAACCGCGACGCACCTGCGGTGGCCGGGTGGGAAGCAGCGCTCCCGCTTTGTCACTCGATTGTGGGCCATCAGTATATGAAAGGCCCGCTCGCTGTCAATGCAACGCGCCGTCGTCGAACAATCTTCCCTGAGCGGTCGGTCGCTGCAGGCGGTGCAGCCCGTTCCAAGGAAGCCCATCCATGAAGGCCCAGGAGCGGCGATGCAGGATGGTGGGGCCCAGCCAAGCCAGGGCGGCCCGGTGGTCCGGACTCGGATAACCCTTGTTGGACTCGAATCCGTAGGCCGGGTAGTGCTCGGATTCGGCACGCATCAAGCGATCCCGGGTCACCTTTGCCACGACCGAAGCCGACGCAATCGACAGGCAAGCCGCATCGCCCCCGACGACCTTCTCGGCTCCCCCCACGAAGTCCCAATTGCCGTCGATCAGGACCCGATCCACCCTCAGACCGAGGCCTTCAATGGCCCTGCGGGCCGCCAGGCGCTGCGCCTCGGACATGCCCAGTTCATCGCATTCGTGCTGCGAGGCCATGCCCACCGCCGCCGCCCGGCACCATCCCAAGATCCTCCCGTAGAGCGCTTCTCTCTCCTCTTCGGTGAGCATCTTCGAGTCGCGGATCTTGTAGACGCGCCGATCGGAAGGCAAGACGGCTGCCCCCACGGCGATCGGGCCGGCCCAGGCACCCCGCCCCACCTCATCGACTCCGACCACCACGTCGTACCCGGCCCCCCACAGCGCCCGCTCCCGACTCAGGTCCGGGGCGCGATCCTTGAGGGCCCGACGGAGCGGCGGCACGGTGGTGGTCGACACCCAACGACCCTACTACCGGGCTTCGAACCGGCCCCTGATTCAGAGGGTGCGCAGCAGGAGGGCGGTGGCCACGGCCGCGTCGGCCGCCTCGGCCCCCTTGTTGCCCGGACCGGGAAGTGAGCGCTCCCGGGCCTGGGCCACCTCCCGAGTGGTGAGCACCCCGAAGCCGATCGGAACACCGGTGGCCGCCGCCACCTGGCGGAGACCGGCGGCGGCCTGGGTGGCGACGTGCTCGTAGTGATCGGTCTCTCCCTCGATCACCGCACCCAGGGCGACCACGCAGTCGCATCCCTTCTCGATCAGCGCCTTGGCCACCACCGGGAGCTCGAAGGCGCCCGGTACCCGCACCACGGTCGGGTTCTCAATCCCGGCTCGCTCCAGCGCCTGCAGAGCGCCTTCGAGGAGCCCGGCGGTCACCACTTCGTTGAACATGGAGACCACCACCCCCACCCTGAGATCGAGTGCAGCGTGGGTCATTCCTCCCCCTCCAGGTCGAGCAAGTGCCCCATCTTGGCCACCTTGGTCGCCAGGTAGCCCCGATTCTCAGGCGTCTGCTTCGCCTGCAGCGGGACTCGCTCGACGATCGAGAGCCCGTAGCCTTCGAGACCGGCCCGCTTGGCGGGGTTGTTCGTCATCAACCTCATGCTGGTGATCCCCAGTTCGGCGAGGATCTGGGCGCCCACGCCGTAGTCGCGTGCATCGGCGGGAAACCCGAGATCCACGTTGGCTTCGACGGTGTCCCGCCCCTGCTCCTGGAGGGCATAGGCGGCCAGCTTGTGCATGATGCCGATGCCTCTGCCTTCGTGGCCACGGAAGTAGAGGACGACACCTTCTCCCTCTTCGGCGATCTTCCCGAGGGCGTCCCGCAGCTGATAGCCACAGTCACAGCGCCGGCTCCCGAACACGTCACCCGTGAGGCACTCGGAGTGGACCCGCACCAGGACCCGCTCCCGGCCCGAGACCTCCCCCTTGACGAGCGCCACATGGTGTGTGCCGTCGAGCAACGACTCGAAGCCGATCGCTCGAAAATCCCCGAAGTCCGTGGGGATCGTCGCTTCCGCGACGCGCCGCACCAGCTTCTCGCTGCGGCGCCGGTGGGCGATGAGATCGGCGATGCTCACCAGGAGCACGTCGTGCTCCTTGGCGAAGCGCTCCAATTCGGGGAGCCGGGCCATCGTTCCGTCCTCGTTCACGATCTCGCACAAGACCCCGGCCGGGTAGAGGCCCGCCATCCGGGCGAGGTCGACGGAGGCCTCGGTGTGGCCGGCGCGCTTGAGCACGCCGCCTGGTTGATAGCGGAGCGGGAAGATGTGACCGGGGCGTGCCAGCTCTTCAGGCCGGACTGCGGGATCGATCAGGGCGGCGATGGTCGCCGAACGATCCGCCGCCGAGATCCCCGTGGTCGTACCGTGCACGAAGTCGACGGAGACAGTGAAGGCAGTGCGATGAGAGTCGGTGTTCTCCATGACCATGAGGGGTAGCCGCAGCTCGTCGAGGCGCTCTCCCAGCATGGGGACGCAGATGAGCCCGCTGGTGTGGTTGACCATGAAGGCGATCGATTGAGGAGTCACCTGCTCGGCGGCGATGATCAGATCGCCCTCGTTCTCGCGATCGGCATCGTCGACCACGATCACGAAGTCGCCGCGCCTGATCGCATCGATCGCCTCGGGAATGGGTGAGAAGCTCATGACCGCTCTTCCAAGAGCCGCTCCACGTATTTGGCGAGTACGTCGACCTCAAGGTTCACTCGGTCCCCGATCCGCCGTGTGCCGAAGACCGTGACGTCGAGGGTGTGAGGTATCAGCACGACCTCGAATCCCGTGTCATCGACCCCCGAGACCGTCAAGCTGACCCCGTCGACGGAGATCGACCCCTTCTCCACGAGGTAGCGGCACAAGTCGGCCGGAGCATCGAACCAGAGACGCCGAGAGGCTCCCTCCGTCTCCGTCGACCGCAGCACCCCCACACCATCGACGTGCCCCTGCACGATGTGGCCGTCGAATCGTCCGCCGGCGGCCAGCGGTCGCTCCAAGTTGACGCGATCCCCCGGGATCAGCTCTCCGAGATTGGAACGATCCAAAGTCTCGATGACCGCCTCGACCTCGAAGCCGTCGCTCGTCGTCTCGACCGCAGTGAGGCAGACACCGTTCACGGAGATCGAGTCCCCGACCCTCATGTCTCCGACGACCGCTCCCGCCCCGATGGCGAGCCTGCGCTTCCCCCCGGTGTCCTCGACCGATTCGATCGTGCCCACTCCTTCGACGATCCCGGTGAACATCAGGACCCTCCCGGCGTGAAGTCGATCCGCAAGTCGGTCCCGATCCGAACCGCCGACAGGATGTCGATCGGCGAGGCATCGGTGAGCGTCGCAAAGACTCCCGCCAACGGGCCCCGCCCCGCACCGGCGGCGAGCCGAGCTCCGAGATAGAACACGCCGTGGCTCACCATGCCCGCCCGCCAGAACGCTGCCGCGATGCTCGGGCCCCCCTCGACGAGGACGTCGACGATGCCCGCCGAGCCGAGATGGTCGAGGGCACCGGCGAGATCCACGCCATCGGGACCCGGCAGCACCACCACCTCGGTGGGAAGATCGACGGGAGCGGGCGCAAAGACCGTCGGCTTCCGTTCCAGGATCGCGGCCCCCGCCGGCAAGGGCCGGGTGCCGGTGATCACCACAGGATGCGGCTGGCGTTC
Organism: Acidimicrobiia bacterium; assembly: GCA_041572755.1. GTDB lineage: Bacteria > Actinomycetota > Acidimicrobiia > Spongiisociales > UBA11373 > JBFELU01. The sequence goes on along the minus strand of JBFFRY010000001.1, from coordinate 118,045 downwards.
CGGCTCACCGACGCGCACGGTGAGACGGGGGTCGTCGGCAAGCACGGTCCCGGAGCCGACCAGCACGGCATCGGCCCTGCTCCGCAGCCTATGGGCGTCGGCCCGGGCCTCCGGTGAGGTGATCCACTGTGACGTGCCGTCGTGGGCCGCCACTTCCCCGTCCAGGGTGAGGGCCGCCTTGAGAGTCAGCCGCGGTCGGCCCGTGCGCCGGTGGTGAAAGTAGCCGGGGTCCATGGCCTCGACGGCCGCCGCCTCGACTCCCTCGTCCACGGCGACACCGGCGCGCCGCAGGGTGTCGATTCCGCGTCGGGCCACTCGGGGGTCGGGGTCGATCGCTCCCACCACCACCCGGGTCACACCGGATCGGAGTATCAGGTCGGTGCAGGGCGGGGTCCGCCCCTCGTGGGCGCACGGCTCGAGTGTCACCACCACGGTCCCGCCCCGGGCCCGGTCGCCCGCCTCGAGAAGCGCGATCACCTCGGCGTGCGGGTGGCCGGGACCACCGCGATGGGAGCCCCGGCCCACCACGGAACCGCCGGCATCCACCACGATGGCGCCCACGCGAGGGTTGGGGTGCGGCATGGCGTCGGCGGCCGCCACGATTGCCTCGGCCATCAAACGCCGCTCGTCCACGTCGTCCTCCCGGACCATGGGCGCGCGGCGCGACGACACCGCGAGCCCTCCTTCTCCCATCCGGACTGTCACCGTCGGTTCCGGAATCGCACCGGATCGGCCCCGCTAGGGGTTCGCGGACTTTCACCGCCGGTCGGGAATCACACCCTGCCCCGAAGAATGGGCTCCGGCTCCCATAGTACCGGTACCGATGAGGGCTTCGATCCGATCAGCGGTTGCGGCGGTCGATCTTGAAGGCCGAGCCGGCATCGGCCTTGGCGTGCTCCTTCATCTCGGAAGCGACGGCCGACGCCTCCCAGGTACTCGTGAAGGTTCGCTTCAGGTTGGTCGCCACACCGAGGGACAAAGAGACGATGGGGAATGCGTGACGCTCCCCCCGCCGGTCGATCACCTCGACGTAGCCCCGCAAGGCATCGTGGGGGTCGTAGAAGTCGAGGATGCCGTCGTCGAAGAGCGAGATGACGGTCTTGCAGAACTGTTCGGCGACGTCCGGGTGCATGACGGCCACGAAGTCGTCACCACCGACGTGACCGACGAAGCAGGTCGGATCTCCCGTGGCGACGGCAGCCTCGATCATCGTGTTGGCGGTGAACTTGATCACGTTGTCGCCGCGCATGAACCCGTAGTGGTCGTTGAAGGCCTTGAAGTTGTCGAGGTCGGCATGGACGACCCCAAAGGAACCGGCGCCCAGCACCCGCCGTTCCAGTTCCTCGGCGATCCGGAAGTTGCCGGGTAGCCCGGTGAGAGGAGAGAGGTCTCGCATCTCCTTCGATCGCCGCAGCACCGCCCCGATCCGAGCGACCAGCTCCTCGATGGCGAACGGCTTGGTGATGTAGTCGTCGGCGCCGGCCATCAGACCCTTCACCCGGTCCTCGGTCACGGTGAGGGCGGTGAGCAGGATCACACCGGTGTTGGCCGTGGCGGGTGACAACTGCAGACGCTCCATCACCGCCAGACCATCGACTTCGGGCATCATGATGTCGAGCAGCACCAGATCCGGCGGGTCGGCGAGAGCCTTCTCGATCCCCTCCTCGCCTCCGGTGGCCACGTCGACCCGATACCCCTCGAGCTCCAGGTTGACGCGGACGAACTGCACGATGTCCGGATCATCGTCGATCACGAGGATTCGTTCGCTCATCAGCTCCCGATCGCAGCTCTCAGTTCGGCGACGGCCGCCACCGGATCCGGCGATCGGAAGATCGCCGTGCCGGCAACGAAGATGTCGGCCCCGGCGCGTCGGGCCGGGCCGGCCGTCTCCGGCGTGATTCCGCCGTCGATCTGGATATCGGCAGGTAGGCCGTGAGAATCAACCCACTTTCTGGCCGCTTCGACTTTCGGCAGGACTTCGGGGATGAACGCCTGACCCCCGAATCCGGGGGCTACCGACATCACCAGCAACAGATCGCAGAGCTCCACGAAGGGGGCAACGGCTTCGAACGGCGTCGCCGGATCGATCACCAACCCGAAGTCGAGGCCGGTGCGGCGAGCCGCGTCGGCCGCTGCGGTCGGGTCGGGCTGGACCTCGATGTGCACCGAGACCAGGTCGGCCCCGGCCTCCTTGAGCGGCTCGAACAGCGGCACCGGGTTCGTCACCATCAGGTGGCAGTCGAAGTACAGCCGGGTGGTGGGGCGCAGCGACTCGATCACCGGCATCCCGAACGAAAGGTTGGGGACGAAGTGACCGTCCATGACGTCGACGTGGAGCAGATCGACGTGATCCTCGACGCGGGCCACCTCTTCGGCGAGGCGGGCGAAGTCGGCGGCGAGGAGCGACGGGGCGATCCTGGGGGGCTTGGGGCTCACGATCGGCGAGTGTATCGCGACTACTGCCCCTCGCACTCCTCGGGAGGGCACTCAGGCGGCGGCGGAGGAGGCGGCGGCGGCGGAGGCGGCGGCGGCGGCGGCGGCGGAGGCGGAGGCATGGTGGTGGTCGTGGTCGTGGTGGTGGTGGTCGTGGTGGTCGTGGTGGTCGTGGTGGTCGTGGTGGTCGTGGTGGTCGTGGTCGTCGGGGGGGGATCGTCGGTGGGACCCACGATGACGGGGTTGCCGCACAGGCACCGCACCCGCGCCCGGCCCTCGGTGTCCACCAGGATCGCCGTGCCGGGCTCCAGCACGGCGGGCCGGGGCGTGGCCCGCCCCCGGGTATACCCATGGTTCGTCACCGCCATCGGCTCGGTGGTCACCGCCGGCCGCAACCCGGCCAGGAACCAGGTGATCGCTTGGCGTGGGATCCCCTGCACCGACGCCCAGGCCAGCCCTTTCGCCGGATCGGCCGCCAGGGACTTCGCCAACAGGTCGGGGTCACAGACCTGCTCCAAGGTCCCCCCGTACAGGCCCACGTCCTCGCGATGGCGCACTGTCGCCATGAGGCCCGGGGGATCGGCGAACGAGAAGAACGGGGACTCCCCCACCGCCGCAGCCGGCTCCACCGGCGCCTCGCCGGGGAGGGCCTCCCCCGACTCCCCGCTCTGCGAAACGGTGGCGAGAGCGATGAGGAGTCCGATCGTCGAGACCGCCATCAGACCGACTGAGACGAGCGCCGGGATGCGCCAGGATCGATCCGTTGGCCGACGCCCCTCCCGCACCGTGTGGGGCGGTGCCTCGATGATGCGCACCTCGACGGTGCCGTCCCAGTGCTCCACGACTTCCTTTGTGACTGCTCTCAGTGTACGTTGAATCTACTACCCGTAGCTAGTCGGAGCCCGGAGTCGACACCCTCGTAGGCTGGCGTCATGGAACGCTACCGGATCCCCCCCGACACCCCCGTCCGTCTCACCGACCGGGACCCCGGCGACGCCTCCGCCTTCGGCGGCGGCAAGGACGAGGGCAAGGAGCAGCTCAACGCTCTCAACGGCCGTCTCGAGTCGCTCCAGGAGCTGCTCTACGCCGAGGGGAAGCACAAGGTGCTGGTCGTGCTCCAGGCGATGGACACCGGTGGCAAGGACGGCACGATCCGCCACGTGTTCGAGGGGGTCAACCCGGCCGGCGTCACCGTGGCTTCCTTCAAGAAGCCGACTCCCCGAGAGCTCGCCCACGACTACCTGTGGCGGGTGCACGCCCGGACACCGGGGAACGGCCGGATCACCATCTTCAACCGCAGCCACTACGAGGACGTCCTCGTCGTTCGGGTGCACGACCTGGTAGACCATGCCGTGTGGTCCCGTCGCTACGACCACATCAACGACTTCGAGCGACTCCTCGCGGACGAGGGAACCACCATCCGCAAGTTCTTCCTCCACATCAGCCGGGAAGAACAGGCGGAGCGCCTCCAAGCCCGGCTCGACGACCCCTCCAAGCATTGGAAGTTCAGCCTCGGCGACCTCGCCGAACGGGAGCGCTGGAGCGACTACACGGCCGCCTATGAGGAGGTGCTGTCGCGCACCAGCACCCCATGGGCCCCCTGGTACGTGGTCCCCGCCGATCGCAAGTGGTACCGCAACCTCGTCGTGGCCTCGATCCTCGTGGAAACGCTGGAGAGCCTCGAGATGAGCTACCCGCCGGCCGAGGACGACCTCAGCGGCGTCGTCATTCGCTGAACCGGGCCGGCTCGCCCCGGCGCCCCAGCATCCAGTCGCGCGCCGCCATGCGGGCGCGACCTTCCGGTTGCACCTCGATCAATTCCACCGCTCCGTCGCGCGTCCCGAGCAACACCGCATCGTCTCGTACCACCGCCATCCCCGCCTCGATGTCCCCGGTCGGTGCTTCCCGGGCGCGCCACACCTTGAGCCGGGCCCCATCGACCATCGACCAGGCACCGGGCCGGGGGTTGAATCCTCGCACCGCCCGAAGCACCGCCTCCGATCCGTGCCGACCGGGATCGACAAAGGCCTCCTCGACCCGCACCTTGGCCGCGGCGGTGGCGCCCGAGTCGTCCTGTGCTACCGGTTCGAGGCCGCCTTGCATGTATTCGGGCAGCGTCTCGGTCAACAGCTGGGCACCGACCCCGGCGAGACGGGCGGTCAGCTCCCCGGCCGTCTCCGCTCCCCCGATTGGAGTAGCCAGCTGCGCCAAGGCCGGGCCGGTGTCCAGCCCTTCATCGACCCGCATGATCGTCACCCCCGTCTCCTCATCGCCGGCCAGGATCGCTCGCACCACCGGGCTGGCACCCCGCCAACGGGGAAGAAGGGAGAAGTGAACGTTGACGAACCCCCTGCGGGGGATTTCGAGCAGCTCCGGGGGCAGGAGCTGGCCGAACGCCGCCACCACGGCAACATCCGGGCGCAGGGCCGCCACCGCATCCGCCGTCTCGAGTGCTCGCTCCGGTTGGAGAACCGGGATTCCCCAGGTGCCGGCGGCGACCCCAACGGGTGGAGATTGAGGTCGCCCCGAACGCCCCCGAGGGCGATCGGGCTGGGTGACGACCAGCGGCACTTCGGCGATCGTGCAGAGGGCGGCGAGTGCAGGAATCGACTCCATCGCAGTGCCGTAGAAGATCGCGATCGTCACTGGGGACCCGCCAGCCCGAGGGCTTCCTCCCTGAGTTCCTTGAGCGCCAGCTTGCGGTTCCGGCGCGAGAGGCGCTCCAAAAGGAGGGTGCCGTCGATGTGATCGAGTTCGTGCTGCAAGACCCGGCCCATCAACTCGTCGCCCTCATGGGTGACGTCGTTGCCCTCCAGGTCCAAACCGTGTGCCCGGGCGAAGGCCGGTCGCTCGATGGGCCAATACCGGTCGGGAACCGATAGACAGCCTTCCTCGTACGTCCACGATCCCGACGTTTCCTCGATCACGGGGTTGATCAGATGGTGGGGGCCCTCCCCGATGTCGAAGACGACGACCCGAAGCGGAATCCCGATCTGCGGAGCTGCCAACCCCACCCCCGGTGCGGCGTACATCGTTTCGAGCATGTCGTCGACGAGGCGGCGGAGATCCGCATCGATCTCAGAGACCTCGGCGGCCCGGGTGCGCAAGACCGGATCTCCAAAGGTACGGATGGGGAAGATGGCGATCGGGCGCCTCCTTGTCGCAGAGCCTTGGCTCGCAGCCTTGCCGCTGGGAGGTTACTCGGGGCCGCTGGGTCAGAGGTCGATGGGGTCGGCGTCGACTCGGACCCGAGCGCCGTGCTCGCGCCACTCGTGGACCACCCCGCGCAATGCCACCCGGGCCGCCCGCAGATCGGCGGCCCGCACCAGCCACCGGACCCTTCCGCGATGGTCGGCTGGCCCGTGCAGCGAGGCCCGATTCCCCAGCGCGGTCCGGAGGGCCTCGGCGGCGTCCCCGGGGGCGTCGGCCGCTTCGACGACCAACAGCTCTCCACCCGGCGGAAGCCCGGCCGTGCTGCGCGATGAAGCTTCCGCTTCCAGCACCGGCATGGGATCGCCTCTTCGTAGGGCCTCGAACACCGGGTGGCCGGGGTCCGACGTCTGGATGATCGCCTTTCTCCCCCGCCCTGTCCCGGCCGCAGCAACCGTGCGCGCCAGCAGGCGGAGCCCGTCCTCGACCGCTCGATAGTGAGGTGCCCGCAGCGGTCCGTCCCCATCGACGACCACCGCCAGGTCGACTTGGTCCAGGCCGGCCAGGTCCCGTTCGGTGCCGACCACTACCGGACGACCGTCGCCGCGCTCACCGACTGCGGCCGGCCCGAGGAAGCCCGCCAACTCGTGGCGGAGACGACCCACTCCGGCACCGACCGCCTCGAAGTGCCCGCCACCGCACCCGGCGCACCCGCCGAGCTCGGCCGCGCACCGGGGGCAAATCGCCGTCCGCCCCGGGTCGGAGCCACAAGAGGGGCACAAGCGCAAGGCTCGGCACTGGACGCACCGCAGGGCCGGCGACCGCCGATCGGCCAGTACGAATGCCCGACCGCCCGACCGCAGCACGGCGTGCAGCGACCGCCTGATCGTCGTTCCGATCACCCCGGCCCCGGGAGGGTCTTCGCGGCGGTCGACCAGCTCCACGAGGCCCCACAGTCGCCCCGGCTCGAGGCGGGTGAGCTGCGGCGCCCTGGCCAGGACATCGGTCGTCGGCACCAGCCCGCACAGGATCAGAGAGAATCGCTCCACGGTGGACCTGCGCCACAGCACCGTGACGGCGTCGACGGTGGGGGTGGCACGATCCTTGAGGCCGCGCCTCCCCTCACCGACCACTACCGCCAGGCCGAGTCCTGCGATCGGCCAGAGCGCAGCATCCCTGGTCGCCACCACAACCAGCCCGGGAAGCGTGGCGGCTTCCGACCAGACCCTGGTCACCTCGGCATTGCCGAGGCCGGACGAAGCAACCCGCACCCGGCCGGGGAACCGCGTCCCCAAGCCCTCGGCGAGCAATCGGACCTCGGCCAGCGACGGTGCCATCACCAGCGCCGATCCTCCCGCGGTGACGACCCCGGCGACGGCATCACCGATCCTCGTGTCCCAAGGTCCCGGGCCCAGCCAGTAGCGAGTCCGGACCCGGGTCGGCACGTCGCCCCCGGCGGGATCACCATCCCGATGGAGGGGGGCGCGGGGAAGGTTGGGCGGCGCCGCCTTGGCGAGCAGGGTCGCCAGCGGGGCCACGTAATGCACTGCGGCCCAGCGCAGCACCTCGAGGAGGTCGCCATCGAAGACGGGGAGGTCCCCCGAGACCGCCAGCACTTCCTTGAGACCCTCCGGCGGCCCCTCGGAGATCGAGACGACGTAGCCCCGGATGCGTCGTCCGCCCAGAGGCACCCGGACGATGGCGCCGACGCCCACGTCCAGCCCCTCGGGCACGGCGTAGGCGAAGCCGTCGTCGACGGCGAAGGTGGCGAGATCGGGGACGACGCGGGCGATCCGGATCAGGAGCCGCCGTCCTCCAGCATCCCCTGGATCACATCCCACAGCCGGGCCGCCACTTCGATCTTGGGAAGCAGATCCCAAGGCTCGATCGACCCATCGGGCCACACCAGCGAGACCCGGTTGGTCTCGGTGCCGAATCCCGAGTCAGACTGGGTCACGTCGTTGGCAACCAGGAGATCGACGCGCCGCTCCTTCCCCTTCTCGACGGCCCGCTCGGCGGGCCCGGTCTCGGCGGCAAAACCCACCAACAGGGGACGGGGAGTCATCTCGGCGATCCCGCGCAGGATGTCGGGAGTCGGCTCGAGAGCGATCTCCGGCGGACCGTCGCTGCGCCGGAGCTTCCCGACGGCCGGGTCGGCCGGGCGGAAGTCGGCCACCGCCGCCGCCAAGACGGCGACATCCGCCTCGCCGGCCCGGCTCCACACGGCCTCGGCCATCTCATCGGCCGTCTCCACCCGAACCACCTCAACCCCGGGAACGGATCCGAGCTCGACCGTGGAGACCACGGTGACGCTGCCGCCCCGTCGGGCCGCCTCGACGGCGACGGCGGCGCCCATCTTCCCCGAGGAGTGGTTTCCGACGTACCGAACGGGATCGATGGGCTCCCGGGTCCCTCCCGCCGTCACCAGCACGCGGCGGCCGGTCAGCGGGCCGTCGGCGACCAAACCGACGACGGCCTCGACGATCTCCTCGGGTTCCACCATCCGGCCCGGCCCCTCGTCGCCGCCGGCCAGCGCACCGACGGCCGGACCGAGAACCGTGTGGCCGTCGGCGCGGATCGTATCCAGGTTGCGCCGGGTGGCCGGGTGCTCCCACATCTCGGTGTGCATCGCCGGCGCCACGATCAGGGGCGCAGTCGAGGCGAGGATCGTGGCCACCAGGACGTCCTCACTGAGGCCGGCGGCGATCCGAGCCAGCGTCGCCGCGGTGGCGGGAGCCACCACGAGGACGTCGGCCCAGCGTGCCAATTCGGTGTGCACACTCACCGTCTCGCCACCGAACCATCGGGTCACCGGTGGGTGCCCGGTGACGGCGGCCAACGTTTGCGGACCCAGGAACTCGAGGGCACTGGCGGTCATGATGCAGCGCACCTCGGCACCCGCGTCGACGAGGCGGCGCGCCAGGGCCGGGGACTTGTAGGCGGCGATCCCCCCGGTGACTCCCAGCAGGACGCGACGGCCCGCCAGCATCGGCCTACTCGCCGGAGTCGACGACGAGTTTGTCGGCGGCGATCTCCTCGAAGGCCTGAGAGAGGGGCTGGCGGGAAAGTGAGTGCACCTGGGGGGGCACGAAGCTGCCGATGCCCTCACCGAGCTGGTTGTAGTACGCGTTGATCTGCCGGGCACGGCGCGCTGAGAGAACGACGAGCGTGAACCGGTTGTCGGTGCGTTCCAGCAAGGTCTCGATTGGCGGGTCGATCATCATGGGAGATCCAGGCGTCGGGGAGCCGACAGTATACCGGCCACCCGGTCGATGGCGGACGCAAGGTCGTCGTTGATCACGAAATGGTCGAACAGCTCACGCCCCTCGGCGATCTGCGCCTCGGCCACCGCGAGACGCTCGGCGATCTCCGCCTCGGTGGTGTCTCCGCGCCCCCGCAGCCGTGCCTCGAGGACGGCCAGGTCCGGGGGCTCGATGAAGATGAGTACGGCCGCCGGATATGCGGATTTGATCTGGCGGGCCCCGAGCACCTCGATGTCGAGGAGCACGTCGTCGCCTCGGGACAGATGAGCATCGAGACCGGCCCTGGGTGTGCCGTAGCGATGGCCGCTGTATTCGGCCCACTCCGCCAACTCGCCGGCGGCGAGGGCTTCGGAGAAGCGGGCATCATCGACGAACAGGTAGTCGACACCGTCCTCCTCTCCCGGGCGGGGCGCCCGCGTCGTCATCGACACCGAGAAGTAGAACGGCAACCGGTCGATCAGCCCCTCCACAACACTGCTCTTGCCGACACCGGAAGGCCCGGTGACCACGATGAGCCGGCCGCGGCGGGGCTCGTCAGGAAAGAGCGTCGAGAAGTGCCTTCCTCTGTCGGGCTCCGAGACCTCTCACCCGCCGGTTCTCGGCGATCTCGAGCGTCTCCATGAGCCGGAAGGCCTTGACCTTGCCCAGGCCGGGCATGGCCGTCAGGACCGCCTTCACCTTCATACCCGCAACCGTCTCATCGTGCTCGGCTTGCTCGAGGACCTCGGGGAGCGTGACCGTCCCGTTCTTGATCGACTCGCGAAGCTCGGCGCGCTGACGCCGCGCAGCCGCCGCCTTCTCCAGCGCCTTCGCCCGCTGTTCCGGCGTCAGCTTTGGTGGTCCCATGCGTCCTCCGTTCCGCTGCGCGCACTCTACCGGGAGTGGATGCCGAGACGGATGGCCAGGGTGGCGGCCGCTTCCTCCGGGTCGGCTGCCCCGGTGATCGGACGGCCGACGACCAGCAGGTCGGCGCCCCGCTCCAGGGCCTCTTCGGGCGTGGCCACCCGCCGCTGATCGTCCTCGGTGGGTCCGTCGGGTCGGATCCCCGGCGTCACCCTCACCAGTCCGGGAGCCACCTGCGCCACATCACCCAGCTCCCGGGCCGAACACACGATGCCCTCGACACCGGCCGCCGCCGCGGCCTTGGCGAGGCGGGAGACCAGGCGACCCGGCCGGTTCCCGAGACCGAGCGCGGCCAGCGACGGAGCGTCGAGACTCGTGAGGACCGTCACCGCCAAGATCCCGCCGATCTTCGACCTCGACTCGAGGCCGCTCCGGGCGGCCTGCATCATCTCGACCCCCCCGGAGGCGTGCACCGTCACCCATCGGGCCCCATACTCGCCGAGTCGCCGCGCCGCCCTCTCGACCTGCGACGGGATGTCGTGCAGCTTGGCGTCTGCGAAGACCTCTCCGAGTTGCGCCAGGGCCCCCACGACTCCCGGTCCGGGGCCGTGGAGCAGCCCGAGGCCCACCTTGAACCCCCGGACGTGCGGAGCCAGGCGATGCGCCAGACGCACCGCCTCCTCGGCAGACGGTACGTCCAAGGCCACGATGATCGGGTTCACCACGCCTTCATGCCCCCGGTGAGCTCGGCGAGCGAACGCACCCCGTGGCGACGCCCGTAGCGATGCAACTCCCGCACGATCCTCCGGCCCGCCCTCGGCTCGGCAAAGTGGGCCGTTCCCACGGCCACGGCGGCCGCTCCGGCGAGCAGGTACTCCACGACGTCGGAGCCGGATCGAACTCCCCCGCATCCAACGATCGGTATGCCGGGCAGCGCGGCGTGTACCTCGAGGACGCACCGCAGGGCAATCGGCTTCAGCGGCGGGCCGGAGAGGCCCCCGACCACTCCGGACAGGCGAGGCCGTCGGGTCACCGGATCGATGGCGGCGCCCCACACCGTGTTGGTCAAGACGAGGAAGTCGGCGCCGGCTTCAGTGACTGCAGCGGCGACGGCGACGATATCCGCGACGTTCGGCGACAGCTTGGCGCCGATTGGGATGGAGACGGCGCTGCGCACGGCGGCGACAACCTCGGCCGAGGCCTTCGGGTCGAGTGCAAACATTCCCGTCCCCTCGAGGTTGGGGCACGAGAGATTGACCTCGATCGTCGCTACTCCCGTCGCCGCCAAGGCCGAGGCGACCCGAGCGAAGTCTTCGGGGCTCCTTCCCACCGCCGAGCCCCACACCGGCACACCGACGTTTCCGAGCCGCGGTCCGATCTCGCCGACCCAGGCATCGATCCCCGGGTTCTGGATCCCGATCCCGTTCAGCATCCCGGTTCCGGCAGGCGCCAACCGCGGGGCCGGCCGGCCCGGCCACGGTTCGGCGCTCACCGACTTGGCAACCGCCGCTCCGTAGCACTCCAGTGCCCCGACCCGGGCGAAGTCGACCACCGAGCCGACCGTTCCGGCGGCGGCGATCAGCGGGCTTCGCAGTTCCAGATCACCGAGCCGGGTGGCCAGGTCCACCGAACGCCTCACCCGGCGACCTTGCCGTCACGCACCGTGACTCGCCCCTCGAACACCGTATGACGAACCACACCCTTCAGCGTCTCTCCCAGGAAAGGGCTGTTGGCAGACTTCGACACAAAGCTCTCGACCACGTGGGACGCTTGCGGATCGATGGCGACGAGCGACGCCGGCGAACCCGCTTCGATCGCCCGTCCCTGGTCCTCCAGGCCGGCCAGCCGGGCCGGCGCCACCGACATCCGCGCAAAGAGCGCCTCAGGATCCAGGCCGGTGGCGGTGAGCACGGCCCCGACGGCCGTCTCCAAGCCGATCACGCCCCGCGGCGCCTCCTCGAAGGGCACGTCCTTCTCGTGGGAAGCGTGGGGGGCGTGATCCGTCCCGATCATGTCGATCGTGCCGTCGCCCAGGGCCTCCCGCAGTGCCGCAACATCCTCCTCCCGGCGGAGAGGGGGATACATCTTGTAGGCAGCATCAGTGGACAGCACCGCCCCGTGATCGAAGAAGAGGTGATGCGGAGTCACCTCGGCAGTCACCGGTAGGCCGGCCGCCTTGGCTTCCCGAATCAGCGCCACCGTGCCCGCCGTCGAGACGTGCTGCACGTGATAGGCGGCTCCGGTGAGGCGGACCAGCGCCATATCCCTGGCCACTACCGTTTCCTCGGCTTCCGCAGGTATCCCCACCATCCCCAGCTCGGCTGAGACCGTCCCCTCGTGCACGTGGCCACCTCGGCTCAGCCCGGCATCCTCGGCATGCTGGGCCACCACTCCCCCCAGCTCGGCGAGGTAGTCCATCGCCCGCCGCAGCAGGCCGGCGTCGGCCACCGCATCGCCGTCGTCGGTGAAGATGCGCACGCCGGCCCGCCACAGGTCGTCGAGATGGGCCAGATGCTCGCCGGCCCGGGCGGCGCTGAGGCAACCGGCGGAAGCTACCCGCACCAGCCCGGAGCGCCGACCCTGCTCGGTCACGAAGCGGGCCAGGTGCCCCCCGTCGATCGGTGGATCGGTGTTCGGCATCGCCACGACCGCGGTGTAGCCGCCGACCGCAGCGGCCCGGGATCCGGATGCGACGTCTTCCTTCCACTCCTGGCCCGGTTCGCGCAGATGACTGTGAGGATCGACGAGGCCGGGGCCGACCCAGCAGCCCGAGCAATCCAGCACGTCGCCCGATACGTCCAAGTCGGGCCCCACCTCGACCACCACTCCGTCACGGATGCGCACGTCGGCATCGGCCATACCCTCCGGGGTGAGGACCAGGCCGCCTCTCAGAGTCAAGTCGGGGCCGTCACTCATCCAGCTCACCTCCCAACAAGCGGTACAGCACCGCCATGCGCACGGCGACCCCCATCCGTACCTGATCCAGCACCAACGACCTGGCCTCGTCCGCCACGTCGTCGGCGACCTCGACGCCCCGATTCATCGGGCCGGGGTGCATGACGATCGCCTCCGGCCGGAGCCGTTCGAAGCGCTCCCGAGTCAGGCCGTAGCGAGCCACGTACTCGGGGAGTGAAGGAAACACCGACGCACCACCACGCTCCCGCTGCACTCGAAGCAAGTACACGACGTCGACCTCGCCCACGACCTCGTCGAGTGAACCGGTCGCCGCGGCCGGCCACCCCTCCAGCGTCACCGGAAGCAGGGTGCGCGGCGCCACACAGGTGACCCGGGCACCGAGGGCCGCAAATGCCAGAACGTTGGAACGAGCCACCCTCGAGTGCCGGATGTCTCCGACGATGGCGATGTCGAGACCCTCCAGCTTGCCGAAATGGCGCCGGATCGAAAGTGCATCGAGCAGCGCTTGGGTCGGATGCTGATGGGCGCCGTCGCCACCGTTGACAACGGGCACCGAGGTCCAGTCGGCAACCCGCCGGGCCGCACCGACCGCCTTGTGTCGGATCACCATCAGGTTGGAACCCATCGCTTCCAGGGTCAGCACGGTGTCCTTGAGACTCTCGCCCTTCGACAGCGACGAAGTACCCGGCGAGAAGCTCATCGTGTCCGCCGACAGTGCCTTGGCGGCCCGCTCGAACGACAGTCGGGTCCGGGTCGACGGCTCGAAGAAGACGGTCGTCACCATCTTGCCCCGCAAGGCGGGCACCTTGGGTATCGGTCGATCGAGGATCTCGACGAAGCCGTCGGCGTCGTCGAGGATCCCTTCGAGGTCGTCGCGGGCCATTCCTTCGATCCCGAGAAGGTGTCTCATCGTGCCTCCTCGATGCTCACGCCGTCCGTGCCGTCGATCTCGGCGAGCCGCACGGCCACTCGTTCGGTCGTGGAGGTCGGGAAGTTCTTGCCGACGTAGTCGGCCCGGATCGGCAGTTCGCGGTGGCCCCGGTCGATGAGGACCGCCAATTCGACTCGCTTGGGCCGCCCCAGGTCCGTCAGGGAGTCGAGTGCGGCCCGCACCGTCCGCCCGGTGAACAACACGTCGTCGACGAGCACCACCACCCGATCGTCCATCTCGACCGGGATCGAGGTCTCCCCCACCTCTGGGGTCGGCCGCAAGCCGACATCATCGCGGTAGAGGGCAATGTCGAGCACGCCCACCGGGATCTTGTCGTCTTCCAGCTCTGCCAGGGCCGCGGCCAGCCGCTCGGCCAGCGGCACGCCCCGCGTGTGGATGCCCACCAACACCAGATCAAGGGTCCCGCGATTCCGTTCGACGATCTCGTGGGCGATGCGGCGCACGGCCCGGCCGACGTCGCCGGCTTCCATCACCTGTCTCATGACAAGAAGAGGGCCGCCCGGTGGGCGGCCTGTCGATCGATCATCTGCTCCTCCTTTCCGGCCTCACGGGACCGGTCTTAAAGGACGGTTTGCGTCACCGTAGCACGCCGCTCCTCACCCGAGACGCCGCACCAGCTCACCGAGAACGCCGTTGACGAAGCGGCCGCTCTCCTGGGTGGAGTAGGCCTTGGCCAGCCGCACCGCCTCCGAGACAACCACCGCAGACGGCGTCTCCGGGTGCCGCAGCAACTCGTAGAGGGCCAGCCGGAGGATCGACCGGTCGACCGGGGGCATCCGGGCCACCGTCCAGCCGACGGCCGCTTCACCGATTGCCCTGTCCAGGTCGGCCCGGTCCTCCCATGTCCCCATCGCCAGTGCAACGGCTTCATCGCCGAGGCCCTCGACGCTCGGGGGTCCGCCCCGCTGCTCGGCCCCGTAGAGCACAGCAAGGGCATCGTCGCGCCGCAGCAAACGACGCAGCCTCGCCAGCCCTGCCGGTCCGACGTGGAGCGCGTCGCGGGCGGCGTCGCCGTGACGGGCGGCGAAACCGACCGGGTCCGCAGTGGCGCTCTCGATCATCTCGGCTGCCTCCCGCAGCGGGAGGGGCTCGGTACCCACGAACACCGAGGCCGGATCAGCCTCCCCCCTGGCGACCGATGCCAGATCTCCGGCGACCGCCTCAATGTCCGTCACGACGCCCGGGTGATGTAGTCCCCGGTGCGGGTGTCGACCTTGATCCGATCACCCTGCTCGACGAAGAGCGGGACCTGGACCACCAGGCCGGTCTCCGTCGTGACCGGCTTGGTAGCGCCCGAAACCCGGTCACCCTTGACCCCGGGCTCGGCGATCACGACCTCGAGCTCGACCGAAGCCGCCAGGTCGATCGTGATGGGACGTTCCTGGTAGATGCCCAGCAGCACCGTGGCGCCCTCCACCAGGTAGTCGACCGCCGGACCCATCTGGTCTTGCTGCAGCGTCATCTGGGCATAGGTCTCGCCGTCCATGAAGTGGAACCCGAGGTCATCCTGATACAGGAACTGGTGGTCACGACGATCGATCACCGCTTGCTGGACCGGTTCGTCGGCGCGGAAGGTCCGGTCGACCACGGCACCGGTCTGCAGGTTCTTGAGCTTCGTTCGCACGAAGGCCTTGCCCTTCCCCGGCTTCACATGCTGGTACTCGACGATCTGGAACACCCCGTCGTCCAGATCGAGCGCCATCCCCGGCTTCACATCATTGGTCGAAATCATGTCGGCATCATCTCCCGTGGCGACTCCGTCAACATCACCGGCCCATCCGGCGTGACCAGCACCATGTCTTCGATGCGGACGCCGCCTTTCCCCGGCAAGTAGACACCCGGCTCGATCGTGATCACGTTCCCGGCCTCCAGTCGGTCCTCGTTGCCACGGCGCACCCAGGGTTCCTCGTGGATCTCGAGGCCGACCCCGTGGCCGGTGCTGTGCAGGAAGTACTCCTCGTAGCCGTGGGAGGCGAGGACGGCCCGGGCCGCCGCATCGACGTCCCCGCAGGCAACCCCCGGGGCGACCGCCTCCACGGCGGCCAGGTGCGACTCTGCCACGGCCCGGTGGACGTCGGCCAACTCGGCATCCGGAGTCTCCCCTCGCCATACGGTCCGGCTCATGTCGGAGTGGTAACCGTCCACCGTGCAGCCGTAATCCAGCAGCAGGAGGCCCGGTTCCAACCGGGCCGCACCGGTCTGGTGGTGCGGAACCGAAGCCGCCGCGCCGACGGCGACGATCGGATCCCATTCCGCCGGGTCACCCCCGTGAAGTCGCATCGACGACCTCAGCGCCCAGGCCAGATCGCGTTCCGTCTCGGCGTCCGCCACCAGGCTCTCCAGTTCGGCAAACGCGGCATCGGTGGCCGCGGCCGCGGCCCGGAGCGCCGCAACCTCGGCCTCGTCCTTGATGCGGCGCAGACGCTCCACCGCCCCGGTGGTCGCCACCGGGCGGGTCGAGGTCTTCGCCTCCAGAGAACGAGCGAAGCCCCACGTCACGGCGTCGGCTTCCACCGCCACCGTCTCCAAGCCCCGCAGCACACCGTCGAGCGCCCCCATCAGGTCGCCGGTGTACACCTCGAGCCGGGACTCGCCCAAAGCGTCGACGAGGGGTCCGGCCGCCTCCCCGTAGCGCCCATCGGTCACGAACACCGACTCCCCGTCGGGGTGCACGAGGAGGTAGCCGTTGCTCCCGGCGAACCCCAGTAGATAGCGAAGGTGGGCCGGGCGGGTCACCAGGAGTGGCGTGTCCATGGAGTCGGCGAGCGCGTCGACCCGTCTCTTGTGATCCATGTGACTCCTACGCATCGATCCCGACCGCCGCCAGGGCTTCCCGTACGGTAGCGGCCTCCACGTGCTCGACCTCCGGGGCACCGATGGCCGCGAGGAGCACCATCCGCAGCCCGGCAGCATCCCGCTTCTTGTCGAATCCCAGGAGCTCGCCGACCCGGTCGGGGTCGGCGTCGGCCGCCGCCAGGGGCAACCCCAGCCGTCCGATCGCTTCGTTCTGGCGACTCTCTTCGGAGAATCCGCAACGGATCGCCGACGCCCGGCCGGCAGCCACCATCCCCACCGCCACGGCCTCGCCGTGGGAGAGCTGCAGGGCGACCTCGAGCGCATGGCCGATCGTGTGGCCGTAGTTGAGCACGGCCCGCTCACCCTGCTCAGTGAAGTCGCGCCCCACGACATCCGCCTTGACCGCCACGGCCCGGGCGACCACCTTCTCCAGGTCCGCCTCCAGACCCTCCGTCTCGAGCAGGGCCACGAGCCGCTCGTCCCCGATCATTCCGGCCTTGAGGGCTTCGGCCGACCCTTGCCGCTTGAGCTCGGGGGGAAGCCGATCGAGAACATCGACGTCGATCACCACCCGGGCGGGATGGGCGAAGACGCCGACCATGTTCTTGGCTCTCAGGTTCACCCCGGTCTTCCCACCCACCGAGGCGTCGACCGCACCGAGCAGAGTTGTCGGCACGTTCACGAACTCGATGCCACGCAGGTAGGTCGCCGCAGCGAATCCGGTGACGTCGGTCAGCGCTCCCCCACCAACGCCGACGAGCACGTCCGATCGGTGCATGCCCAGCTCGGCGAACCACCCATACAGCTCGGCGACCACCGAGAGCTCCTTGGCCGCCTCCCCGTCGGGGAGAGCCTTCACCTCAGCCCGCGCTCCGGCGCCCCGCAGCGCCTCGGCGAGGCCCTCGGCCAGGGCGACGACCGACGGCTGGCACGCCACCGCCACCGTCACCGGCCCGGGATGGCTTCCGAGCACCGTGGGGGCACCGAGCAAGGAGCGGCCCACGTGGATCTCGGTGGCACCGGGAATCTCTATCAGCGCCATAGTGCGATGACTTCCTCGGCGATGTCGATCGGGGTCCGGTCGTCGGTGGCGACCGCGAAGTGGGCGGCGTCCCCGTATGCCTCCATCCGTTCCGCCGCCAGTACGGCCAGAGAACCGGCCTGATCCGGTCCCGCCAGCAACGGCCGCCCCACCGCCCCCTCCAGCCTCCCGGCGAGGGTTTCCGGGCGAGCCCGCAGCCACACCACCACCCCGTGCTCCCGCATGATCGTGCGGTTGGTGGGGCGCAGCACCGCCCCACCGCCGCAGGCCACCACGGCGGTGCGACCGGCGACCGTGGTCACCGCCACACTCTCCAGGTCGCGGAAGGCCTTCTCACCGTCGTCGGCGAAGATCTGCCGTACCGATCGCCCTGCCGCGGACTCCACGGTGTCGTCGAGATCGACGAAGGGACGCTCGGTGAGAGCGGCCACCAGCCGGCCGATCGTCGTCTTACCGGCCCCCATCATGCCGGTCAGCCACAACGTGTTCATGGGAAGCGCTCGAGGCGCCGTCGGTAGTGCTCGACGGCGGCCGAGAGGTCCCCCACCGTGTCGCCGCCGAATTTGCGCACGACCTCGTCGGCCAGGACCCAGCAGACCATGTGCTCGGCAACCACCCCGGCGGCGGGAACCGCACAGACGTCGCTCCGTTCCCGGATGGCCTTCTCCGGTTCTCCGGTGGCGACGTCGACGGTCTGTAGAGCTCGCATGAGAGTGGAGAGCGGCTTCATGGCCGCCCGCACTCGCAGCAGATCGCCGGTCGTCATCCCGCCCTCGATGCCCCCGGCGCGGTTGGAGGTCCGCCGGGCCTCGCCGTCGACGAGCACGATCTCGTCGTGAGCCTCCGAGCCACGCCGCCCCGCAGAGGCCAGGCCGTCGCCGACCTCCACCGCCTTGATGGCGGGGATCGACATCAACGCCTCGGCCAAGCGAGCCTCGATGCGGCGATCCCAGTGCACATGGCTTCCCAGCCCCGGGAGCACCCCGAACGCCGCCACCTCGACGACTCCGCCGAGCGTGTCGCGATCCTCCTTAGCACGGTCGATCTCGGCCATCATGGCCCGCTCGGCATCGGGGTCCAGCGTCCGCACCGGAGAGGCGTCGATGCGCTCGGCATCGCCGGGCTCCGGCACGACCTCGGTGGCCACAGTTCCGATGCGCACCACGTGACTGACCACCGACGTCCCTACCGTCGCCAGCAGGGCCTTCGCCAGGTATCCGGCCACCGCCCGGGCTGCAGTCTCGCGAGCCGAGGCCCGCTCCAGAATATCCCGGGCATCGTGGGCGTCGTACTTCTGCATGCCGGCGAGATCGGCATGGCCGGGACGGGGTGCCGTGAGCGGGCGACGGGCCTCTCCGGTACCGATCGCCATCTCGTCGACCCACTTGGGCCACTCGGTGTTGCGGATGACGACGGCGACCGGGCCGCCGAGGGTCCGCCCGAAGCGCACACCCCCGAGGATCTCGAGTTCGTCCTTCTCCAGCGCCATCCGCCGTCCCCGACCGTGCCCATGGCGGCGACGGGCGAGCTCGGATGCCAGCGCCTCGGCGGACACGTCGAGGCCGGCCGGGAGGCCCTCGACGATGGTCACCAGACCCGGCCCGTGGGATTCACCCGCAGTGAGGAATCGCAGCATGGACGCGGGGATGGTACTCCGCCGGACCCGGCCTACTTCAGAATGGCCTGGCCCACCGCCAGGGTGAATGCGCTGTCTCCGTAGAGGAACACGCCGCTGTTCTCTGAGAGGCTGACCACCCGGAAGTTCTCGGCGAAGGCCTCACCGACCGCCACGACGTAGGTTTCGCCGTCGACCGTCAGCACGGCCCTCCTGGTGCCGTCCTCCTCTCGTATCTCCAGCAACACCACCCGGCGAGTGTCCGGCTCGAAGCCATCGGTGGTCGTCGTGGACGTCGTCCCGGCGCCGGTGGTGGTCGTGGTGTCCCCGGTAGTCGTCGTCGTGGTCGTGCCGGCGGTGGTCGTGGTGGCATCGTCGATGAGGGGCTCGAAGGGATCGCGAGGTTGTGCCACCTGGAACGCCGAGGTCAAGCCGAGCCCGTCGTCGGTGAGCACGAAAGGAGCGATCGTTCCAGGGGCGGCCGGGAGCGGTCCGTCCAAACCGGGTCCGGCGGCCGCGAACACGCCGTTGGTGGCCACCAGCCACACCGAGACAACGGCCGTGGCGACCAGAAGGATTGCCACGACCGATGCCGTCAGGCTGCGCGTGGCGTTCTTCATGGCGAGCCTCCAGAGGCTTCACCGATTGTGGGGGGTGGACCCTCCACCGGCGTGAACTCGATCCCCTGACCAGACTCGGTGGCGTCGCCTTCGACATCCGCGTCTTCCTGCGGTGCGCCACCATTGCCCTCTGTCCCGTCCGGAGCGACGATCGGCAACAAGGGTGTCCGCGTGAACAGCTTGATGGTCAAGGCGATCGACAGCGAATCCTCCTCGATCCGTGGGATGGTCGTCGTCGTCGTCGACGACGAGGTGGTGCTCGCCGCATCCCCATCGGCGATCGTGGTCGTGGTGGTGGTGGTCGTCTCCGCCGCCGCCCCGCCGCTGGTGGCGGTGATGGACACGCTGTCGACCACCACGATTCGCTCCATGTCGTCGAGTCCAAACAGGAACCCGAGGAGTTCGAAGTACTCGCCGGTCATGGCCAGCGAGACGGCGATCTCGTAGGCATCCAGACCTTGCACCGGGATCGGCTCCGCCGGCGAGATGGCCTCGAGGTTCACCCCCACGTCTTCGGCGAGTGCGGTCACCTCTTCGATGAAGACCGCCAGCTCCGCCCGCTCGGGGATCCCAGCCTCGAGCTTCCCAATCGCCGCCAGGTAGGCGACGTCGTTCTCCTGGACCGATTGCAGCTGGGCGATGGCGGCCCGCAGCCGGTCAGCCTCGGCGACGGCAGCATCCCGATCGTCGCCCAGTTCGACGATCCGGGCGTTGCGCGGTGAGATGAGGAAGAACCACCACGCCGCCGTCACGGCCAAGAGGACGAAGGCGACCAGGGCGGTGACTCGGCGGCTCATCCTGGCACCACCACCGGGATGCGCTCCTCGAGGCGATTGGAGACGGCCCCCTCCGTGAGGCCGGTCGACGAGTCGAAGTTGACCACGGTCTCGGTTCCGCTTGCCGCCTCCGATTCGGAAGCACTGGTGACCCAGGTGCCGGCGACACCGGGGAACTGTTCCTCATCGAGCGTTCGCAGCCACGCTGAGACGTCGCGAAAGTCGAAACCCCTCCCGGCGACCGCTACCCGCCCCACCAATCCGGGGGTCCCCGGCAGGGATGTACCCACGAAGGAGTCGAGCCAGACCCGCTCCGGAATCAGGCGCCCGAAGTCGTTGAGCAAGCGACCCCACGCCACGTCCTGAGCGAGTACCACCGAGGTGAGCAGCACCTGCTCGGCGTACTGGGCGGCCAGATCGTCGGCGGCGACCAGGGCGTTGACCTCGGCGTTGAGTTCGGCATTGATGCCCTGCTGCTCCTCGAGGGCCTGCTGAGCGGAGTCGACCCGGGTGTTCCACCACACCACCCCGATCACGAGGGCGGCCACGTAGATGAGCCCGAGCACCACCCAGAAGCCCACCTTGCGGCGGGCGGCCATCTTGCGGAAAGCCTCTGGTGGGAGCAGGTTGATGGGTCTCATGGCAGATCAGGCGACATGGGCGAATCGGGCGGTCGGGGGGACGACGAACTTGCCCCACATGGCGAGCCCGACCGCGGCCGGAAGGACCGGTTGGAGGTCGAGCAACTGGCTCTCGGTCATCTGGAGACGCCCCACCCCGATGTGATCCAACACCCGCACCGGCTCAACCCGGGTCCCCAACGCCCGAGCGATGCGGTTGGCGAGGTGGGGCAGGCGGGCGCCGTTGCCGGACACGACCAGCCGTCCGAGTGAGTGCTCCCCCGCCTGGGTCAGGTAGTAGTTGATCGATCCTCGTATCTCCTCGATCAGCGAATCCGCGGTCCGGGTGAGGATGCGCCGGGCCGCCGCCTGATCGCCATCCCCCTCCGGCATGCCCTCGGGAGCAACCCCTACGATCCGCTTCAGCTCCTCGGCATCCTCATACCCGAGGGACAGGCCGGCTCTGAGGTCCTCGGTGAACTGATCCCCACCCACCGGCAGGATACGGACGAACCGGGTGATCCCACCGCGAACGATGGCGATCTGCGACATCGAGATACCCACGTCGAGCAGGGCCTGGGGACCGTCACCGCCCAACATCAGGTCGGCCCCAAAGGCGGCCCGCACCAAGCCGAAGGCCTGCAGGTCGATCGACAGCACATCGAGGTTTGCCGACGAAGCAACGCCGAGCAGCTCGTCGATCATCTCCCGCTGGGCGGCCACCACGAGGATCGACAGCATCAGCTCCCCGTCAGGGGTGTTGAACTCCTCGAGCGGCACGTAGTCGAGAACCGCTTCTTCGACGGGGATCGGAATGGCGTCCTGCACCTGGAAGGGCAGCGCCTCCACCATCTCGGACTCCTCGAGGTGGGGTACGTCGACCTGGCGCACGATCACCCGTTGGCTGGCGATGCCGATCACCGCCCGCTTGCGCGGCAGCTTGTTGCGCTTCCACAACGCACCGACCGCCTCGGCGACGGCACCGGAATCGACGATCTCGCCGGCAACCACCGCGCCGGGCGGCAAAGGCATGTCGGCGAAGCGCCGCAGCAGCGGTGACGACTTGGCGGTGTCGACGACCGCGGCCCGCACGGCGCTCGAGCCTATGTCGAGACCGACCGCAACAGCCATAGCACCTCCGCGGGATTGGGGCCCGACGTGTGCGTAGTTACAACCCTGTGATCTGGAGGCTAGCCCTGGGGACAACGCTCACAAAGCATTTCCCACCCACCCTGCAGACACCCTGGGTCACCGAATTGGCGGAATGAGCGCGCGGAGCGCGGTCTCGGTGGCCGTGGCGCCCCTCAACCCAGATACCACTCGGCGATCCGATCCCCCCAAGCCAACCCGACGGCGGCTCCGACCACCATGGCGGGACCCAACGGGCACCGCGCGGCCGTGGCGCCCCTCAACCCAGATACCACTCGGCGATCCGATCCCCCCAAGCCAACCCGACGGCGGCTCCGACCACCATGGCGGGACCGAACGGGATGGCGTCCTTGAGGCCGGCTCGCCGCAGCGCCATGAGGACCAGGGCCACCACTCCCCCGACCACGAAGGCCGTAAAGCCACCGACCAGCAGGGCCGCCCAGGATCGATAGGCGAGAAACGATCCCAGCAGGAAACCGAGTTTGACGTCACCGAATCCGAAACCACCCCGGGCCGCCAGCGCCACGACGAAGAGGAAGGCGAAGTACCCGGCTCCTCCCCCGAGGGCTCGGAGCAGAGAGGACGCCTCGCCGTCGAGCACCGCTCCGCCCACCAGCAGCCCCCACCCCACGATCGTCCCCGGCACCAGGATCCGGTTGGGGATCCGCTGCAGATCGAAGTCGGTCAGGGTGAGCGCCACGGCGACGCCGGCCGCCCACCAGTAGGCGGGCAGCACCCAGACGGCACCGAGCAGCACGCCCAAGAGCGCGAAGATCGCCCCGGTACCGGCCTCCACCAGTGGATAGCGGACCGAGATCCCCGACCCACAGTCCCGGCATCGCCCCCGCAGGAGCAGCCACCCCAACACCGGCAGGTTGTCCCGGGGACGGATCCGCCGGCTGCAGGCCGGGCACGCGGACGGCGGCCGCACCACCGACATGCCCCGCGGCACCCGGTAGGCGACCACATTGAGAAACGACCCGACGGCGAGCCCGGCGATGGCCCCCGCGAGCGAAATCACCAGGCGACTCCGGTGCAGGTCTCCAGGGTGACTTCGAGCTGGGATGACTCGGTGCAGGTATGACGGCCGGCATCTTCGCCGTGGAGTACCAGGCGGAGGCCGAACCAGGTGCCGCTCATCGATTGAGCGTACAGGAGCACCTGACCCCGGTCACCGGGGTCGACGTCCGCCACCTCGACGTAGATCCGGGCGTCGCCGTCCCCTTCGAATTCCAGTTCCGGCATCACCGACTGCAGGACCGCAGCGTCGTCGACAAAGCCGCCTGCCTCCGGCTGCAGCGCCGCCTCGGCCTTGGCAGCGTTGGTCAACGCCATCTTCACCTGCATCTCCTGCGCCTGGCGGCGGTTGGCCAGCAAGCTGGGCACGGCCATCGACACCAGCACCGCCAGGACCAGCAGCGTCACCAGTAGCTCCAATATCGAGAAGCCAGACTCTCGTTGCGTCATCGGTGCGTCCCCTATGCCAGTGGGGGCGAGTCCACGACTCGCCCCCACTGAGTTGATACGGACGATTGCCCGGGCCTACCAGCCGGTCTGCGAATAGTTGGCCGGCGGGTTGCCGGTGGCAGCACAGTCGGCGGTCGACAGGTCGGTGTCGCCGTAGTACGTCCCGTCTGCGGCGGACTCCCACACCGAGAACGTGTTGCCCGAGTCCGAGGTGCGCACGATGCACACCACGTCGGAGTCGGCAACGTTCAGGTCGATGTAGACGCCGTCCGTCGCCGCAGCGGCGATGACAGCATTCGGTTCGAGTGCGGTCACGTCGGTGTCGGTCTCCGTGTAGTCGCCGTTCTCCAACCAGAACGCCTTCTCGGCGAGGAGCACGTTGCGCACCTCACTCTGAGCCGCACGGTCCTGAGCGGACTTCCGGAAGCCGAGGAACGAAGGAATGGCGATCGCGATGAGAACTGCAATGATCATCACAACGACCATCAGCTCGATGAGCGTGAAGCCCTCGTCCTTGGCCAAGCCTTTGCGAATGGCCTTCATCATTATCTGCGAACCTCCTCAGGTGTCGCTGGTGGATCGAACTTCGATCCAGGGGGGTTATCGGCCCCGGAGGTGGCTGAATTGAGCCCTTTCTCAGCCGTTCTGGATGAGATTGGCGATGTTGAACATCGGGAGATACAGGCAGATGAGGATCCCGCCGACCACGACGCCCATCACGATGATGAGGATCGGCTCGATGAGGCTGGTGAGCGCACTGACCGTGTCATCGACCTCGCGGTCGTAGAAGTCGGCGACCTTGCCGAGCATGGTGTCGAGTGCGCCGGTCTCCTCACCGACCGCCATCATCTGGGTCACCATCGGCGGGAAGATCTCGTGCCGATGGAGCGGCTCGGCCAGCGATTCACCCTTCTTCACCGACGACTGGACGTCCCCGATGGCGTCGGCCAACGTGTGGTTCCCCGCCGTCTCGGCCACGATGTCGAGGGCCTGGAGTACCGGCACACCGGTGCGGCTCAGCACCGAGAAGGTCCGGGCGAAGCGGCTGATCGCCACCTTCTGCACCAGCTTGCCGAAGATGGGGAACCGAAGCTTGAGCGCATCCCACTGCCGGCCACCGTTCTCGGTCTTCCTCCATTTGGTGAAGGCGAAGATCGAGCCTCCCAGGACGCCGAGCCACACCCACCACAGGCCGGTGAGGAGTCCGGACACGTTGATCAGGGTCTGGGTCGGCAGCGGGAGTTCGCCCCCCAGATCCGAGTACATCTTCTCGAAGATCGGAACGACGAAGACCAGCATGGCGGCGACGATGAACACGATCAGGTTGAGCACCACGACCGGATAGGCCATCGCCGACTTGATCTTCGATCGAAGGCGGGTCGCCGCCTCGAGAGTGTCGGCGAGCCGGGCCAGGGTCTCGTCGAGAGCGCCGCCGACCTCGCCGGCCCTGACCATCGAGACGTAGAGCTGGCCGAAGACCTTGGGATGCTCGTCGAGAGCTCCCGACAGGCTGGTCCCCTGTTCGACCTTGACCCGCACCTGGCCGAGCACCTCTCGCAGGAAGGGGTTCTCGGTCTGCTGTTCCAGGATCACCAGGGTCCTGATGAGCGAGAGACCGGAGTTGACCATCGTGGCCATCTGGCGGCTGATCAGCGCCAGTTCCTTCGACTTCACCTTCTTGCCCAGCTTGGGCAGATTCAGTTCCTTCTCGAACGCCGAGACTCGTTTCTCTGCGACGTTCAGGGGCACCATGCCCCGCTCCCGCAGGCTCCGAGCAACCGCCGACGACGAGTCGGCCTCCAACTCCCCGCTGTGCACGTTGCCCGACCGGTCGCGGGCCTTGTAGCTGAAGACGAGCGTGCTGCTCATGCCCGGCCTCCGGTGAGGTTGAGGAACTCCTGGACGTCCTGTGCACGCTGAACGGCTTCGGCGACCGTCACCCGACCCGCCTTGACCAGGTTGGCGAGCGCCTGGTCCATCGTTGCCATCCCGTGCTTGGCGCCCGACTGCATGAGGGAGTGAATCTGGTGAAGCTTGGACTCTCGGATCAGGTTGCGGATGGCCGGCGTGGTCACCATCACCTCGGTGGCGGCAACCCGGCCCTTCCCATCGGCCGTCGGGAGCAGCTGCTGGGCCACGACACCCTGAAGGGACTCGGCCATCTGGACTCGAACCTGCTGCTGCTGGCCGGACGGAAACACGTCGATGACCCGCTCCACCGATTGGGCGGCGCCCTGGGTGTGAAGGGTGGCGAAGACCACATGGCCGGTCTCGGCGGCGGTCAACGCCGTCTCCATCGTCTCCAGATCCCGCAGCTCACCAACGAGGATCACGTCGGGATCCTGGCGGAGCGCCTGCCGGAGCGCCTTGGCAAACGAATGCGTGTCGGCCCCCACCTCCCGCTGGTTGATGATCGCCTTGTTGTGACGATGCATGAACTCGATGGGGTCCTCGACCGTCATCACGTGAACCGCCCTGGTCTGATTTATGAGATCGATCAGGGACGCCAAGGTGGTCGACTTCCCGCTCCCGGTTGCCCCGGTCACCAAGACGAGACCGCGCGAAAGGCCGGCGAATTCGCGGACGGAAGGCGGCATCCCGAGTTCGTCCAGCGTCGGCACGTGGTCCGGGATGGCCCGCATCACCGCGCCGATCGACCCTCTCTGGAAGAACACGTTGACCCGGAACCGCCCGCGCCCCGCCACACTGTGGGAGAAGTCGAGCTCCTGCTGGTTCTCGAGCGTCTCGCGCTGATCCCCGGTGAGCATGGCGTAGACCATCGATCGCAGCGGTACCGGCTGCAGCTTCTCGTAGCCGTCCACGACCCGCAGATCGCCGTGCACCCTGATCTGAGGGGCGGTGCCCACCGCCAAGTGGAGATCTGAGCCCCCGGCATCCACCAAGACGTCGAGCAGCTCGTTGACGTGATAGTCGGGCTCCTCGATCCCAATACGCTCGGTGGAGGCCTTCGGCGCCTCGGGCGTGACTCGGGCCGTCGAGCGGTAGGCGGTATCGATCGCGGCGTCGAGCGCCTCGCGATGGCCCAGGAGGGGCCGGACCCGGAACCCGGTGGTCTTGTGGATGCGGGCCACCTTCTCCCGGTCGAAAGGATCGGCCATGGCGACCGTGAGCTCGTCCTTCTGGAGCCCGAGAGGAAGCGCCGTCAGGTGGGCCGCCAGTTCCCGGTCGACGGCGTTGATGGCGGCCGGGTCGGGCACGCCGTCCGTGGCCGGATCGTGGTAGCCCATCCCGAGCCTCTCGGCGGCAACCCGGAGGATCTCCTCACGCTTCACCCGACCCCGCTCCACCACGAGCTTGGCGAGAGGCACTCCCGCTCTCTCGGCGGCTTGGAGATCGACCTCGAGTTCGGGCTCGCTGATGAGACCTCGGTCGAGGAGGATCTGACCCAACTGGCGCGAAACATCATTCATACGACCACCCTCAGCACTTCTTCGAACGTCGTTTGCCCGAGCCGCACCTTCTCCATGCCGTCCTGGCGGAGGGTGCGCATACCCTGTTCGACCGCGATCGCCTTGATCTCATCCGACGGTCGCCGTTCCACGGCCATGCGCTGGATCTCCTCGGAGACCAGCAACACCTCGTTGATGCTGAGGCGACCTCGATACCCGGTCTCGGAGCAGACCTTGCAGCCGATGGCGTCGTACACCGTGACTCGCTCGCCCTGAGGCAGACCCATCTCACCGAGCATCTCCGGCGTCGCATCACGCGGCTGCCGACACCGATCGCAGATGCGCCGCGCCAGCCGCTGCGCCACGATCGAGTCGAGGGCCGACGAGACCAGGAAGGGCTCGACACCCATGTCGATGAGCCGACCGACACTCGAGGCCGAGTCGTTGGTGTGGAGCGTCGAGAGCACCAGATGGCCGGTGAGGGCCGCTTCCACGGCGATCTTGGCGGTCTCGCTGTCGCGCACCTCACCGATGAGCACGATGTCGGGGTCGGATCGCAGGATCGACTTGAGGGCCGTGCTGAACAGGAGGCCCGCCTTGCGGTGCACCTGCACCTGGATCACCCCGGGGAGGCGGTACTCCACCGGGTCCTCGACCGTGATGATGTTCTTGTGGGGCTGGTTGAGGACGTTGAGCGTGGAGTACAGCGTGGTCGTCTTCCCCGATCCCGTGGGCCCGGTCACCAGGATGGCCCCGTAGGGCTTGGAGTACGAGGACTCGAATCGCTCCAGCGACCCCGGCAGGAAGCCCAGATCGGACAGCCGAAGAATGGCGTCATCCTTGTCGAGAATGCGGATGACGACCTTCTCGCCGTAGATGGTCGGCAGGGTGGCCACCCGCAGGTCGATCTGGCGGCCACCTACCCGCAGGCTCACCCTTCCGTCTTGTGGGACCCGCCGCTCGGCAATATTGAGCTCGGCCATGATCTTGAGACGACTCACGACCGCTCCCGACACTGAGCGAGGGGTGGTCATGACCTCCTTGAGAACGCCGTCGATGCGGAACCGAACCCGCAGATCACGCTCACCCGGCTCGACGTGAATGTCGCTGGCCCGCTCGTTCACGGCGCGAGTGACCAGGGTGTTGACCAGCTTGACGATCGGCGCTTCCTCGACCGCCGCTTCCAGCCCCTCGAGAGGGTCCTCCGCGGCCTCCTCGGTCACCAGATCGGCAATATCGGAGACTGAGGAGTCGAGCGCCCCGACCCGGCGAATCGCATCCTCGATGTCGGAGCGGCTGGCCATCTTCGGCACCACCGCCTGACCGGTGATGGCTCTGATGTCGTCGACGATCAGAACGTTGCGGGGATCAGCCATCGCCACGATCAGACGTCCGTCCTCGAAGCCCACCGGAATGACCATGTAGCGTCGAGCGAGGGTCTCTGGGATCAACCCGGCGGCGGCCGGGTCGAGAGTCTCCTCCGACAGGTTCACGAACTCGATCCCGACGTGCTTGGCGAGGATGCGGGTCAAGTCGGCCTCAGGGATGATCTCCTCGTCGATCAGCACCCGGGACAGCGTCTCACCCGTCTGGGTCTGGACGGCCTGGGCCCGTTCGAGATCAGCCTGGGTGACCAGGCCTTCCTCGAGCAGCATCGTTCCGAACACGTCACCGCTGGGGGACACGCACACTCCTTCGAACCTTCCGCTTCTCTGTCGGCAACATTGGGAAGCGGCTTGAGAAGGTGCGTCAGCCCATGCGCACCGCCCCCACCATCGCGGCGATGGGTGCAGCCATGCCGACCCAGATCTCAAATGACCCGGCCGCCTGGGCTACGAGGTGATCCAACCCATCGACGGCGGGCAGACCGAGACGATGGGCGGTCTCGATCGCCGGGGTGGGTCGGTCTCCATATGCCAGGTCGTAGAGGCCCCCCGCTTGCTCGACCAAACCGGTCGGAAGCTCCTCACCGTGCATGCCGAGCGGCGTGGCGTTGACGACCACCGCACCGGTCACGGCGTGTCCCCACGGGACCACCGTCGCCGACCCCCCCACCCGTTCTCCGACGGCTTCGGCGGCACGGGGGTGCCGTGCCGAGATGAAGCACTCTTGATCACCGACCGCCACCAGGACCGCCGCCGCCGCTCCTCCGGCACCCAGGATCAACACAGGTGCATCGCTGGGCAGGGTTCGCGCTTCCCACAAGGCCCGAACGCCGAGGACGTCGGTGTTGTGGGCAACGATGTGTCTTCCCTCGGCCACGAGCGTGTTGGCAGCTTCGCAACGAGTCACCTCCGCCGTGCCCCTGTCGGCCAGTGCCGCCGCCAGTTCCTTGTGGGGCATCGTCACGTTGGCGCCGTCGAGGGAGCCTTCCCGGATCTCGGCCACAGCCCCGGCCACCCCGGCGGCATCAACCGGGCGCGCTTCGTAGGTGCCTCCGATCCCGGCGGCACCGAGTGCCGCCGCCCAGATCGCCGGCGACCGGGAATGGGCCACCGGGTCGCCCAGAAGGACGAGCCTCACGGGATGATCCCGTCCTCCCGAGCCTGCTGCTGGAACTCGAGGAACTCATCGAAGTCCGCGGTGAACGCATGGTTGCCGTCGCTATCGGCCAGCACGTAATACAGGTAGTCGGTCTCTGCGGGTCCGGCGGCCGCCCGCAGCGATGCCAGCCGGGGACCGGCGATCGGGGTGGGTGGGAGACCGGGGTTGAGATAGGTGTTGTACGGGGATTCGACCTCGAGATCGTCGAGCGTCAAGACCCGGGATCCACCGCCGAGGGCGTAGACGACGGTTGCGTCGATCTGCAGGAGCATGTCGGCATCGAGCCGGTTGAAGATCACGCTCGCAATGATCGGCCGTTCGTCGTCGATCGCCGCCTCCCGTTCGATCATCGAGGCGATGATCACACCCTCGTATGTGGTGAGACCGCGGGCCTCGAGGTCCGACCAATCCACCGAAGCGACCCGCGCCTCAGCGGTGGCGGCCAGCGTCTCGAGGATCTCGGAGGGTCTCACGTTCGAGGCGAATTCATAGGTGTCGGGAAACAGCAGCCCCTCCCAGTCGGCCAGCTCGTCGACGGGACGGGGAAGGAGCGAGGAGGTGACCGAGCCGTCGAGGAGCGCGGCGGACATCTCGGCGAAAGTGAATTCCGTCTGGCGGGCTATCGAATCCAGCATCTGATTCACCGTGAGGCCTTCAATGACGGTGATGCGGAACACATCGCCTTCGGCGGGTCCCTCGCTGAGCGCCGCCGCCGCCTCCTCGACCCCCATGCCGGTCGTGAGGTCGTAGCGACCGGCGATGAGCCGGTTGCTCATCCCGGTGTTCCGCACATGCCGCTCGAATTCGATCGCAGAGTCGACCACACCGGCTTCCGACAGGAGCCGGGCGATCTCGGCGGCCGACGCCCCCGATGGGACCTCGACCTCCACGGCCACCCCCGGTTCGATGACCGGACCGTCATCGGCCCCGATGGCGTCACTGACCGTCCCGGCCAGCCAGCGCATCCCGAATACCCCGATGACCAGCGTGGCGATCACCAACCCGGCGACCGCCACCCACTTCAGCCACTCCAGGTTCCAGCGGGGACCTTTGCGGTAAGCCTCGTATTGCTCGCGCTCGGTCATGAAGGGCGCTTCCCCGCATCCAGGTAGGCCTGGAGAAACACGGCTGCCGCAACCCGGTCCCTGGTCTCACGGCGCCGCCGCCGACGCATCCCGGCCTCGAGGAGAGCTCGCTCGGCGGTCGTCGTGCTGAAACGCTCATCGTGCAGTTCGACCGGCAGGCCGGTGGCTGCTGCGACCCGCGCCGCAAAGGCCCGGGCGGCTCGGGCGGCGGCTCCCTCCTCGCCCGACAATCCGACGGGCAACCCGACCACGATCCTCTCGACGTCCAGTTCCTCCACCATTTCCTTGAGGCCGACATCGAGATCCTCGGCAGTCGCATCGAGCGCTCCATGAGGCTGGGCGGTGAGGTGGAGAGGATCACTCACGGCCACCCCCACCCGCTTGGTCCCCGGGTCGAGGGCCAGGATGCGCCCCATCAGCGCTCCTGCAGCGCCGCCACCACGAGGCGGCGTGCCTCCTCGAGCGCGTCCTGGAGGCGGCCACCTTGGGGTCCACCGGCCTGTGCCAGATCGGGGTCCTTGCTGCCTCCTCCGCCGACGATCGACGCCGGCCCGCGAATCAGCTCCCCGGCCGACAGCCCGGCTCCGACCAAATCCGCCGTCACCACCGCGACGAGACCGGCTTTGCCTTCCCGCTCGGCGCCCAGCACGGCGACCCCCGAGCCGAGCCCGTCGCGGACCTGCATCGCCAGCGTTCGCAGCTCATCGGGCGGGAGTCCGGTCCGGCTCGCCACCACCAATCGCGCCCCCTCGACCTCCTCGGCACCTTCCAGCAGCTCGGCAGCGATCCCCGACCGGCTCTGTGCCTCGAAGGCCTCGATCCGATCCTCCTGACGCCGGGCCCTCTCTGCCAGGGCGGCCGCCGCTTCGGCGACGTGTTCGGGGCGGGACCGCAGGGCATCAGCCGTCGACCGCAGCAGAGCCCGAAGCTCGGCGACATAGCCATAGGCCTGCGATCCGGTGTACGCCTCGATCCGCCGCAGGTTCGAGCCGATCGACGACTCCCCCACCACCACGAGCGGGCCGACCTGGCCGGTCGTGGGAACGTGGGTGCCGCCGCAGAGCTCTCGCGAATAGGCCCCGGCCTCGACCACACGAACGCGATCGCCGTACTTGTCACCGAAGAACGCCAGTGCCCCCATCTCCTCGGCCTCGTGGCGGTCGATCTCGAAGGCTCTGACCCGGGCGTTCTCGATCACCCGCTCGTTGGCGGTTCGCTCGACCTCCTCGAGGGCATCGGCGTCGACCGCGGCGTAGTGGCTGAAGTCGAAGCGGAGCCGCCCGTCGGTCACCAGCGACCCGGCCTGCTGCACGTGCGAGCCGAGCACTTCGCGGAGCGCCCAGTGCAGCAGGTGGGTGCCGGTGTGGGACTTGCGGATGCGTTCACGGCGCCCGGCATCCACGGAGAGCGTGGCATCCTGGCCGGTCTTCACGGTCCCCGATGTGACGGTGGCCCGGTGGCCGTGAAGAGCCTGCACCGGGAACTGGGTGTCGTTGACTCGCAGCGAACCGGTTTCCGTGGCCACCGCCCCGGTGTCACCCACCTGCCCACCGGACTCGGCGTAGAACGGGGTTCGATCGAAGTACACCTCGATCTCCTCGCCCTCCGAGGCCTCAGCGACCGGCTCGCCCTCTCGCAGCATGCTGAGAATCCGGCCCCGGCCGTCGACATGGTCGTACCCCACGAACTCGGTGGGGCCCACCTCATCGAACAGCTTGCGGTAGGCGGGGGCCGCCTCGGCGTCGACGGTGGCCTTGCGAGCCGCTCGGGCCCGGTCGCGCTGCTCGGCCATGGCACGATCGAACCCGGCTCGATCCACGCCCAATTCCCGTTCGGCGGCGATCTCCTCGGTCAGCTCGATCGGGAAGCCGTAGGTGTCGTGGAGGCGGAACGCCACCTCCCCCGAGAGGTCCGAGCCCTCGCCGATCTCGTCGAGCTCGACGTCGATGAGCCGGTATCCGGCGTCGAGGGTGCGCCGGAACCGCTCCTCTTCACGCGAGGCCATCTCGATGATGCCGTCGCGGCCGTCGACGATCGCCGGATAGGCGTCGCCCATCGTCTCGATCGTGGCTTCGATGACCCGGGGCGTCGCCAGCTCTCTCGATCCCAGGGTCCAGGCGTGGCGCACGGCCCGCCGGATCAGGCGGCGCAGCACATAGCCCCGCCCCTCGTTGGAGGGAACGACACCGTCGCTGATCAGGAAGGTCATGGCTCGGCCGTGGTCGGCGAGGATCCGCAGAGCCACGTCCCCCCGCTCGCTGTCGCGGTACCGGGTACCGGTGACCGCCTCGCCGGCGGCCAGCACCGGCCGGATCAGGTCGCAATCGAAGACCGACTCGACGTCCTGGAGGATCATGGCGACTCGTTCGAGACCCATCCCGGTGTCGATGCTGGGGGCCGGGAGATCCCCGATCACGTGATACGGCTCATCCTGGATGTTCTGCATGAGCACCAGGTTCCAGATCTCGACGAAGCGGTGCTCGCCCGCTTCGCCGGTTGTGATCGGCCCTCCGTCTGGTCCGTAGTCGGGGCCGCGGTCGACGAAGATCTCCGAAGAAGGGCCGCAGGGTCCGGGGACCCCCATCTGCCAGAAGGTTCCGTCCTCGATGCCGCCCCGCTGCACCCGATCGGCCGGCACGCCGACCCCGTCGATCCAGATCTCGGCGGCTTCGTCGTCGTCCTCGTAGATCGTGTACCACAGGGTTTCCGGATCGAGACCCAGGTCTTCGGTGACGAACTCGTAGGACAGCGGGATGGCCCGCTCCTTGAAGTAGTCGCCGAATGAGAAATTCCCCAGCATCTCGAAGAAAGTGAGGTGGCGCGACGTGGTGCCGACGATGTCGATGTCGATGGTGCGGACGCACTTCTGCGACGTGGCGGCCCGGGGATAGGGCGGCGGTTCCTCGCCGAGGAAGTAGGGCTTGAACGGCACCATCCCGGCGTTGGTGAGCAGGAGCGTCGGATCCACCGGGATCAGCGATGCGCTCGGTACCAGCGTGTGGCTCCGTTCCTTGAAGAAGGTGAGAAAGGCGCGCCGGATCTCGGCTCCGGTCAGGGCCTCCTGAGGGATCACCATGGGCTGCGGCACGGGCGACAGGGTACTCACTCCCCACGTGGGGGTCGCCCCGATCATCTCCCGGCGGCACGCAGGACCCCGCCCCGATCCCGGCTTCGGTGCGGGGCCCGTGGAGTCCTCGGCAACAGGCCTCGGGGGTGTTCCCTGAAGGCCCGGCCGGGGCACCGTCTTCCCTGGAGGCCGATGCGGGCCGCCGATTCCTGCCGAGTGAAGTGGGACGTTCGCCCCTAGATGCTGCGGCGGATCTATGGAAACCATGATTCCATCGGACGGGGGGAGGAGAAACCATGGCTGATATGGCAGATGCGGAACGCTCGGATACCAGACCGGCAAGTCGGAACAGTCGGGGAAACCGATTCCTGATCACTCTCGTCGTGATCCTGGTGGTCATCGCAGGCGGACTCGGCGGCTGGGTTCTCTACGATCAGACGAGAGAGTCCACCACCGCGATGAGCGACGAGATCGCCCAAGTAATCGACGACTATCTCAACGCGATCATGGCACGCGATGAGGCCGCATTTCGGGAAGCCGTCACCGAGGACTACCTGTTAAGCGAGCACGTCTTCATCACGGGTCCGGACGGCACCGTGCTGGATGACAACGTGAGCGGCGCCGCCATGCATGTGGTCCGCCTGACGTTCACGTTCGAGTGGGAGGTCGAACAACCGGGTGAGGCGTTGGTCACCGGCGAGAACCCCTGGATGGTCTCAGTCCGCGAGAACTGGGTCAAGCCCAAGGGGTTCCTCTTTGACCATCGGGAAGGAATGGCAACCTACGTGATCGTCGATGAAGGCGGCACCCTGAAGATCGCCGATCACTACTGGTCCGGAATCCGCTACGACACCGAGTAGGTGGAACGCGGCCGGTCCGCGACATCCAACGAGAGGGGACCGCCCGGAGACTCCGTCTTCGGTTCGAGTGCTCGCGATCCGGGAGAGAGGACTCGACGCTCACTCCCGGCGCGGGGGTCGCCCCATCCGTCGATCGATCTCCCCCAGGCGCTCCGCCAGTTCGGCTTCCTCTCCCTGGGAGCCCGGCCGAAACAGGGTCCGGTCGGCGGCGGCGTCGGGGAGGTACTGCTGCGGCACCACCGCGTCGGGATGGTCGTGGGGATAGCGGTAGCCCTCTCCGTGGCCCAGCGCCTCGGCACCGCCGTAGCCGCCGGAGCGGAGATGGGGCGGCACCACGGCGTCGGGAGTCTCCTCGACGGCTTGGCGGGCGGCCCCGATGGTGCGCATCACCGAGTTCGACTTGGGGGCGGCCGCCAGATAGAGGGCGGCGTGGTGCAGGGCATACGCAGCCTCTGGAAGCCCCACGTAGGCCAGCGCCCGGGCGGCGTCGACGGCGACCGCCAGCGCCTTCGAGTCGGCCAGCCCGATGTCCTCGGAAGCCAGTATGACCATGCGGCGGGCGATGAATTCGGGGTCCTCCCCGGCATCGATCATCAGCTGCAGCCAATAGGCGGCGGCATCCGGATCCGAGCCCCGGACACTCTTGATGAATGCCGAGATCACGTCGTAGTGCTGGTCGCCCTTCTTGTCGTAGCGAATGATGCGCCGCTGCAGGGCCTCCTCGATCGTGGGCAGGTCGATGGTGGCGTCGCCCCGACCCTCGGTGATGAGGGCGGCCAGCTCCAGCGCGTTGTAGGCGAGCCGGGCGTCCCCGCCGGTGCGGGCGGCCAGCACCGCCGCAGCCTCGGGGTCGAGCCGCAGACCGGAATCCCCCAGCCCGCGATCGACGTCGCCCATCGCCCGCTCGATGAGCACGGCCACCGCCTCGGGCGAGAGCGCTTCGAGACGGAAGAGGCTGCTGCGGCTGATCAGCGGCGAATTCACCTCGAAGAACGGGTTTTCGGTGGTGGCCCCCACCAGGATCACGATCCCCGTCTCCACCCCGGGGAGCAGGGCGTCCTGCTGTGCCTTGGTGAATCGGTGGATCTCATCGAGGAAGAGCACCGTCCGCCGTTCGTCCTCCTCGAGGCGTCGGGTCGCCGCCGCCAGCACCGCCCGCACGTCCTTGACGCCGGCGGAGGTGGCCGACAGCGCCTCGAAGGCGGCATCGGTCTCGCTGGCCACCAATCTGGCCAGGGTGGTCTTTCCGGTGCCCGGAGGACCCCAGAGGATCATCGAGACCGGCCGGCCGGCGGCCACCATCGAAGCGAAAGCCGAGCCGGGAGCAACGAGATGGGGCTGTCCGACGACTTCCGACAGTGAGGCGGGCCGCATGCGAGCGGCGAGGGGCTCGGCAGTCCTCCGTCGGGCCTCCCGCTCCGCGGCGAACAGGTCGTCCATCATCCCTCCGAGCCGCGATCCTCCTCGAGTGCGGCACGCACCTCGGGACGCAGATCGAGGCCCAGCTCACGCAACTGATCGTCCCCCACCGGCGTCGGTGACTCGGTGAGTGGATCGGTGCCGGTCTGAGTCTTGGGGAACGGGATCACCTCGCGGATGTTGGGCTCGTTCTGGAGAATCGAGACGAGCCGATCGATCCCGACCGCAAAGCCGGCATGCGGCGGCGTCCCGTATCGAAGCGCCCGAAGGAACCACCCGAATCGCTGCTCCGCCTCTTCGTCGCTGATGCCGAGCACGGAGAAGACCCGGCGCTGGGTGTCGGAGTCGTGGATCCGGACGCTCCCCGAGCCGAGTTCGGCGCCGTTGAGAACCAGGTCGTAGGCCTTGGACACGGCGGTCTCGGGGCTCTCCTCCATCTCGGTGATGTCCACCGGCGCGGTGAAGGGATGGTGGGCCGGAGCGAGGCGCCCGTCGGGCATCTTCTCGAAGACCGGGAAGTCGGTCACCCACAGGAACCGCAGCTCGTCGTGACCCTCCGGCTGACCGAGGTGACGCCGGAGATCGTCGAGCACCCTGGCGACGACCGGGGCCCGGTCGGCCACCACCAGGAGCAGGTCGCCCGGTGTGGAGGTGAGTGTCGCACCGATCCCGGCGATCTCGGCTTCGGAGAGGAACTTGGCGACCGGGGACCGCAGCGACCCATCCTCCTCGGTCACCGCCCAGACCAGGCCCTTGGCCCCCGACTCCCCGGCCCGCTCGACGAGTGCGTCGAGCCCGGCTCGCGACAGGCTCTGATCGCCCGCATTGAACCCGCGCACGACCCCGCCTTCTGCCAGCACCCCGGCGATGGCCCGGAACTCGGTTTCGGCGAGGACCTCGCCGAGGTCGGCGAACTCCATGCCGAAGCGCACGTCGGGCTTGTCGGTGCCGTAGGAGGCCATGGCCTCGGCGTAGGTGAGGCGGGGAAATGGGACCGGGATCTCGATGCCCTTCAGCTCTCGAACCACCGTGGCCATCACGTCCTCGAGCGCCGCGAACACGTCGTCCTGATCCCAGAAGGCGCCCTCCAGATCCAACTGGGTGAACTCGACCTGGCGATCGGCCCGGAAGTCCTCATCTCGGTAGCAGCGGGCGATCTGGTAGTAGCGCTCCACACCGGCCACCATCAGCAGCTGCTTGAAGAGCTGGGGCGATTGGGGCAGGGCGTAGAACGATCCCTGGCGGAGGCGGCTGGGCACCAGGAAATCCCTGGCTCCTTCCGGCGTGGACTTGATGAGGGTGGGGGTTTCGATCTCCAGGAAACCCTGGGACTCCATCGACCGCCGCATGGCGGTGACTGCGCGGGACCTGGCCCGGAGGTTGGCGGTCATCCGGGGGCGCCGCAGGTCGAGGTAGCGATAGGCGAGCCGGCGCACTTCGTCGACCTCGGCCCGATCGTCGATCTGGAAGGGCAACGGCGCCGATGCGCTGAGCAGCGTGATTTCGGAGGCCACGACCTCGATCTCTCCGGTGGCCATCTCGGGGTTGACGTTGTCGGGGTCCCGTTGCCGCACGGTGCCGGAGACGGTGATGCAGTATTCATCGCGCAACCGATGTGCCACCTCTTCGAGCCCCGGAGCCTCGTCGGGCCGAACGACCACCTGGGCGACGCCGCTGGCGTCCCGAAGGTCCACGAAGACCACGCCTCCGTGGTCGCGGCGGGTGTTGACCCAGCCGGCGAGCCGGACGGACTGCCCGACGTCGGCGGCCCGCAACCCTCCGGCCGCGTCGGTCCTCAGGGGCTCGTGACCCATGCCGCCACCTCCTCGATGGGAATCTGCTCGTCATCGCCGCCTGCCAAACGGCGGACGGTCACTCGGCCCTCGGTCAACTCCTCTCCGACCACCGCCACGGCTCTGGCCCGGCGACGATCGGCCGCTTTGAACTGGGCGCGCAACGACCGGCCCCCGAGATCGAGGTCGGCCCGCACCCCGGCGGCCCGCAACGAGGCCACCAGGTCCAGTGCCTCGGTGCGGCGGGCCTCGACGGCGACCGCCACGAAGACGTCGAGGTCCTCGCCGCCGACCTCCGGCATGGCGCCGGTGATTCGATCGACACCCATCGCCAGGCCGACACCCGGCACCGCCTTGCCGCCGATGATCTCGGCGAGCGGGTCGTAGCGACCCCCTCCTCCGAGGGAGTCCTGGGCGGCGTCGTAGGAGGCGGCCACGTACTCGAACACCGTTCGGTTGTAGTAGTCGAGGCCCCGCACCAGGCGGGGGGCGATCTCAGAGGCGATGCCGCGTCGCTCCAGCCCGCCGCGTACCGCAGCGAAGTGGGCGGCGGCCGGCTCACCGAGATGATCGAGCGGGGCCGGGGCGTCGGCGACGACGTCGGCGTCGGCCTTGCTGTCGAGGACTCTCAGTGGATTCGTCGCGACCCGACGCCGGGCGTCATCGGAGAGTCGGCCGATGCGCTCCTCGAGAAACCCGGTGAGCC
Organism: Acidimicrobiia bacterium; assembly: GCA_041572755.1. Classification (GTDB taxonomy): domain Bacteria; phylum Actinomycetota; class Acidimicrobiia; order Spongiisociales; family UBA11373; genus JBFELU01. The sequence continues at coordinate 79,519 of JBFFRY010000001.1, read as the reverse complement.
GATCCCGGTAGGCGGCTCGATCCGCCGGGTCGCCGATCGAGTTGAGGAGTACGGTCACCCCGGTGACGCCGACGCGTTCGAGGAGGCGGTACCCGAAGTCGATCACCTCGACGTCGGCATCGGGCGAGGGCTCGGCCAGGTATTCGACTCCCACCTGGAAGAACTGGCGACGGCGGCCCGCCTGCGGCTGCTCGTAGCGGAACATCGGACCGGCGTAGGCGGCCTTGAAGACCCCCTGGCCCCCCGCCTGCAGGTAGGCCCGCACCACCGAGGCGGTGGCTTCGGGGCGCAGGGTGAGCGAACGGTCGCCCTTGTCCACGAAGGTGTACATCTGCTTCTCGACGACCTCGGTCTCTTCCCCGACGCCTCTGGCGAACAGCTCGGTGGCCTCGAAGATGGGGGTGAGGGTGAGTCCGTACCCCCACTGCTCGGCCATCTCGTCGAAGACGCGCAGCAGTTCCCGCCATCTCCGCGAGGCGGGAGGGAGGATGTCGTCGGTGCCTTTGGGGGCGCGGGGGATCATTCTCGGAACACCTGGAGGAAGGGATTGGCCGCCAGCTCTCGAGCGATGGTAGTGGCCGGTCCGTGGCCGGGAAAGACGTCGCTGGAGGGGGGCAACCCGACGATGCGGCGTTCCATCGAGCGCATCAGGGTCTCGAAGTCGCCGCCGGGGAGATCGGTGCGTCCGATCGACCCGGCGAACAGCTGATCGCCGCTGAACAGCACCCCTTCGGCCGGCACCCAGAAGCAGCAGTGGCCCGGGGTATGCCCCGGGGTGTGAAGCACCTCGATGTCGAGCCCTGCCAGCCCGAGACGCTGCTCGTCGGCGAGCGCCTCGTACCGCTCCGGGGGGGCGTAGTCACCGGGCACCGCCATTCCGAACAGCATCCGCATCTGGCCCTCGGGATCCATGGCCAGATAGTCGTCGTCGGGGTGGAGGTAGGCACTGATCGCAAACCGGGCAACGACCGCTCCGGCACCGCCGACGTGATCGAGGTGGCCGTGGGTGGCCAGCAGCGCCACCGGGGTGACGCCGGACTGGCGCACCAACTCGGCGACCGCCCCCGGATCCGGCGGTGCGTCGACGATGACCCCCTCACCGCCCGTCTCCGCGGCGACGACGTAGGTGTTGGTTGCCGCCGCCCACAGCTGCGCCGAGTGGATTCGCACAAGGAGAGGTTAGATAGCCGCCCGGAAGCGGCGGTTCACGCCGGGTGGCGACCGGGAATCGCCCCGTCGGCGGCGACGACTACTGGTTCCGAACCCGTACCTGGGTCTCGATCGTCTGGGGTGATGTCCTGGAGTCGACCGTCTGAGCCACGAAGTGGATCCCCACGACCCCGACGGCGGGATAGGTGAACACGCTGGATTCCGGTCCGCCGTCGACGTCGAAGACGAGGCCACGGGTGACCTCGACCGGAACATCATCGGGACCGTCGGTGGTGCGCACCAATGTTCCTTCTGCTGTGATCTTCCAGGTGATCCACTCCCCGAGGTCGGCTACCCCGACTTCGCCGCCGTCAACGGAGTCGATCCAGATCGTGACCTCGTGTGCGTTGCTGAGGGTCGAGTCGACCGCCAACTCGTCGGCGAAGCGGAGCTCTCTGACCAGCTGCGACTTGGCCTCGCGGAGAGCGTCGAGAGACGACGTCACGTCTTCCTGCGTCTGAGTCGTCCTTCCCGCCGCCGCCATCCAGGCGACCATGATCAACCCGACGACGCCGATGATGAACATCGACACAGACAGTTCGATGACACTCGTCCCGCGCTCCCCGGAAGGCCTGGCCACGGTGCTCACCCCGCACTCACCTCGGAGATGATGGTGGATGCCACATGCCGGTGGGACGAGGCCTCGGATTCCCAGGAGACGACGACCGTGGCCCTGCGAAGGAGATAGCCCGCCTCGGTGACGTAGGAACGGATCGTGAAGGGCGTTCCATCGAGTGTCTCCTGATAGACGGGGGGTATGAGCGGGCTCTCGCCGCCCTCGACCAGGGGCTCGTCCGCCTCCAGACCGAAGGAGGCGCCGAGCAGGGTGCGCTGCACGGCGTCGATATTGGGATCGTCGGTCTCGGCGGCGGGGTCGAGGCTCAACTGACTCCAGTCGACGCCACGCGCCCACTCGATCCCCTCGAGCGCCAGTTGGGTCGCCTGTTCCTGCAAGCGGGTTTGTCGCAATGAGCTTCCGGTCGAATCGATGGCCGCCCCCACCGAGAGGACGATCAAAGCGACCAGCATCAGCGCGATCGCCGTCTCGACGAGACCCATCCCGGCGTCCTTGCCCCGGGACCCCCGGGCGGCATCCGTGCCGTCGAAGCGTCGCTCACAGCTCACGGCGCCTCACCAGGTTGAGCGTCACATGAACCGGCTCCGGGTCCTCATGGCCGGGAAGGAATTGGGTGGATGACACCAAGCCCGTGGGGAAGACGACGCTCGATCCGCCGGACAGTTCGACCTTCCCCTTGCCGCCCGAGCCGCCCCCAATCAAAGCCCCGAGCCAGGCCGACGAGCCGGTCAGCTTGACGCCCCCGTTGGGGGCGTAGGCGATGCCGTGAGCCACACCGCTCGAGCCACCCGACAGCTCGAGCGCCTTGTCGACGCCCTGGGCAAAGCTGACGATGCCGGCACCCATCGGATCGCTGCTGACTTCGTAGGTGCTCCCACCCGAGAAGACCATCTGGAGACCCGAAGCGAGCACCACACCATTGTTGATGACTCGGCTTCCCCCGGAGGCCACCACCTTCCCGGTCACGTAGATGACGCCGGGTCCGTCGAGTGTCAGGGTGACGCCGGAGATCGTGAGGTCCCCTTCGATGAAGAGGGGGGCGCTCAGGGAACCGGAGGAGTCGACTTTCACCGAGCCCACCGTCGGCCCTTGCTGGGCGAGTTCGACGAGGCTGGCCTGCCATGCATCCACTTCCGTTTGCGGCGGGAACTGCCATACGACGCCCATGTCCTGCGTCACGGTGCCGCCGACCTTGGTCGGGTCGACCGTTGCCGTGCTGCCCGCCAAGAGGTCACCGTCGATCCAGGCGGTGGCATCCTTGAAGGTGCTGTTCGTCATCACGTGGGCGACCCCGGATCCGTTGGGATTCGACGACGTGATCGCACCGCCGCTCATGACGACCTGACCGTTGGCGATGATCGCCGCATCGGGGAACCACAGGTTGGATCCCGGCCCGCACCCACCCCCGGGGCCACCGGTCACCTCAGGCAACCAGGCACTGGCGGGCAGCAGGCCGGCCGGATAGGTGACGGTGGTCGCACCGCCCGCCTTGAGCTGCCCGTAGGGGGGACCGCCGCCGGCGATGGCGGCGCCCTGCAATGCCGCCGGGCCGGTCAGCTTCACGCCCCCGCGCGCTGCGTAGATGACTCCCTGCATGCCGGTCGCCGCACCTTCGAAGATGATGGCGTCGGTGGTACCGCCGAGGAAGCTGACCAAACCCGAATCGGCCACGGATCCGGTGAGGAGGTAGGAGGTTCCTCCCCCCTGTTTGAACTGGCCGGCGACGGCCAGGAGCGATCCGTTCTCCAGCACCGAGTCACCGCCGAGTTCCACCATGCCGGTCACGTAGACCACGCCGGGACCGTTGATGGTCAGGTGGCCGCCACTGCGCAGGAAGATGTCGCCGTCGATGCGAACGGGTGCATCGATCGTCATGGGCCCGGAGAGATCGATCGTCCCGATGGTTCCCCCACCCATCAGCGCTTCCATCTCCAGTTCGCTCTGCCACGTCGCCAGGGCGGCGCCGGAGGGGAAGTTGAGGGGGTTGGCCCCAGTTTCCATCGTTCCGTAGAGGTTCGACTGCGCAGTGTTGAATATCTCCCCGGCCACTCGGATGTCACCGTCGATGAAGATCCCCGAGGACCCTTTGAAGCTGCCGTTCCCGATGGCGTGGGCGGCGTGTGCCGAGGAGGGCACCGTCATGACGGCTCCCCCGCCCCATTCGAGGAGACCGTTGGCGATCAGCGCCCCTTCCGGCCAGCAGACCTCGGATTCGAGGGGTTCGACGGTCCCTTCGACCACTCGAACCCGCCGGTTCCCGTCGGTCCAGGAGGGCGCGGCCCCGACCGCGTACACCGTGTCACTGTCGGATCGCTTGACGATGACGTAATCGCCGCTCGGCGTGGACACGACCTGCTCGGGGTCGGCAGCGAGCTGTTCGGCGGCGAGGATCACGGCCTCCCTGCTGGAGAGGTCGATACCCGTGGTGATGGTCGAGAAGGCGGGGTCGACTGCGAGTTGGCTGAGACCGACGTCGAGGCCGGCTTCGGCCGCGTACATGGCGTCCTCGTACTCGCGGTCGTTCGAGGCCGCCGACAGCGTGCCGGCGACCCTCTGCGTCAGCACGGTCATGATGGCGATCAGGGCGATCCCGAACAGTGCCACCGAGATCATCGCGATCCCCTCCTCGGCGCGAATCCGCGATTGATCGGGGCGGCGTGGCAACCTCGTTCCTTGCAACGGTCGTTTCGACATCGATGATCCATCGACCACTATTAGTGTTTGATTAAGCGATTCTGGGTGGTTGAGCGGCCCCTCTGCCGACCCTCCGGAGCCGATTGCCCCCCCAGTGCGTCGGAATCCGCCTACAACTCTCCCCAGGCCATCACCACGGGAACCGTGTTGGAGCCGGCGAAAGGCGATGCGATCGGTCCGCTGTTGCTGATGGTGGCGTTCCCCGAGATGTCGGTGACATCGACCCAATCGTTGGAGGAATCGCAGGCGCCTTCGGCGAGCCAGGCGCTCTCCACCCCCTCGGGGTCTCCGCTGTTGACGATCTGCTCATGGACCGCGATCAGCCCGGTCAGGCTGGGAGCGCCCGCGATGGTGAAGTCTCGGCCGGCGGCGATCAACAGGTTCTGGGCGTCGGGATCGGGTGCCATGGATGGGCTGCCGCTGATCTCGACATCACCGCCGATGATCTCTGGACAAGCCCCGATCCCCTCCGTGAGGATGGTCACCTCCCAGCGGTCGGCCGGCGACCCCGGGCTCGAAGCGATGTCTGCCGATCCCTGGTGGACGTAGTAGACCCCGTCGTAGGTGGCCTGGCTCATGTGGCGCCAATCGGCGGCCAGCTTGGCGTCGTACCCATCCCAGATCCAACCGCGATACGGCGTGGTGCCCGCATCGACCTCCAGGGTCGACCCGGTGCATGGGGCATTGCCGACGGTGTGCCCGTGGGTGGGATGGGAGGGTCCCGCCTTGACCCGCCCCCCGGGACACAGGTCGTACTCGCTGCGGGGCCAGAAGGAGCGCACGTCCACCACCGGGACTTCGACCGGTACCTGGATCCCGGGAGCACCGCATCCGGGATCCTGGGCCAGGGAGCCGGTCACGTTGGCACCGTCGGATGCGCTGAGGCATCCGTCGACGAACACGCTGCCCCGCACGTCGAGGAACCCGTTGGCGTGCACTCCGACGGTGGCTCCGCTGACGATGGTGGGGTTCCCGCCCATCTCGAGACGGTCCCCGGTGAGAAGGGCATAGCGGGCCAGCCAGCTCCCGTTCACGGTGGCGTCGCCGATGCGGGCTCCCACCACCCGAACTCGGCGCGTCTCGGCGACGCGGGTGGGGACGTAGCCGACGGCGAACACCATCACGGTGTTGCTCGGCCGCACGATCACGTACTCCCCCAGGGGTGTCGGGCGCACGTCGGCAGGGCTGCGAGCATCTGCCGCGGCCACCATCCAGGCCCGAGCCTCCTCGTTCCCTGAGAACGAGGAGGGGAACACCTCACCGGTGGTGAAATCCTCGTCCTCGGCAATTGCCACCAAGCCCTCGTCGAGCCCCGACTCGGCCACCTGGAGGGCTTGCTCCCACCCGGCGTCGGAGAGCGCGGTGTTCGACTGGCGCAGTGAGCGCACCACCACCACGGACGACAGCATCACGATCGCCAGACCGAGGATGAGCACGGCCGCCACCGCCAGCCCCTGGTCACCGCGCAACTGGTTTCGCAATCTCATGGCACGTTCCTCAGGGACACCTCGGTGTCGAGGGAACGGGTCCCCCCCACTTCGGCGGCATCGTCCACCCCGACCACGAGATGAACCTCGATCATGGTGGCGTGGTCGGCGAGGACGCTGTCGTAGGTGAATCTCGACTGATCGAGCAGCAGCCCCCGGGCCTCGATCCGGTCGGTGCCGTCGGTGGAGCGGAACAGAGCCCCATCGGTGTTGATCCCCCAGGTCACCAGTTCGCCCACGTCGATCACGTTGTCCCACTGCTGGTCGATCCACACCGTGAACCCGTACTGACCGATCGAGGTGAAGCGGCGCGCCTCTCGCACGTCCCGGCTCAGCCGCGCCCGGGCATCTCGGATCTGCTCGAGGGCCAGGTCGTCGGCCTTGTGGAGGTCCTCGACGGAGGTGGCACCCACGAAGAAGGACATCATCGTCATCGAGATGATCCCCAGCCCGATCATGGCGATGGCCAACTCCACCACCGTCGCCCCGGCCTCGAACCCGGGACGCGGCTTCGACCGCCGGAACATCCCCATCAAGCGCATGGGCTCACCGAAACGACGGGGCGAAGCCCGTTGAACAACGTGGTGGTCGGGACGAGGTTGGCCGGGTATTCGACCCAAGCGCCGCCCCCCATGTCGACGTCGCCGCTGCCGTCCCCCATGGCGACCAGGGCACCGTGCCATGGCAGGATGCCGGTGAGGCGGACCCCCCCGTTGGGAGCAAAGGCCACCCCTTGCACGGTGGCCGGGGCCCCTCCCACCAGATTGATGGCGGTGGCGGACGGGCTGAATGAGACCACTCCCGCCGCGCCCGATTCCCCCACGCGGAATTGACTTCCCGGCCTGAAGTCCACCACTCCCTCGGCGACCAGAAAGGCCGCCGCCGAACTCACCGAAGCTCCCGAGTCGAGCACGATCGGCCCGGTCGCGTAGAGAGGACCGGAGCCTGTGACCGTCACCTCCCCGGCAAACGTCACGCTGCCGTTGACGTACACCGGGGCGGCGACGGTCGTGTTCGCAAATGTCTGATTCCCGATCAGCGAGACGCCGGCCTGGGCCTCGGCCACCAAGCCCGCCTGCCAGGCATCCAGGGTCGCGTCATCGGGCACGTGCACCGGTGACCCGGCGTTCTGTTCTATCTCGCCGGAAATGTTGAGTGGATTCACGGTCACCGTCCCGCCGGCCACGATGTCCCCATCGACCACCGCATCGAGGTTTGAGAAGCTGGTGTTCAGCCAGATCGAGGCCGAGTGAGCTGTGGGGGGATTGCTGGCGGTCGAGCCGGGGGACAGCGACACGCTGCCGGTCGCCAGGATCGCCGCCTCGGGGAACAACGGCTGCTCGGCCACGCGGGCGCCTCGCGCCGAGATGACCGAGATCAGGGAATCGGATCGGTACCGGAAGGTGTTGCCCTCGATTTCCCAATCGACCAGCACGTAGACCCGGCGCAGCGTCTCGCTCACGTCAGTCACGTAGGTCCGCGTCGTGAAGGGAATCTGTCCCACCGTCTCGGTGGTGATGGGAGCCAGGACACCCGTCGGGCACTCGAGGATCGGTTCATCCTGATCGAGGCCACTGGCGGATGCGGGCAGCATCCCGTTGGTGATCCACGGGTCTTGCGGATCGACCCCCGCCATGGCCAGCTGCTCCCACTCGAGACTGCGGGCGTGTTCGAACGTCGCCATGGCGACGGCGGTCGCTTCCTGGCGGAACCGGTTGCCTCGCGAGCCGCTCAGGGCACTCTGCAGCGTACTGCTCGCTGCCACCATCACGATCACGGCGATCACCATCGCCACGCTCAGCTCGACGATCGTGAAACCCTCTTCACCCGACCGGCGGGTTGCAGCATCGGACACGGGCCCCCTTGGGGTGGACCCCAGTGGTATCGACCACTATTTGTAGCCCCTTGAGCCACCCTTTGTGGTGATCGGGGGTCAGGGAGCGGCGAGGCGATAGGCGTCGTAGACGCCCTCCACGGCCTGCACCTCCGCGATCGCCCGCTCCAACTGATCGGTATCGGAGAGCTCGATCTCGAAACGAAGAATGGCAATGCGATCCCGACCGGTCGCCGACGACGACGCCACGATGTTGATCCCCAGGTCGCCGAGCACGTCGGTGATGTCTCGGAGCAGCCGGGGGCGATCCAGAGCTTCCAACTGCAGCCAGGTAGCGAAGACAGCCTGTCGATCGGTCCCCCAGGACACATCGATCATCCTCTCCCGGCGCTCCGCGAGGGCGCCCACATTCGTGCAGTCGGCGCGGTGGATCGACACCCCGTGACCCAGCGTCACGAAGCCGACGATCGGATCGCCCGGCACCGGCGCACAGCATCGGGCGATGCGGGTGGTGATGTCGTCGAAACCCTCCACCACAACGCCGCGAGACGGTGCGGCGGCACGCACCCGGGGCGGGGCCAGGAGGTCTTCGTCCTCCTCGCCGATCTCCCGAGGACGAACGATCCGAACCAGGCGCCCCACCACGGTCTGCGGCTGCACGTTGCCGGCACCGACCGCCACGTAGAGCGAGTCCGCGTCCTGGTACCCAAAGGATTCGGCGACCTCGGTGAGCGCCTCGTCGCGCTTGGACGCCGTCAAGCCCAGACCCTCCCGGCGCAGCAGCTTGGCCACCTGATCCCGGCCCTCGGTGAGTGCGTTCTCGCGGCGTTCCCGGCTGAACCACTGGCGGATCTTCGAGGAAGCCCGCGAGGTCCGCACAAAGCCCAGCCAATCGCGACTCGGACCCGCCGATTCCGCCCTCGAGGTCAAGACCTCGATGATGTCCCCCGACTCGAGTGCGGTGTCGAGCGGCACCAAACGGCCGTTGACCTTGGCGCCCACACACCGGTGGCCGACCTCGGTGTGCACCGAATAGGCGAAATCCACGGGCGTCGCCCCCCGGGGGAGGGTCTTGACGTCGCCGGCCGGCGTGAGCACGAACACCTCGTTCTGATAGAGGTCGAGCTTGAGCCCGGCCAGAAAGTCCTCGGGCCGGTCGTACTCCTCGGGGAGCCCGACGATCTCACGAACCCCTTCCACCTCCGGCGGACCGCCGCCCTCCTTGTACCGCCAGTGGGCGGCGATGCCCCGCTCCGCCCGCTCGTGCATCTCGGCGGTCCTGATCTGCACCTCCAGGGGCCTCCCGTCGGGTCCGAGCACGGTGGTATGCAGGCTCTGATACAGATTGAACTTGGGCATCGCGATGAAGTCCTTGAAGCGGCCCTGGACCGGGGGCCACCGGGTGTGGATCACCCCCAGCGCCGCGTAGCAGCCGGCGATGGTCCCGGTGATGATCCGGATGCCCAGCAGGTCGTGGATGTCGGAGAAAGGACGGCCGGCGTCCACCATCTTGCGGTAGATCGAATAGGGGTGCTTGGGTCGGCCGCTGACCAGAGCTTCGATCTCGTGGTCGGCGAGGAGACCCTCGACCTCGGCGATCACCTTCTCCAGATAGGCATCGCGGGCCGGGGCCCGGACCTGGACCAGTTCCTCGATCTCGGCGTACCGGCGGGGATGGAGGATCGCAAAACAGCCGTCCTCCATCTCGTGTTTGATCTCCTGAACCCCGAGTCGGTGCGCCAGCGGGGCGTAGACCTCGATCGTCTCCCGAGCGATTCGCTCCTGCTTCTCCGGTGTCAGGGCATACAGCGTCCGAACGTTGTGGAGCCGATCGACCAACTTGATGAGCAGCACCCGGACGTCTCTCGCCATGGCCACCACCATCTTGCGGATCGTGGCCGCCTGGGCCTCCTCGCGATTGCCGAACTTGACCCGGTCCAGCTTGGTGACTCCATCGATGAGTACCGCCACCTCCTCGCCGAACTCCTTCTTCACGTCCTCCAAGGTGAGGTCGGTGTCCTCGACGGTGTCATGGAGCAGGGCCGCGGCGACGGTTGCGCCGTCGAGGCCGTAGCCGGCGAGGATGTGAGCCACCGCCAGGGGGTGGGTGATGTAGGGATCACCGCTCTTGCGAACCTGGCCGGTATGGCGGTCGGCGGCCACTTTGTATGCGCGCCGGATCAACTCGACCGAGGCATCCCCGTGATGACCGCGATAGGTGGCGAGGACCGGACCGAGCTCGGTGATGACCTCATCATCGGGGTGTACCGGGGTCATCGCGACACCTCACCGGCGCCGCACGGGTCCTTCATCCCCCGATTGTAGGGCTCAGCGCCTCCGGCGCCTCTTCTTGGGAGCCCGGGCAACCGCACCGGTCACACCGATCACATCGGCCTCCTCGGACGGCTCCCCGATGCCCCGGGCCGCGTATTCGTCCTCGGCGCCCTTGCGGAGAACCCGGCGCCGCATGCGCTGCCAGTGCTCCTCCCGCTCCTTCCACCCCGCCAGCAACGGGGCGGCCAGGAACACCGAGGAGTAGGTCCCCACCGCGACGCCGATGAAGAGCGCCAGGGCGAACTCCCGCAGGGTGGTGGCCCCCAGCAGCAGTGACCCGACGAACAGCAGGCTTCCGATGGGCAGCAGCGACGTCAGCGAAGTGTTGATGGACCGCATCAAGACCTGGTTCATCGACATGTTCACCAGCGCCGCAAAGGTGTGCCGCTCGCCTCGCTCCTCGACGTTCTCGGTGACCTTGTCGAACACGACGACCGTGTCGTACAGCGAGTAGCCGAGGATCGTCAGGATGGCGATCACCGTGGCCGGTGTGACCTCGAGGCCGATCAGCGAGTAGATCCCGGCGGTGAACAGCAGATCGTGGACCAGGGCCACGAGGGCGGCGATGGCCATCTTCCACTCCAGGCGCCACGAGATGTAGAGCGCCACCACGATCAGGAAGATCACCAGGGCCCGGATCGCCGACTCGGCGACCCGCGTCCCGAAGGTGGGGCCGACCGACTTGAGGCTCACGTCGCCGATCTCGACACCGGTGACCTCCGCCAGGGTGGCGATCAACCCGTCCTCCTGGTCGAGTTCGAGTTCCCCGGTCTGTACCCGCATCCCGGCTCCGCCGTTGACGGCCTGCACCTTGGCACCCTCCAACCCGATGCCCTCGACGGCGTCCCGAACCTCGGTGACGGTGGCCTGGGCGGGGTTCTCAACCACCTCGACCAGAGCCCCGCCCTCGAACTCGATCCCGAAGTTGAACCCGCGCAGCAGCATCGCCAGGATCGAGATGCCGATGATCACCGCCGAGAACGTGAACCAGCGGCGCCGCAGCCCGACGAAGTCGACGCGGATCTCGCCGCGATAGGCCCGTTGGAAGACGTTCATGCCGGTGCTTCCTCCTGAGGCAAGCCGGTCGCCCCTCGAATGCTCATTCTTCCCCCCTCACCAAAGCGGCTTCGTGCCACCAGTGCCACCGCCGGCCGGGTGTAGAAGTAGGCCACCAGGACATCGAGCACGGTGGCTATCCCGAGAGCCAGGGCGAATCCCTTGACCGAACCGACCGCGAGGAGGAACAGGAGAATGGCTGCGGCGAACGAAACCGTGTCCGCAGTCAGGATGGTGCGGAACGATCGGGCGAAGGCGTGATCGATCGCCGACCGCAGCGAGCGGCCCTTGTGCACCTCTTCCTTGATGCGTTCGAAGTAGACGATGTAGGAGTCCGAGGTGATCCCGATGGACACGATCACCCCGGCCACACCGGCGAGAGTCAACGTCGCGCCCTGGGTGGCGCCGAGCACCCCGTAGACCACGAACACCAGGGACCCGAACACCGTGAGTCCGATCACGTTGACGAGCCCGAGCGCCCGGTAGTAGGCGATCATCGCCGCCGCCACCAGAACGAGCCCGCCGATACCGGCGATCAGCCCGGCACGCAGCGAATCCGACCCGAGGGTGGCCGACACGGACTGCTCCGTCGATCGCTCGAAGGCGACCGGCAGGGCACCGTAGCGGAGCACGACCGCCAGATCCCTGGCCTCGGCCTCCGGGTCGTCGGCGCTGCCGACGGTGATCACCGCGGAGCCCCCGGTGATCCCCTCCGGTCCGACGCCTTCTGCCATCTGGGGAGCCGACACCACGACGCCGTCGAGCACGATCCCGAACTGCCGCTGGGGGTCGCCCAGCGGGTACCTCGCCAACTCGGCGGTCACCGCCTCAAACTTGTCGCCGCCCTCGCTGTTGAAGTCGAGAACAACGATCCACTCCCCCACCCCACCGCCGCTGACCCCGAGGAGCCCGCCGCCGCCGGCCTGTTGGAATTGGGCGGACGCGTCGCTGAGGTCGCTCCCCAAGACCCGGGCCGGGGCCAGGTGGTAGACGACGGCGCCGTCCTCTGAGGGCAGGAAGGCCTGCAGGGTGGGGTCGTCGCTGAGCGTGATCCCGGTTTCCCCGTCGACACAACCGAGTTGCCCGGCGAGATCCTCGTCGGGAGTGCAGATGGTGACCCCCGGGGGAAGGAACGGGGTCAGGTCGAGCGGCTCTTCCTCAGTCGTCTCCGTGGCCTCGGTCGTCTCCGTGGCCTCGGTCGTCTCCGCCTCTTCCTCGGCGGCCGACGTCAGGGCATTCACCACCAGGGGACTCACCCCCTGGATGGCGAGCACCGGCCGGAAGGCCAGCTGGCCGGTCGTCCCCACCGCCGACAGTGCTCGGTCCCGGTCGGTGACGCCGGGGAGTTGCACCTCGATGCTGCGATCGTCGACCACGGCGATCTCCGGCTCCTGAACACCCCCCAGCGCCTCGATGCGGCGCTCCATGATCTCCACCGCCTTGTCGAGGACACTCGGATCGGTTCCGTCGGGTGCCTCGAGGACCACCGAGAAGCCCCCCTGGAGGTCCAAGCCCAGTTTGGGCGTGGTTCCGGTACCCAGCACCGCAGCCAGGGAGCCCCAGGCGAGAGCCAGAGCCACCATGACCAGAATGAGGGCGTTGCGACGGGACATCGTGTCGCTACTCGGCGGGCGGCGGTTGCATCTTGTCGGCGAGAGCGCGGCGCACCACCCGGAGCCTTCCGCCACCCTCGACCTGCAGAACGACGGTGTGGTCGTCCATGTACTCGATCGTGCCGATGATGCCGCCCACCGTCTGCACCTCATCGCCGACTTCGAGTGCCGACACCAGCGCCTGGTGTCGCTTCATCCGCGAACGCTGGGGACGGATCAGCAGGAAGTAGAAGAGGGCGCCCATCACGGCGACCCAGAGGATGATGGTCAACCACGGACTGGCCGTGGTCGACGCGTCGGTTTCCTGCGCAAGGATGGTGAGCATTGACCCTCCGTATGCCGGCTCGAGCGGCGCGTCGGCGAAAGCCGACATATCGTAGTCGCGCTACAAACGTCCAGGGGCGCGAGCGGCCGTCACCGAGGCTCGATACGCCTCGAAGGCTCCGGCGGTGATAGCGGTGCGGGCGCCTTCCATGACGTCGAGCGTGTACGTCAGGTTGTGGATGCTCAAAAGCCGGTGCCCCAGGAGCTCCCCGGTGTTGCGGAGGTGCCGCAGGTAGGCGCGGCTGTGGTGCCGGCACGTGAAACACCCGCAATCCCCGTCGAGCGGCCGATCGTCGCTCACGAACTCGGCCCGCTTGATGGAGAAGTCCCCGGCTCGCGTCAGCACCTTCCCGTGTCGGGCCAGTCGGGTCGGCCAAACGCAGTCGAAGAGATCGCATCCCCGAGCCACGGCGTCGAGCACTCCCTCGGTATCCCCCAGCCCCATCACGTAACGGACTCGATCGGAAGGAAGGTGGGCCACGGTCACCTCCAGCGCCGCATTGCGGTCGGCGGGAGGCTCCCCCACCGACAATCCGCCGATCCCGAACCCCGAGAAGCCGAGGGCCGCCGTCGCTTCGGCGCTGGCCGACCGCAGCTCCGGGTCGGTCCCCCCCTGGATGATGCCGAAGAGAGCCTGATCGTCCCGGGTGTGCACCGCCAGAGCCCGCTCCGCCCACCGCAGGGACCGTTCCGCGGCATCCGCAACGGCCTCCCGAACGGCCGGAAGGCCGACCAGGTGATCGAGCACCATCGCCACATCGGCTCCCAGTTGCTCCTGCACCCTGGTCGCTTCCTCGGGAGTCAGCCGGACCGCCGACCCGTCGTAGGTGGAGCGGAACGTGACCCCCTCGTCATCCACCCGGGGGTCGAGGGAGAACACCTGGTAGCCCCCGGAATCGGTGAGCGTCGGTCCCTCCCAGCCCATGAAGCCGTGCAGGCCTCCCCGATCGGCGATCACCCCCGCTCCGGGCCTGAGCATGAGGTGATACGTGTTGGCGAGCACCATTCGGGCCCCGGCTTCGGTGAGGTCGCGCACGTCGAGCGCCCGCACCGAGCCGCGGGTCCCCACCGGCATGAACGCCGGAGTGGCCACCCGGCCGTGGGAGGTGGTCAGCACACCGCGGCGGGCCGCACCGTCGCTCGCCTCCGTGGTGAAGGTCACGGCGTGAGTCATCGTTCCACCAGCATGGCGTCGCCGAAGGAGAGAAAGCGGTAGCCGCGCCGCAGTGCCTCTTCGTAGAGAGGCCGCCACCCCTCACCCATGAAGGCCGCCACCAACACGATGAGCGAAGAGGACGGCAGATGGAAGTTGGTGATCAGCACGTCGACGACCCGGAATGGGTAGCCGGGAGTGATGAACAGGCCCGTCGAGCCGTCGGCGGCCCGCAGCGCCCCTGCAGAGGCGGCGCTCTCCAGCGCCCGCACCACCGTGGTGCCGACCGCCACCACCCGACCGCCCCGGGCACGGGACTCCTCCACCGCGGCGACCACCTCGCCGCTCACCCGATAGCGCTCCGTGTGCATGGCATGACCCTCGACCTCATCCGAGGAGATGGGCCTGAAGGTGTCGAGCCCGATCTCCAGATCGACGGCGACCACCGGAATGGCGCGCTCCGCCAATCCCCGCAACACCCCCGCCGTGAAGTGCAGGCCGGCGGTCGGTGCGGCGGCCGATCCCGGATCCGCGGCGAACACAGTCTGGTAGCGCTCCGGGTCGCTCAGCTCACCGGTGAAGTACGGCGGGAGGGGGACCTCGCCGGCCCTTTCGATGGCCCCCTCGAGGTCGTCGCCGTCGGCACCCAGCATCACCACGGCTCGCCCCCCGTCGGGATCGCTCTCGAGACGCCCCTCAACGCCCTCGAAGCGGACCTCGGTGCCGGCGCGCAGCCGCCGGGCCGGGCGCACCAACGCATCCCATCTGCCGTCGCCGAGCGGAGCGAGCAGCAGTATCTCGACCCGGCCACCGGTGGGGTGTTTCGACCCGATCAGGCGAGCTCGGCGCACCCGGGTGCGGTTGACGACGACCACGTCGCCTTCGTGCAACAACCCGGGGAGGTCGGCGAAGCGATGGTCCTCCATCCCCTTCACCACCAGGAGGCGGGAGGCGTCGCGCGGCTCGATCGGGGTCTGGGCGACGGCCCCGTCGGGCAGGTCGTAGTGGAACTCGGCGGTCTTCACCCCCACAGTTTGACACCGGACCCAGGCCCGACCCGGCCTACAGCAGCTCGCCCTGCCCCGTGGGATCCTCCTCGACGCCCAGATGGCGATAAGCCAGCGCCGTGGCGGTCCTTCCCCGCGGGGTTCGCTGCAGGAAGCCGATCTGGAGCAGATACGGCTCGTAGGCGTCCTCCACAGTCTCCGGTTCCTCGGAGACGGCGATCGCCAGCGTCGACAGTCCCACCGGACCACCGCCGAACTTGTGGACGACCGCCTCGAGGATCGCCCGGTCGACCCGATCCAGCCCCACCTCGTCGACCTCGAAGACCTCCAGGGCCCGTCTCGCCGTGGCGCCGTCCACCGCGCCGTCGCCACGGACGGCGGCATAGTCGCGCACCCGGCGCAGGAGCCGGTTGGCGATGCGGGGCGTTCCCCGGCTTCGCTCGGCGATGACGGCGGCGCCGTCGGCATCGGTGGAGACCGCCAGGATCTCCGCCGACCGATCGACGACCGATCGCAGTTCCTTCGGTGGGTAGTACTCGATCCGTGCAACGTATCCGAAGCGGTCCCGCAGGGGAGGTGACACCCGCCCGACACGAGTGGTGGCGCCCATCAGCGAGAAGGGCGGCAGGTCGAGCCGGATCGACCGAGCCCCCGGACCCTTCCCAACGACGATGTCGAGCTGGAAGTCCTCCATCGCGGTGTACAGAACCTCTTCGACGGCCCGCGGGAGGCGATGGATCTCGTCGATGAACAGGACGTCGCCGGCCTCGAGATTGGAGAGGATCGCCGCGAGGTCGCCGGCCCTTTCCAGCGCCGGTCCCGAGGTGGCCCGCATCTGGGCCTCCATCTCGTTGGCGAGGATCCCTGCCAGGGTGGTCTTGCCGAGACCGGGCGGACCGCTGAACAACACGTGATCGACCGGCTCACCACGGCCCCGGGCCGCTTCGAGCAGGATGGCCAGCCGCTCCTTGAGCGCGGCCTGGCCGATGAACTCGTCCATCCGGCGGGGGCGCAACCCCGCCTCGAAGACCATCTCCTCGGGGGTGAGGCGGCCGGTGAGAACTCCCTCTTCCCTCATCGGCCCCCCAGCCGCTGCAGGGCGGTACGCAGCAGGTCCTCCACCTCGGTATCGGCGGTGCTGAGACCGGTCAGGGCCTCCCGGATCTCGGCGGACTGGTAGCCGAGGCCCTCCAGGGCTGCTCGCACCTCCGCCAGGTTGCCGCCGGCGACCAGTTCCCCGTCGGGGAGCTCGAGGCGGGAGCGGAGATCGAGTATCAACTTCTGGGCGCTCCGCTTCCCGATGCCGGGCACCACCGTGAGCGCATCCGGGTCCTCGGTGAGCACGGCCCGGCGGAGCTCATCGGGTGTCATCGTCCCCAACAGGGCGAGCGCCAGCTTGGGCCCGATGCCGCTCGCCCCCAAGAGGACGCGGAAGAGGTCTCGCTCCCCTTCGGTGCCGAATCCGAACAGTGCCTGCTGGTCCTCGCGAACGTGGAGATGGGTGTGAACCACCGCCTCCTCCCCCACCGACGGCAGCTCGGCCAGGCTGCGAGGCGACATCGCCACCTCGTAGCCGACGCCGGCGACGTCGAGGATCGCCGCATCGACACCCTTGGCGGCCACCAGCCCGCGCAGGCGGCCGATCACGGCGAGGCCCTCTCCACGGCTCGCTGCAGCGGGGCGGCCTGCAGATGGCAGATCGCCACGGCAAGCGCATCCGAGGCATCGGACGGCTGAGGAGCGGCATCGAGACCCAGCCGCTTCGCCACCATCCGCTGCACCTGCTCCTTGGGAGCGTTCCCCGAGCCGGCGACGGCCATCTTCACCGCCGACGGCGTGTACTCGAAGACCTCGAGCCCGGCGCGGGCACACGCCAGGAGGACGACTCCGGAAGCCCGGCCCACCGAAGTGGCCGTTTGCAGGTTGCGGTTGACGAACACCTGCTCGAGGGCGGCCACCTCCACGGCATGCTCGGCGATCACCGCCTCGAGGTCCGCCGCCAGCTCGACCAGTCGCTCGGCCACGGGTCGGTCGGTCGGGGTACGGATCACCCCCGCAGCGGCGGCCCGGAAACTCGTGCCCGAGACGCCGACAACCCCATACCCGGTGACGGAGAGGCCGGGATCGATGCCGAGGACGTACATGTGTTCGATAGGTTAGAGGGTGAGCCCGACACCGGCCAGGATCGACACCGGGGCGGCGCTAGCCGGCGACCGCCGCGAGCACCTCGTCGCTGATGTCGAAGTTGGCAAAGACCGCTTGCACGTCGTCGAGGTCCTCGAGCGCGTCGACGAGCCGCAGCAACTGCCGGGCGGCCGCTTCCTCCACGGGAACGACCGTGCTGGGGAGCTGAGTGACTTCGGCGGTGTCGACGGGGATCTCGGCCGCCTCCAGCGCCTCCCGGACGGCTCTCAGGTCGGAAGGGGCGGTGGTCACTTCCCACTGCTCTCCCGAGGCCACCACATCGTCGGCCCCGGCCTCGAGCGCGGTCAGCATCACGTCGTCCTCGGCGCCCGAGACGAGCAGGTAGCCCTTCTGCTCGAACAGGTAGGCGACCGACCCCGGTTCCCCCAGGTTTCCGTTGTTTCTCGTGAAGGTCGACCGTACGCCGGAGGCGGCCCGATTCCGGTTGTCCGTGAGCACCTGGACGTAGAGGGCCACGCCTCCCGGACCGTACCCCTCGTACCAGATCTCGTCGTAGTGGACGCCCTCGACCTCTCCGCTCCCCCGCTTGATGGCGCGCTCGATGTTCTCGTTGGGCATCGAGTGCGACTTGGCCTTGTCGATCGCCTGAGTCAGCGCCGCATTGGACGCGGGGTCGCTGCCGCCATCCTTGGCCGCCACCTCGATGGCCCGGGCGAGCTTGCCGAACAGCTTGCCGCGCCTGGCGTCCTTGGCGCCCTTCCTGTGCTTGATCGTGGACCACTTCGAGTGCCCCGACATCACCGCTCCTCGACCGGGAACACCAGTGTATGCAAGCGGTCATCGGCGGTGAGTTCGGGGTGGAACGACGTGGCCACCACGGCACCCTGGCGAACGACCACGGGGTGGCCGTCGTGACTGGCGAGGGTGTCGACCCCCCGACCCACCTTGGTGATGCGGGGGGCGCGGATGAACACGGCCCGAATCGGATCTTCCAGGCCTAGCACCTCGACGTCGGTCTCGAAGGAGTCCACCTGGCTTCCGTAGGCATTGCGCTCCACGACCACATCGAGCACACCCAGGAGCGGCTGGTGGTCGTGGGTCGTCGCCCCGGCCAGGAGGATGAGACCGGCGCAGGTGCCCAGGGTCGGCAGACCATCGGAGATGAGTCGGCGGAGCGGCTTCATCAGGTCGTAGCGCTCGGCGAGCTTCCCGATCGTCGTCGACTCGCCGCCCGGGAGGATGAGAGCGTCGATGTCCTGGAGTTGCTCGCGGGAACGAACCAGCACCGGATCATGCCCCAACCGAGCCACCGCCGCAGCGTGCTCGCGGAAGTCCCCCTGCAGCGCCAACACCCCGATCCGCAAGGTCACCAGCCTCGTGAAGCCAGTCGCTCCTCAGGCGACAGACGGTCGATCTCGATGCCCGGCATCGCCTCGCCGAGGCCCTGCGACACCTTGGCCACGACGGCCGGATTCTCGAAGTTCGTGACGGCCTCGACGATGGTGCGGGCTCGAACCGCCGGATCCTCACTCTTGAAGATGCCCGAACCGACGAACACGCCGTCGCAGCCCAGTTGCATCATCAGGGCGGCGTCCGCCGGGGTGGCTATTCCGCCGGCGGCGAAGTTGACCACCGGAAGCCTGCCGGCCTCCGCCACTTCGCGCACCAATTCGTACGGCGCGCCGAAGTCCCGTGCCTCCGACATCAACTGCTCGGATGCCAGGTTCTCCAGCTTCCGGATGCTCCCCGTGATCCGACGCATGTGCCGAACAGCCTCGACCACGTTGCCGGTGCCGGCTTCGCCCTTCGTGCGGATCATCGCAGCTCCCTCACCGATGCGGCGCAACGCCTCACCGAGATCCCTGGCCCCGCACACGAAGGGGACGGTGAAGCGCCACTTGTCGATGTGGTGCTCCTCGTCGGCGGGGGTGAGCACTTCGCTCTCGTCGATGTAGTCGACCCCGAGAGACTCGAGGACCTGCGCCTCGACGAAATGCCCGATGCGGGCCTTGGCCATCACCGGGATGCTCACGGCGCTCTTGATCTCGGCGACCTTGAGGGGATCCGCCATTCGAGCAACCCCGCCGTCCCGTCGGATGTCGGCGGGGACCCGCTCGAGCGCCATCACGGCCACCGCTCCGGCCTCCTCGGCGATCGTGGCCTGCTCGGCGTTGACGACGTCCATGATCACGCCGCCCTTGAGCATCTCCGCCAGGCCGCGCTTCACCCGGTCGGTGCCCTTGTCCACGTTTCTCGCTCCTTTGCCTGTGCCGCTTGATTGTACCGTCGGGTCGAGTTCTTACCCGGAGTCGGATCCCCGGCCGATCGCCCGCCGGTAAGCATCCAGATAGGCCTCGAGGACCCGGCTGCGATCGAACTGCGCCACCCGATCGGCACCCAGGTGAACCAACTCCCGCCGCGACGGCTCATCCTCCAGCAGTCGGCTCACCCGATCCGCCAGCGCCACCGGGTCCCCCGGTTCCACGAAGGCCACCCCGTCGTCCCCGACGGCCCGGAAAGCCGGAATGTCCGAGGCCACCACGGCGCACCCCGCCGCCATGGCTTCGATGAGAACGATCCCAAAGCTCTCACCACCCACATTGGGAGCGCACAGCACTGCGGCACCCGCCAGCTCGGCGCGCTTCTGCTCGTCGGACACCCGACCCAGGAAGGCGACACCGTCGGGACCGCCGCTTCGCTCCGCACCGACGACGAAGGCGCGGGCGGCGGGTACCCGAGCGCGGATCAACGGCCAGGCCTGCAGGAGCACGTCGAGGCCCTTCCGGGGTTCGTCACGCCCGATGAAGAGGACGGTGGCCGCGTCCCGCGTGGCATCGGTGATGCGGTACAGGTCGACGTCGACGGCGTTGGGCACGATCTCGGCTTCGGCAAAACGGCCCACCGCGATCGCCGCGGTCTCGCTGACCGCGGTGACGACCGCGGCCCGCCGGAGCAGGCGGCGGAGCACGGGCGCCGTTCCCCGATAGACCCTGCGGACGATGGCGCCGGGATCGGCGTGGAACGTCGCCACCTTTGGAGAGTCGCCGGCCACCAGTGCGGCCAGTGACACCACCGGCATCAACGGCTCGTGGATGTGGATCACGTCGGCTTCCCGGATCGCCGCTCGCACTCTCGTCACCACCCGCGGATCGAGTGCAATGGGTGCCCGGGACCGATTGGCCGGCACGCTGACGATCCCTCCGACGTGGTGGGTCTCGGTGGGACCTGCCTCCCCCGGGGCGACGGCCCACGCGTCGTGGCCGCGGTCGCGGAGCCACTCGACGATCGAGACCACCTGATCCTGGACTCCCCCGGGCGCGGCGAGGTCGTAGGGGCAGACGACGGCGACCCTCACGAGGCGTCCTCCCGATCACTGGGCCAATTGGGCAACACGAGGTGCCACTGCTCCGGATGCACCCGGATGATCTCCTCGAGGACGGCGCCCAGCCGCTCGGTGCCGATGCGGATGCGTTCGTCCCGATCGGGGAGATCGGGGATCTCGACCGGCGGGTGGACGACGAACCGATGGCCGGCGCCTTCCAGGAAGTACACCCCCACCGGAAGCAGGGTTGCCCCGGTTCGATCCGCCATGGCCACCGGACCGGCCGGCATCGTGGTCCCCTCTCCGAAGAGTGTCACCGGCACCCCGGATCTCTTGAGGTCCCGATCACTGAGCAAGGCGATCGTGCCTCCAACTTCCAGTCGGGCCATCAGGTCCCGGGTCACCCGGCCTCCCTTGCGAGCGATGACGATGTCGATGTCCATCATCGCTCTCATCCGGGTGAACCAATCGACGATGCGCTCATTGGGAAGCGCCTCGGCCACCGCCAGAACTCGCGCCCCTTCGGCCGCCGCCCGGAGTCCGGCCGCCTCCCAATTCCCGGTGTGCGGGAGAGCCAGCACCACCCCCCGATCCGATGCGACGGCAGCGTGAAGGATCTCCACGTTGTCGAGGATGGAGCGCCGCAGGACCCCGTCACGACGCCGCGGCGTCATCCAGAACGTCTCCGCCCAGTACCGGCCGTAGTACCCGAACACCCTCCTCGCCGCCCTGCGGAGATCCACATCGGGTCCCTGGACCCGCCGCTGGTGCCGCTGCGCCATGCGGAACCTGTCACCCGCCACGAACGAGAGCAGCCATCCCATCCCGTACCCGATGCGGCGCATGGCCGGCTCTGGAAAGAGGGAGAACAGCGCCGAAAGGGCGCGGTACGTGGCGTAGCCGAGGGCGCCTTTCACTCGCCGAGCAGCACCCACGTCCGCCAGGAGCGCTGAGTGACCGTCAGCCAGGTGAGCGCGGCCAGTGCCCAGATGGTTCCGGCGAGGACCGGGAGATTGAGACCGGCGAGCCCGAGCCCCCAGCAGAAGAGTAGGAGGCGTTCGGCTCGGCCCATGAGGCCTCCCTTGCCCTCCACCCCCTCGGCCTCGGCCTTGGCCCGAAGATACGGAATGAGCAGTGAACCCGCCAGCGCCACCAGGGCCAGCATCACGAGGGTGGCCTCCGAGCGCCGGCCCAGATAGAAGGCGAGACCGGTCCACATCGCCACCTCGCCGACGCGATCAGTCAGCGAATCGAGGAACGCACCCCGCACCGTCTCACGTCCGGTCATCCTCGCCAGGACACCGTCGAGGATGTCGAGTGCGGCACCGGTACCCAAGACGGCGGCCCCCGCCGCCAGGTACCCGACGGCGATCAGGATCGAGCCGATGATCGAGATGCCGAGCCCCGAGAAGGTCACCGCCGTCGGCGAGAGACCGCTCCTCACCAGGAGGCGGGCGAGCGGATCGGCGGCGCGTGACACCTTCTTCCTGGCTCGGATGTCGAGCACGACGGTCCTCCTCGGTTCGCAAGGTAGCACACCCGATCTCCCCATCCGTCGCCGATCCCCGGCTCACTAGAGTTGTGGGACCCCCGACATGGAGGAACCCCTTGGGCCCCGACCAGATACGGAACGTGGTGCTCGTCGGCCACGGCGGGAGCGGCAAGACCGCACTCGCCGAGGCCCTCCTGCACGTTGCCGGCGTCACCACCCGCATGGGTCGCATCGAGGACGGCAACACGATCACCGACTTCGAGCCCGAAGAGGTGTCCCGCCAGTCGTCGGTGGCTCTCGCCATGGCCCCCTTCGAGTGGAACGGCCACAAGATCAATCTGATCGACACTCCCGGATATGCCGACTTCATCGGCGAGGTTCGGGTCGCGCTTCGAGCTGCCGACCTCGCCTTGTTCGTGGTCTCGGCGGTCGACGGTGTCGAGGTCCAAACTGAGACCGTATGGAGGATGGCCGAGGAGGAGGGCATCGCCCGGGCGGTCTTCATCAACAAGCTTGACCGGGAACGCTCATCTCACAGTCGGGTGATGGCCGAGCTCAAGGATGCGTTCGGCACCGGGATCGCCCCCCTCCAGGTCCCCATCGGGGTGGAACACGATCTGTCGGGGGTCGCCAACCTCGTCGGCAACGAGGCGTACACCTACGAGGCGGGTTCGCTGCGCGCCACCAAGGTCGACCTCCCCGATTCGGTGAAGCAGGAAGTCGAGGATCTCCACACCGGGCTGGTGGAAGCCGTCGTGGAAACCGATGATGAGATGCTGGAGAAGTACTTCGAGGGCGAGGAACCCTCCGGCGAGCAACTCATCTCAGGGATGCACCGCGGCATGGTCGAGGGAAGCGCTTTCCCCGTGCTCTGCGGCTCGGCCGCCAAGCTCGTCGGCGTGGATCGCCTGGCGGAGTTCATCGTCGCCTACGGCCCTCGCCCTTCCGAGCGCCCGGCGCCGCCGCTGGCGGCCGGGGAGTCGCTGCCCGACGACAAGACCGTCGCCTACGTCTTCAAGACCATGTCGGACCCCTATGTCGGCCGGATCTCCCTCTTTCGGGTCTACCGGGGCTCGATCGCCCACGACGCCGAGGTCGAAGTGGTCCCCGCCGGGGCCAGGGGTCGGATGCACAACGTGTTCTCGATGCGGGGCAAGGAGCACGAGGACCTGGCGAACGTCCAGACGGGGGACATCGCCGCCGTCGCCAAACTGGAGACCCTGGTCTCGGGCTCGACATTGAGGGATTTCGGGCTCGACGTCGTCATCGACCCGGTCCCGGCCCCGCAACCGGCCATGTCCCTGGCAGTCTTTCCCCGCTCGGCCCAGGATGAGGAGAAGCTCTCCACGGCCCTGCAGCGGGCCGCCGAGGAGGACCCGTCGCTGCGGGTCGAGCGCCGCGGCGAGACCAACCAGACGGTGCTGTCGGGCCTCGGCGACGCCCACCTCGAAGTGACGATTGCCCGACTCGCCCGACGCTACGGCGTTGAGGTCGACACCGCCCTTCCGAAGATCCCCTACCGGGAGACGATTCGCGGCACCGCCGACGTCGAGGGCAAGCACAAGAAGCAGTCGGGCGGGCGCGGCCAATTCGGGGTGGCTTTCGTCAGGTTCGCCCCCCGCAGTCCCGGTGAGGGCTACGAGTTCGTCGACGAGATCAAGGGCGGCTCGATCCCCCGTCAGTACATCCCGGCGGTGGACCGGGGCATCAAAGAGGCCCTCGAGCGCGGCATCATCGCCGGTTATCCGGTCGTCGACATCCAGGCGACGGTCTACGACGGCAAGTACCACTCGGTCGATTCAGACGAGCTGTCGTTCCGAATGGCAGGGATCCAGGCCGTCCGAACAGCGGCACCGAGCCTCAAGGCCGCCCTGCTGGAACCCATCATGAGGGTCACTGTTCGCGTCCCCGAGGACCAGATGGGCGACGTCATCGGCGACCTCAACGCCAAGCGGGGTCGGGTCCTCGGCATGGACTCCGAGGGCTTCACCCGGGTCATCACCGCTGAGGTCCCTCTCGCCGAGATGCAGCGCTACACGATCGACCTGCGATCGATCACGAGCGGGCGCGGCTCCTTCGCCATGGAGATGAGCCATTATGAGGAGGCTCCGCCTCAAGAGGCCCAGCGCGTCATCGACGCGGCTGAAGAGGAAGACTGAGAAAGGACGTGGATTGAGCGACAACCAGGCGAGCCTCAACGTCGACGGAAACGACATCCCGCTCGACATCATCCCCGGATCCGTGGGCGACACCGGGGTCGACGTCACCCGGCTCCGATCGATGACCGGAAGGGTGACCGTCGACTACGGCTTCGCCAACACCGCAGGCTGTCAGAGCTCGATCACCTACGTCAACGGCGAAGAAGGCATCCTGCGCTACCGGGGCTATCCCATCGAGCAACTCGCCGAGCGTTCGACGTTCCTGGAGGTGGCCTATCTCCTGTTCCACGGAGAACTGCCGACTCAGGAAGCACTCGACGAGTACCGCGAGGAGATCACCCGCCATACCCTCCTCAACGAGGAGATGAAGCGGCTCTTCGACGCGTTCCCGAAGAGCGCCCATCCCATGGCCATCCTCGGCTCGGCGACCAGCGCCCTGTCCACGTTCTACCCGACGTTCCACAACCCGACCGACCCCTACGCCGTCGAGCAGTCCGCTGTGAGGCTGATCGCCAAGCTTCCCACGGTGGCGTCGTTCGCCTACAAGAAGTCGATCGGGCAGCCCTACGTCTACCCCAAGAACTCACTGGACTACGCATCCAACTTCCTCCACATGATGTTTGCGCTCCCCACGGAGCCGTACGAGGTCGACCCGGCGGTGGCCCGTGCCCTCGACGTACTCCTCATTCTCCACGCCGACCACGAGCAGAACTGTTCGACGGCGACCGTGCGCCTGGTCGGGAGCAGTCGCGCCAACCTCTTCGCCTCGGTGGCGGCCGGGATCTCGGCGCTGTGGGGCCCTCTCCACGGGGGCGCCAACCAGCGGGTCCTCGAAATGCTCCAGCAGATCAATGAGGACGGCCGGGATTACCGCAAGTACCTCGAGAAGGCCAAGGACAAGGACGACCCGTTCCGGCTGTGGGGATTCGGGCACCGTGTCTACAAGAACTACGACCCGCGCGCCAAGATCCTTCGTGCCTTCGCCCACGATGTGCTGGAACGCACCGGGGGCGACGACCCTCTCCTCGACATTGCCCTCAAGCTCGAGGACGCAGCGCTATCGGAGGACTACTTCGTGGAACGCAAGCTCTACCCCAACGTCGACTTCTACTCGGGCATCACGTATCGGGCCCTCGGCTTCCCCATCGGCATGTTCACCGTGCTCTTCGCCATCGGGCGCCTCCCCGGTTGGATCGCCCAGTGGAAGGAGATGAACGAAGATCCGCACACCCGGATAGGCCGGCCCCGCCAGATCTACACCGGCGAGGTAGAGCGGGACTACGCCCCGATCGGGGACCGTTAGCCCCCATGTCGGACCTCCACGCTCGGGAGCGGATGGATCCCGAGTACGGCGGTCTCATCGTCGAGTTCGTCGAGGAGGACTTGGTCGTGGGGATGGCCTACGTGGAGGACGGGCGTCTTCTCGCCGAGTTCTACACCGATGCGGATGGCGATCCCTGGGTGTTCGAGGGCGACGACCTGCAACGGGCCCTCGACATCGCCGCCGCCATGCTCGGCGAGGACGACGACGAAGGCGACGGCCCCGAGGGCGAAGAACTGGTGGCGATCCTGGCGGCGGAGTTCGATCCCCAGGCGTCCCGCCGCGGGCCCGAGGACGAGGGCTTCTATCCGATCGACGCGACTGCCCGCCTCATCAATCGGTGCGGCGAACTCGATCTCGCCGTCGTGTCGATCGAGGGGCTGACGCTGCACGACGAGGGCGTCACCCCGGTGCCCGGCTGCGCGGTCGACCTCGGGGCCGCATACGAGGGAGAGCCGTGGGGCGTCTTCCAGGCGGGCTGCAACCTGCAGGCGATGTCGGTACTGGAGAGGTGGCCGCGGCGACCGGAAATCGGCGTTGCGGTCGAGATCCAGGACCGCGCCGGCGAGCGCTACGTCCTGTGATACCTCACGGAACCTCGGGGTTCTCCTCCACGTAGGAGCCGACGACGCGGCCCCGGACCGCGTCGACCCGCACCAGGCCCCGCTGCGAAGGGGGCTCGTCGGCGGAGAACATCAGCACATTCCATGTGGGGCGAGAGCGCCAGCCGTCGAAGCCCACCACCGCCGAGGCGTGGCCCACCGGGAAGGCGGCCTCCCGGTTGGCGATGCCGAGCGCTTCCGCGGCGGAGACGTTGATCGGCCAGGCCGACAGCCACTGCCAGACGGCAAGCACGGCAAGAACACCGGTGATCACCCAGAGACCTGCCGGAAGCCCGACCGCCACCCCGGCAGCAGCGAGCACCGCCCCCACGGCCGAGATGGTGGCGGCGATCCGTCTCCGCCGGGTCGAGGGGATCGTGTAGGGGCCGAGGGCCGAAGAGTCGAGGTCGTCGGGCACCCCTTCGGCGCGGGCGACCTCGGCGGGGATCTCCATGCGGTCCACGGGGATGAGCGTAGGGGATCAGGAGGACTCGAGCGCCGCCTGGGCCCGGGCGAGCGCTCTCTCGTCGACGACGGTGTCGCCGCGTCGCCGGTGCCAGCGGTCCCACAGCACCAGCATGCTGGGGAGCACGAACACGGCGGCAATGAGGGCGAAACCGATGGCATAGGCCACCACCAGCCCGAACTGCTGGAACGGCTTCAGGGTCGAGGTCACCAGGATCCCGAAGCCGGCCACCGTCGTGAACGCCGAACCGGCGAGGGCGCCGCCGGTGTGGGTCATCGTCGAGCGGATCGCCTCGGCGGTGCTGTCGGTGCGGATGCGGTCCTCCTGGTAGCGGTGCGTGATGTGGATCGTGTAGGGCACGCCGATGCCGATGGCGATCGCCGCGATCATCGCCGTGACGGGATTGAACGAGATCCCGGTGAGGGACATCATCCCGAACACCCACAACACCACCAGCGCCACCGGGGTGATGGTGATCACTCCGAGGAATGGACGCCGCGATTCGATGAAGAACGTCACCATGAGCAGCGCCATCGCCGCTGCCAGCGTGATGGCGATCGACGACGCCTGCGACGACTGCAGAGCATCGACCACCCCCCGGCTGATGATGTTCTCGTTGGTGGGCACGGCGTGGACTCCGTCGAGGGCGTCCACGACGGCGAAGTCGGCGGCGAGGTCGGCGGCGAGGGCCTGGGCGCCCTGCTCACCCGCCTGGGTGGCCACCGAGACGTTGATGTAGTGATAGTCGCCCCCGAGACGGGCGATGGTCCGTGCCATGCCCTCCGGCGCGTACTCGAAGGCGGCGTCGTAGAGAGCCGCCACATCGGTGCCGGGGGCCACGGTCAACGCCGGCTCGAGGCCCAGCGCCGGTGCCAGCGCCGCAAAATCGGCGTTGTAGACCTCGGGATTGCCGCCCTGTTCCGGCGAGGTGGTCAGGGCGGAGAGCACCGAAACCGGGGACTCGGCCTGAACGGCGCCTTCGAAGGCCACGACATCGGGGGTGTCGGCCATGTTGTCGTAGGCAGTGACGAGACCGTTGTGGGCGTCGACCGTGGCCACATCGCCTTCGACGAGTACCTGGGTTCGCTCCCCGAACCCACCCCGGTAGTCCTCGGTCAGCGTGTCGAAGGTGGTCAGAAGCTCGGAGCCCTCCGGCACGAAATCGGTGAACGAGAAGGCCGTGGAGAGATTGGTCAGACCCCACAAGCCGAGACCGCCCCCACCGAGGGCGAGGACCAGCATCACCGCCGGGATCCGATCGGCGAGCACCGAGGACTTCCCCATGAGGCGGGGCAGGAGCCGCTCGCTGGAGTAGCCCAGCGCCTCGGTGGGCAGGGTGCCGGCAGCCTCGGCCCTTCGATCGAGGAGGATTCGCACCGCCGGCACGAACGTGAGCATCAGGATGAACGCGGCGCCGATGCCCACCGACGCCAGGATGCCGAAGTCGGCGATCGCGGTCACCGGATTGAAGATGTTGGTGAGAAACCCGACTGCCGTCGTGACGGTGGCGAGCACCAGCGCCACCCCTACGGTGTGGGAGGCGCGAGTGGCGGCCTGGAACACGTCGGCGCCACCACCCACTTCCTCGCGGTAACGGGCGGTGAGGTGGATGGCATAGTCGACACCGAGGCCGACCAACAGGATCGGGATCACCTGGAGCAACTCGCTGAACTTCCCGATGAGGCCCAGGTACTTGGGGCCGAGCAGGACCCCGATGCCGTTCATCCAAAAGATCGACATCACGATCACCGCCAGCGCCAGCAGGACGTCGGCTCCGGCGCGCCGGGCGGCCGCCAGCCGGCCGAGCCGGCCCCGGGGATGGATCCAGAAGACGAAGCCCAAGATCGCCAAGATGATCAGAAAAGCGGTTCCGAACAACCGCCCCACCTCGGCCTCGAACTCGTCCTGGTTGGCGAAGAGCAGCGCAAAGCTGAAGGCCTCCGCCGAGATGTCGTCGGACGTCGCGGCGGCCGCCCGGCGCACCGCATCGGCCATGTCGACTTCGATGGCCTGGAGCTCGACCTGGTCGGGGTCGTCCTCCAGCTTGGAGAGGGCCAAGAAGACGACCATCAGGCCGGATGGGGATTCCCCTGCATCTATCTGAGCTCGCTCCGGAAGCAAGAACCCGTCGACCGCCTCGGGAGGGAGCGAGGCAAGCGTCTCCTGCACGACCTCCACTGCGCCGGCGTCGTCGAGCGTGGCGGGGTCGATGCCCTGGACCTCCAGGTTCACCAATACCTGCTCGTAGAAGCCCTCGATGTCGCCTCCGGCTTCACCGTCGGCGCGGTGGCCCATGATCTCGGACGCCCGGCTGTCGAGCACCGCTTGCCGGATGGCGGCATAGGCCCGGATTCCGTCGGCGGTGATGAGGTTTCCCGACTCCGAGGAGACGAGGATCTGGACGGCGACCTCGGAGCTGGCCGTGAAGATGTCGTCGATCGTCTGGGCGGCCAGGAACTCCTCGGAATCCGGCGAGAAGCCTTCGTTGCCGACGGCCTGTTCCTGCTGAGGTACGAAGGCGCCGAACACCACGGTGAGCACGATGGCCCCGATCAGGATCGGGACGGGAGCGCGGCGCACGGCTGCGGAGAGGACTCGGATGAAGCGCTTCACGGAAGGAGGTCCTTCAAGTCAACGACAGCCCGCCACACTACCGGCACCTGGCGGCGTACAAGCCATCTATCGCGGGGGCCGAATGAGGTCGGCGATCTCGTCGGCGGCCGCGCCCAGCGGCACACCCCGGCGCTCCTCCTCGCCCCGCACGCGAATACCCACGGTACCGTCTTCGATGTCGCGGTCCCCCACCACCAGCACGACGGGATGCTTGTCGACGAGAGCCCGGCGGATCTTCTCACCGACCGTCTCGTCGTGGTCGTCGACCTCGACTCGGACGCCTCTGGCTCGCAGACCGGCGGCCACCTCAGCGGCGTAGTCGAGATGACGGTCGGCAACGGGGATGACCGTCGTCTGGAGGGGCGACAGCCAGGGAGGCAACGCCCCGGCGTAGTGCTCCACCAGCACCCCGAAGAAGCGCTCGACGGCACCGAACAGGGCCCGGTGGATCATCACCGGGCGCTCCTTCGTGTTCTCGGGCGAGGCGTAGGTGAGCTCGAAGTTCTCCGGCTGGGCGAAATCCACCTGAATGGTGGTCATCTGCCAGCGTCGCCCCAGGGCGTCCCGAAGGTGCAGATCGATCTTGGGGCCGTAGAAGGCGCCCTCTCCCTCGGCTACTTGATATTCGACCCCGGCATCATCGAGGGCGTTGCGCAGCGCTTCGGTGGCCCGATCCCATAGTTCCGGGCGCCCGACGAACTTGTCGGGACGGGTCGAGAGGTCGGCCTCGAACTCCTCGAAGCCGAAGTCCCGCAGCACCATCAGGGAGAAATCCAGCAGGTGCTGCAACTCCTCGGCGAGCTGCTCTTCGGTGCAGAACATGTGGCTGTCGTCCTGGGTGAAGCCGCGGGCCCTGAGCAGCCCGTGCACGACCCCGGAGCGCTCGTAGCGGTACACCGTGCCCAACTCGAACAGCCGCATCGGCAGTTCGCGATAGGAGCGAGCCCGCGATCGGAAGATGAGGATGTGGAATGGGCAGTTCATCGGCTTGAGGAGGTACTCGTCGCCGGCGTCCAGCTCCATGGCGGGGTACATCCCTTCGGCATAGAAGTCGAGGTGGCCCGAGGTCTTCCAGAGCTGCGACTTGGCGATGTGCGGCGAGGCGACGATGTCATAGCCGAAGGCCAGGTGGGTGCGCCGGCTGTAATCCTCCATCACCATCCGGGTCATGGCACCTTTGGGATGCCACACCGCCAGGCCGCTCCCCAGCTCGTTGGGGAACGAGAAGAGATCGAGGTCGACGCCCAAGCGGCGATGGTCCCGCCTGCGAGCCTCCTCCAGTCGCTCCAGGTAGGCATCGAGCGCCTTGCGACTCTCCCATGCCGTGCCGTAGATCCGCTGCAGCTGGGGTCGGGTCTCGTCGCCCCGCCAGTAGGCCCCGGCGGTGCGCAGCAGCTTCACCGCGGGGAGCCGGCCGGTGCCCGGCAGGTGGGGCCCGCGACAGAGATCGACGAAGTCCTCGTTGCGGTAGACCGTGACCACATCCCCCTCGGCCCCTTCGTCCTCGTCGACCGACTCGATGATCTCAGTCTTGAAGGGCTGATCGACGAACAGTTCGAGTGCCGCGTCCTTGGAGAGGGCCTCCCGGACAAAGGGTTGGTTCTCGTGGACGATCTCGGCCATCCGCGCCTCGATCCGATCGAGGTCCTCGGGAGTGAAGGGCCGTCCGATGTCGAAGTCGTAGTAGAAGCCGTCCTCGATGGGCGGGCCGATGGCGAAGTGGGCTCCCTCGAACAAGTCGAGCACCGCTTGCGCCAGGATGTGGGCGGCGGAGTGCCGAAGCACGGAGCGGCCGTCGGCGCTGTCCTCGGTCACCACTTCGAAGGTCCCCGCATCGGGCAGGGTGGCCGTCAAGTCGCGCAGCACCCCGTCGACGCGGACGGCCACGGCGGCGTCGGCGAGCCGGGCACCGATGGCTCGAGCTCCGTCGAGGCCGTTGGCGCCTTCGGGGAGTTGCAGGGGAGACCCGTCGGGCAGGGTGATGGCCATGTGCCGCCGTAGGGTAATCCCCCTCCGATTCCACTTCGTTGCGTTCCGAAATCCACCGCGTTCCGGTCCTGCGGTCCTAGCCTGTGGCTCTGGTACACGCACAAGGAGTGGGTCGTGCTCGCGATCTGGCTGTCACTCGTCACCCTCGCCGCTCGGCGGCGCTACCCCATGGGAAGCACCGTGCCCCTCGCCCTCTTGCTCCCGTTGGACGAGGACGCTGCGGCGCTCGACCTCCCCTGCCCGTGGTGCACCGGACCCACCGAGGACGGTGACGCCACCTGTCCTTCCTGCGGTCACCGTTTCGGCTAGTTCGCCGCAGCCTTCCCCACCCAGCGCGTCCGCACGCCCACCGACTCGAAGCCGAGCTGCAGGTAGACGTGCTTTGCCGCTGCATTGTCGGCATCGGTGAAGACCCGCCCACTCCGGGCGCCCCGGTCGCTCAAGAGCCGGAGGCCGAGGATCGTCATCGCCTTCCCCAGACCCCGTCCCTGGACCGCGGGTCGGCAGGCGATCAGGTAGATCTCCCCGTCTCCGGGCCGCGGCTCCTTGATCCAGACCACGGCGACGGGCCGGCCCCGCTCCCAGGCCAGCACGAGACCGGCGGGGTCGAACCACGGCAGCCGGAACCTCCACTCGAGGTTCCGGCGGTCCCAGCCCCCGAGGTCGGCATGGCCGGCGAAGGCCTCGCGGTGAATGAGCAGCACGGCTTCCTCGTCGATCTCGGGCCGGAATCCGGCGGTCAGCATCCCGGTGACGATCGGTTCGGCCCCGGCGACGGGGAGGACTCGCTCGAGGCACTCCACCCGCCGGTCGGGCCGGAATCCCTCACCACGGGCGGCGACGGCGACCGCGTCGCTCGCAGTCCACAGGTGCACCAAACCCGGCCCGGCACTTCCGATGGCGTGGGCGACCACCTCGGCCGCCGCGTCTGCCGGGATGCCCGGCGCCAGTACCGGCTCGAGGATCGTGACGGAACCGTCGGTGCGATGGTGGACGTAGCCGAACACCCGGTCGCCGTCGGCGGCGACCAGGCCCAGCCTGCCTGAGGCGACGTCGTGTTCCGCTTCCTCAGAGAGAGGCGCCGGGTCCCCCGCCGCCTCGGCCGCGGCGAGCAGTGCCGCGATCTCTTCGGTCTCGGAGCGGGTGTCGCCGGGATGCAGTTCCATGCGGCCCAGGACCTTAACCGGGGCGAGCGGTCGTATCCTGGTCCGCCATGAGCAGGGTCGGCCTCGTCCTGGGCGGTGGTGGCGTCACCGGCGCCGCCTATCACTTCGCCACACTGTTTGCCCTCCGGATGGCGACCGGATGGGATCCCGACGAGGCCGAAGTGATCGTGGGGACCTCCTCGGGCGCGGTGGTGGCGGCGATGGTGCGCGGCGGGGCGTTCGACCTGGACGCTCTCGTCGGGAGTGCCGAGGGAAGGGAGGACGTCGCCGAGGCGCTGGCCGCCCGGGTCTACCGGCGGGCCCGACCCACCGGGGTACTCCGGTGGTTGCGTCACGGCGTGGTTCCGGGCATCCGCCGACCCGGGGTCCGGCTGGTCCTGGGGAGCCCGGCCCCGTACACGACGGAGGGCCTCGTCGACTGGCTCGAGGAACGGATCGGGGAGGGGATCCACGCCTGGCCCGAGAGGCCGACGATCGTGGTGGCTTTCGAGCTCGAGGGAAAGAGCAGGGTTGCGTTCGGCACCGAGGAGAGCCCCGATACGGGCATGGGTGCCGCCGTCGCCGCCTCGGCGGCCGTGCCGATGGTGTTTCAACCCGTCGCCATCAACGGACGCCGGTACGTGGATGGCGGCCTCGCTTCCGGTACCAGCGCCGACCTCGTCCTCGGGGCTCCGGAGCCCCTCGATCTGGTGATCGTGGTGGCACCGATGGCCGCCGACGAGACCCGGCCGGACGCCCGGTTCTACGAGCCGCTGGTCGACCGGCTCGGCTTCGAGGCCCTGACCGCCGAGATGGAACGGGTTTCGGCGGCCTGGCCGCAAACCGAGTTCATCGTGCTGCGGCCCGATGTGCGGGTGCTCGACCAGACCCGTCCCAATCCGCTGAGCACCCATGCCGCAGTCCCGGCGTTCCTGACAACGCTGCAGGAGATGCGCCACCGACTGGCCGACGAGGGCACGTGGTCACTGCTGTCGAAGCACCTCCTGGTGCCCGGCCACCACTGACGCGACGGCGCCCCCCATCAGGGGGCGCCGTTCGTGGATCTCTCGTTGATCAGAGGGCCCCGGGCCGACCCTCGTCCTCGGACGACGTGCGGCTCTCCGAGGCGCTCTCGGGGGTTTCGGCGGTGATGCCACCGCTTTCGTCCTCAAAGGCCGCCATCGTCTTCGGTCCGGCTATGCCGTCGACCTCGAGCCCGTTGCGCTCCTGAAAGCGCTTCACGGCATCCTCGGTCTTGGAGCCGAAGATCCCGTCGATCGGGCCGGGGTTGATGCCCTTGCGGAGCAGCGCCTTCTGCAGTTCCGTGACCTCGTCGCCCTGCGACCCGTTGCGAAGCATTCGATCCTCCTCGTGGGCTCCAGGACAGGGTAACGATGATGAGAGGCCTACCGGCCCTCGCAGCCGTCACCCCACCCGTCGGGACAACGGTCGTCCCCGGGGCCGCCCCAGATGGTGTCGGCCCCGGTTCCACCAAGCACCAGGTCGGGGCCCGAACCGCCCTGCACCGAGTCATTCCCGGCGTCGCCCGACACCCGGTCGGCCCCACCGCCTCCGAGGATGCGGTCGTTGCCGGCGCCGCCGTTGAGCAGGTCGGCGCCGGAGCCCCCGCAGATCACATCGTCTCCCCCGCCACCGTCGATCACGTCCGGACCACCTCGACCCTGGATGACGTCGGGACCCGGTGTCCCCACCAGGATGTCGGCTTCTGGCGTTCCCACGATGGTGGGGGCCAAGCCTCGACATCCCGGGGTTCGCGGACCGACATGCGCCAGGCCCGCACCCGCGTCACCCGAGTCGCCAAAGGGATGAGCGCGATTGCGGATGAGGTCGGCGACGCCCTCCGGCGGCGTCTCCGGATACGCCTCGAGGAGCAGGGCGGCCACTCCGGCCACGTGGGGCGTTGCCGCCGAGGTGCCGTCGAGGACCCCCACCGACGTGGCCACCCCGGCGGGACCCACGACATCCGGCTTGGTCCGGCCGTCGGCGGTCGGGCCTCGACTGCTGGAGGAGGTGAGCGAAGTGGGATTCCACCACGGCACTGCCCCCACCGTGACCGCCCCTTCGACGTCTCCCGGCACCAGGACGCTCCCCTGGGGCTCGAAGTGCTCGAACTCCGACGTCCCGGCTGCGAACACGTCGACGCGGCGTGCGGTGCCGCGCACCATCCGCACTCCAAAGCCGTAGGTGCGGCGGATGCCGTCGGGGTTGCGCCACTCGAGGTGTTCCGTCGGCCTATCTCCGGGGCCGCGGATCGCGGTGGTGCACGCCAACGACTGCCTCTCGTCGAAGAGACACAGCTCGAGATCCGCATCCCCGAGCCACGACACATGGAGATCGAAGGTCTGGCCCGGCGCCACCGTGAAGTGGTCGAGCCGCCGACCGGGGGCTACGTCGAGCCAGCCGTCACCGTCTCGATCGGCCGGTGGTCCGCCCCAGTGGCGACGGGCGTAGTTCCCGGCCGCCGTGATCCAGACGAGGCCCTCGTCGAGGCCCCACTGCACGGCCCGGGAGATCGGTGACGTCCCATCGAACGGACCCGAGAGGTATCCGATCGAGAAGCTCACCACATCGATGTCCTGGGCTATCAGGTAGTCGACGACCGACCAGAGATCGAAGTCGAATGCCACCAGGTGGAGCTCGGCTCCGGGTGCCACGTCGTGCACGATCTCGGCGGCGGCGGTGCCGTGGCTGCTCCCCGTCTCGATGGCACCGTCGCGCCGAAACGAGGCGGTCACCACCTCGGAGGGCAGTTCGTCTCCCAGTCGTTGCCGGTACCCGTCGAATCCGATGTCCACGACGGCCACTCTGACCCCTGCTCCGGTGACGCCGGCTTGATGCCACCCAGGAGCTCCCACCAGTTCGGTGCCGTTCCCCCCGGACGAGTGTCGCCACCCACCCTGGGGCACCCCCGACCCGGTTTCCGGGGCGACGGGGCTCCACAGCAGGATCATCAGCCCGATCGCGACGGGCGTGCGCCACTTCAGTACCATGCTCAACCCACCACGGAGAGTAGTGGTACTCGCTACGATGTCAACAGAGAGTGGGCAACTACCCGCCGTCGCTAGACGGCCGAGAAGCGGATCGTGTGGTGCCCGGTGGCCCCGTCGGGCCGCGGCGGGGCCGTCGTCCCGGTCTGCGTGGTGCCGGTGCCGTCGGTGGCCCGAACCCGCACCGCGTGGTCGCCGGCGGTCACCTCGGCTTCCCTCCTCCACTGCACCCACGCCCGAGCCGACAGCGGACTGCTGATCTCGGCCTCCAGCCAGGGACCATCGTCGAGCGCCACCTCCACCCCATCGATCCCCACCGTCGGGGCCCAGGCCACCCCGGCGATCTCGAGCCGGCCCGCATTCACGGTGGACCCGGATCGGGGCACATCGATGCGGGACTGAGTCTTGATCGGGCCCTCCTTGGACCACCCCCGAGGGATCCAGTAGCCGTCGAAATCGTCCCACCCGGTGAGGTTGATCTCCGAGAGCCACTTGGTGGCCGAGACATAGCCGTAGAGGCCGGGCACGATGAGGCGCGCCGGGAACCCGTGCCGTCGCGGCAGTACATCCCCGTTCATCGCCACCGCCACGAGCGGCTCCCTCCCATCGAAAGCGAGCTCGGTCGGGAACCCGGCCGTCCAGCCGTCGATCGAACGGCCCACGACCTGAGTGCCTTCGGCGGTGACCCCCGCTTCCTCCAGCAGATCGACCAGCCGCACGCCGGTCCACAGCGCGTTGCCCACCAGGTGGCCGCCCACCTCGTTCGACACGCACGCGATCGTCACGTAGTCCTCGACGAGGGGACGAGCCAGCAAGTCGGCATACCGAAGCTCCAGCGGGCGCTCGATGGCGCCGGTGATTCGCAGCGACCAATCCGCCTCATCGACGCGAGGGACCACGAGCGCGGTGTCGATGCGATAGAAGTCGTCGTTGGGCACCACGATCGGCGCCAGGCCGGCGACGGCGAACGAGGCGTCGGGGCCCGGCGGGTCGGCCGCCTCGGTGGGCGGATCGAGAGTGATCTCCGGCACCGACGGGAGAGCGGCAATGAGCCGCCTGCCCACGATCCCCGAGCCGAGTGCCAGCACACCGCCGGCCGCCGCCATGCCCAGGAACCGGCGACGGCTGCGATCCTCGGCCACAGCATCGGTCGGTTGGGGCTCCGAGGCTCTCAGGAGCACCCAGGTCCCGCCGAGACCGGCTGCCAGGGAGACCAGCGTCGCCGCCACCACGGGGAGCGGCTCGGCCAAGGGTACGCCGGCAGCCGCTGCCGCCCCCAGCACGCCGAAGCCTCCGAAGACGGCGACCGCCACCCAGAATCGGTCCCGGGCGGCAACGCCGACGAACCAGCCGACGACGAGCGCAATGACCACCGTGCCGATGGCAAGGGCCCCCTTGTCGGCCGTCCCGAAGACCCCGATGGCGAAGTCCTCGAGCCAGGCCGGGGAGTTGCGGACGACGAAATCGCCGACTGACGCCAGCGGCGAAGCCACCACATCGAACACTCCGGCGAGCAATTCGCCCACGCCGATGGAGAGTCCGGCCCCCACCACACCCGAGGTTCCCGACCGCTGCATGCAAGACACAACGAACGGCGATGGTCCAACGTTCCCGGGTCATCCGGCCCTGGTGTCCCGACTTCCCACGACGCATGCTGACCCCATGGCCGACCTGAGAATCCAATGGGCCTACGTTCCGTTCCTGCTCGCGGCGATCGTCATCCAACTCGCCGCCCCCCGCCGGCTCTTCGGACGCTGGTGGCCGGCGATCGTCCTGGCGGGGGCGGCGCTGATCGGGGCGGCGATCCTGATCCGCCGGGCGCTTGCGGACGACGGTCGGCGACGGCTCCTGCTCTTCGCCCCGCCGCTGGCGTTTCCCATGCTGGCGGGCTGCCTCGACTCGGTGTGGCCCCTCGCCATGCTCCTCCCGGCTCTCATCTTCGTGGTTCGCTGGAGAGCGGTGCGCATACAGACCGGCCACGAACCTCCCCCCTCGCCGTAGCCGGCGGCGACGGGCACAATGGGGGGAGGATGACCGAGGCTCTCGCCTTCGTGCCCCCCGACGCCGCTCCGCAGACGGCGGAGCCGATCGCCTGGTTCGACCTCGCCGACGGGCTCCGCATCGGCCTGCGGCCGGTGCACCCCGAGGATCGGGAACAGCTCCTCGAGGGCTTCGCCGCCCTGTCGCCGGAGAGCCGCTATCACCGCTTCCTGGCACCGGTACCCCGCCTCACCCCTCGTCATGCGGCCTATCTGACCGACTTGGACCAGGTCAACCACTTCGCCTGGGGAGCCGGCATTCCCGAGGATGACGACCTGCGCGGCATCGGGGTGGCCCGCTACGTCCGGGAAGCCGAGGGCTCGGCTTCAGCGGAGATCGCAGTGGCGATCACCGACGCCTACCAGGGCCGGGGGCTGGGATCACTGCTCGTGACCGCCCTCGCCCACGTGGCCGCCAGCCACGGGATCGAACGGCTGACCGGCTTCATGCACGCCGAGAACCGGCCCATCATCCGAATCTTCGAGCGGCTCGGGGCCCACTTCGCCCAGGAGGAATCGGGGATCCTCTCTGCCGAGGCGACCATCACTCCGGCCATGCCGTGCGTGCTCGGCGACGAAGCCTGCCACGAGCTGATCCGGATCGCCGACCGGGCCGCCCATCCCTCGACCCTGATCCGGGACTCCGACGACGAAGCCTGATCAGCGGGAGAAGCGCCACAGCCCGGCGGCCTCGGCGGCCCGACGGGCATCGGCCATCTCTCCCGCGGTGACCCGACGATCGATGTAGCCGTAGCGATCACTTCCCGGCACTCGGTGATCCGGCCGGTATTGCGCCATCAGGTTCACGAACGTGTCCGGCGAGAGATCCTCGGCCAGCCAGTTCATGATCGCCGCCGTCTCGTCCCCCAGCCCCGGCATCACCAGGTGCCGAACGAGCACACCTCGCCGGGCCAGCCCGTCGGGCCCCATCTTCAGCACCCCGGTCTGGCGATGCATCTGCGCAACGGCCCGCCGCGCCACCTCGGGATAGTCGGAGGCGCTGGCCAGACGACGTCCGGACTCGGGCGCCCAGAACTTGAAGTCGGGCATGTAGATGTCGACGAGGCCGTCCATCAGGTGCAGCGACGAGAGCCCGTCGTAGGCCGAGGTGTTGTAGACGATGGGTATCCGCAGTCCGCCCTCTGCGGCGACCGCGATCGCCTCCACCACCTGGGGGGCGACGTGCTCCGGCGTCACGAAGTTGATGTTGTGGCAGCCGAGCCGCTGCAGTTCGACCATCATCGCCCCGATCTCATCGGCATCCATCTCCCGGCCGTCGGGTCGCTGTGAGATGTCCCAGTTCTGACAGAACACGCAGCGGAGGTTGCAGAAGGCGAAGAAGATCGTTCCGGAGCCGCCCCGGCCGCGCAGACACTGTTCCTCGCCGTGGTGGGGGAACGCGCTCGACACGATCGCCCAGCGCCCGGTGTGACAGGTGCCGGTCTCCCCCGACCAGCGGTCGACCTCGCAGTCCCGGGGACAGGCCCGAC
The DNA here is from genome assembly GCA_041572755.1 of Acidimicrobiia bacterium. Taxonomy (GTDB): domain Bacteria; phylum Actinomycetota; class Acidimicrobiia; order Spongiisociales; family UBA11373; genus JBFELU01. The sequence goes on along the minus strand of JBFFRY010000001.1, from coordinate 40,440 downwards.
AGGACCGCAGCTCGGCCCGAGCCTCCGCCACCCGGTCGGCGAGCAGACCGGAGCGAGCGGCCTCCCGGTAGGCCGGCTCGAAGCCCTCGATCACGAAGTCGGCCATTCCCTCCCAGGCTACGACCCATACACTGCAGGCATGGCCGAGGCCGTGGCCCGCTACTGGACCCGCACGGAGGACGGCCGGGTTCGGTGCGACCTCTGCCCCCGCTCGTGCACCATCGGGGACGGCCGGCGGGGTCTGTGCTACGTGCGGATGAACCGGGGCGGGACGCTGGTGCTCGATACCTACGGGCGCTCCAGCGGATTCTGCGTCGACCCCATCGAGAAGAAACCCCTCCACCACTTCCTCCCCGGAACGCCGGTCCTGTCGTTCGGGACCGCCGGATGCAACCTGGCGTGCCGCTTCTGCCAGAACTGGGACATCTCCAAGGCCCGGCACGACGACGTGCTGGCCGCCGAGGCGACCCCCGAGGCCATCGCCTCCGCCGCCTTCGATCTGGGTTGCCGCAGCGTCGCATTCACGTACAACGATCCGGTGGTCTTCCACGAGTATGCGATCGACGTCGCCGCGGCCTGCCGGGAGGCAGGGGTGCGAACGGTGGCCGTCACGGCCGGCTACGTGTCGCCCGATCCCCGTGACGAGTTCTACCGCTGCATCGATGCCGCCAACATCGATCTCAAAGCATTCGACGACGACTTCTACCGCCGGGTGTGCGGGGGCCGGCTGGAACCGGTGCTGGAGACGATCTCCCACGTCCACGGCACCGGAGTGTGGCTGGAACTCACCACCCTGCTCATCGAAGGCCTCAACGACGGTGACGCCGAGATCGATCGGCTCACCGCCTGGATCGCCGAGCATCTCGGGCCCGATGTGCCCCTCCACTTCACCGCCTTCCATCCCGACTTCAGGATGCGGGACCGCCCCCCGACCCGGCCGCGCACCCTGCGGCGAGCCGGAGCAATCGGCCGAAGGAACGGCCTCCACCACGTCTACCTCGGCAACGTCCGGGTCCCCGAGGGCGAGGACACCGTGTGCCCCGGATGCAGCGCCACCCTGATCAGCCGCGACGGCTACCGGATCACCGCCTGGGGGCTCGACGAGCTCGGCGCCTGTACCGCCTGCGGGAGGCGATGCCCCGGCGTCTTCGAGGGCGCCCCGGGCGACTGGGGAGCCCGGCGGCTCCCGGTACGGATCCCATGAAGCGATCGGCCGTCTACGCCGGGGTCGCCGCCTCGTCGGCATCCGTCCTGATCCTCGAGGTGGCCCTGACCCGGGTGTTCGCCGTCACCCAGTTCTATCACTTCGCCTTTCTCGTCGTCAGCCTGGCTCTCCTGGGCTTCGGGGCCAGCGGATCGGCGCTGGCGGTGTTCCCGGCGCTGGGGCGGGGCGGTCCTCGCCGCTGGGCCCTGCTGACCGCCCTCCAGGGCGCCACCGCCTTCGGTGCGCCGGCAGCAGCCAACGCCCTCCCGCTCGACACCTACGCCATCGCCTGGGACCACATCCAGATCCTCTACCTGATCACCTACTACCTGGTCCTGGCGGTGCCGTTCTTCCTGGGCGGCGCGGTGATCGGTGTCCTGCTCTCGGCCATGCCCTCACACCGGGTCTACGCCTCGAGCCTGGCCGGCTCGGGCGCCGGCTGCCTGGTGGGCCTGGCCGGGATTCCGCTGTGGGGCGGGATGGGCACCATCGCTGCCGCCGGTGCGGTGGCCGCGATCGGCGCCATCGCCTTCGCGGTCGCGTCGACGCCGCTCCCCCGCCCCGAGGTTCTCGCCGCGACGGTGCTGGCGGTGGCGCTGGCCGCCCTCACCGTGGTCCCCGTCCCGAACCTGCGCCTCTCCCCCTACAAGAGCCTGAGCGGAGCCCTGCGCTACCCCGACGCCGAGGTGGTGGGCACCGATTGGGAACTCACCGCCCGAGTCGATCGCATCCACAGTGCCGGGATCCGCTCGCTGCCCGGTCTCTCCTACACCTACGGGGGCGCGCCTCCGCCCCAGGAGGGGCTCACCTTCGATGGGGACGATCTGGCCCCGATACCGCTCGTCGCGCCGGGAGAGGCCGACTTCGCCGGCCATCTCCTCGGGTCTCTGCCCTTTCGCCTGATCCCCGGCGCCGAGGTCCTGGTACTCAATGCGCGGGGTGGCCTGGAGGTCCTGGTGGCGTTGGCCACCGGGGCCGCCACGGTGACCGCCGTCGAGCCTCATCGCGCCGCCACTGCGGCGGTCCGAGCCGCCACCCCCTTGTATGAAGACGATCGGGTGACGGTGGAGGCCACCGAACCCAGGGCCTACGTGGAGCGCACCGGTCGGCACTTCGACATCGTGCACCTCGTCCTCAGCTCGTCGTACCGCCCGGTGTTCTCCGGTGCCTACAGCCTCGCCGAGGACTACGGGCTCACCATCGAGGCCATCGACGCCTACCTCGACCGTCTCCGACCGGGAGGAATCCTCGCCGTCTCGCGGTGGATCCAGACGCCACCCAGTGAGACGATGCGAGTGGTGGCTCTCGCCGGCGAAGCCGCCCGGCGCAACAACCTCGATCCGGCCGCCACCGTCGTGGTGCTGCGCGGCTATGCCACCGGTCTGGTCCTGCTGCGTCCCTCCGGATTCGGCGACACCGACCTGGCCGTCGTCGAGTCGTTCGCCGCCGGGCAACGTTTCGACATCGTCGCCGCCCCCGGACTGGCGGCGGCCGACGCCAACCTCTTCAACCTGCTGCCCACCGATCCCTACTACCCCCTGGCGAGGGCACTCCTCTCGGACGACCCGTCGGGCGCCTACCGGTCGGCCGACTTCGATCTCACACCCCCCACCGATGACCACCCGTTCTTCGGCCACTTCTTCCGCTGGAACCAGGCCTCGGAGGTGCTCGACTCGCTGGGTCGCACCTGGCAGCCCTTCGGTGGGGCCGGCTACTTCGTGCTGGTGGCACTCCTGGGGCTGTCCGTCGCCGGGGCCCTCGCCCTCATCGCCGCCCCGCTGGCGGTGGCTCGGATCGGCCGTCGACCCGACCGCAAGGGACACCGTGCATGGACGCTGGGCTACTTCGGACTGCTCGGCATCGGATTCCTGCTGGTCGAGATTCCGCTCATCCAACGGTTCATTCTCATGATGGGCAGCCCGACGGCCGCCCTGGCGGTCGTGCTCTTCGCCCTGCTGGTGGCCTCCGGAGCCGGGAGCCTGGCCTCCCGCCGCGTGCCGTGGCGAGGCACCGCAATGCTGCTCACGATCATGGTGATCGCCTCGCCGTTCGTGCTCGACGCCGTCGACGGGCCGATCCTGGGGACGCCCTTCTGGGTGCGGGTGGCCGCCGGAGCGCTCCTCCTGGCGCCGCTCGGCTTCGCCATGGGCGTCATGTTTCCCCGCGGCTTGGCCCGGCTCGAGGAAGCGGCGCCCCGGCTGGTCCCCTGGGCGTGGGCGATCAACGGAACGATGTCGGTCATCTCGGCATCGGCGGCGGCACTCCTGGCACTCACGTTCGGGTTCCGCTGGGTGCTCTGGGCGGGAGCCCTGTGCTACACGCTCTGTGTGCCGCTCACGGATCGCGGGTGAAGGGAACGAAACGGACCGCGCCGAGGCCCTCGGCCAGCCGCTCACCGGTGTCGGGGTCGATCGTGAACTTCCACAGGGTCTGAACCGCCCCGGGCGGGCCCACGGGGATCACCATCACTGCGCCGGGAGCAAGCTGATTCAACAGCGGTTGGGGTACGTGGTCGGGGGCGGCGGTCACGATGACGGCGTCGAACGGCGCTTCCTCCTCCCACCCCCAATAGCCGTCGGCATGGCGGACCTCGACCTCGTAGCCGAGGGACTCGAGGACCGTCTCGGCCCGGGCCGCCAGCTCCTCGATGATCTCGATGGTGAACACCGTCACCCCCATCTCCGCCAGGATCGCCGCCTGATACCCGGATCCGGTTCCGACCTCCAGCACGCTGTCGCCGGGCCCCACCCCCAGCTGCTCGGTCATCAGGGCCACCATGAAGGGCTGGGAGATGGTCTGGCCGAACCCGATCGGGAGCGGATGGTCGTCGTAGGCGAGGTCGCGGTACTCCGACGGCACGAATCGGTCGCGGGGCACGGCCCTCATGGCCTGAAGCACCAGAGGATCGGCGATACCCCGGGCTTCGATCTGGCCCGCCACCATCGCCTGGCGGCGCTCCGCCCCCGGGTCGAGCACGGTGGTCGCGGTCGACGTGGTTCCGAACGCGCTCGTCGTGGTCGCTTCTCCACCGCAGGCCGCGGCCAGGAGCACCACGGCCACCACCGCACCGCACCGTTGCACGCCATCGAGCGTAGCGACAAGGCCGGGCACCGGGCCGGCCGCCCGGTAGGCTCATCCGAGCGCCTTTCGGAGGGCCGATGGAGACTCAACCCGTCCACTGTCCTAGCTGCGAACGGGAGGTCGACGACTCGCTCACCTGGTGCCCCTACTGCGGCACGGAGTTGCCTCGTGCCGACGCGTCGCAGAGCTCCCCCGGGGAGGAGGAGCAGCCCGAGGCGCCCTTCGCCGCACCGACGCCCGACACTCCCGAAGTCGAGTACTTCACCGCGGACCCGGAGCCGTCCTCGACGGCGACCGGGACCGGCGATCCTTTCCTCGACGACACGCCATCCCTGCCCGGCGATGTGATCCGCAGGGCCCCGGGAAGGCGATCCGCAGCGTCGGTTGCGGTCGTCGCCGGGCTCCTGTTGGTGCTCGGGATCGGAGCGGCCGCCTTCTTTGCGTTCGCCGGCGGCGACGACCCCGAGGAAACGTCGGGGGACGTGTCGGTCCATTCGATGAGAGTGGGAATCTGCTGGAACGACCCGGCGGGGGTGGGGTTCGGTGCCCTCGAGGTGCTCGAAGTGGACGCCGTGCCCTGCGGCGAGCCTCACGACAACGAGGTCTACGCCCTGGCCGAGTACCCGGCCTCCGGTGATGCCGCCTACCCCGGCGACGCCGCCATCCAGGAGGCCGCCTTCGATCTGTGCCGGGCCGCCTTCGAGCCCTTCACCGGTGTTCCCTACGAGATGTCGCTCCTCGACATCTTCTACATCTTCCCGACGCTCGAAACCTGGATCGAGGGCGATCGGGAGATCGTGTGCTCCCTGTACCGGATCGATACCGCCCCGATGACCGGGTCGCAATCCGGTGTCGGCCTGGCCCTCGAGGGCGAGTTCGTGGACGTCGGTCAAGCCGCCGACTGCACCGGGCTGGCGTCGCTCACCGTCGATGTCGTCGCCGAAACCGTGGCGGTCTTCGATTCCCTCGATTCCGATGAGGCCGCCGCCCTCGACGAGTTGCCCGCCGAGCTCTTGCCAGCGGTCAAGAACGAGGTGCTGCTGGTGAACCGGGCGAGCGAATTGGGATGTGACCTCAATCTGCTCAACGATCTGGTTTCGGCCGGCGCCGGTCGCCTCACCGCCACTACCGAGCTCGGGCAGATGGTCCTCGACGGCATCATGACCGAGGGGTTCTTCGTCCCGTAGCGGCATCGGAGTCGCGCGCGCTATGTTCTGGCGACCAACCAAAGGATGGGAACATGTTCGAGAAGCCGCTGACGACGCGGGAGTACCTGATCGGAGCCGGAGGGCTGGCGGTGCTCATAGGGTCGTTCCTCCCGTGGGCGACCGCTTTTGGTGGTCTCGCCGAGAAGCGAGGCACCGAGGGCGACGGCGTGATCACGCTGGTGTGCGGGATCGCCATGCTGGTGCTCGGCTATCTGTGGTACCGCAGCGACAGTCGCAACTGGAAGATCGCCTATATCGTCGCGGCGGCGCTGGCGGCTGTGGTGGCGGTGATCGACGTGATCGACGTGGGCGGCACCGACGGTGTCTCCATCGGTTACGGCCTGTGGATCGTGCTCATCGGTTCGGTGGCCGGTGTGGCGGCGTTCTTCGTCAAGGCCGACGGCGGGGCCCCGGCTCCCCCCGCCGGGTAGCACCCATCATCTGTCTCCGCCGTCTACGATGAGGGCAGCGGAGAAACCCCATAGGGGTTCCCGACGAGCCGTCACCAGCGCTGAGTGGCGGCTCGTCACTTATTGGCGCCCTCGTCCTCGTACATGTCTTCGATCCGGTCGGCGAAGGCCTCGAGCACGACCCGGCGTTTCAGCTTCAGGGTGGGGGTGAGCGCCTCGGGCGGGAAGCCTTCCGGGGCGATGTGCCACCGCTTGATCTGCTCGGGACGAGAGAAGCCTCGGTTCACTTCGTCGATCAGCGACGCCACGTGGCCTTCGGCGTCTGCGTCGCCGACCTCGTCGGGATCCAGGGACAGCAGCGCCACCAGATAGGGGCGGCGGTCCCCCACGATCATCGCCTCCCCGATGAGCGGATCCGCCTTGAGTCGCTTCTCGATTTCCTGCGGCCCGATGTTCTTGCCGGCCGAGGTGATGATGAGGTCCTTCTTGCGATCGACGATCCGCAGCCGATCATCCCCGGTCCAGGCGCCGATGTCACCGGTGCGGAACCACCCGTCGTCGCCGAGCACCGCCGCGGTAGCCTCCGGCTCCCGGTAGTAGCCGGCGAAGACGTTGTCGCCCCGGATCAGGATCTCACCGTCGTCGTCCAGGCGGATCTCGACGCCCTGCAGTGGCACGCCGACGACACCGGCCTCGAGATCGTCCTTCGCCTGAACGACGCCCGATGAGGTCGTCTCGGTCATCCCCCAGCCCTGGTGCAACGGGATCCCCAGGGCCTGAACGAAGTACTGGACCTCCGGGCTGATGGGCGCCGCTCCGCAGACCGCCCAATGCACCCGGTCGAGGCCCATGCCGTGGCGGACCTTGCGCCCCACCACGTTGCGGGCGATCCAGGCACCGAAGCGCATCCGAGGGGGAACCCGCTCTCCTGTGTCGCGGCGGCGGGCCGCCTCCATGCCGGCCGCCAGAGCCTTGCGCACCGACTTCGCCCGACGGGGGTCCTCCTCGATGGCCGCCATCACCCGGGCCCGGACCTTCTCCCACACCCGGGGGACGCTGGCCATGAGCGTGGGGCGAGCAGCCGCCAGGGCCTCGGGGAGCCGCTCCATGGACGGCACGAAATAGATCGTCCCCTTCGGTCCGCTCTCGGAGAAGGGCACGACGGTCGTCGAGAGCCGCTCGTACACGTGGCTCAGCGGGAGGTAGCAGACGGTGGTCTCCGTCTCACGGAACGGGACCACCTCGCCGACCCGGTCGGCCGTCCACAGCGCATTTCGGTGCGTGAGCACGGCCCCCTTGGGCGGTCCGGTGGTGCCCGAGGTGTAGATGATCGAGAAGGGGTCGTTCGGACCCACCCCCTCGAGCCGCCTCTCGAGAACCCCGGGGTCCTCGGCGAGCAAGGCCCGGCCTTGCCCCCGGAGCTCCTCGAGTGTGAGGTAGCCGTCGCCGGCCCCGACCTCGATGCCCACGAACTGCTCCACGGTGGGCACCTCGAGCACCCGAACCCGTTCCCACTGGGCGGCTTCGTCGAAGACGTAGGCCCGGCATTCGGCATGGTTCACCACATAGGCCAGCTGCTCGGGGGCGAACGTGGTGTAGAGGGGAACGGTGACCCCCCCGATGTGCTGCACGGCGAAGTCGACCGCCACCCACTCCGGGGAGTTCTTGCCGATCAGCGCCACCCGATCGCCCGGCTCGATCCCGAGGGAGACGAGCCCGGCCCCGATCTCGCGAACGGCATCGAGCGACTCGCCCCAGGTGGTCGGGGTCCACTCCCCGCCAGGTTCGGACGGGGGGCGCATGAACGCCGTGGCTCCCGGATCCCGGGTCGCCCGATCCACGAGGCGAGCGACAATCGTTTCCATCCCCGACCTCCCTTCAGGGTGGCGCCGATCGTAGGTGAAGAGGCGTGGGGACCACCAGCACCAACCCTACGACGCCAGCGGTGACCTGGGGCGTCGAGTGCCTCCCTCGGCAACCGCGCCCACTGAAGCGCCCGAGGCATCAAGAGCCCTTCTCCCCTGGCCGACCACGTCGACAGGAGGTAGACAGAAGGCATCACACCTGCCGACCAGCCGGGGGGTCCACAGCATGCGTCGCAACCTGGGGATCGCATTGCTCGTCATCGTCACGGCCGTGGTCGCCGTCTCGATCACCCTCCTCGTGGCGGGAGACGGAGACGACACACCTGCGGCCAGTATCGACGCAACGACGACGCTGCCACCGGCGACCACTGTGCCGCCCACCACGGCCGCCACCACAACCATGCCGACGACCACCGAGGCGCCGACCACCCAGGCCCCGACGACCACGGCCGCCACCACCACAGGGGCAGCGACGACGACAGAGGCGGCAACCACCACGGCGGCAGCAACCCTCTCGCTGGGGTGGTCGGGACTCGCCGTCGCCGAGTTTGGTGACGACCCGGACAGTGTCGTGGGCGCCGTCACTGCCGCCCTCGGGCCTCCGGTTGACGACTCGGGGTGGGGACCCCACCCCATTCTCGATGGCGTCGAGTACCGCTTCGCCCGATGGGGTGAGGCGTTCTTCCTGTGGTTCGGCGACAACGAGACGGGCTACGGGGCGGCGGGTGTGCCGCACTTCCAGGGATACGATTACTTCGGGGACCCGCCGGGCCTGCTGACGGCCGAGGCCATCGGCATCGGTGCCACGGTCGATGCCCTGTTGGCGGCGTACCCGGGTGCCGAACTGGTGCTCAATGCCCTCACTCAGATGGAGTACCGCTACCAGGTCCAGCCCCCTGGGGGCACCGATTTCCTCTGCTTCGACGTCGGACCGGCCGCACCCACCGGCGCCACCCCGATCGAGGGGATCTGGGCGGGCCGCGAGTGCACCTACGGTGGAGAGTGAAGGGAAGGCAGGCGGGTTCAACCGAGCGGAAGATCCGAGGGCCCTCAGAGTCAAAAGCCTCTGGCGGGATCGACCGTTCGCCGTTTGGATTGGGCGTTGTGGGAGGGAGGTCCCGTGAAACACATCACCACCCGCTCGAGGAGATCGCGAAACGGATCAGCGGTGGCGGCGGGAGCCGCAGTTCTTCTGCTGCTCATGGCCGGGACGGCGGCCGCCGACGGGGAAGGTTCCAAGGCTCTGAAGTGCAATGGGCTCGACGCCACCATCTGGTGGGACTCCTCGACCGGCCTCTGGTCCCACGGTGAGGAACACCCAGCGGGAACCTCGGGCAACGATGTGATCGTCGGCCGAGGAGGCAACGACACGATCATCGGCGGTGCCGGGAACGACACCATCTGCGGACTCGGCGGCAACGACGAGATCGACGGCGGAGAGGGCAGCGACTGGATCGATGGTGGTGATGGCGAGGACCTCGTCGTCGGCGGGGAAGGCAATGACACCCTCCACGGAGGCGACGATGATGACGATCTCCAAGGCGGTGAAGGCAACGACACCCTCCAGGGTGGCTCGGGCCGCGACGATCTCTTCGGCAACAAGGGCAGGGATATCCTGCGCGGGGAGACCGATGGCGACCGCCTTATCGGGGGACCCGGCGACGACGAACTCTGGGGTGGTGACGGGAACGACCGACTCCGAGGCAACGGGGGCGACGACGTCATCATGGGGGAAGAGGGCGCCGACAACATCGGCGGCGGTGGCGGCCACGACACCCTCCTCGGCGGCGGGGCCAGGGACCGAATCCGAGGGAACAAAGGTGACGACACGATCCAAGGGGGCACCGGCAACGACCGCCTCACCGGTGACGCCGGCAACGACGACATCGAGGGGGATGATGGAGACGACTCCCTCGTTGGCGGCGGAGGCAACGACGTCCTCACGGGTGGGGACGATGATGACACCCTGGAAGGTGGTCCCGGCCGCGATGAGCTGGACGGCGGAAGAGGCGACGATGTGCTGAGGGGTGGCAGCGAAGCCGACTTCTTGTTGGGGGGAAGCGGAAACGACAGCCTCTTCGGGGAGTCCGGGGACGACACCCTCGATGGCAACGAGGGGGAGAACGAGAACGACGGCGGCGATGGCAGGGATCAGTGCATCCGACCGTCACAGCTGTTCGGCGCCGTCAACTGCGAAGGGATCCTCACTTGACTGAGCCCGACAGGCCGGTGGGGGGAATCGGGATCGAGCCAGTGGTCTCTGCGGAGCGAAGGGCGAGTTGACCTGCCTGCGCGGGGCCTTGCCCGAGACCCCACGCAGGCAGCAACCTCCGGCAGCGTTCCGGGGCACCGAGCACCGGTTCTCTGGATGGAGTAGATCCCCAATCGACCGCAAGCCGGGATGGGACGCTGATGGCTCGGGGCCCAATGCACCGAGAGAAGCGGCCCCTGTCTGGGACCGACCCGGCCTGGAACTGTGAATCAACGGCAGCAGCCCGGTCAACCGAGCGCGAACGTTCCCCGTTCGTTCCCCTCCGGTCGACTCGTCCTGGTGGCGATTCCCGGTTGTCGCCGGTGGACCTCAGGCGTCCTGGAACACACCGATGATGTTGCCCTCGGTGTCGTTGAACCAGGCTCCCCGGGACCCGTCCGGCATCGCCAGGATGCCGTCGACCGTCTTCATCTCTCCGTAGTCGAACTCCTGGAACTCGATCCCGCGCGATCTCAACTCGGCAACCACCGAGTCCAGGTCTTCCACCTCGAATCCGGCCGCGGTCGCCTTGTTCGTCCCGGCGTACTCGGACGGATAGACCATCAACATGGTGTCACCGACTCGATAGCGGGCCGAGCCGTCCGGGTCGTTTTGGTACGGCTCGAGACCGAGCATCACCCGGTAGAAGTCGATGGCACGCTCCATATCGGAGGCGGGAAGAGTTGCTGCCACTCCCAGGAACATGGATTCCCCCTTCTCGTTCGCTAGCGGACTCCGATACTACTTCGGGCCGCCTCGAGGAGGAGCGCGTACTCTCCCGGCGACCCAACGCGTCCCCAGGCACTGTTCCGCGAGGTCGCGCGGACACCGGCAGACGGTCGCGCTGCCGGGTGACCATGAGCGGGTGTGGAACCCGCCTCGGGGCCGTACCACCCCCACCCTCCTCCTCTCGGAGTGCGACGGATGTCAGCACTCCTGTACGGGGTTTCGCTCGACACATGGTGGGCGCCGTTTGCCAGGATGGGGCGGGGAGGCAGCATGGCGCCGGGCAGTCCTTGGCGAAGAGGGGCCGAGGCCGCAATGCTCGTCGTGGTCATGCTGCTCCGGGCCTCTCCCGGCGCGGTGGCGGCCGAGACGCCCGAGACCGGGGTGTTCACCATAGACCTGAGTTCCCCGGACACGCTGATCGAGGAACACACCGGCCGCATCACGTGGCACCTCAACGGCAACAACATCGTGCACCCCTCCGTCGAGGTCTCTTGGTACTCCTCGTACCTGGGCGACGCCGGGACCTTGAGCGGCCGGGTCTTGCTCGATCTCGACGCCGGAACCGTCAGTGGGGAGATCACGGAGCGGTGGGCGTGCGGCACCGACTGCCAAGGGTGGGACTATCGCGAAGCCGAGTTGGTGGCGACGATCACCGACGGTCGGACCGCGTGGGACTCCGGCGAGCTCCGCATCAGCGGGAGGGTGACCATCGCTTATCGCGCCCGTGGCGGAAGAGCGGAGACCCCTTCCCAGTGCGGCAACGCCGAGTGCTTCGTCTGTGAGGGTCGGTTCTGCACTTTCGACCGGCGCGGTACGGGCACCACCGACCTGGAGGGTTGGGTGGACGGTGTCACCGTGTCGCTGGCATTCGCGGATCGCCTGGAAGCGGATCCCTCCCAGATGGACGTCTCCGGGCTGGCCGACACCGAGTATTTCATGTCGCGCTTTTCGGTGACCGCGGTCGGCCTGGTGCCCCTGGGCGGAACCACGGAGTCCACGGAGCCGTCGACACCGGAGGTCACGGTGACCACGGCCGATGTCGATCTGCCTCCGGTCGGAGACACCATCCCCGGCCTCATCGCCGGTTCTCCGCTCGGACCGGCGGAGGCGGATGGCGGCGGAGAGACGACCACCACCGCGGTGGCGACGGCGCCGGCGGGCGGGAGTGGGGACGACGAATCGGGGATAGGCGGCGTCATCCTGCTGGTCGCCATCGTCGGTGGGGTGGCGGCGGCCGTGGCGCTGGTGCGGCAGTTGTTGCGCCACGGCCCGCTCCAGGAAGCGGCCAGGAGGGCAACCGAGCAACGGGCCGCATCGGCGGCCGCCAAAGCGGCCAAGGAATGGTTCAACAAGACCGCCAACTACATGCTCGAACCGGGCCACACCGTCTATGTCTTCAACCCGGAATGGGTGGCCGACAAGAAGGCGAAGGGCAAGGAGATCCCGCCCGGGATAGACGACCCGATCCCGCGCACCATCGAACTGGGACCGGCCTATCCCAACGATGGGATATTCCGCGAAGCCGTCGTGCGGAGCGAAACCCGGGTGGTGTGGCATCCCGACTCCCCCGGCTTCGCGGTGCTCCCGACGGGGGCAATGATCGCCGTAAAGCACCATCAACTCTCCCCGCTCGGGTTCCATCCGGCCGACACACTGGCGGGCAAGGGGCACATCGAAGGCAGAGGGGACGACGGCACGGTGGTGCTCTATCAACCCGGTGCGAAGGTGATGGTCATCAAGACCGAAGGTGATCGAACCCTGGTCCAGACCAATCCCACCACAAAGGTGTGGGTCCGGCGCGAAAGCATCGCACCCCGGCCTCCCACCGCCACTGCAACGGATGAGTTCAACCCGCCCCCGCCTCCAGAAGTCACCGCCGAGCCCGAAGACGCACTGCCGCCGCCGCCCCCGCCACCAACGCAGTGAATCCCCGACCCGCCGGCGGAACCCCTCGGCCCGACCGTCCTTGGGCTGCGGGCCGAAGCGACACCTGCGGGCACTTGTTCGATGGCATCGACCAAGCCGCCGCTGAAGACCCCGAAACCTCGCTCGTGTCGCCCAGACGGACTTCATGCTGACTGCGTTGACGCCAGATCGCCCCCAACAACCAGGACGGCCGGATACCCATGCACCACACGGGCCGACCGGTGGGCGCTACTGGGATCGAACCAGCGACCTCTGCCGGGTGAAGTCATTTCGGACCGGATCGCGGGCCCCAGGTCACAGGCCACCTAGCGCCGATTCGCCTTGTCGCTTGATGCTCTGTTGGGTCGGTGTGGGTGTGTTGCGGTGGTGGGGTTGCGGACTCGGTGTGGACTCCGCGCGGTTCGACTCGACGTGATCTGGTTCTGTGAGTACCACTCTCACGCTGGGGCCTCGCAGCTCGGGGCATGCTCCCAGGGGTCGCCCTGGTCGCTCACCATCCACCAAGACCAAGGGGTGAGGGCGGGGTCGGGGACCCCACCCTCAGTGATCCCTCGGTCTCAGTGCTTCGGGAGCGGTTCGATCTCGAAGGTCAAGATCCTCGAACCCCTCCCCGGCATGCCGGCGTGCGACGGGTCCGGTTCCACCGCGGAGCTGGGCACCATGTCGAGGCGGCGCCTCGAGGCGAACAGGAAGAGACCGGCACCGGCCAGCAGCAGCCCAAAAGCGCCAATGCCGATCGGCGTCACAAGGCTGGGGGGACCGGTGTTGGGGAGTTCGGTGGGGGCCTCCGGTCCGGCGACGGTAGTTGTTGTCGGCTCCACCGGCCCGGCGATCGACGTCGTGGTCGACGACGGCGTCGACGTGCTCGGAGTGGTCGTGGTCGTAGTCGTAGTCGTAGTCGAGACGATGATCGGCCCGCCGCCGCCGCACCCGGGGAGACCGACGGTCTCCGAATCGGTGTCCTGCACCACCGCACCCGCCGGATCCTTGCCTTCGGCGAGGGCCGTGTTGTCCACCTTGCAAACGCTCACGTCTATCGCGGTGAGTACGTAGGTGCCGGTGCAGGTCACGGCCGCCCCCGGGGCCAACGTCGGAATCGGGTTCCCGCCCGGGCAGGTGACCACGGCCACCTTGCTGTCGGTGACGCTGACGTCCGTCAAGGTCACGTTCCCGTTGTTGGTGACCACGAACGTGTACGAGATCGTCTCCCCAACCTCGGCCACCCCGATGACCGGGGCGTCGTTCCAGACCCCCGTCTTCACCAGCTGGACCGAAGCGGCCGTGGTCAACGACGTAGTGTCGGAATCCGTGTCGCTCACTGGGCTGGCGGTAGCCGTGGCGGTGTTGATCACCTGGCCGGCGTCGATGTCGGCCTGGGTGAGCGTGTAGCTGCCGGTGCAGGTCACGGCGTTGGCCGTCCCCGGGGCCAGCGTCGGGATCGGGTTCCCGCCCGGGCAGGTGACCACGGCCACCTTGGTGTCGGTGACGCTGACGTTCGTCAAGGTCACGTTCCCGTCGTTGGTGACCACGAACGTGTACGAGATCGTCTCCCCAACCTCGGCCACCCCGATGACCGGGGCGTCGTTCCAGACCCCCGCCTTGGTGATCTGGATCGAAGCGGTCTGAGCGAGCAGCACCGTCACACTATCGGAGTCGGACACCGTGCCACCCGCCGCCGTGGTCCCGGTCGCCGTGGCGGTGTTGATCACCTGGCCGGCGTCGATGTCGGCCTGGGTGAGTGTGTAGCTGCCGGTGCAGGTCACGGCCGCCCCCGGGGCCAGCGTCGGGATCGGGTTCCCGCCCGGGCAGGTGACCACGGCCACCTTGCTGTCGGTGACGCTGACGTTGGTCAACTGCTCGTTCCCTGTGTTGTCGACCGTGAACGTGTACGAGATCGTCTCCCCAGCCTCGGGGACCCCGTCGCCGTCCCCGTCGTTGGCGAAGGCCCCCGTCTTGGTGAGGGCGATCGCGGGGTCGACGCCGAGACAGGTCTGCCCGGAGGTCCAGGTGCCCACCGTGGTGCCCGAATAGATGCCTGAGATGATGGTGTAGGTGTTGGGGTCGTTGGAGGGCTTGTAGAACTCGTCCTCGTCATGGCCGGGGGCCTTGGCGTGCGGGTCCAGGGTGAAGTTGGGCGCGGCGCCCGCCACGACCGCGTGTCCGTTGGGCACGCCGCTGTGGAGCTGGGGGTTCCCGTTGTGACAGATGAGCCAATGCGTCGTCGGCCCAGCCGCCTGCGCCTGCGCCGGCGCCTTCATGAAGACCAGCAACCCGGCCACCAGGAGTAGCACCATGCCCAGGGCGATCAGGCCCCGGGCTCCCTTGGTAGTCGCAGTCATATGAGCCTCCTCCGTTCCCACTCCGGCGGCTGCCGATGACGCCGCGCAAGCGGCCTGCCCACTGAGGGTAGCGGCCTTGAGAACCGCGTGCGTCTTCGCCGCCACCGCTCACATCAACAAGAAGGCGTCGCCATTGGCCGTG
Source organism: Acidimicrobiia bacterium (assembly GCA_041572755.1). GTDB lineage: Bacteria > Actinomycetota > Acidimicrobiia > Spongiisociales > UBA11373 > JBFELU01. The sequence continues at coordinate 25,285 of JBFFRY010000001.1, read as the reverse complement.
TTTCTTCCGGGGCTTCGATTCGATAACCGCCTTCTCCGCACCCTGCTGGGTGATCCTTGCTTCCCAGCCGTCGGCTCCAAGCTTCCCTATGACACGCTCCAGGGCCGAGTTCAGAGCTTCGGTGTCGGGGGGCGGGGATTCAGATGGACGCGGCACTGCAGAATCGTCGGCCTCCGCTGCGGGTGTGGGCTCCACCTCAGGTTCCGGTTCTTCGGATGACCTTGCCAGCCATTCGGTGACCTCGGAGAGCATCTCCTCACTCGACTGCGGCCGGTCTTCATCGCTCACCCGACCCCCCTGGATCGACACACCAACCGTACCGAACACCACTCTCGGAGTACTGATCTCATCGGCCCGTCTATCCGCCCCGCCCATTGAGCCCGGAGACACCCGCCCCGGATACTCGGGGTGAGGCTTGGTGGTGGGGCCACCCGTCATCCGCTCTCGGCCCCGCCCCCCAGGGCACTGGCGTACGCTTGCCTGTGGGCCCCGACACCGGGGGGCGAGCGGCGGCCCACCGTGGGTTTCGCTTCGGGCCCTCCCTGAAGGGGCTTCTTGCGACCGCGTAAGGGAGAAGCTCATGAAACGCTTTGTCTTGGTACTTACCACTGTCGCTTTGGTGGTGGCTGTCTGTTCTGTTGGCGTATCGGGTGCCGCTCCGGTGAGGATCGAGCTATGCCACGCCCCCGGTACGCCTGACGAAGCCACGTTGAGCATCCCAGAAGGTGCGGCGGCACCTCACCTCGCTCACGGTGACCTGCTCGGCCCATGTGGTGAGCCTCCGCCTCCGCCTCCACCGCTCCCGTCTGTCCTCAACGAGGTGCTAACTAGGGGCCATCTGCGTTGCGGAGTCAGCGAGGACGATGTGTCGGGGTTCTCGACATACGACGAGGTCACTGACACATGGGATGGCATGGATGTCGATCTGTGCAGGGCGGTTGCCGCCGCCGTGTTCGGAACTGAGGATGCAGTCGTATTCGTCCCGCTGCTCTTCTCGGAGCGGTTCCCTGCCCTTCACGCCGGTCTGGTCGATGTGGTCTTCGATATCACAACCGACACGCTCACCCGTGACGCGACCTTCAACCGTGGAGGACAAGGGGTCAACTTCGGGCCGACCTACTTCCATGACGGCGCCAACATCTTGGTTTGGCATGCTGGTCCGTTCGGTGCCTTGAGTATCTGTTCGGTTCTCGGCACAACGGTCCACGAGAGCCTTCTTGATCTCATCCCCACGCTGGGCTTCCCCGTCACGGTGGTGGTGTTCGCGGACTTCAACGAGGCGGTAGGTGCCTTCAACAGCGGTCTTTGTGACGGAATCGCCTGGTATCAGTCGATGCTCATTGGCGTCCAGCAACAGGGAATCGACTTGGGCATCGGAGGGGCAGAGTCGTGGGCCTTCTTGTTGGAGGCACCCTTCTCCGAGGAGCCGCTGGCTCCGGTAGTTCGTGACGGCGACGATGAGTGGATGGCGATTGTCCGCTGGACTGTGTACGCCACTTTCCTCGCCGAGGAGATGGGTGTGACCTCCGCCAATGTCAATGCCTTAGGTGGTATCGGTGATGCGGGTGCACTGGGTCCCTATCTGGGCCTGGGACTCGACTGGGACTCCGACATCATCCGCGAGGTCGGCAACTACGGCGAGATCTACGTCCGCAACCTGGGTTCCCTGGGGCGCGGTCTGAACGCATCGTGGGTAGACGGGGGACTGCTCTACGCGCCACCGTTCCGCTAATCGAGATAGCCACAACCCCCGAGGGAGGCCAACTACTCGGGGCAGGCCAGGACGACCGCGCGAAGCCCCCGGTAGAATTGGGGCAAGTCCGGTTGGGTCACGCGTCGATCCGCACGACACTCGATGTCTACGGACACCTCTTTGAGGGGCTGGATGAGGCGGCTGCGGATGCTCTCGACACTGTGTTTCGTGATTCGCAGACGGACTCCATGCGGACTGCGGCTAGTTGACCCCGAACTACCCCCAACAACCAGAACGGCCGGACACCCATTCACCACACGGGCATCCGGCCGGTGGGCGCTACTGGGATCGAACCAGTGACCTCTGCCGTGTGAAGGCAGCGCTCTCCCGCTGAGCTAAGCGCCCGCGCCGGGGAGCGTACCACGGTGCCCTCACCGTCCCCCCTAGGCTCCCCGGGGTGAGACGCGCCCAGTTCGAACGCATCGTCGACGAGGCCCTCGAGGACCTGCCCGAGTCGGTCGTCAACGCCATCGACAACCTGGTCGTGGTCGTCGAGGACCGGCCCACTCGGGAGCAGGACCCCGAAGGGAACGGGATCCTCGGTATCTACGAGGGGATGTCGCTGCTGGACCGGGGCGTGGACTACTCCGGGTACCTCCCGGACCGGATCGTGGTCTTCCAGGGCCCCCACCTCGAACTGGGGCTGTCCCGGGCGGAACTGCGCAACGAGATCCGCACCACCGTCCTCCACGAGATCGCCCACCACCTGGGCATCGACGACGAACGCCTCCACGAATTGGGGTGGGACTAGTTCAAGTACTAGCCCCCTGGTGCCGATGGCGTCCCCATGGACGCCCCCATCGCCGACCCGTACCGTCACTGCGAAACGCAGTGCAACCACGATCTGGCCCGCGGGGTCGGCATCGACGAACTCTGGGCGGGTGACGGCCCCTACCCGCCCAGCCAGCTCATCGTGAACCTCTCGTCGACCCGACCCACGCTCTTCGACGACGAGCTGCGGGAAGCGGAGGTGGCGTCCCTCCTCAGCGAAGCCTCCTAGGGCACCCGCTGCCTGACGAACAACCCGATCTGATGGATGGCGGGCCGCGCCTTGGGGATGTAGGGGGCGAAAGCCTGGAATACGTGGATCTGATCCTCCCACTCGTCGAGGACCACCTCCACACCCGCCTCCCTCGCTTTGACGGCCAGCCGGCGGGAGTCGTCGAGCACGATCTCGGCGGTGCCCACCTGAATGAGCATCGGGGGCAAACCGTGCAGCTCGGCGTACAGGGGTGAGGCGAGGGGATCCTTGGGATCGGTATCGCCCACATAGGCGCGGACGCCTGCCGGCATCTGGCTCGGATCGAGCCACGGGTCGTCGTCGGCGCGGGTGACCATCGACTCACCCGTACCGGCCAGATCGGTCCAGGGGGAAAGCAGCACGGTGGCCGCCGGAAGGGGATCACCGGCGTCCCTCAGCAGCGTGAGCATCGCCAGCGTCAACCCTCCCCCGGCCGAATCGCCGCCCACCACCAGCCTCGCCGGGTCCATGCCGTCGGCGATCAGCCACCGGTAGACCGCCACCGAATCCTCCACTGCGGCCGGGAAGCGGTGTTCCGGGGCCAGCCGGTAGTTGGGCAGGAGCACCCGGGCTCCCGACGCCCGGGAGATCCGCGACGCCAGCGAACGGTGGGTCCGCGACGACCCGGTGAGATATCCGCCACCGTGGAAATAGAGGAAAGAGGCGGTCCCGTCGGCGGTGGGAGCCACCACCCATTCGGAGGGGACGCCGGCTGCGTCCACCGGAGTCACCCGGGTATTCCGAATCACCGGCAGCAGCCGCGCCGAACGGTCCATGAAGGCACGGCGTTCCTGCAACGTCGGCCGGCTCCCGCCGCCGAAATGGCGGCGATACCACTCCAGAGCACGGATGAGACGGTGTCCGGCTGATGCCACAAACCGAAAGGCTACCGGAGCCCCGACCGCCTAGAGCTCGGGGGCGACGATCTCGTAGGGCAGCCTCACCTCGGCGGCGCCGCCGTCGACGACGGTCACCGGCACCACGAACCTCACCTGCTCGATGAGGCAGATCCCTTCGGTGGCGTCGGTGCAGTAGTACACGGCCATGTCGGCGATCACCTCGCCGGTACCCCCGAAGAACTCGACCGGGACGGTCACCGGGAAGGTCGGCTCGGCCATCTGGATCTGATCACCGGCGTCGGCAACGGCTCCGGAGACCCGCCACTCCAAGGTGAATGGGGCGTAGGCGTTGGCCTTGTAGCCGGCGGGGATGGAGACGTCGACGACGAACGACCCGACACCGGGGGCCACCGCCATCGGATCGAGCCGCACCTCGGTCCCGGCGAACCCATCCAGGAAACGCTCGATCCCGTACAGCACCAGGGTCGAGGCCTCGCCGGTCGCCGGATCGAGCACCCGCACCGCGTGGTTGTTGGTGTCGGCGACGTACAGCATCCCGCCGGCGGCGTCGATGCCGCCCGGCTCGAAGAAGAGCGGCTCGACGCCGTCCCGCCAACCGGGACCGTCCCCGGCGAGCGTCGCCACCTCTCCAGAGTCGGGATCGACGGTGCGGATGCGATGGTTGTAGGTGTCGGCGACATACAGCAGCCCGTCGAGGTAGGTGACCCCGAGCGGGTGCTGGAAGCGGGCCGCATCACCCACCCCGTCGGCGGCCCCGAAATCGAAGAGGTTCTGGGTGGTGCCGGCCAGGTGCCTCACCTCCCGGGTCGCCGGATCGAAGAACCGCATGCTCGAAGACTCCGAGTCGGCGAAGTGCACCCGTCCGGCTCCGTCCACGGCCACACCGCTCGGCTGGGCCAGTTCGGCGGCGGCGACGTCGCCGTTGGCGACGCCTTCCCGCCCGCTCCCCGCCACCGGCCCGGCCACTCCACTGGCCAGCTCGACTCCCCAGATCTGATGGGAACCGGCCATGGCCACATACAGCCAGTCGCCGGCCAGCACGAGGTCCCACGGAGAGGCCAGTTCCACGCCGGGGATGGCACCGCCAGGCGGGGGGTAGCGGCTCGCCTGGTCGCCGGTGCCCACCAGGGTGGTGACGGTTCGGCTCGACAGATCGACCGAGCGCACCGCGTGGTTCACCTGATCGGCCACGTATAGGGTGGCGCCGTCTTCGCCGAGGGCCATGCCTTGCGGCTGATCGAACTCTGCCTCCCGGTAACCGCCGTCCCGGAAGCCCCGCTCGCCGGAGCCCACGAGGTCCAGGATCTCGCCGGTCGCCAGATCGGCGATGACCACCCGGTGGTGGTTGCTGTCGGCCACGAACAGGCGCCCCCCGTCGGCGTCGGCGAGGACCTTGCCTGGGTACGAGAGCAGCGACTCGGGCAGGCCCTCCCCCTCCAGGCGAACCGTCAGCGGCGTCCGGTCGACCTCGAACTCGGCGGCCAGCGTGGTGATGGCCGGCTTGAGGACCTCGTAGACGCCCTCGCCGGCATGGGTGCCCACCACGTTGCCGGCCGGGTCCACCAGCGCCAGCGTCGGCCAGGCGCGCGTCCCCCAGGCGTTCCACACCGCAAAGTCACGATCGTTGACCACCGGGTGCTCCAGGCCGTAGCGCAGGATCACCTGGCGGATGTTGTCGGTGACCGCCTCGTTCTCGAACTTGGCGGAGTGCACCCCGATCACCACCAGCTCGTCGGGGTGTTCGGCCTCCAGCCGCTTGAGATCGGGGATGATGTGCATGCAGTTGATGCACCCGTAGGTCCAGAAGTCGAGGACCACGATCTTGCCCCGGAGCTGCTCCATCGTCAGGGGCCGGTCGATGTTGAGCCAGTCGAGCCCGGCGGGAAACTCCGGGGCCGGGACCGTGCCGGCCAGCGAAGGCGCCGACGATGAGGACGAAGGGGACGACGTCTCCCCGGCACCGCCGCCGGTGCAGGCGACGGCGACCAGCCCCAGGACCAACGCCAGCCGCAGCATCCTCTTCACGCTCACAGCAACGCTGCGATCAGCTCCGACGTTCCCGGACCACCGTCTACTCCGCGTAGAGGGCCTCGATCTCGCCGGCGAAATGCTCGGCGACCACGCTGCGCTTCACCTTCAGCGTGCCGGTCAGCTCTCCGTCTTCGATCGACAGCGGCCGCGGCAGGATGGCGAACTTCTTGATCTGCTCCGCCCGAGCCACTTCGGCGTTGACCCGATCGACGGTGGCCTCGACCTCCTCGAGGACCTGTTTCGAGAGATGCGGCGGACCTTCGATCCCGTGTTCGGCGACGAACGCCTCGACCACCTCGGGATCGAGTGACACGAGTGCGGTGAGGTACTTGCGGCGATCCCCGATGACCACCGCCTCCCCCACCAGGGGGTTGCTCTTCATCCCTGCCTCGAGGTTCTTCGGAGCGACGTTCTTTCCCCCGGCGGTGACGATGATGTCCTTCTTGCGGCCGGTGATGTGGAGGAACCCGGCGTCGTCGATCACCCCGATATCCCCCGAGTAGAGCCAACCGTCGATGAGCGTCTCGGCGGTGGCCTCCGGGTTCCTGTAGTAGCCGCTGAACACGTTGCCCCCACGGAAGAGAATCTCGCCGTCGTCGGCGATCTTCACTTCGACACCGGGGAGCGGCGGACCCACCGACCCCAGCAGCGCCCGTCCCGGGTGGTTGAACGTCGTGGGGCCGGTGCCCTCCGACTGCCCGTAGACCTCGTAGATCGGGAGGCCGAATCCGGCGAAGAACTCGAGGACCTCGGCCGAGATCGGAGCTGCCCCGCTCACCCCGAATCGGGCCTCGTCCAGCCCGAGAGCCTCACGCACCCGCGACGCCACCAGCTTGTCGGCCAGCGCATGTTGCACACTCAGCATGCGGCCCGGCGCCCTCCCCCCGTTGCGCTCCACGATCACTCTGCGACACACGCCCTGCGCCCATGCGGCGACCCTCGCCTTGGCGCCGGTCGCCTTGGACAGTTCGGCCTCGACGCCCGCCTGGAACTTCTCCCACACCCGGGGAACCCCCAGGAAGAGGGTGGGACGGACCTCCTTGAGGTTCTCGGCGAGGCGCTCGATCGACTCGGCGTAGTACACGGAGGCGCCGATCGTGATCCCGGCATGGATCGTGAGGAGCTGCTCGGCGATGTGGCTCAAGGGGAGGTAGGAGATGATCCGCTCGTCCGGCCCGACATCGAACAGCGAAATCAGGCGGTCGGCAGTCCAGGCGAGATTGTGGTGGCTCAACATCACACCCTTGGGCGGGCCGGTGGTTCCCGAGGTGTAGATGAGGGTGGCCAGATCCTCGGGTCGGAGGCCATCCAGCCGCTCGGCGAAGGAGGCGTCGTCCACCTCGTCGCCCTTGGCGACGAAATCGCTCCAGCTCACCACCATCGGGTCGTCGTGGTCCGGGGCACCGTGCATCGTCACGATCCAGCGCAGGCCGGGGAGACGGTCGCGAACCCCCAGGACCTTGTCGAGCTGAGCCTGGTCCTCCACCAAGATCACCGGTGCTTCGACATGATCCGCGATGTAGTGCAACTCGGCCGGTGAACTGGTCGTGTAGACGCCGGCCGGGGCGCCGCCGACCGCCATGCAGGCGACATCCATGATGACCCACTCCGGGCGGTTGAACCCGAGGATGGCGACGTGCTGCCCCGGCTCGAAACCGACAGCGATGAGCGCCTTCCCCGCCCTCCGGACCCGATCTGCGTACCCGCTCCACGAGGTCGGCACATAGGAACCGTCCGTCTTGGCCCAGAACGCCGGCCTCCCCGGCATGGTCTCGGCGTTCTCGAAGAGCCGCCCCGGAATGGTGTTGGCCGACACATGACCTCCCTGTGAAGTGGAGGCATCGTAGACCGCCCCCCATCGGTTTGCGCCCGGTGGCAGACTGCCTCCATGCGGATCGGCATCTTTCTGTTCGAAGGGGCCGAGGAGCTCGACTGGGCTGGACCGTGGGAGGTTCTGAGCTCCTGGGCGCACGGCTGGCCAGACGATGGAGCCGAGGTGGTCACGGTCGCCCGGAAGGACGGGCCCGTCACCTGCGCCAAAGGCCTTCGGGTCCTCACGGATCACACCTGGGAGACCCTGGGCCCGGTGGATGTGCTCGTCTACCCGGGGGGCGTCGGGACCCGCGCCCATCTCGGCGACACCGAGATCCACGAGTGGCTCGAGGGGTTGACCGAGGAGGGAACCCTGATGACCAGCGTATGCACCGGGTCGCTGGTCTACGCCGACGCCGGCCTGCTGGAGGGCCGGCCGGCCACCACTCACTGGGGGAGCCTCGACCACCTGGCACGGCTGGGTGCCGACATCGAGGTTCGGCCGGACGACCGTTTCGTCGACAGCGGGGAGGTCATCACCGCAGCGGGGGTCTCGGCCGGGATCGACATGGCGCTCCACCTGGTGGCGCGGCTCCACTCGGTCGATCGGGCCCGGGAGGTGCGGCGCTACATCCAGTACGACCCGCAGCCGCCCGTCTAGGGCTCAGAGCTCGGGAGGCTCGTCCCAGATGTGGATGGGCATCCCGATGAAGAACTGGTTCTCCAGCCAGTCGGCATCCCAGGTGTTGACCCGCACGCACCCGTGCGAGGCCGGGTAGGCGGGGACGCTGCGATACCCGTGCACCCCGTAGTAAGTGGTGAAGGCCCAGTAGTTGTAGACGCACCACCCGGTGACCGGGTCGCATTGCCAGTCCTCGTTGTAGCGCCACAGCGTGAAGTCGCCCCGGGGGGTCCCGGCCCCGACGATCGCCTCCTGCCGAATGCTGTAGTAGGCGTATCCGCCACCGCTGCTCACCGGCACGATGGCGGCGACCTCGCCGTCTCGATAGAGAACGAGGATCTGGCGGGTGATGTCGACCTCGATCCGATCCGGCTCGTCGGGTCGATCGGGAAGCCCGTCGAGCTCGAAGGCAGGCAGCAGCTCCGAGTCGGCTTCGGTCCAGTCGCCGGTGCGCTCCTGGCGGGTGGCTTTGTGGAAGGCGAGCACCGAGGTCGACAACTCGGTGCCGTAGATTCCGTCGATCGGCCCCCGGTAGAGGCCGATGCGAGTGAGCTCTCCTTGCAGCATCCTCACCAGAGCCCCCTCGTCGCCCTTGGTGAGCGCCGAGAGCCCCACCTGGCGAGGCGGGGATTCGTCGGCCCCGGGGAGCCAGCCGAAGTGGCCGGCCACCGGCTCCATGTGGCTCGAACCGTAGGGAATCACCACGGTCGATTCGCCCGGCAGCCAGAACTCGGCCGTCCAGCGGCTGAAGACCGCCAGCGAAGCCATCCCGTCGCCGTCGAAGTCGCCGCCCACCGGCTGGCGGTGATCGTCGAAGACCGGACCCAGCGCCGGTCGGCCGTCCGCCAGCCACCCGTCGGCCTGGAGCGTCCAGATCTCGTCGCGCCCGTCCCCGTCGGTGTCGGCGGCAGCCGCCGCCTCGGGGATCGAGGGCAATCGCGGCGGAGGAACGTCGATGACCCCGTCTCCGGGGATGATCCGTCCGTCGTGGATCACCGTCACCGCGTCCCGCCCGTCCCCATCGGTGTCGGCGGCCACCGGGAGTGCCTCGGCCGCCACGAAGAATGCCCGGTTGGGGACGCCGCTGCTGTTGCTGTTCCGGAGAGCTACGAAGCCGTCGGATGGCCGGTAGATGCCCGGGGTGTCGACGCCGTCACCGTCCCAATCGCCCACCAGCGGGACCGCCCCCGCCTCGCCGAACGCGAATGAGGTCGTCGACCCACTCGGGTCCAGCAGGTACCAGATGGCGGTGGCCGGATCGAAGAGACCCAGGGAGTCGAGGGGGAGCGCCGACTCGGCCGGCCGGCGGCGCTCGGAGGCCGACAGCGGCTCGGCTCCGGCCGGGGCGGCGCCCACGATGAAGAGGACCGCCGCAGCGGCGGCGATCCCCAAACGAACCGCGGAGCGCCTTCTCACGGACAGGACATTAGACGACACGACGCGGATGGGTCTGCGCTTTCTCCGCCGGGTCTTTCGACCCTATCGGTGGCCCCACTGATCCCCCACCCTGGGCGGACGCCGCCGGCTCGGAGGAGTGGCGGTTCCCCGGAAACGCCGGGCGGGTCGACTGGAGCGCCCGATCTGACCCGCCGGACCGGGTCGTTGCAATAGCGTCCGACCACGCAAGGCAGCGATCCGATGGCTCCGGGGAACGAGCGGGTGATCCCTTGCCCCGCCCTGCGAGCCGGCGGCGCCTCTACTCGTCGTACCCGGGGTGGCCGATCCGGGTGCCGGCGGGGCCGGCGACCGGCAACTGCGGTGCCGACCGCGTCAGGCCACCAAGCAGCGCGTACATCGCCGCCGCCGGTTCGAGGTCCACGGTGTCTCCGTCGGTCGCCGCCGGGCCCGGCTCGGCGGCGAGGATCTCCCAGCTCGTCGGGTCGATCTCCGCTGCGAGTTGAGGTGAGGTGTACCGGAGATCCCCGTTCACCTCGATGCGGTGGGTCTCCCCCGACCAGCGCCCCTCCATCACGTCGGAGCCGACCATCCGGAAGGCGTTGTCGTCCTGCGCCAAGAAGTCGGCTTCGTCGAGGTAGAGACGGGGCTTGTCCCGATACGGCTCGCCGGCGGTCGGACAGAAGGTGGCGCAGTTCCCACACTCATTGCAGAAGTCGGTGAGCACCGCCACTTGGAGATGCTGATCGACCCGGTAGGTCGCCGACGACCCGGTGGTGGCGGCGCCGGCGGCGATGGCCACCGAGGGGAGGTCGACCGCGATCGGATCCGTCTCATAGGTGAGGATGGCGAGGTTGGGACAGACCCCGACGCAGATGCTGCACACCTGGTGGCAGTCGAGACACCGGCCCGCCTCGGCGCGGGCCTGCTCCTCGGTGTAGCCGAGCACCGTCGGGGCGAAACCCTGGCGCTCCGCCACCGCCAGATGAGGCACCGGAACCCGGAACTCGCGACGCGCCCGACGCGCCAGGAGCTCGATCGGTTGCGACGGGGGAACGTGCGGCTCCGGCGCGGGAGCATCGGTGCCCAGGATGGCCGCCGCCATCTTCTTGCCGTCGGCAGCCGCCTTCACGATCGAGGCGGGCCCGCCCCTGCCGGCATCCCCCCCGGCGTAGACACCGGGAATCGAGGACTCGAGGGTCTCCGGGTCCGTCTCGATGTAGCCGCGCTCCGTCAGCTGCGGAGGCGCACCTTCGAAGAAGTCGAGGACCGCATGCTGGCTGATCGCCAGCAGCATCGTGTCGAAGCCCAGCTCGAACTCCGAGTCGGCGACCTCGTGGGGGATCTTGCGGCCCCCGTCGTCGCGGTCGCCGCGGAACTCCATCCTGCGGCACACCAGACCCGCCAGCTTGCCCTCGGCGACCCGGACACCGACCGGCTTGGCGAGCTCCTCCACGGCGATGCCTTCCTCCAGCAGCGCGCGAACCTCTTCGCGGTCCGCCGGCATCTGGTCGATGGTTCGCCGGTAGACCACCGTCACCTCCGATCCGAGACGCCAGGCCGACCGGGCGCAGTCCATGGCGGTGTCGCCGGCCCCGATCACGGCAACCCGCTTCCCGATGGCGATCGGGTCGCCCTCCCGGACACTGCGCAGGAAGCGGATGCCGTCCATGACCCCGTCGGCGTCCTCCCCATCGAGCCCGAGCCGCTTGGCCAGCTGGGCTCCCACGGCCACGACGATGACCCCGAAGCCCTCGGCACGGAGATCGGAGATCGTGAAGTCCTCCCCGGCCTTCTGTCCGAATCGGAATTCCACCCCGAGCCGCTCCAGCGGAGAGACGTCCTGGTCGATGCGGTCCTGCGGCAGCCGGTAGGTGGGGATAGCCCCACCCACCATCCCGCCGGCGTAGGGGTACATCTCGTAGACCACCACCCGGCGGCCCCCGTACGCCAGCCGTTCGGCAGCGGCCAGCCCGGCCGGCCCGGCCCCGATGATCGCCACCGGATCGCCCGATTCGAGCTCGGCGCGATCCACCTTGCCGCTCGCCTCCTGTTCCATGATGAACCGCTTGATCTCGCGGATCGCCAGCGGCTGGTCGTAGTGGGTCCGAATGCAGGTGTGCTCGCAGAGGTGATCGCACACGTGGCCCAGGATGGTGGGGATCGGGTTGTCGGCGCGGGTCAGCTTGACCGCCGCGGCGTAGTCGCCGTCGCGCACCGCCGCCATGTACTGGGGGACCTTCTGGTCGACGGGACACTCGTCGACGCACGGCGCCTCGATGCAGTCGAACAGGTCGAGGGAGCGCACCGTCTTGCTGTGGTCGGTCTCGAAGGCGTCCTTGTGGAGGTGGGGTTCGGCGACCACGGTTGCCGCGTAGCGCCCGAGATTGAAGCGGGCCATTGCGATCCCCGAGTCCTCGTCACACCCGTCGGCCCGGGCCCGCCCGGCCACCAACTCCTGCAGCGACCCGGCCCCGACCTCGTCCATGGCGGCGCCGGTCTCCTCGAAGTACTGCTTCAGGCGCAGATAGCCGCCCGACTTCAGCAGATCGGAGCACACCGTCACGGTGGTCATCCCCGCCTCCAGGAGCCGGGACACGTTGAAGCAGTCCGCTCCCCCGGCGAAGGACAGCAGCAGTTCGCCCTCGTACTCCTCGGAGATCGTGTGGGCCAGATTGGCGGTGACGGCGTGCAGCGCCCGGCCGGAGAGGTACATCATCGAGTCGTCGGGGAACACCGTCCGCCAGTTCTCGACTTCGAGGGTGTTGGTGAGCTTCAAGCCGAAGGTGACGTCCTGCGCTGCGGCCACACCGCGGAGGTTGTGGAACATGGGGACCGCATCGGCCCACTTCAGGTCGTGGCCGAAGGCCTCGTCGGGGACCACGACGTCGCGGTAGCCGAGGTCGTCGTTGACGATCCCCCGCACCCGCTCGGGGCCCAGGAGCGTCGGGTTGCACTTGACGCTCGTGTGGAGCCCCCGCTCCTCCATCAGGTAGGTCGTGATCGCCTCGATCTCATCCGGGGGACACCCGTGCATCGTCGAGAGGGTCACGTTGTCCGACAGCCGGGTGGGAACCGAACCCTCCCGCACCTCGGGGCAGCGGGCCGCCACCAGGTCGACGTAGGCGTCGAGGTAGGCGGAGGCGTCGTCCATCGCGTCCAGGTACCACTGGACGTTGGGCTGCTTGATGCCCTCGAGGTTGTAGCCGATGCTCATGTTGAAGATGACGCCCGGCGACGTGCCCGGGAACCCCAGACGGCGATGGAGGGCATGGATGAGCACCCAGGCCCGCAGGTACTCGTCGAAGGACTCAAAGACCTTGAGCTCCTGGGACCACTCCACGTTGTAGCCCTCGTCCTCGACATCGATGCACGGCTTGTTGATGTCCAGTTCGTCGAGGGTCTGGATCGTCTTCAGCTCGATGAACCGAGCCCCGCACAGCCAGGCGACGAGGATGTTCTGTGCCATCTGGGTGTGCGGGCCGGCGGCCACCCCGAACGGGCTCTCCAACCGCTGCCCGTACACGTCGAGGCGGAATCGCTCGTTCCCGGCCGGGTCGAAGAACAGCGGACGGGGGATGCCGAAGATGGCGTCCTTGTGCTCCAGCTCGTCGAAGACCCAATCCGTCAGCTGCTCCATCGAGATCGGGTGAAAGCGATCCGACATCAGCGCACTCCTTTCACAGGCGGGCGTGAAGCCGAGCGGCCTGCTCGGCGGCCTTGGCCCGGATCTCACCGGCATCGACCCGGGTGGGCTTGCCGTCTCGGAAGACCACTTCACCTTCCACGGTGATCTCCAGCGGACGCACCCCCGGAGTGAAGGCGAGGTGCCAGGGATCCATCGGGTCGTATGACCAGGTGACGACGTCCTGCTCCGCTTCCGGGACCAGCCGCCGCCCGCTGTTGAGCCAGGACCAGGCGTCATCGGGCCCGGCGGTGACGTCGACGGCCCGCTGCAACACGTAGGCGAGACGGAACTCCTCGATCATGTTTCCCCCGATCCCGTCGGTGCCGAGAACCACCGGTTGGGAGAAGCGCATCGGCGCCGCATACCCGACGGCGTTGTTCAGATTGGAGCGGGGATTGTGGAGGATCGTTCCCGGCAGGTCCTCGTCGTCGGAGAGGTGCACCCCGTGGGCGAGCAGCCAGTCCTCCCGCGCCAGGCCACGCAGTCGGTCGGGTGCTCCGATGTCGCGGGGACCCTCGGCAACGTGGATGTGCACCCCCACCCCCAGATCGGCGGCCATGCCGGCGGCAGCTTCCAGCGTCTCATCGCTGCACGTGAAAGCGGCGTGGATCCCCACCAGGCCGCGCCCGCCTCCCTCGATGAACCGGCGGTTCTCCTCGAGCCCGCGCCGGGCCCCTTCGGCCCCGTGGCGGTCGGTGACCCCGTAGGCGCACACCACCCTCACGCCCACCTCGGCGCAGGCTCGGGCGATGGCGTCGAGGGAACCCTCGATGGCTTGGGGCGACTCGTGGTGATCGACGATGGCGGTCGTGCCCTGCTCGAGAGCCTCGAGCGCACCGAGCTTCGCCGACCAGTAGATCATGTCGAGATCGAGGGCGGCATCGAGCCGCCACCAGATCAGCTCGAGGATCTCCTGGAAGTCGGTCGGGGTCGCCGGCGGCGGCGGCATTCCCCGCGCCAATGCCGAATAGAGGTGATGATGGCCGCAGACCATCCCCGGCGTCGTTGCACTCACGTCGACCTCCTGATCCGCCACAACCTACCGCGCCCGAGCCGACGAGGCAGACCAGTCAGGACGTGACGGCAGCGTTGAACTCCTCGATGAGCCGGTCGATCGCCGGAGCGGCCCCCTGGATCGCCGCCCAGTAGCCGGGGTCGTACCACTGGGCCTGGATCTCCTCAAAGGTCTTGCCCTGCTGTTCGACCCAGGTGTAGTACTTGAGGTTGTGGACCCGCTTGCGGTCGTAGTGGCCCAGCTCCGCCACCCAATCGACCGTGGTGCCCAGCAGGTGGCGGTGGTAGGCCCCGGCGGCCTCGGCAACCCCGAACGGTCCCTCCTCTTCGCTCAGTTCGGCGACCCGGCTCCCGTAGAGCTCCATCGAGTCGGTGAGCACGGTGAGCACCATGTCGTCGCCACCGAGTTCGTACCATTTGGCGAACTTGATCGATGACAGCAGGTTGGCGATCCCGCTGATGCCGAGCAGGGGAAGCTGCTCCAGGAAGCCGCCGGGAACCCCGACCGACTCCAAGTACTCCCGGCCCGCCGGCTCGTTGAACAACCTCAACACTCCCATCGTGGCGTCATCATCGATCGCCGTGATCAGATCGGTGTTGCGCACGTTGTGGATCCACGGCACGTGCTTGTCCCCGATCCCTTCGATCCGGTGCGAACCGAAGCCGTTCATGAGCAAGGTCGGGCACTGGAGGGCCTCGCTGGCAGCGATCCTGGCTCCGAAGCGCTGCTTGATGTAGTCGCCCGAGGCGATCGTTCCCGCCGAACCCGTGGTCGCCACGACCCCGGCGATCCGGGCCTCGCCGCCGGCGGCCGCCGCCGCCTCCTCCATGGCGGGCCCGGTGACTGTGTAATGCCACAGGTAGTTCCCGAACTCGTCGAACTGATTGAAGATCACGACGTCCTCGCCGGAGCGACGCAGCTCCCAGCACTTGTCGAAGATCTCCTTGACGTTGCTCTCCGACCCGGGGGTCTTGATCACTTCGCCGGCGACGCCGGCCAGCCACTCGAAGCGCTCCCGGCTCATGCCCTCGGGGAGGATCGCCACCGACTCGCAACCCAGGATCGCCGAGTCGTAGGCCCCGCCCCGGCAGTAGTTGCCGGTGGACGGCCACACGGCCTTCTGCAGGGTCGGGTCGAACTGGCCGGTCACCAGGCGGGGCACGAGGCACCCGAAGGCCGCGCCCACCTTGTGGGCCCCCGTGGGGAACCACTTCCCCACCAATGCCACGATGCGGGCGTCAACGCCGGTGACCTCTGGTGGGAACTCGATCCAGTTCACTCCGCCGAACCCTCCACCGTCGGCGACCGGCTCGTTGTGCCAGGTGATGCGATAGAGGTTGATGGGGTCCACGTCCCACAGGCCCACGGCGGAGAGCCGCTCGACGACGTCGCCGGAGATGAGCGATGGGTCTTTCATCTGGGCGAACGTGGGGATGGTGATCCCCCGCTCCCGAGCATGAGCCGCGGTGCGCTCGAGCACCTCCGAGTTGACGGTCAGATCGATCATGTCGTTCCCTCCAGATCTGCGAGGGCACGCTCCAAAGCCTCGACCGAGGCCTCCACACTGATGGGACGGCTGCCCGCGTCCTCGGCCGCCGATCGTGCGGCGGCCACGTCCTTCAATCCGCTGCCCGTGTTGATGAGCACCACGTTGTCGCTGCGACCCACCAGCCCGTCCGACGATGCCTTGATCAGGCCGGCCAACGCCGCGGCTCCGGCAGGTTCCCCGAACACTCCGCTCCCCCGGGCCTGGCGGGGGATGGCGGCGAGTATCTCAGGATCGGTGACGGTGACGAAGGCCCCGCCGGTGTCGGTCACCGCCCGCATCGCCTTGAGCCGGTCGCGCGGCAAGCCGGCGCTGATGCTGTCGGCGACCGTGTCGGCCTCGATGGGTGGCTTGGTCAGCACGTCTTCATCCCGCTCCCAGGCCTCGGCGAGGAAGTTGCTCCCGGCGGCCTGCACCCCGAAGAGGCGGGGCATGCGATCGATCCAACCCAGGGCGAGGAGGTCTCGAAACCCCTTGTGGACGCCGCCGATGATGCAGCCGTCCCCCACGCTCACGAACACCGCATCGGGGGCCGCCCACCCCAGCGACTCGCAGATCTCGTAGGAGACGGTCTTCTTGCCTTCGCTCATGTAGGGATTGAAGCCCGTGTTGCGGTTGTACCAGCCGCGGGTCTCGGCGGCATGCATACACAGCTCGAAGGCCCTGTCGTAGGTGTCCTCGACCAAGATCACCGTCGATCCGTAGGCGAGCAGCTGGGCCACCTTGGCCGGCGGCGCCGAGGCGGGCACGAAGATGAAGTTCGGTTTGCCGACGCTGGCACAGATGCCGCTCAGCGCCGCGGCGGCATTCCCGGTGCTTGCCGTCGTGAGGATCTCCGCCCCCCGCTCGTGGGCCTTGGCAACGGCCATGGCGCTGGCCCGGTCCTTGAGCGAGGCCGTCGGTTGGCGGCCTTCGTCCTTGACCCAAACCCGGCCGATGCCGCAGGCATCTGCCAGCCGGGACGCCTCGTGCATCGGGGTGTCGCCGACCTGGATGGGAGGCACCGGCGTGGCGGCCTCGACCGGCAGGAGGCTCCGGAAACGCCACATGCCGCGTTCCGGCGACCCGGCGGCGTCCTCCGGCGTGAACCCCGCCCCGATGGCTTCATAGTCGTACGCGACGTCGACGATGCCCTCGGTGCCGTGATGGGGACACACGTAGTCGATCTCGGACGGGTCGTATCGCTCCCCGCACACGAGGCACTCGAGATGAAGCACGGGGCCGGTCACGGCACGATCCTGGTCCCCGCCCCTCCCTCGGCGGCCCACTCCAGGTTTGCCGGATTGGTGATCACGACCTCCTTACCGCCTCGCTCGAGGTAGTCGACCGCCGCCTGGATCTTGGGAGCCATCGAGCCCTTGGCGAAGTGGCGTCCCTCGGCGAGCAGACTCTTGGCCTCGGCGAGGGTGAGGCGGTCGACCCACTCCTGCTCCGGAGTGCCCCAGTTGAGCGCCACCTGCGGCACCGCAGTGCTGATGAGGAGGAGGTCGGCTCCGAGGGTATTGGCGAGCAGCGCCGAGGCATGGTCCTTGTCGATCACCGCATCGACACCGAAGAGATCGCCGGCCTCGTCTCGTGCCACCGGGATCCCGCCTCCGCCGACGGCAATGACCACCACTCCGCCGTCGAGCAGCGAGCGGATCGCCTCTTCCTCGATGATCCTGATCGGCTGGGGGGAGGCCACCACTCGCCGCCACCCCCGCCCGGCGTCCTCTACGACCGCCCAGCCGTCGGCCTCCCGCCGCCGGGCCGCCTCGTCGGCGTCCATGAATGATCCGATCGGCTTGGTGGGGTTCTCGAAAGCCGGATCGTCGAGACCCACCTCGACTTGAGTCACCACGGTCACCACGTGCCGGTCGATTCCCAGCTGCCGGAAGTCGTTGTTCAGGTTCTGCTGCAGCGCAAAACCGATCGCTCCCTGGCTGTCGGCGCCGCACACGTGGAGCGGCACCTCGTGAAGCTCATGGGAGGCGAGTTCGGAGCGGCGCAGGATGAACCCCACCTGGGGCCCGTTGCCGTGGGTGATCACCACGTCCCAACCGGCCCGAACCAACTGGGCGATGTGATCGTCGGTCTCCCCGGCCGCCCGATACTGATCTTGCACGGTGACGTGCTCGGCGTCGGGAATGAGTGAGTTGCCGCCGATGGCGATGACAGCGCGATGTGCCATGTCGTTCCTTTCGATCACATCGTGAGGGCCATGACCGCCTTCTGCACATGCAGGCGGTTCTCGGCCTCGTCGTACACGATGCTGTGCTGCCCGTCGATGACGGCATCGGTGACCTCGATATTGCGGTCCGCCGGGAGCGGGTGCATGTAGACGGCCGCCGGATCGGCGAGCGCCATGCGCCGCTCATCGGTGATCCAGTCCTGGTACTTCTGGCTGATCTCCGCCGACTCGTCGAGGTCGTCGGTCGTCAGCATCGAGCCCCACGACTTGGCGTACACGATGTCGGCTCCCCGCATCCCGTCGTCGAAGTCCTCGAGGATCTCAAACGACCCACCTGATTGCCGGGCGTTGTCCTCGGCCGCCGCAACCACGTCGGGCACGAGCTTGAACTCCGGAGGCCGGGTCAGTCGCACGTTCATGCCGTAGCGGGTCATCAAGAGGATGAGGCTCTGCGGCACGCTCAGCGGCTTCTGATACGACGCCGCATAGGCATACGACACGTTGATGGTGAGGCCCCTCGGGTCGCCCTTGTGCTCGATGATGGTGAGCAGGTCGGCCAGGATCTGAAACGGGTGGTACAGGTCGCATTGCATGTTCAACACCGGGACCCGGGAGGCCTCGGCAACCGCCCGGATGTAGTCGTTGCCGACCCCCCAGTCCACCTGCCTGATCGCAATGCCGTCGTTGTAGCGACCCAGGATCTCGCCGATCTCCTTGGCGGTGTCGCCGTGGGCGATCTGAGTCGACTTGCTCTCGATGAACTGAGCGTGGCCCCCCAGCTGGGCCATCCCCGCCTCGAAGGAGGCTCGGGTGCGGGTGCTGGAGAAGAAGAACAGCATCGCCAGCACCTTGTCGTCGAGGAGGGCGTGCTTCTCCCCGAGCGCCCGTCGGCGCTTCAGGTCCATCGCCACCTCGAGCACGGTGTCGATCTCGGAACGAGACCACTCCTGGGTGGTGATCATGTCGCGTCCGCGAAGTCCGGTCTGCATGGTTCCCTCCCTACTCCACTGCACCGAGCACGAGCGCCAGCAGGGCCATCCGCATCACCACGCCGTTGAACGCCTCTTCCCAGTACCGGGCGTGGCGGGTGGCATCGACGTCGGGGGGCAGCTCGTCCATGCGGGGCAGCGAGTGGAGGATGATGGAACTCGACTTGGCCTTCTCCGCCATGAGCTGGCGGGTGACCTTGTAGTTGTCGGGGGTCAGCCCGACCGAATCGTCGCCCCGTTCCTCGCGGCTGGCGGTGTAGTCGGCCTGGACCACCGGCTCCATGTAGATCACGTCGGCGTCGGCGATCGCGTCGGCCACGTGGTCGGCCTGGCGATACCGCACGTTCAGCTCGTCGAGTTCGGCCTTGAACTCGTCGGTCGGCGACATGTCGGGTGGCGAGACGAAGATCGCCTCGGCATCGAACTGGCTGAGGGCGTAGCCGATCGAGTGCATCGTGCGCATCCGCATGTCCCCGATGCAGAGGAGCGTCTTGCCGTCCACCGAACCCAGCTCCTGGTCGATGGTGAACAGGTCGGTGAGCACCTGGGTGGGATGCTCCCCCCACCCATCGCCGGCGTTGATCACCGGCACGCTCGACCACCGGGCCGCCTCCGCCGGGGCCCCCTGCTGGAAGTGGCGCATCACGATGGCATCGCCGTAGTACTCCAGCATGTGAACGGTGTCTTTGATGGACTCCTGATAGAAGTCCCCCGCCCTGGTCATCTTGGGATCGGCGAACCCGGTGACGTGCCCGCCCAGGCGGTGCATGGCGGCCTCGTGGGCCAGGCGGGTCCGCGTCGACGGCTGATAGAACGCGGTCACCAGCGTCTTTTGGGCCAGCAGGTCCGTGTTGCGCCGCTCACGGGCAATCGGCTCCATCCGGCGGGCGATCTCGAACACGTGCTCGAACTCGGCCCGCTCAAATCCTTTGAGAGAGAGGATGTCCCTCCCTGCAAAACTCCTCATCGATGTCCTCCTCGGGCCGACGGCGAACCCTTCGCACGCGGACCAAGGCGACACAGTAATAGTGCGGTGAGGGGTCGCGGACCGGGTCGCGGGGCCGGGGCTTAGAGTGGAACCGAAGGAGGTTGCCGTTGTCGGTTCACACCATTGAACAGCATGTGCGGCCGGTGAGCATCGAGGAGGCCCACGCCGCCCTGGGCCCGCGTTCCCGACCCCTCGGGGGCGGCACCGACCTGATGCTCCACGCACCGCCGGAAGTCACCACCTTGGTCGATCTCGGCGGCCTCTCCCTCGACGCCATCGCGGAATCCAACGGCGGCTTTCAGATCGGTGCCATGGTCACCCTGACCGAGATCATGGAGCACCCCGGCCTGGCGGAGCACCTCGGCGGCTTGCTCCCCGAGATGATGGTGCACGTGGGTTCACCGCTGCTCCGCAACCTCGCCACGATCGGAGGGCATCTCGCCCGGGGGAGGCTGTCGGATGTCGTCCCGGCCCTCCTGGTCGCCGACGCCACGATCCGATGGTTCGACGGCTCGTATCACGACGCCCTGCTCGGCGATTTCCTGGCCGAGGGGGCCCACCGCAACCGGATGCTCATCACCGAGGTCGGGGTCCCCTCCGCTCCGGCGGGTGCCGTGGGAGCCTTCGTGAAGTTCTCGCGGGTCTTCTACGACATCGCCATACTCAACGCAGCCTGCGCCTTGGCCGTCACCGACGGCGAGATCACCTGGGCTCGGATCGCTGTGGGTGAGACCCCCCGGGTGGGGGCCCTGGTCCCGGCCGCCGCCGAGGTGCTGACCGGCAAGCCGCCCACCACCGCCACCGTCGAGGCAGCAGCAGCAGCGGCCCGCGATGTGGTCGAGACCGGCGACGATGGGCGGGCGAGCGCCGGTTATCGGCGCCAGCTGGTCGGGGTCGGGGTGCGGCGTGCCCTGGAAGGGGCCATCGAACGGTTGGGGGGTGCCTCATGAGGGTGCGGCTTACCGTGAACGGCACCGAGCACGACGCCGACGTCGGCCCCGGCGAGAGCCTGATGGACGTGTTGCGGGCCCTCGGCTACAAGAGCGTCAAGAACGGGTGCGATCACGGGGATTGCGGCTCGTGCGCGGTCCTCGTGGACGGGCGAGCGGTCAACGCCTGCCTGGTCTTTGCGTCCCGGGTCGAGGGCACCGCCCTGACGACCTTGGAGGGCTTCGCAACCGATGGAGCGCTCCATGCCCTGCAAACGGCCTCACTGGACACCGGGGCCGTGCAATGCGGGTTCTGCACGCCGGGGATCATCCTCACGGCCGCAGATCTGCTGACCCACAACCCGGATCCCTCGGATCGTGAGATCGCCGAGACGCTGGCCGGGAACTTCTGCCGGTGCACCGGATACACCAAGCCCCTGGAGGCCATCCGGGAAGCGGTGACGATGTTGAAGGAGGGCACCGATGGCTGAGAAGTTCGACGTCGTCGGTCTCAGCGAGCGCAAGGTCGACGGAGTGGCCCTCGTGACCGGGAAGCCGGTCTTTGCCGGCGACCTCGATCTGCCGGCCACGCTCTTCGTGGCGTTGCTCACCTCGCCTCATGCGCATGCGGTGATCAAGGGGATCGACGTCACCAAGGCCGAGACCCTCGAGGGGGTGGCGGTCGTGTTGACTCATGCCAACACCCCGGCCACCCGCTATACCACCGCAGGCCAAGGCCACCCCGAGCCGAGCCCATACGACTCGCGGATGTTCGACACCAAGGTCCGCTTCGTGGGCGACCGGGTGGCCGCCGTTGCCGCCGAGTCGCAGGTCATCGCCGAGCAGGCACTGGGACTCATCGAAGTCGACTACGAGCTGCTCCCGCCGGTGCTCTCCATCGACGACGCGCTCGCCTCCGACGCACCGGTGATCCACGACGAGGACGATGCCACCGGGATCTGGGACGCCGCCCGCAATATCGCCGGCGCCGTCGACATCGCCGTCGGCGACGTCGAGGCCGGATTTGCCGACTCGGAGGTGGTCATCGAGACGACCTGCGAGACCCAATACGCTCAACACGCCCCCGTCGAACCCCACGTGGTGCAGTCGTGGCTGGACGACCACGGCCGGCTGGTCATCTACTCGAGCACCCAGGTGCCCTTCCACGCCCGCCGGATCGTGGCCCGGGTCCTGGATCTGCCCATCAGCCGGGTCCGGGTCATCAAGCCGCGGGTCGGGGGCGGCTTCGGGGTGAAGCAGGAGATCCTGTTGGAGGAGATCTGCGGCCTCGTGACGCTGCGCACCGGTCGTCCTGCCAGCTTCGCCTACAGCCGGCAGCAGGAGTTCGTCTCATCCCGCACCCGGCACCCGATGAGGGTGAGGGTGAAGCTCGGAGCCGGCGCCGACGGCGTCCTCAGGGCAATCGAGATGGAGGCCCTCTCCAACACAGGGGCCTACGGGACTCACAGCCTCACCGTCCTCTCCAACACCGGGTCGAAGACTTTGCCCCTCTACAACAAGGCACCCAACGTGCGCTTCGTCGGCAAGGCGGTCTACACCAACATGCCGGTCGGCGGCGCCTACCGGGGTTACGGAGCAACCCAGGGCTATTTCCCCCTCGAGACCGCTATGGATCGTCTCGCCGAGGAGATCGGACTCGACCCGATCGAGCTGCGTCGCCGCAATCACATCCGCGAGGGCGAGGGCTCGCCGATCTTCGAGGAGCTCGGGGAAGGCCGCAAGGGCGTCGAGCAGACGGTCAAGTCGTGCGGCCTCGCCGAGTGCCTGACCCTGGGAGCCGAACGCATCGACTGGGAGGCCAAGCGGGCCGCCGGGCCGGGCGACGGCCCCAAGCGACGCGGGGTGGGGCTGTCGATCCACATGCAGGGATCGGGTATCCCCCTGATCGACATGGCGGCGGCGACCATAAAGATGAACGAGGACGGGTCCTTCAACCTGCTCGTTGGAGCCACCGACATCGGGACCGGCTCGGACACGATCCTCGGTCAGATCGCCGCCGAGGTTCTCGGGGTGCCTCTCGACAAGATCATCGTGTACTCCTCAGATACCGACATGACACCTTTCGATGTGGGCGCCTATGCCTCCTCGACCACCTACGTGTCCGGCACCGCCGTCGAACGGGCCGCCCTGGCGGTGAAGGAGCAGATCCTCGACGTGGCCGCCGCCATGCTGCGGACCGGCGTGGAGGGTCTGGAGATCGGGGATGAGCGGGTGACGGGACCGGACGGCGACAGCGTGACCCTGGCCGCGATCTGCGATCGGGCGATGTATGGGGCGGATCAGTTCCAGATCGGAGCCACGGCCTCGGCGGTCCCGGAGGAGTCGCCCCCGCCCTTCCTCGCCTCGTTCGCCGAGGTGGAGGTCGACATCGAGACCGGGCTGGTCACCGTGCTCGACTACGTGGCGGCCGTGGATTGCGGCACCCCGATCAATCCCAAGATGGCCGAGGGACAGATGGAGGGTGCCGTGGCCAACGGCATCGGTTATGCGCTCACCGAGGTGATGGAGTTCACCCCGACGGGACGGGTGCGCAACCCCGACCTGGCCCGATACAAGATCCCCGGCACGGTCGACATGCCGCCGATCAGGGTGATCCTCGTCGATTCGTACGAGCCGACCGGACCGATGGGAGCCAAGTCGATCGCAGAGATCGGCATCAACGGGCCGATCCCGACGATCGCCAACGCCATCCACAACGCGGTGGGGGTCCGGCTGACGGAGACGCCGTTCACGCCGGAGAAGGTGTGGAGAGCCCTCCGGGACGCCGGGGTCTCCTGACCCGAGTCGGCTAGCCGCCGCCGAACAACGGCCCGAGTTCCTCGGGGCTGAGGCACTCGGTGGCCGCCTGCAGCAGGAGCGCGGTGTATTCCGGATTGACCTCGGGATCGAACTCTTCACCCGCCAACCCGGCGAGGAAGGCCTCCCGGAAGAAGTCCGACTCGCCGAGCGCGTCGACGATGCACCGGGCGCTGTCGCTGCTCATTCCGGTCGCCTCCATCTCGGCCACCATCAAGCCCGGCGCGTCGGTGCACTGGAGCGCCACCTCGACGACGGTGTCACGCTCCGAGGGCGCCATCTCGGCAAAGGCGGCCTCCTGACTCTCCCTGTCGGCGGCGAGACCCAGCGTGGCGAGCCGAGCCACACCGAGCGTGCCGACCAGCCCTTCGGCGAAGCATTGGGCGTTCTCCTCGGTGCTGAAGGGATTGTCGGGGTCGTTGTCGGCCATGATCGAGACGGTCAGGGCGTCGGCGAGACCCTGCTCGTCATCGCTCAGGCCGCTCCCGTCGTCGTCGCCGCAGGAGACCGCCACGAGGGAGGCGACCAGCAGCGTTATGGTGAACCGTCGCACAGTGTCGATCCTTGATCGGTCGGACGCAGCGTAGTGAGCCCGACCACGATTCGGCGTATCCCTCGGGGCCTCGATGGCGGTTACCGATGTGGAATGACATGGCGCGATGGCTCCATCATCTGTGAAGGCCACGTTTGGGCCCGCGCGCACAGCATGATCGAGCCATCGTCCGTGTCATCTCCGCAACAGGTCAGGTGATATGGGACGCAAGAGCGAATACGACGAACTGCTTGCCGCTCTCGGGCTCGATGAGCCCGAGGCCGGCGACGTGACGCCGCAGCTGCGCGCCCTGGTCGATCGGATGCGGGCCGAAGCCGCCCGACCGATAGCCAACACCCCCACCCATATCTCCGCCGCAGCTGTGGCGGCACGTGAAGCGCTCGCCTCTGTCCCCTCGGCCCGCCCCCGGGCCGCCCGGCGCCCCCGTCGAATCCGCTTCGGGCAGGCCGCCGCCCGCCTGGCGGGGGCGGCCACCCTGATCTCCACCGGCCTGGTCGGGGTGGTGGCCTCCGGCGTGCTCAACCCGGGCAGTCAGGTGGCCGACGACCCGGTGGTGGTGACGGAGCTGCCGAGCCTGGCCCCGACGGTGAACCCCGGGGCCGGTGACGGCTACGTCCGTCTCCTCGATCAGCTCAATGCGATCGCCGCCGAGTTCCCCGGTGTCGACCGGCTCTACGCCATGCAGGCCGGCCGCCAGGTCCAGGTGGTGGTGGATCCCACCGTCGTGGGGACCCGCGACGAGGTCCTCGCTCTGGCGCAGGACATCATCGCCAGGCTGCAGGCCGATCTGGGAGAACCGGTCATGGTCCAGGTCGACGCCACCGGGCGGCTCACCGCTTCAACCCAATAGGGTCACCGCCGTCGCCAACCGTGGCGGTTTTTCGCGCTTTTGGCCACTCCCGGCATCGGCATCCGTTAGCGTGATGGCGACGCAGCGCTGGTCCGCGCGTCCAGAAAGCGAGTGGGGATGGCTCGGGCGGAACGATTCCAGGAGGAGCGCGATCGGCGCCGCGCCGCCGGACCGACCACCCGCGCC